>JAYPJE010000041.1:0-38466 GCA_038128265.1 Gemmatimonadota bacterium
CTCTAATCTACTCCGCTAATCCCACTCTAAAAACCAGCGCAGCTCCTCTAAGGTCGTCGCCTGTTGATAGGTCGGGTCGCTCAGCTCGAGCTGAAAGCGCTCGGCAGCGACGGCATCTCCGGCGCGGCGAAACTCGGCCCAGTCGCGGTAGCTCAGCGCCTTGATATTGCTCGTTTGTCGCAAGAATTGAAAAAGGGGATCAAACCACTGGCGCCATAGCTCGTCGCCGCTCTTGGGTGTTCTGCTCATGGGGGTCGCCGTTTCCAATAGAACGGGATAGCTGCGTTCGGCCGCTTCGGCGACAAAGGAATGCGCCGTGCGCTGGTTCAACTCAGCCGGCGTGTAGACGTCGATCGACCACCAGTCGACGTATTCGTCCCCCGGGTAGAGTGCCATATACTTGCGGTGTCCATCGGCGGCTATCGACCACACCAAGGCAACGTGCTGCAGATTCCAGCGGTCCCGCAGCGTCTGGGCTAGGCGCTGCCAGGCCCGCTGATAGGATTCGGGATCGTAGTCGTTCCACGGGTTGTTGCACTCGGGGCCAACGCGCAAAAAGGCAGGGCGGCCCAGCTGAGTTAGACCGAAGCACAGCGCGTCAATGGCCTCGTCGAGCCGGCCATCGCTCACGGCCTGTGCATAGGACTGACCGGCGCTGGCCATGCCTACGTCAATTTGCAGTAAAAGGTAGTGTTCGTGGCGAGCGAGCAGGTCGCGCAGGGGCAAATACCAGTCATAGGGCAGGGTTGCCAAGTCATACGCTACTTCGTAGTAAGCCGGCTGTGTGCGCTCCAAGCTACTGCGGTCGGTAAATGGATCAAAGTCTATGCCGGATCCAAACAGAATTCGATCGCCGCGCGGCTCTAACCGCTGTAAGAAATCGCTGCGCGAAGCAAAGGAAGGGAGCCGGTCGGACGAAGAGGACTCGTCGGTTGCAATGTAGGTGGGAGCACAGCCCAGATAAGATAGCAGCAAAAGAGAGAGATATACCGTTCGCATACGCTAAAGCTATGCCGTTGAAGCTGCTCGATCCAGTGCTGCTCAGAAGGGCTCGCCGGCCGCGCGCAGGGCGCCGAGCGCATCCAGGGTGACAAAGATATTGCCGCGCGTCCGATGCGTGCCGCCCCAGTTTACCAGCGAGTCGCCCTCCCTGTCCGAGCGACCGGGCCGGTAGTATTTGCGTTCGGCGGGAAACGTGCCGTCGGCCAACTGCTTGCCCTTTAGCAGCTGGACAGCTGGCTGACAGCGCGGGTCGGTCGCGCAACCCACTTCGCCTAGCACCTTGACGGCAAAGAGCACGTCGGCGTGTTCGTAGCACGGGTAGTGCAGCGAGATAAAGTCTGCGCTCAGTGGGGTCGAGCAATCGGATTTGCAGAATGCGCTGCGCGCTAGCAGGCGCTCTACGAGGTGCTCGACCGCTGCGTGCGATGCTGCACAATCGCGCTGCTGGCCGTGCATATAGAGGCCGCGGATGGCGCTCAGTGCCTGCGCAAAAGAAGCGGGTGTTTCGCGGGGCTGCCACCCTTCGGCCCAGGAAATTAAACGCGCAGCCAGCGCGTCGGCGCGCTCGTCGGCTAGCTGCAGAAAGTGGAGGTAGTGGAGTGCGTGGCCCTCTACGCTGCCGCACGTAGGCTCTTCGCGCTGTGGACTGAGCAGCCACGCGCAGACCTGTTCGCGCAGTGAAGGCAGGCGTGCGTCGCTATCGGCGCAGCCTAAATCGGCGAGCAGGTATAACACCCAGTGGGCGCCGCGCCAGCGTGCATGAGGCGGCACGACGATGCGGCCATCGCGCCATTCGGCCAGCAGCGTCGAGACCAGCGGCGATGCGGCCACGTCGTCGCGGACGATGCGTATTTCGCGCGATGCGAGCGGTCGTTGGTAGACGTGGCGTAAGATTTTGAAGCGCACGTGCGGCTCTTCCGACTCGGCCAACTGCCGCGCAATGTGCTTGATCGAATCGAGCATGGTCTATTCGGAATAGAAGGGCCGACAGGGCTTCTACAAGACTGCAAGCGCCCCGAAGCTATAAAGGGGGTGCACGCTCGGTCTGGATCAGTGACTTGGCGTGGAAGGATTGCTGCTAAGCTGTGTCTGGATGGAGGGCATTGTAGACCGCCCCTTGAATATCTTCTACCGTGTATGGCTTATCTAAAAAGACGTTTATTTTGCCTTCTTCCATATACTGTTCGACGCGTTCGACGCGGTATCCAGTGCAGAGAACAACCGCAATATCTGAGCGCAGTGCGCGCATGCTATCAATGAGCTGTATGCCGGTTAGATTAGGCATTGTGTAGTCGGTTACAAGCACATCAAAGCGCTCGGGGTCTTTGGTAAATTCGTCTAGCGCTTCCTGAGGGTCGTTAAAGGTGACCACCGTATAGCCCGCATGCTCTAACATATGCTGTCCGAGCATGGTTAAGTTGGTCTCGTCATCGACGACCATCACGGTGCCTTTATCGTGATAAAACGTCGGGCCGCTCTCGGCTACTTCTTTGCTCTCAGTCTTAATCGCCGGTACGTAAATGCGGAATTCCGTGCCCTTGCCCAATTCGCTGTCGACCTCAATAACGGCGTTCCACTGATGGATGATTCCATGCACTACGGCTAGGCCCAAACCGGTGCCTTTGTCGGAGTCTTTAGTAGTAAAGTATGGCTCGAAAAGGCGCTGCCTTGTTTCTTCATCCATCCCCGTTCCGGTATCGCGAACGATCAGAGCGATACCGTCGGGCCCGTTGAGCTTTTGCAGGGCTACGTCGCTGGAAAGTTGCTCGACTAGTACGGTGAGCTCGCCGCCATGGTCTTCCATGGCGTGCGAGGCGTTGGTGCACAGGTTCATAATAAGCTGGTGGATGTGTGAGGCGTTGGCGACGATACTGCTCGCGTTGTCGTCAATGTGCTGATGGATATCTATCGTGCTGGGTAGCGATGAGCGCACCAGCTTGAGTGCCTCTTTGACAATGGGAACGATGTGCAGCGGCTCTGTCTCTTGCGACTGCGTGCGGCTGAACGTGAGAATTTGCTGCACGAGCTGGCGCGCCTGCTCGCCGGCTTTGAGCGAGGTCTGTAGCGCCTCTTTGGTTTTCTCTGGGTTGTCGACAAAGAGCGTGGCGAGCTCCGCATAGCCCAGAATGACGGTTAACAGGTTGTTAAAGTCGTGGGCGATACCGCCGGCCAGCGTACCCATCGCCTCCATTTTTTGTGCCTGAATAAACATTTTCTCTAGTTGGGCGGTTTCCGCCTCTAGTTGGGCGGTTTCCTCGACCTGTCGCTGAAGGTTGAGGTTGCTCTGCTCCAGGTCGGCCGTGCGCTGTGCAACGCGCGATTCGAGCTCATGGTTTATTCTTTGCAGCTCTGCTTCTTTGTTCTCCGTTGAAGATTTATAGGCCAACAGCTTCCACAGGCCGTATCCGGTGAGCAAAAGAAAAAAGAGGGCGCCTGCGACAAGGCGCGTTTCAGTGGGCGCATCGATTAGCATGCGATGTGACACCAGGTAGTAATGGTCTCGTGGGATCGGGCCGCCGTTTTCAGTTGTGGAGAAGCTAGCTGATCTATTGTCCGCGTGTAGGTTTTCCCATGGAGTAAAGCGCTGAAAGGACCAGACAAAGTTGTCTTGAACTAGCTGTTCGCTGTCGGACAGCTTCGCTGTGTTCCAAGCGTCGGGGTGTTTCGTGGAGAAATTTAGTTCGGTTAATGCGGCCGGATTTCCCCCAAATATGACGTACGTGTCGATGCCGTTGGCATCGACAAGCATGTAGTACTTGGGGTCGATGACGTCGGCTACGTGTGAAGTTGGCACCAGGTCATTGAGCGCATAATCCAGGACCAACAAGCCGTGTGGGTCCGAGGCATCATGGTCATATAATGGCGAAGCGATACTCAACACGGGTTCGTTTATGCGATTGGTTGGCGAAAACGGAACGTTGGTGATGAGCGGCGAAATATACACGGACCGGTTGGGCAGGTTTATGCCCTTTTCGAAAAGTTCGCTTTGCGATATGTTTTCCAGTTCATTGTCGGGAGAAACGACAATGTCACCGTCGGTGCGCTGCACGCGTAGCAGCTCCAGACCATCGCTGTCAACAAGGCGAACCTGGTAAAAAGCGAGCGTCTGCAGAGCAGAAGAAATTTCTCCAAATGCTGCCGATTCGGTCAGCGATGGGTCATCTACAAAGCTGAGGTCTGCAAATTCATGGTGTGTCGCAAGAAGAACTGTTTCCCGGGGTAAGGGATCGAGAATATGCTTGATGGAGGCAGATCGCTCTTTGATTTGCCGGGCATGAGCACGCATCTGATCTGCCTGATCTTCGGTTGACCGAAGATGCCAGATGTACCAGGTTACGGCATAAAACGCCAGGCAAAAAAGGGCAAAAATAACTATAAATTGCCCCAAGAAACCATGCGTTTTTAATGTCTTGTTAACCATTGGGCTCCGATTGAGTAGGCAAACGATTTACATATAATGTATTTACCCGTTGGAATAGTCAAGTAGTTACGCAGGTGGTATGCGATACGCGACCATCTATATTGGCCGCGTAGAGAGGTTGTGCCATGGAATATGACATTCAAGTTCAGGTAGAAGAAGCAATCTATTCGTTTGAGCTGGCCGATAACGGTGCTGGACCGCTGTGGTGCCACGGTTCGACCATTGTTGCGCGCTGGCGTGAACGCGTGTACGTCGTCGCGCTGGAAACGCTGGATGGGCAGGTGCCGCTCAACAACTGTCGCTGGGTGCTCTACTGCCGCGACGAGAGCGGTTGGCAGCGCATCCATGCCGACGAGAGTGGCCGCACTCGAGAGCCGTCGCCGCTGGCATTGTTGGACGATGGTCAACTCGTCGTATCGGCCAATCCTACGCTGACCGAAGAGGGCGCCTACAGCGGGCCTGCCCGGCCGACGGCCTTTGTTTTTGATGCGGCCAATCCGCTGTCTGGCCAGCGCGTTGAGCAGCCGCTTTGGCAGGGCGAGCCGGCCTTTAGCGAGCATTCCTATCGAACGGTGGTGGCTGATGGGCAGGCAGGTCAGGTGCTCTACATGCAGAATGTCGGCTACGATTCAGCGCATATGTCGCTGCGCGATCGGGCGGGTCACTGGCGTGGTATTGGCCAGATCTTCTGGCCGCGCGGCGACGAGTACGAGACGCCGCAGCCGCTGCGCCTGTGCTATCCCAACGTCATGTTGCGCCGCGGCCAGGCGCACTTTTTGGGCGTGGGCGATATCGTCGAACCAGTCGCGGCCTGGCGCGAGGAGAAATTTCGCCAGAGCGGCCGGCAGTGGGACTACGTATTTCGCCGCCTGTTCTATGCGATGACGCCAGATATTGCCCATGCACCCTTTGGCCAGTGGGTCGAATTGGTCAATCTCGATGCGACGGCCGGGGCCGTTCGCAGCGGCGACCTCTTCGTCGATGACTCTGGATTAGTGCACGTGCTGTGGAGCCAGACCAATGCCGATGCGCGCCTGCGCGCGGCGTTTTTTCCCGACGTCGAAATAGAGCACGCGCTCTACTACGCAACGCTGCGCGATGGGCGGGTTGTCGACAAGGTTGCGCTGTGCCGTGCGCTAGCGGGCGAGGGCCCCGTGCCCCAGGTTGCGCGTTTCCACCAGACGCCGCAGGGTCGACTGCTGGTGTTGGCCTCATTTGCCGAGCAAATGCGCCTAGCCGAGTTGGGTGGGGAAGAGGTGGTATGGCATGACGTGCCCCTCGGCGCACCCTTCGTAGGCACGTTTCTAACGGCAACCGGACGCGCTGGCAGTGTGCCGTCCGCATACATCGATATCGTCGGCCACCGATCTGGACAGGGCCAGACGCTCAGCTATGCGCGCGTGCGGGTAGAGTAAATCGGTTGCCGAGTCCGGCGCGCCGGACGTTAGGTCCAGCGCGCTGCCTTGTAGACGGCGTGTAGGATATCGAGGTTTTTCGCCTCTAGTTCCAGCGGCATGGGCACCGGCCCCTTGCCCTGCAAGGCCTTGATAATGGCCTGCCCTACTGGATGCATATCGCCCTTGTCGTGGCGCGCCATATTGACGGTATAGACGCGCTTTTTTGGGGCGCCCTTGCCGCTATTGCCCGTATAAAAATGTTCGATTTCATGCACGTCGCCAAAAGAGGTATAGGTGAAGCGCAGGCCGCCGTTGGTTCCGTAGATGCTGGTCTGGTTCGGCACTTCGTGGTGGGCATTGCTGGCGCGTTCCCAGAAATACTTCAGTCCATTCTCAAAAGACAGCAGGGCGCCGCCGTGCTCTTCGACGGTGAAGTTCTTGGTGCCGGCTGGTACCCTATCTAACCCATTGACGCAAAACGCCTCGCAGCGCTCAAATGTGGGTTCGCCGAGCACGCCCAAGTGAAACGATAGATCGTAGACGCCCCAGTCGTAAAGCGGTCCACCGCCGGCTATATCGCGGTCCAAAAACCACTTGGCCGACGGGTGGTATTCGATGCCGGGGCGCCCTTGGCGCGATACGGCGCGGTGATGCACGAAGTATACCTGGCCGATTTTGCCCGAGTCGATCAGTTTTTTCACATAGGGAAACTTGGGCTGCAGCCGCGCGTGGCGGCAGGAGCAGCCGGTGACCATTAGTTCGGGGTGCTTGTTGGCCTCTTTGAGCAGACGGCGGGCTTCGGCCGGCGTGCGCGTCAGCGGTTTTTCCATAATCAGGTGCTTTTTGGCGCGCAGGACGTCGATGCCGATCTGGCAGTGCAGGCCGGGCGGGGTGCACACGACGACGGCATCGAGTTCGGGGTCTTTAAGTAGCTCTTTGTAGTTGGTCGTCAACTGCGCGATGCCGTACTCGGTGCCCAGCGCCTGCAGCGCCTGCTTGTTTACATCGGCCAGCGCGCGGATTTCGGTGCGCCGATCGGCGTCGAAGTTGCGCATATGAGCGCTGGCAATCATGCCGCCGCCGATAAAACCAATCTGAATTTTCCGTGCCATATCGTTGGATTCCTTTAGCTGAGGTTGAGCTCGCTCAAATAGATGGCAGAAGGCGGTAGCCCCGAACCGCTGCCTTCGTGACTGGAGTAGTACGACAGCAGTGCATGTCCATCGTCGAGGGCGACAAAGCCGGGATAGGAGGTGTCGCCGCCGCTGGGCAAGGTGCCAATGGGGTGCAACTGCTCGTCAACTAACCAGTATAGTGCGGTATGCGGTCGCTGCGGGTCGACGCTGTTGCGACCGCCGATTAAGTAGTGTGCGCCCCACTTGACCAGCAGCGGGCCACCGACGTTGCGGTCGAGGTCGCTGCGCGTCCATTCGGCATAGGGTGGGCGCGACCGGCAAATGCGTGCCGGCTGTGCGTCGGCTCCGCGCGCCAGCGCTACGCACTGCCCGTCTTCCTCAAAAATAAAGGCGGTCTCGTCGCCGTATTCTTCCGTAAACAGAGAGCAGTAGCTCCACACTAGGCCGTCTGCGCTCTCCAGCATGGCTCCTTCGATCTGCGTGCGATCGGTGCGTTCTTCCTCGCCGTCGGCATAGCCTTTGCGGCGCCGGCCGCATAGATAGGCTCGGTCTCCGTGCGCGGCCGCGCGCCAGATATAGTGGCCGTAGGTTCCCTCTAGGTGAACCGGTCCGTGCCAGCGGATACCATCGTCGCTATAGGCGGCAAAGCCGAGATGGTCGTTTATCGTGCGCGCTTGGCCCTCGGGCGGAATGGCCCACGTGCCGCTGTAGACGAATAGCCGTTTTTTAAAAACGAGGAAGTGAGGGTCGCGCACGTCGCGCGGTGCGGCGTCAAAGACAAAGGATTCGGTCCATGTTGCGCCGCTGTCTTCGCTGCGCAGAACGACGATTTGCGAGCTGGAAAAGAGCATGTGGCCTTCGGGGCAGCGGCGGTAGGTCAGGTAGAGCGCACCGTTAAAGGCGCACAGATCGGTGAAGGCGTTGTGGTTGCCGTCGTCGACTACGGCGCGTGGGGTGCCGATGTGTAGCGTGGACAAAGTGAACTCCTTGGCAGGGGGCCTGTATGGAACGCTCTACATGTATTTCTTGCGTTCGGCCAGCACGCCGATAGCCATAAACGAGGCCACTACGACGACCGCGACGTACTGGTCGCCAAAGTAGCGCAACAGCTGCGCGACCGAGGGCGTGATTAGCACGGTTAGCATGCCGTAGCCAAACGAGCAGAGCAGCACAAAAATAAGCGTGCGCACGACAAAGGGATAGGGACGAATGCGGCGCTTGACGGCGGCGTTGATCTCGTCGCCGTAGATGACTAGCAGCGCTGTGGTAAAGGCCGTGGCAATGGCCAGCACGTGTGCGCGCACCCAGCCAGCCGGCATGAGGGCGAGTTCTTTGAGAAAGGCGATGGGATCCATGCAGTTTCCGCGTGGTAAAGCAAGGGGAGGGGATGAGTCCAAAACTAAGGGGGCGGTGGGAGAAATGCCAGCGCGTTATGGGACTCCAGTGTTGGTCAGATGCGGCGGAAGGCTGCCAGCACGTCGTTTTGGCTGAGGATGCCCAACAGGTGGCCGTGGTCCGCCTCATCGAGGACCGGCAGATAGCTGGCGTCGGGGTGTTGGCGAAACATTTCGAGCACGTCGGAGAGCGTCTGCTGCGGAAAGGCGACTAGCTTGAGCGGGCGCACTAAGTCGGCGGCGATAACCAGGTTGGACAGGTGGGGGTCGACGAGAATATCGCGCACGTCGTCGTAGGCGATAACGCCCTCGAAGCGCCCCTCTTCATCGACGACGGGAAAGCGGTCGTAGCGGCTGTGAGCGATCAGGCGCAGCAGTTCGTTGAAATGCGTCGTAGTATGAACGGTATCAACGCTTTTGCGCATGACGTGCTCAACGAGTATATCACCAGCGTGGTCTAATTGGTGCCCCTGCGGCACACCCAGGGATTGGCGAAAATGGGTGACGACGTGGTGCAAACTCTCAAAAGCGCCGGTCGGGGCACGGCGCGCCAGCAGGGTCAATACGGGCACCTCGCCGGCCTGCACTAAGCCAAAGCGCACGGCGACCGGTCCGCCCAACTCGAAGATAACGACGGCCCCTAGTACTACCGTTTGCAGCATCTGCCCCGGTCCTGGCCAGACTTCGGCTAGCGCCGAGGACAGGCCAATGGCCACGCCGGCCTGGGCTAGCATAGTGGGACCGGTCCACTGTTCGTGGCGTTCGCTAAAGTGACCCCAGCGTGCGCCCAGGCGACAGCCCAGCAGCTTGCCGGCCGTGCGCATTAGCACGTAGGCCACCCCCACCAGGCCAATATGGCCGAGCATTTCAATGTGCAGATTGGCGCCTGCCAGCGCGAAAAACAGCACGTAGAGTGGGTAGTCCAACTGACGGATGGCTGCCAGCAGCTCGCCGTCTCGAGTCGAGGCGTTGGCCAGCACGGCGCCGCAGGTAAAGGTGCCGAGCATGGCATCAACCGCCATCATGTCGCACAGGGCCGTCACGCCGATGGCACCGCCGAGAATGAGCAGTTGCTGCTCGCTTGTCGTGCGCAGGCGCTCAGCCCAAATGCTCATAAAGAACCCGCTCAGAATACCAATCGCCGGCGGCAATAGCAGGCTATAAGCCAGCGAACTCATACCGCTGTCTGGGGTTAGGAGAGCGAAGACCGCTACGTTGAACAGCAGTACACAGACGAGGTTGTCTAGGCCAATAAGCGTGCGCACGACATCGGTTAATGGGCCAGCTGATTCGTATTCGCGTATCACGAGCAGCGTTGCTGCAGGGGCCGTGGCCATGGCGATGATACCCAAAAACAGGCCTGTGCGCAGTGGGTCGATCTGCGCCAGGTCGCCAAAGAAGAAATGCACCGCAGCGGTAGATGCAAAGACCAGAAAAAAGGTTGCGCCAAATTCGCAGAGCGAGAGAACGGCGATGCGGTGGTGCCAACGCCGCAGGTTCTCGCCTTGAAAGTGCATGCCGATGGCCAGCATAATCAGCGTGAGGGCGATATGTGATACGGGCTGCAGACGCTCGAGGTCTCTGTAGTCGAGCAGCGATGGATAGCCGAGCAGGTGCGATAGCGAGGGGCCGGCCAGCAGGCCGACTAGCAGGTAGCCGGTGACACGTGGCAGGTGCCATTGGAATACCTGGCGCCCGGCCAGCAGGGCCAGCCAAAACAGAATGGCTGCTGCTGCAAACGTGTATACAGAAGCATTCATGTGCGTGCGCTCGTCAATCCATCGGATAGAGGCTACAGCCGCCGTCCACGACCAGCGTCGTGCCGGTGGCATAGGCAGCCATGTCCGAGCAGAGGTAGAGGAAGGCGTTTGCAACGGTTTCGGGGGGCTGCATATAGCCGAGAGGAATGGCCTTCTGAGCGCGTGCTTTGTAGGACGGGTCAGTGTCCCACTGGCGCTTGGCCAGGCCCACGGCGACGATGCCGGGCGCTACGGCATTGGCGCGAATGCCGTGCGTTACCAACTCGCGCGCATAGCCGCGCATCATTGCCTTTACACCCGCTTTACTCGTTGTATAGGGCGTAATTTCCGGCCAGGGTACGTCCTGCACCCACGAAGTCGTGAAGATGAGATGTCCGCCGCGCTGCGCATCA
This sequence comes from Gemmatimonadota bacterium, assembly GCA_038128265.1. Lineage (GTDB taxonomy): Bacteria > Latescibacterota > UBA2968 > UBA8231 > UBA8231. Next base: position 10,503 of record JAYPJE010000041.1, read on the forward strand.
ATCCAGCGCCTGCTAGCCGCTTGGGCTAGAACAAACGATGCGCGAAGGTTCACGTCGATGAGCTGGTCAAATTGGTCCAGTGGGTATTGGTCTACCGGGTGGGCGTCGACCATGCCGGCGTGGCAGCACACTACGTCGGGTTGGCCCCACAGCGCAGCGAGTGCATCGAGGGCGCGCGCCACCTCCGCCGGGTCGGAGGCATTGGCGCGAAAATAGGCGGCGCGCTGACCGGTGGGGTCAATCTCGGCCAGAACGGGCTGTGCCTGCGTTTCGTCGACGACGTCGTTAACGGCTACGCGCGCGTTGTGCGCTACCAGTTGGCGGGCTATGATGCGACCAATGGCACCGCACCCACCGCTGATAAACACGATGCGTTCTTGCAGGTCGAGCAGGTCCATTTTCAATCCTCTTTAAACGCGAAGGGGTACTGGGCGTATTCGGGTTGGCTCTTGCGCCACTCGAGGTAGGCCGTGCGCATGGGGCCACGCGGTGGATAGGTTTCGAGCAGCGAGTGGCCCTGTTCTACCTTGATGCGGGTAAAGCGTTCGCACACCTCGTGTTCGATTCCATATGCGGCCAGATTCTCTACTTCGGAGAGAGGGACGACGACGATGCCGTCGGCATCGCCAAGCAGCACGTCGCCGGGCAGCACTGGCACGCCGCCGACGTGAATGGGCACCTGGTAGTCGACCGACATCAGGGCGCGGCTAACGCCCGCACCGTGTATACCACGGCAAAACAGCGGTAGGCCGATCTGGCGAATGGTGCTCAGGTCGCGCGCGCAGCCGTCGATAACAATGCCTTTTCCACCCAGTTCGAGGACGCGGCGCGTGTACATATCGCCGACCACTCCGGCTCCGTAGCTGCTGCAGGCGTCGACGACGAGAACCTCGCCTGGACGGATGCTCTCAACGGCGTCGAGGTGCGGCCGCTGGCCGCTGTTTTCTTCGGCATACTGTTGTTTGATGAGGTCCTCACGCAGCGGTAAAAAGCGCAGCGTGCGCGCGCGCCCAACCATGACCTGGCCATCGCTAAGCGCCTGCGCTGGAATATCGATCATGTATGCGTTTTTATAGCCGCGGGTTAGCAGGTAATGCGTAGCTGTAGGCGTGCTGACCAGATGGAGCCCTTCCAGAATTTCGGGTGCAAACGCTACGTCGGGGTTTTTAAACATCGCGCACCTCTAGACGGGGAAAGGGCTGTTCGCGTGGCGCCTTAGATAGGCACAAATATTGGATTTGTCAATTGAGGTGCGCCGCTAGCGCAGGCCGAGCCAGTAGAGGACGGCCAGGAGGCTGATCGGGCTCCATAGCGTTGAGCCAATGAGGATGCCGCCTAGGAGGTCGGGACGCGCATCAAAGCGCGTTGTCAGCACCAGCGCGTTGATCGCCGTGGGTAAACAGGAGCAAATAAGCAGCACTTCGCGCACCGCACCTTGAGCTCCAGTGGCCCAAGTAAGGGCAATTCCCAGGAGCGGACCGAGGACTATTTTGGCGGCGACGGCACCGCCTAAGACGGCCGTCTGTCTACGATCTACCTGTATGCGGCCGACCTGCACGCCGAGCAGCACGATGGCGAGAATGGGTCCTGCTTTGCCGATCAGATCGGCCGTCGCGAGAACGGATTGGGGAATGGCAATACCCTGTGCGTTAATGGCTATGGCTATCGCGGCCGTGTAAATCAGTGGCAGCTTAAATACGCTGGTAAATGCCTGCATAGGGCGTTGGCGGCCGCCGGCGGCGATGTATACGCCGAGCGAAGAGGCGAATACATTGCCGTAGACAAAGAGCAGCATGACGATGGCCAGCGCTTCGTCGCCCAGCGCAAAGAGCACGACGGGCACGCCATAGGAGGCTACGTTAACCGTGGGTAGCGAGAGCGTGACGGCGCTGCGCGTGGCTCCGTCCCAGTCCAGCGTGCGGGCCAGCAGCCAGATAATGGGTATGCTGCACGCGTACATGCCCCCCTGCCAGGCAAATACTTGAACGGCGGCTACGCCCGTGACCGGATGGCGGACCAGGGCCGAAAAGAGCAGAAAGGGCAGGCATATGTAGATGGCGACATCGGCCAGCGATTCGGCGTCTACCCGTCGTCGTCGCCCTAGCAGGTAGCCGCAGCCGATCAGCGTGAAGAGCGGGGCAATGACATCGAGCAAGAATACCATTAGGGTAGCAGGTCGTCCATAGCGCCTTCGATGGCGATCGCGCGCACGGGCGTGCCGTCGCCGCCTTCTACTTTCAGCGGCAGCGCGGTGAAGAATACGCGCTCTGCGCGTATGGCATCGAGGTTGGTCAGTCCTTCGACAATGACAATGCCGGCTTCGAGCAACGTCTGGTGCACGGCGGTGATTTCCTCCAGGTCGTCGATGGCGGCTACTGAAGGCGGTTCGACGCCGACCAGCGCGATAAGGCGCTCGGCAAAAAACCGCGCCAGTTCGAGACTGATGCGCGGTAGCTCGTCGCGATAGGCCGGTTCTTCGACGCGTGCACTCCACCCCGACCGCAACAGCACGCGATCGCCCGTTTCGATGCGCTGGGCAAACTCGCCGAGGTGTTCCAATGTGATGAGTTCGCGCGGCTGCAGTCGCCCCACGTCGACTACCCACGCTGGCCCCACGCATTTGGATAGGTCGAGGTGATCAATGGTCAAGCCTTGTTCAAAGAAGTGGCGCGGCGCGTCCATGTGGGTGGTAGCATGTGAATAGAGATGCAGCGTGCGGGCATTCCAGCCGTCGCTGGCAATGGTATTGGCCGTGTCCCAGGCAATGCCGCGCATGTGCGGGCGCATGGTTAGTGAGAGATCGATAATGTTCAATTTTATCCTTTCCAGCATTTAAGCTGGTCGCTAGTATAGTGCGAATACATAGTGAAAAAGTCAGTCGATTCCGATCAACCTAGGCGAAAAATGGAAGCCGCATACGGCGCAACGACCCATGCCGAGGCAGGAGTCCCCATAAACTACGCATTGGCAACGTAGATTTATAGGGCATACCTAGGTCAAACACAAACGCGCGTATCTATCGGGGAGATCTCACTGTGAAATTCATAATGGCCGTGGCATCATGGGCGCTGGTATCGGGCTGCGTGGCCGCCGATGCCAAAGAGAGTGCACGCACTAGTGAAGTGCGTGCAGGAGCGCAGGCTGTGGGAACGCACCAGGCAGCGACTAGCCGTACTATTCGATATCTGATGTGGTTAGCTGCTCTGAGTTCAGGCCTATGCGTAGCAGCTGTATTTGCGCAGGACGTACAGCGCATCGGACCGCCCACCCAGTTCTTTGTCGATAGCGAGCGGTATCGCTTTGCTTCGCCCAATGTAAACGATCGGAACTTTTATCCGATTCCCAGCGACCGCGTCTCGCGGGCTACCTATATGCGCTACTTGGAATCGCGCAATTTGGAGGCCCTTGCGGCAAATTTGAATCACGGCGAAGGTGGCCCTAGGGCATTCTTACCCATCTTAGCCAAATATGTCGAAAGCGGTGAGGCGCGCTGGGCCGATGCGTGTGTTGCCATGCTAAAGCGCTACCGCATTGCCCTAGAGGAGCGCGTCGAGCGAGATGGGTGGGTTTCTGATTTTGAGATGCCCGCCGTGGTGCTTCCCATCTACAGAAAATATCTGATAGAAGGGGGGGCGATCGACGAGGATACAGAGTGGTTCAAAGACCTAGTTCTCTACTACAGCCGCAATTTGCACGTGTGGTCTTCAGAGCCGACCGAGTGGCGCGGCGGCTGTCACCGATCGATGCCCGAGGGCACCATCAAATGGCTAGCGGCTCAGTGGTACCCAGACATTCCGGAAGCGGCGCATTGGGCGGCGTACGGACAGCTTGTTTTTAACGACTTCTGGAAGGTAAAAGACGTGCCGCAAAACGACACGGGCTATATGATGGGACCGCTCGTTATGCTAGTGTATAACGGCGACCTAATAACGGGAGACAACCGCATCTACCGTGATCCCGGCATGCAGCGGCTCTGGCAGCGCCTTATGCTGGAGGTTAGCAGCGATGGGGCCGTAAATCCCTACGGTCCAAATGGAGGGTACAATAGCACGGCCGACTACCGCCTGTCGATGTTGGAGCGCATTGCGGCCCAGACGGGCGATGGTCGCTTTCGCTTTGTCGCGCACAAGCTGATGAACTATATGCGCTATCAGGGGCGTGCACATATCGAAGACGACTATCTGCTCGATCCGCTGCACGCGGCGCTGGCCTATCTATTCGCCGACGACTCGATTGAGCCCACCGCCCCCGATAGCGCTTCGCTCCATACGGTGCGCAATGAGGCCATGCGCGTAGCGCACACGGACAAGGCGCTGACCGAAGAGCTGTTGGGCAATGCCGACCCGCGAGAAAACAAGGGGCACATCTGCTGTAGTTGGGTGATGAACGAACAGCAGTGGCCCGATAAATTTGTCTTTCGCAGCGGGTGGGACCCCGGCGACTTGTTCTGCTTGGTCGAACTTCACCCGACGAGCTTTCCCGCCAATCCCGGCGGTATCATGGGCATGAATCGCTATGGGGCGCCGTTTACGCAAATCGTGACGAGTAAGGGCAGCTCGCAGGAAAACCGCCTGCTTATTGAAGAGGTGAATGGCGAAGTAGCGCGGCGCTATCACCCCGAATCCATGCGCATTGATGAAGACTGGAGTCGGGGGACGATGCCCGATATTCGATCTGAGGTGATGCACTTTGACGATACGCCTGAAGCTACTTATGCCAGCGTGCGCGTATACAACCCGGATGGACTGCCCGTCGTCTATGATCGCGAATTTATTTTTGTGAAAAATCGCTTTTTGGTAACGCGCGAGATTGTGACCTTTGAAGAATCGTTTAACGCACGCATTTCACCCCTGTGGAATACGCAGAACATTGGACCGCAGTTGGGTAGTCACTGGGCCAATACGTTTATGAGCGCACCCGTTGCCGACAACGGCGGAGCGAGTATGAAAACGCCGCCAGTCGACCTGCTTGTCTGGTTTGCTCCGCAAGCGGATTGTCAACTGCAGGTTGTGGATCGCATGACCTTCGACCTGCGCACGACCGACTGCCCGGCGCAGCTACGCTACGCGTGGGAAGGCGTTGTCGAGCAAGGTGAGCAGAAGGTGTTCACCCAAGTGTACTATCCGCATACGCCCTATCGAATTCGCACGTTCAACAACAACCCCGGCGGCAGCAATGAGCGCGATCAACCGCCGCTGCAGGCCACCGCGCACGCCAGTGGAATTGAGGTAGTGCGCGACGATGTCGCGGCGACGATACTCAAGCTCGAATTGGAAGAGGGGCGCGTAGAGTACGTCGCGTTTAATCCTCTAAGGGAGAAGCTCGACGTCGGCGGTCGTACTCTGCAACAACCCTTTGTCTACAGGAATGGAGTAGTCGATGGCATGTAGGAACTGCCGCGTTGATACCAAGTGCCCATCGTCCGCTGGTCCACCAGTGATGTGCGCTAGTCCCGACGCTTTTTCCCCTTGCGATGGCGACTCTTTTTCTCCGCTTTTTTCGACTGTTTACCTTTTGCCACTTTGATTCGGCGCGGTTTCTCCTGGTCGCTGAGCCTAGCGATGTGCAGCTGCTGGCCACAGACCCACACCTTCTTTAGCGTGCGAAAGAGGTCGCGCGGCATACCTTCCGGCAAGTCGACCGTGCTGTAGCTATCGTATATTTCGATGCGGCCGATGTATTGGCTGTCTAGCATCACCTCGTTGGCAATCGCGCCGACGAGGTTGCCCGGTTTGAGTCCGTGTGCGTGGCCTACTTCAACGCGAAAGCGCTCCATACCCTCGGCCAGTTGAGGGGCAAGCGTGGCTTGTGTTCCTGCGCCAGTAGACTTTTCTTGCTCGCCTCTTTGCGCTGCGGTGGATTCGTAGGGCGCCTTGGTAGCCGCCGCCGGCATCCCGCGCCGACGGTCGAGATCTGCCGCTAGCAATAGGGGTTCGTCTCCCTGTACAGTCTTGGCCAAGGCCGATGCGATGTCGAGCATGGCTACGTTGTGTTCTTGCCGGTACTGCTCGAGAATCATGCGAAAAACGCCGAGGTCTTCCGTGGACAGGACGTCGGTAATGCCCTGTTTGAAATGGGCAATTCGCTGGTCGTTTATCATCTCCGTTGAAGGCAGCTCCAACAGCGGAATTTTTTGCTGCGTAGCGCGTTCAATCGCGTAGAGTAACCGCCTCTCGCGCGGCGCGACAAACAGCACGGCTTCGCCGCTGCGACCGGCGCGTCCAGTGCGTCCGATCCGGTGAATATAGGCCTCGACGTCGGAGGGAATATCGAAGTTGATGACGTGGCTAATGCGGTCGATATCGAGGCCGCGGGCGGCGACGTCGGTGGCGACGAGGATATCCAAGCGTCCCTTTTTGAGAAGGGCTACGGTTTTTTCGCGCTGTCGCTGTGCCATATCGCCGCTCAGTGCTGCGCTGGCGTAGCCGCGCGCCTCCAGCTTTTCGGCCAGTTCGGTGGTCATAGTGCGGGTGCGGACAAAAACAAGCACGCCGTCAAACGGTTCTGCTTCGAGAATGCGCGTCAACGCGTCGATTTTGTGGTCTTTGCCGCTGACCATCCAGTGCCTCTGGCGAATAGTCTCGGCAGCCGTAGTGCGCTCTTTTATGGAAATGTGTTCGGGGTCGCGCAGGTGGCGTTCGGCGATGCGTCGAATGGGGTCGGGCATAGTCGCCGAAAAAAGCGCCGTTTGTCGCTGGGCCGGCGTCTGCTGCAGTATCCACTCCACGTCTTCAATGAAGCCCATTCTCAGCATCTCGTCGGCTTCGTCGAGAACCAGACAGCGAAGTCCGTCGAGTCGCAGCGTATTGCGCCGCATGTGGTCCATCACGCGCCCAGGCGTGCCGACTACTACGTGCACGCCGCGCTTAAGTGCGCGCAGCTGGCCGTCGTAGGACTGACCGCCGTAGATAGGAAGCACGTGAAAGTCCTTTATATGGGTTGCGTAGCGCTGGAATGCTTCGGCAACCTGTATGGCTAGTTCGCGCGTTGGCGTTAGGACCAGCACTTGCACGGTGCGGGACGCGATCTCGATATGGGTTAGGAGGGGTAGGGCAAAGGCCGCGGTTTTGCCGGTGCCAGTTTGCGCTTGGCCGAGCACGTCGCGGTGTTCGAGCATCAGAGGGATGGTCTGCGCCTGAATCGGTGTTGGAATTTCGTAGCCGACTTCGGTCAGCGCTTTGAGAACGGGTTTGGCCAGCGACAAATGGTGAAACGTCGCACCGCTATTATCGGACATATGGTGTTGGTCTTTCTACGGATAATCAGAACGGGGAGGGGGCCGCGCGGTCCGTCTGTGCGCAGCCCCCAGAGTAACGGCTCCGTCTAATATAGAGACGAGGTCGCCGTTTTCCAACGGGCCCTTGACCGGCTTGGGTGAGAAGAACATATTGCGTCGATCAGAGTGTGACGGACCATAGTGTGATGAAAGGTATGCAATGAGTGAACCCATTTTACTGAGCGATGAGCAGGTGCGTCAGTTTATCGTCAACGGCTATTTGGTATTTGAACCTACGGTGCCGGACGGCACGCACGAGGCCTGCTATCGCAAGCTCAACGAGATTGTCGAGGCGGAGGCCAATCCAGGGAACAATATCTTGCCGCGCGTGCCTGAGATGCGCCACATCCTCAACAGCCCCGAGGTGCGCGGTGCGCTGCTGAGCGTGTTGGGTCCGGGCTATCTCGAACATCCACATCGCTATTGTCACCCGCTGGGTCCGGTCGAGAGCCCCCCTTCGGAGGCCGAGGCGGAGGATCGTCTCAGGAACAACTGTCACCAGGATGGCTATACGCCGATGGGGCATCCGCGCCAGCACTATCTGCGCTATGCGCGGATTATGTACTACCCGCAGGACTCGCCCGTTGAATTGGGGCCGACGCACGTCATCCCCGGTACGCAGTACAATCGGGGTCTCAGCGACGAAGACCGAGCCAGCACCCTACCTGTCGCGGGACGCGCCGGCACGGTGTCGCTAACGCATTTTGACGTGGGGCATGCCGCTGGAGTCTCGCTGCTGCCGCGCCATCGCCACATGATCAAATTTATTTACATGCGGGCATCAGAGCCGCGCGAGCCCACTTGGAAGTGCCAGAGTACAGGCTGGGAAAACCCGGCGGATATTACCGCACCGCACGATCTTGAGCTGACCTGGTCACACCAGTGGGATTGGCTGTGTGGCAAGCGCGACCGCTACGCCTCATGGGCGCAGCAGCCGGACGGAGATGTCGGCGCTGTAGATGGTCTAATTGCCCAATTGGATGGCCAGGTAGAGCTGCCCAAGCGACTCGAAGCTGCGCGCGCGCTGGCTTCGCTTGGCGCGGCGGCGGCGGCGGCCGTACCCACTCTGGTTTCGCTGCTGGGCGTCGACCATCAGGCCATGCGCGTTGAAGCCACGTATGCGCTGGGCCGCATTGGTCAACCGGCTGTTGCGCCGTTAGTCGCTGCCCTGCGCCAGGCGGGTGAGCGGGCTGACGAACACGATGCGCCTCCGGCCTGGAACGAAAATGCGACCAATATGGAAGACGCCGCTCAGGCGCTGACAGCCGTCGGCGAGCCGGCGGTCGAAGCCCTTGTGGACCTGCTGAGCTCTCCGAGCGAATGGACGCGCATCAACGCGGCGTTTGCGCTGGGAGAGATGGATTCGCATGCCGCTCCCGCCGTGCAGGCGCTGGCCGCAGCGCTGGGCGATTCCTCGCACCGCGTGGTGCGCACGGCTATCGACGCGCTGGGCAATATCGTCTCTCACGATCCGCAATCCGCTTGGGTCGAGGCCTTGGGAAACATGCTGGAAGCCGATCACCCCGATTGGCACCAGGAGGCGTCGCGTCGCTGGGTGCCGCGCGATCAGGTGCGCATCAACGCCGCTACGGTGTGCGCGCGCCTGGGGCCGGCGGCTGCGCCGCTCGAAGCGCATCTCTTTAGGGCGCTCGACGACCCGTGCGGTCACGTGGGCTCCTTTGCGCTCAATGCGCTGCAGCGCTTAGGTACGCCGACGGCTACGCAGGCGGCCATGGACTATCTGTGGTCGCAGCGTTGGGATGCTTCGATTGACGGTGCGCGCCAGTTCTGATGGTATGCGCCCATGCTGGTGCTGATACCCGTCGTATAGGAGCTGTCTTTTGACCTTAGCCATAGACCAGACAAGAGCGGCCGCATGGGCTGAACCCATTGTTGGCCGGCCGATCGTCGCCGATGGGCGTCACAATGCCTTTGCCGCTTTTATCGAATGGCAGGGCCGCTATTGGCTTGCGCATCGCCGTGGCAGTGGCCACATCGCGCGCGATGGCGTGCTCGTCGTCCGCGTTTCAAAGGACCTGCTCACGTGGCAAGAGGTAGCGGTCTTCGATACGGGGGCCGATGATCGCGATGCGCAGTGGGTTGTTTTCGGCGGCCGGCTGTGGCTCTACTTCAACAGTTTGGCAGACGGTCTCTTCGCCATCTACGCCAGTTGCACAGAAGATGGCTCCGAATGGAGCGACCCGCAGCGAGTCTATCAGGACGGCTTTATCCTGTGGAAGCCCATCGAGCACGAAGAGCGGCTCTATGCGAGTGCGCACCGTCCGGGCACCGACGCGGAGCGCTGTGCGCGGCTGGTCTGTTCCGACGACGGAATCCATTGGGAAACGATAAGCACCATCCGCGCCGGCCGCGGCGAGAGCGAGACGGCCCTACTCTTTGCACCGGGAGGGCATCTGACCGCCTTTTTACGCGACCAGATGCACATAGGGGGAGCCATCTTAGAGGCCGCACCTCCGTATACGCAGTGGCAGGAGAGGGCCGCCGGCGTTCATTTATCGGGTCACGCCGTCTATGAATTTGCCGGTGTCACATACGTATTTTCGCGCGTGTTCGCCTGTGAAACGCCGCTAGATGCCTCGGCCCCGCGCGCAGCCTTGCCGCAAGCGGTGCACCAGGGCACGATCGCCTATACGTATGAAAACGGCACGCTGGTGCCCTATCGTTTGCTCGGTCCACTCCAGGGAAACCACGATGCATCGTATGCTACTGCCATTGTGCGGGATGGTGCCCTATGGGCCGTTTTTCACCGCGCCCGTCACGAATATGCCGGTCCCTTTCGCCTCGAGGATGCGGCGGACCTGCTGCTGGCCCGTGTGCCGCTCAAGCGCTAGCGGTCGATGGCAAGCACTCCCAGTTGCTGCGAGTCAGATGGCTCGAAAAGCGATGGGAAAAAGCGATGCGGATCGCCCGGGGCAGCCAGCAGTTGCGCCGGGCGCGGCGTCCGTTCGAAATCGGATGGGGGCTGCACGTACGCGTTGATCCAGACCAGGTTAACAACGCTGTATTTGTAGAGCAGGACTCGGCGCCGGTGCACCAATTTCTAAGCCGCGAACCAGACGGCGATCAGCTCCGATCGTAGGGGCGCACCAATCCCAGCGCTTCGCGGTTTAGCTCGAGCCCGAAGCCCGGCGTATCGGGCAGGGTGATATAGCCGTTTTCTGGCAGCGGTTCGTTGGTGAACACGGCGCCGAAGTTGGGCTCGATCGAATCGCCCTGCTCGCTCATCATCATAAATTCGGCTAGGTTGATCGACTCAAAGGCCATGGCCATATAGTAGCCGTAGACGCCGCAGCCGTGCGGCACGACGGCCACGCCCTGCGCATTGGCCTGCGCGACGATGCGCGAAAATTCGGTTGGTCCGCCCATCCACATAACGTCAGGTTGGAGCAGGCCGACGCCGGCCTCGATAAGCTGCTGGTAGCCGTAGCGCGTGTATTCGTGCTCGCCGGTGGCAAAGTACGTCGTCGTGCCCAAGCCTTCAAAGCGGTCGGCGAGCTTGGCGTGGGACGCGTAGTCGTCGGGCATAAACGGTTCCTCGATCCACTTTAGATTAAACGGCATCAGCACGCGCGCTAGTTCGGCAGCATACTGCAGGTCGAGCGCCATATAGCAGTCGAGCATCAGCGGAAAGTCAGGGCCGACCTTTTCGCGCCAGTCGCCGATAAATTCTACGTTTTTGCGCATGCCCCGCGGCCCGTCAGCCGGTCCGTAGGGCAGGGGAATCTTAGCTCCCGGGAAGCCGAGGTCTTGGGCCAGATCGGGTCGCGATGTGGTTGCGTAGACCGGTATGCGCTGCTTGGTTCTGCCGCCCATTAGGTTGTATACTGGCTCGCCGAGCGTGCGGCCGCACAGGTCCCACAGGGCCAAGTCGATGGCGGAAATGGCGTGCACGCCCAAGCCTTTCCTACTGTAGTGAATGGAAGCGCGCCACATCTGCTCCCATATAAGGGAGCGCTCCAGCGCGCTGCGTCCTTCGACAAACATCGACAGGTGCTGTTCGATGATATAGGCCGCCGCTTCGCCTCCCGTGCTAGCGCCGATACCTATGTGGCCGGCCTCATCTTCGATTTCGACGATCACCGTCGGCACGCGCGCTACGCCCCAGGAGGCGCGCGAGCCTGCATATTGGGGATAGCGGGACATCGGGTTGGTAATGGGCGGGTGCGTCGTCACGTGGTCCCAGCCGCCGTCGGCATCGGTCAAACCGAGAATCCAATGCGTATCGGACGTATCGTGCACGTCGCTGGCACCGTAGTCTTCGCTGCGCGATACGTAGGCACGCACCGCGCGGATCTTTGGATGGCGTGGGTTGGGCATTACATCTTCGTTGGGTGCGATATACAGGGACATAGACGTTTTCCTCTGTTGAGTTCAAGGGGACCAACGGCGAGCCGTAGTCATCGATTAGAAAAAGCGGTTGTGCAGTCGGACTTCTATGCCTTCGAATCCCAATATTTCGTAGCAGGTGCCCGACGTACAGGCCAGTCCCGCGCGCCGCTGGCCTGCAAACAGGTTTAGATTGTGGTCGGTTCCCAAATCGGCATTGAGGGTTAAACCGCGCCACCACGTGGTACCAGAGGGGTCGGCACCGGTGGCCAATATGTCTGTGCTGCGTTCGAGCTGTACGGCGGCGGAAATACCCGAAGATCGGTGCGCAGCCACGTTAAAGTAGAGATTGTTGTAGGGATATTTCGAGGAGCCGAAACGCCGGTCGACCTTTTGGAACTGCACATCGAACTCGAGCGTATACTGCGGATTAGCGGACCAGGTCCACAGCGTTCCAAGGATGCGGTGTCGCTGGTCGTCGAGAATCTGGTTGCGATTAAAGTCGACGAAAAACTGGGCCTCGACGAACTCGCCCAGAGGTGAGTTGAGCTGCAGAAAGAGTTCGCGCAGACTTCTGTCGTCCGCCGTGCCGGGCATCAGTTGGCGCACGGCACGCGTCCAGTTGACGGTGAGAATGTGCCCGCCGTTGGACGTATAGCTCAATTCGCCTTGGAAACCGCGTTCGTCGTCGGCCAGCAGGTCGTGCGTAATGCGATTGAGCAGGTAGGCGGCGTGTTCGCGAATCAGCGGGGGTGGGTTATTAATCTGAGTGAGGGCGAAGTCGCGGTAATCCTTGAACTCGAAGCTGAGTCCCCACGGTCCACTCGCCACGGTCGTAGATAAATAGAGCGCGCGACCTAAATCGCGGTCGAGCGAGAAAAAGCGCGCGGCTTCGGGATCGCGCTGTGCGTATTCACCATAGACATCGGCATCGATTTTGGGCAGGCCGAGGTCGGCCAGCAAGCGCGCGAGGCGCAGGCGAACGCTGAGGGCCGCCCCCACTTCGCGCCGATTGCCGACGTCGTAGTGCAGCAGGCTCAAGCCGGTATCCAAGTATCGACGGGGCCGCAGCGTGAGCGAGCCGCCCTGGATGGTGCCCTGGCGGCGGTCAACTGCCTTGAGCCCGGGCGGCAGGTCGGAATTGACCGGCGTGCCGCGCAGGAGCTGTAGGTGGCCCCATGGCTTGTTATAGCGCACGTGGAATCCGTCGAGGTCACTGACGATTTGATAGCGTTGCCGCCTGCTGCGCTCTTCGGTAAGGACGCCAGGTAATTCGAATGCGTGTGCGAGCAGGCCGCTGCCGACAATGGTATAGAAATGGCCCAACGTCGCCTGCAAGGGACCGCGGCGGTAGGATGCGAAGCGCTGGAGAATTTCGCCGTAGTGGCGGCCGGGTTCGCTCGAGCCAAAGGTTTCAGCGCGGATACCCACGCGGACGTCGTTCAGCGCATAGCCGAAGTTGAGCTGGTAATACAGAGTGCGAAGGTCGTTCGGTTCTTCGCCGGGCAGGTTGCCGATCTGTAATTCGTTCAGGCTCGAAAGCTGCAATTGAGCCTGAAGAGGAGTGGCTAGCAGCGCGGCGATAAGGAGCAGAATGGATGAGCTGAGAGAGCGCCTTGGGTGCGTCTCGTTGGATGGGTCGCGCATTGCGACAATATATAGAACGGGATCTCTTCGGCAAAGCGCCGATTTTTTCGCGGTTTAAACCGCGAAGTACGCGTATACTTAGGGGACGATCGAACACCGTATGCTGGGAGTTGAATACGCTGCTATGAGAAGGGTTGCTATCATTGCGCTGTGCTTGTTGATAGGCAGTATCGCCAGAGCGGAGAAAGCACCGCAGCTGGTGCTGGAAAATATAGACGGATCGACGTTCTCGCTGGCCGAGGCGCTACAAGCGGGGCCGGTCGTCTTTGATTTCTGGGCGACTTGGTGCAAGCCATGTATCAAGGGGCTGCCCAAGATGCAAGCGGTAGCCAGCGCCTATGAGAAGCGGGGCGTGCAGGTGCTGACGATCAACGTCGATGGTCCGCGCAACCGACCCAAGGTGCGCCCTTTTATGCAGCGCTACAAAATCGACCTGCCCGTTTTGCTCGACGATACAAACGAGGTATTGCCATTGTTTCACCTGGCGGGGGTGCCGGCTTCGTTGATCATAGCATCCGATGGAACGGTGTTTTACAAGCACGAGGGCTATCGGCCTGGAGACGCGGATAAGCTCAGGGAAAAGCTGGACGAATTGTTGATTCTTGAGGAGAAGTAAACCATGCGCATAATACGAGTTATTCTAGCCTCGGTTCTAGTGTCCACGCTGGCTGTTGCCCAGTCGCGGGTGGGCGAACCGGCGGCTGATTTCACGCTGCAGTCGTTGGAAGGGGATGCGGTTTCCCTAAGCGATTTTAAAGGCCAGGTGGTGTTCATTAACTTCTTTGGCTTTAACTGACCCTTCTGTATCGCGGAGGCCGCGAAAGTAGAAAATATCTGGCGTGAGTTTGCCTCAGATCACTTCCAAACCATCGGCTTGGACATGTATGATGGTCGGGTCGATCAGGTGCGGATTCAGTTTAAAGAGAATACCGGAACGACGTATCCCCTGCTATTAGAAGCCAGCTCGGTTGGGCCGCTATATGGTCTTGGGCGCGACTTTTATATGGTGATCGACCACCGTGGAATCGTGCGCTACCGCACCACTGACGGCGTCGGTCTGGGCGCGCGCTTTGATGAGGCCAGCATTCGCGCGGCGATTGCAGAGGCGTTAGACGAACTGGCCCAGGAGCAAGCGGCCGCTACGGCCGTAGCGGAAGAAGAGGGCGTGCCGGATGCCTTTGGATGGATGATCAACTATCCCAACCCGTTCAACGCCAGCACGGCCATTCACTTTAACTTGGCACAGGCCAAACCAGTTACGCTGGACATCTACGATGTGCGGGGCCAATGGGTCCGGCGCCTGTGGCATGGACCGCTGGAAGCTGGAGAGCACCAAATGCACTGGGATGGACGCGATGATCGGGGATTTGCGGCAGCGACCGGTACCTATCTGGGCTGGCTCCGATCCGCCGAAGAGACCCAAGTGCAGAAAATGCTGCTTCTGCGCTGAGCGAACGCCTGATCATATTGTTTAACTTCACGAGATCGAAGTGAGTAGACCATGGAAAAGTTGCCCATTAGCGCAGCCGTACGACGCCTTACACAAGCGGAAGTAGAACAATTTGACGAATGGGGCTATGTGCAGGGCTTGCCGGTGTTCGATGCCGCAGCCGTTCCCCATTTGCAGAAGCGGCTGCACGAACTCGAAGCAGGCATGCCAGACGACGTGCCGATCAGCTCGGTCAATATGTGGCATAAAGCCAATCGCTGGATTTACGACCTCGCCCGCACTCCGGCCATCTTGGACTATGTAGAAGATCTGATTGGCCCCGATTTTTTTCAGTGGGGTGGCGGTTTCTTTGTCAAGTATCCCGGCGAGGGTAACTTTGTTCCCTGGCATCAAGACTCACAGTATTGGCCGCTGTCGCCGCGTAAAACCATTACCGCGTCGCTGGCATTTTACGACGGCACGCGCGAAAACGGCGCCATGCAGGTCCTGCGCGGTAGCCATCGTTTAGGGCAGATTCCCCACCACGACGTAGCCGGCGAGGAGTATATGCTGGGCCAGGAGATAGATGCCGATCGAATCGACGAGAGCCAGGCCGTTGCCATCGAGCTCAAAGCAGGCGAAATCTCGCTGCACGACGAAGCGCTGGCGCACGGCTCTGGGCCCAATGGCGGCGCCGCGCCCCGCGCCGTGCTAACCATGCGTTTCAGCCCAACCGAAGTCAAAGCAGATCTCGGCGTGTGGCCTACGTTCGAAAGTTCGATGGCGCGTGGAGTGGATCGCTATCGGCACAATCCGGAGGCAAAAATCCCCACCGGCGATAACTGTCCCGTGCGCAGTTTTCAGCTCTCTGCCGAATTTGCCTGAGCGGTTTAAGTAGACCGGGCTTGGTGCCAATAGGACAGGTTTGATGCCGCGGATTGACGAACGCACGCATTATTTTTCGCCAGAGCGACCTCTGTGATGGACGACGCGATTAACAGCGCGCGCAGTGAATGGGACGATCGCGTCGATTGGCCTACGGTCACGGTAATCATCGTTACCCGCGATCGCCACGAAGCGGCCGAAAAGGCCGTCGCTTCGGTTTTGGGGGTCGACTACCCGGCCGAAAAACTGGAAGTCGTCGTGGTCGAAGAGACGGATCAGCCGCAGCCCATTGCCGGTGACCGCATCCGCTATGTAGCGATTCCGATGCGCAACCTCGGTCTGGGTTTTGCGCGCAACCAGGGCGTCAAGCACGCGGGTGGAGCGGTGTTGGCCTTTACGGACGACGACTGTTTGGTGCATCGCAACTGGCTGCGCGAATTGGTGGGGCCGCTGTTTGCGGAAGGCGTTGCGGCAACGGCCGGTGCCGTGTTGGTGCCCGCCTGCGGTCCGGTGGGAGAGTGCGAGAATATTCTCGGTTTTCCGGGAGGGGGCGTGAAGTTTGTAGAGCAGGCGAGAGGCAAGACTGTGCCGCGCGAGACCTTTTCCACCTGCAACTGTGCGGTATACCGCTGGGCTGTAGAAGAGGTGGGTGGTTTTCGCGAGTTTAATAGGTCGAGCGGTGAAGACGAACTGCTCAGTCGACAGATATCATCTCGTCATACGCTGCTGTATACGCCGCATGCCATCGTCTGGCACGAGCCTCGCGACCGCATCGGTAAAGTGTTCCACTGGCTCGTCCGCCGCGGCCACAGTCGCGTAGAAATGGCTCAGAACGTTTCCAACAAAAGACAGCTCTATGGCAAAATGGTCGTCCAATCGCCCACCGTGCGGTTGGCCCTGGGCACGCTGGCAGGCGCCGCGGTCGGTGTGCCGCTGGTTGCCATGCCCGTAGCGCTAGTTTTCCTCTACTATGCCAGCGTTCTCCATCGCTATCGCTGGAGCCGGCGCCATCACCGCTCGTGGAAGACCTTTCTGCTCTTGCCTTGGGTGAAGGCGGTGATGGATGTAGCTATGGATATCGGCACGGTGGAGAAATTGCTAGCGCGCCAGAAATCGAAGGAGTAGGCCGTGATCTCCAGTGAACAGTTCGACCAATACGATCGCGACGGGTATATCATTTTGGAAGATCTGATTAAGCCCGACCAGTTGGACGAAGTCAGGAAGAGCTACGAGGAGACGATCGCGGCCGCCCTAGCGCTGGGACGAGCGGAGCGCGACGAGAGCACCCAAGCTCTGAAAGGTCATCGGTTTCAGAATCCGCATCATCCGACCTTGGCTCGCAGGCCTCTGATGGAGGCCATGGGGTCTCCGAATCTAATCGAATTTGCAGACCACATCTGCGGCGGGGATCTGGCGATGCTGGGTATTGCGGCGTTCGCCATGGATGAGTCATACGACTACGTGCCCCATTGGCATCGAGATTCGTATGCGGCGTGGGGTAAGGATTCGCCCGAGGAGCTGCGGGTGCGGCATATGGAGAGCATGCCGGCGACTCAGGTGCTGCTGGCCCTGGAAGACGATCCCTCTTTCTGGTTTGTCCCCGGTTCGCACAACCGGGCGAATACTGCCCTTGAGGAAGCGCGTTTTGAAGAGGGTCGAACGGGGTGGCAGGAGCTGTTCGAAGGCGCCGTGCAGCTCGGCGTTCGGGCGGGCAGTGCGGTGCCCTTTGACGCGCGGGGAATCCACCGTGGACTGAAGCGCCCAGGGGTCAGGCGGCGCTCGCTCTTTATCGTGTACGGCACGCCGGAAGAGGCGAGACATTCGACCATTACTGGATGGGCACGCGAGGCGGACTATGCGGAGGCAGCGTACCTCAACGCACTGCCAGATGGTTTTCGCCGCGCGGTGGAAAAAACGATTGCGGCCGTCAGGTAGGTTGTTGTGTTGCTGCGGTCAGGCGCAGATGGTCGCTAAATGAATGGGCGCTGGCTTTGCGCACAAAAGCTGTAAATGTCAGGCGCGATAGCCACCAAGCCGTCCCGACTAGTGCGGCTGCGCCCGTGCCATATGGGGTTTACTTTCTGTCCCCGCCCGTGACCAACGCCTCCAACGTCCACTCCAGCGGTATCCGCATGCGGCCTTCGTTTTTGCGGTCAAAGAGCAGGTAGCTGTGCTCTAAGGCGTAGTAGAACAGGTCGCGCGTCAGTTCGACGTCCTTGCGGCAGTACTCCTCTATTAGATCCATGCGCCCTTCCTTAAACCACTTAAGCGCCATCAGGCCATCGGCGCTCTTGGCCGCGTCGAGCGTAGCCTTGCCCACCGAGTCGAGGCTGACGCGGTAGCGCAGGCGTTCGTGAATTTCGCGCAGGATGTCGAGCGTGTTGAGCTGGCGAAAGTCGAATGGGCTGTAGCCGCGCAGCACGGTGTAGTCAAAGCCGATGATATTGAATCCGACGACGAGATCGGCCTTTTTTAGGTGTTCGATTAGTCCATCGACATTTTCTTCAAAGTAGGAAGTGCACTGCTGCTCGTGGCTGTCCCAGACGATGCCCACCGACATGCCCATCATATGCGCCTTGTTCCAGCCGCCCACTTCGGCCGCCGAGCGCTGGGTCTCCAAATCAAAGACGACGATGCGTGGGCCGGCATCGGCTTCTGGCGGCGTTTCGCTTTCTTCCCTGTCTTCCCAATCGGCGTAGAGCGGTGGCTCGTCGTCTTCGATTTCTTCACTGGCCGGTAGCGTGGCCAGATCGAGCTTTTTGCGCCCCGTCAGGATGTTGAGCAGGTGTGTGCAGCCGGCCTTGTCCAGCGGCACGTTGCCCGCTCCACAGGTGGGAAAGTGGATGCACGACGGGCAGCCCAACTCGCAGTCGCAGCCTTCGACCATATCGAGCGTCATTTCGAGCAGGCGCTGCAGCTTGGCAAAGCCCTTTTCCGCCAGGCCGATGCCGCCGGGGTGGTAGTCGTAGACGAAGATCGCGCCCTTTTTGAGCTGCGGGTGCAGCGGGTAACAGATGCCGCCCACGTCCGTGCGGTTGCTCAAGGCCAGCAGGGGAAAGAGCGACTTCATGGCGTGTTCGATGGCGTGTATTGAGCCCATGTAGTGGAAGTTGTTTCGGCGCAGGTCCTTTTTAAAATGCGCGTCCAGCTCGATCCAAAAGCCCACCGTTTCGATATGCTGCACGGGCGATTCGAGCGGATGCTGGCTGAGGATGACCTGGTCGCCGACGCGCACTTTCTCGTAGGCGACGACCTGCGAAGAGACTTTCAGGCGGCCTAGCTTGGCCATAAAGCCGTCCATCGGCTTGGAGCGCAGCTCTTCGAGAATCTCCGTGTCCTTTTCCGACTTGGCGCGCGTGAAGTAGGGCACGTCGACCTCTTTGGCATAGATCTGGCCCTTTTCGGGGTTGCGCTTGCCAATGAGGTATTGCCGACCGCGATGCAGGTAAACGGCTCCCTCGTAGCACTCGCCGTAGACTTGGCCGCCGCTAACGGTGCCGATCAGGCCGTTGCGCCCGTCCTCTATGATGTTATACGACTCGCCGATGGTGCGCATATTGACGAGGCGGTGCGGCTGCTTGCGCGCGGCGTACCAGGCATCGCCGTCGGCTCCCTGTAGCAGCGATCCTTCCATGACCAATTCGTCGACCGCCTCGCGCCAGTTGGGCATTTCGTATTCGGGCTCTTGCGCCGTCAGGGGGAATTCGCGCGCTGCGCAGACCAGGTGGTTTTTCAGGATGTACTTATTGGTCGGATCGACGACGGCGTCTTCAACTCCGCGCCCAAAAAACTGCACCGGATGCTTCATGAAGTACTGGTCGAGCGCATCCTTAGAAGCGATGAGAATAATGAGCGACTCGCGGCCGCCGCGCCCCACGCGTCCGGCGCGCTGCCAGGTGTTGATAATGGAGCCCGGATAGCCGACCAGCACGCAGACGTCCAGGCCGCCGATGTCGATGCCCAGCTCGAGAGCCGAAGTCGACACGACGCCAAGCAGATCGCCGCTGTTGAGCGCGTGCTCGATCTGACGGCGCTCCTCGGGCAGATAGCCGGCCCGGTAGGACGAGATTTTTGCGCGCAGGTCGGGGCGGCTCTGCGTCGCCCAGCGGTAGACCAGCTCGGTGATGACGCGGGCGCGCGTGAAGACGATCGTGCGATAGTCCTTCTGCACGCTCAGGCGCAGCAGGTTGGCCGCCAGCGTGTTGGGACTCTCCGGCGGGTTGAGAAAGACAAAGTGGCGTGCTGCTGCCGGCGCACCGTTTTCGGTGATGGCGTGAAACGGCCGGTTGATAAGCGATGCGGCCAGCTCTTGCGGGTTGCCCATCGTCGCCGAAGAGGTGATGTAGGTCGGATCGGACCCATAGTAGGAACAGATGCGGTTGAGTCGGCGAAACAGGTGCAGCACATGCGTGCCAAACACGCCGCTGTAGGTGTGCAGCTCGTCGATGACGACAAAGTGCAGGTGCGAAAAGAAATCGGCCCAGGCCTCGTGAAAGGCGAGGATACCCGAATGCAGCATATCGGGCGTAGTAAAGAGCACGTGCGGTGGGTTGGAGCGAATTTTTTTGCGCTGATAGTCCGATGTATCGCCGTCGTAAATACCGACCGTTAATTCGGGATCGAGCCCGCTCATCAGACCCTTTATTTCGTCAAACTGATCCTGCTCAAGCGCTTTTAGTGGAAAGATATAAAGCGCCCGCGCTTTTTTATTTTCCAGCAGCGTGCTCAGTACGGGCACGTTGTAGACCATGGTCTTACCGGAGGCCGTCGGCGTCGCGACGGCCACGTGCTGGCCCTGCAGCACCTTTTCAATGCCTTCGGCCTGGTGCGTGTAGAGCGCGGGTATATCGGCGACCCGGAGGATGTCCGGTACGGATGCCGGCAGGTGCGATAGGTCGTGTACGAGCTTCTCTGGGCGGGCGGCAATGGTCTCGTGGTGGATCAGGTAATTGCCCAGCACGCGCCGCTTGAGATAGGCCAGGTACTCGAGGATGGATTCAGACGAGGAGGGTTCGGGGGCATAGCCTGCATCGGGGGTGGCATCGCGGATCACGGCGCAGTCCTGTCGGTCGAATAGGCTGGGGCAGATGGTAGAAGTGTAGCGCATGGCTACAGTGCTGGCAATATATCACGCGCAATTGTCTGCGTTGGGTTATTGCTGCTGCGAGAGAGCGACCCTACTTTAGCAGCGAAAAATGGGAGAGCGCATGAACGATACGGGGCCACGCGGAATCGACCGCAATCTGACCAACTACGCCGACGAAGGCTTTAGCCGCTACCTGCGCCGCGCCTTTCTCGCGTCGGCCGGCTACGACGGCGAGGATCTAGAGCGACCGGTTATAGGCATCACCAATACGGCATCCGATTTCAATACTTGTCATCGGGAAGTGCCCCAGCTCATCGAGGCGATCCGCCGCGGCGTGTTGGAAGCGGGGGGTCTGCCGATGGTATTCCCGACCATTTCGCTGGGCGAGATTCTGCTGTCGCCCACGTCGATGCTCTATCGCAACCTGATGGCGATGGAGACCGAGGAAATGGTGCGGGCCCAGCCGATGGACGCCGTCGTGCTGGTGGGGGGGTGCGATAAGACGACGCCGGCGCAGATGATGGCCGCCGCTTCGCTCGACGTGCCGGCGATCGTCGCCGTAGCGGGGGCGATGCTGACGGGCGACTGGCGCGGCGAACGCCTGGGCGCCTGCACGGACTGCCGCCGCTACTGGGGACAGCACCGAGCCGGCGCGCTGGACGAGCGCGAAATCGTCGAAGTGCGCGAGAGCCTGTGCCCGACGGCCGGCACCTGTATGGTAATGGGCACGGCATCGACGATGGCCTGCATGGCCGAAGTGCTGGGCATGATGATTCCGGGCAGCGCCTCGCCGCCGGCTACGACCGGCGCGCGGTTGAAAGTAGGCGTGGAAACGGGGCGGCAGGCCGTCGCACTGGCCGCTGGAGGGCGCGTTGCGCGCGAGATACTGACGCGGCCGGCATTTGAAAACGCGCTGCGCGTGCTGGCCGCCCTCAGCGGTTCGACCAATGCGGTGGTCCACCTGCTGGCCCTGGCCGGGCGCGCCGGTGTGCCGCTGAGTTTAGACGATTTTGATCGGATTGCGCGCCAGGTGCCGCTGCTGGTAGACTGCAAGCCGGCGGGCAGCGGCTATATGGAGGATTTTCACCGCGCCGGGGGCGTGCCAGCGCTGCTCAAAGCGCTGGAAGCGCAGCTCGACCCAGACACCGTGGGCGTTACGGGACAGCGCCTGGGCGATTTGCTGGATGCGACCGAGCCGCCGGGTGCCTGGCAGACGACGATCCGCTCGCTGGCCGAGCCGCTGGGGCCGCCCGCCTCGCTGGTGGTGCTCAAGGGGTCGCTAGCGCCCGACGGCGCCGTTCTAAAGCGGGCGGCCGCTTCGCCCGACCTGCATCGACACCGCGGCCGTGCCGTTGTATTTGAGGGGCCTGAAGACGTCGCCGCGCGCATCGACGATCCCGCGCTGGGCATCGAGCCTG
The DNA here is from genome assembly GCA_038128265.1 of Gemmatimonadota bacterium. Lineage (GTDB taxonomy): Bacteria > Latescibacterota > UBA2968 > UBA8231 > UBA8231. Next base: position 32,591 of record JAYPJE010000041.1, read on the forward strand.
ATGACGTGCTGGTGCTGCGCGGCGTCGGGCCAGTGGCCATGGGCATGCCGGAAGCCGGATCGATGCCCATTCCCAAGTATCTGGCTGAGCGCGGTGTGAAGGATATGGTGCGCATTTCCGACGGGCGTATGAGCGGAACGGCCTATGGCGCCGTCGTCCTACACGTGGCGCCGGAAGCGGCTATTGGTGGACCGCTGGCGCTGGTCCGCGACGGCGACGAAATAGAGCTCGACGCCGAGGCGGGGCGCATTGAGCTCTTGGTTGCAGAGGATGAACTGGCGCGTCGCCGCGCCGAGTGGCAGTCGCCCGCGCTGCCGCCGCGCGGATGGCGTCGGCTCTACGCCGAGTGCGTGCAGCAGGCCGATCGCGGCGTAGACTTGGACTTTCTAACGGAATCGGGGGAGTGAGCTATGTTGAGTAGAGCACTGGCTGAGCGCGATGCGCAGGGAAAGCCCATTCGCGTCGGGATTATCGGCACGGGCAAGTTTGGTGGTGGCCTGGTTGCGCAGATAGCGGGCATGCGCGGCATGGAGGTGGTGGCCATTGCCGACATCAGGACTGAAAATGCGCGCTATGCCTATGAGACGAGCTACGGCGCGGAAGATATCGTCGCCGTCGATAGCGTGCGGGCGCTGAGTGATGCGGCGTTGGCCGGCAAGCGCGCCGTGCTGGAAGACGGCCAGCTGCTGGCGGCGGCCGATGGCATTGACGTGGTGGTCGAGGCGACGGGTCGGACGGAAGTTGGTGCGAGCATGGCCGCGGCCGCTCTGGAAGGCGGCAAGCATTTGGTCATGGTCAACGTCGAGACAGACGTGACGATCGGTGCGCTGCTGCGGCGCAAGGCCGACAGCGCCGGTGTCGTCTACTCGCTGGTCGACGGTGATCAGCCCGGCGTGACAATGAACATCATCGACTGGGCGTGGGCGCTGGGTTTTGAGGTGGTGGCTGCCGGCCGCGGCACGATGCTCTTTGCCGACGATCCGGCCGGCACGCCCGATAATACGGCCGAGCGCTACGGCTTTGACGGGGAGACGATTGCGCGGCGACGCATCAATCTCAAGATGTACAACTCGTTTCGCGACGGCACGAAGGCGCAGGTTGAGGCGACGGCCATCGCCAATATGGCCGGTCTGGTGCCCGACGTGCGCGGCATGCACGAGCCCTCGTGCAATTTGGCCGATATTCCGCGCCTGTGCGCGCTGCGCGAAGAGGGCGGTTTGCTCTCGCAGCACGGGGTGATTGAATTGGCCAACAGCGTGGCCGAAGACGGCCGGACCGTTTTGGACGATCCGCTCAATATGGGCGTCTTTGTCGTCGTGCGCACCGACCATCCGTTTATTCGCGAAGATCTCGGCGCCTACTTTCTGCACGGTGGCGGCGACGGGAAAAACTTTCTGCTCTACAGGCCTTATCACCTGGTGGCCGTCGAAGCGCCCATTACCATCGCTCGGGCGGCGCTCTACGGACAGCCGACCGGCGCGCCGCGCCCCGTGCCTTCGGCCGATGTAGTGGCCACGGCCAAGCGCGCTCTGTGCGCTGGCGAGACCCTCGATGGCGGGGGGGGCTATACAGTGATCGGTCAGAGCGAGAAGGCGACGGTGGCGCGCGACCAGGGACTGCTGCCGCTGGGCCTGAGCGAGGGGGCTGTTCTCAAGCGCGACGTTGCTGCCGGGCAAACGCTAGCCTATACCGACGTCGAAATGAAGGAAGATTCGCTCGTGCTGCGGATGCGCCGCGAGCAGGATGCGCTGGTGTGGTGATGCGCTCTATACACGTGACGCCGCTGTCGAGTGTGCAACCGCTCTTTCGAGGTGTGCTATGATTGACTGGGACGTCGTGCGCGACGAAGTAACGCAGCACCTGCAGGCCCTCATTCGCATTGATACGACGAATCCGCCCGGCAACGAGACAGAGGCGGCCCGCTATATAGAAGGCGTACTAGCGCGCGAAGGGCTGTCTTCGGTCTTTGTCGAATCGGCGCCGGGACGCGGCAACGTATTGTCTACGCTCAAGGGGGGAGACGGCGACCCGCTTATGCTGCTTGGACACACCGATGTGGTGGCCGTTGAGCCCGAGCACTGGACGCACCCGCCTTTTTCCGGTGCGCTGGTCGACGGCTATGTGTGGGGTCGCGGTGCGCTGGATATGAAGAATATGGTCGCCGCTGAGCTCATGGTATTTTTGTTGCTCAAGCGCGAGGGAATTGCGCTGCGCCGCGACGTGATTTTTGCCGCTACCGCCGATGAGGAGGCGGGCAAGGGCAACCACGGTCCGGGGTGGATTATCGACCATCGGCCCGAGCTGTGGCGTGCCCGTTATATCATCACGGAAGGCGGCGGTCACGATCTCGAGATCGGCGGTCGGCGCTTCTACACGGTTCAAACGGGGCAGAAGGGCCTGTGCCGGCTGCGCCTGATTGCGCGCGGCACGCCGGGGCACGGCTCGATGCCGCACGGCGATAATGCGATCGTTCGATTGGCCAAGGCCGTGGCGGGGCTGCAGGATGCCGAACTGCCCATGCATATATCCCAGAGCGTGCGCCGCATGGTTGGAGAGATTGCGCAATCCCTGCCCGAAGCAGAGGCGGCCGTCTGGCTGGGCCTGCTCGACGAGGAGACGAGCGCGGCTGCGCTGGCTGCGCTGCCTATTGACGAGGAGTTCCGCCGCGAGTTGGGCGCCATGCTGCGCAATACGGCCTCGCTGACCATGCTAGGGGCCGGCAGCAAGATTAACGTTATTCCCGGCGAGGCGACGGCGTGGGTCGACGGGCGGCTGGCGCCTGGGCAAAGCCAGGAAGGCTTTGTCCACGAACTGCGCGCGTTTATCGGCGATGAGGTCGAGGTGATAGTGGATCAATACACGCCGCCGTTAGAGGCCGATGCCGACTCGCCGCTCTACGCCGCCATTGCCGAGGTCATGCAGTCGAGCGAAGAGGGCGTGGGGCTGCTGCCCTACCTGCTGCCGGCCGGCACCGACGCCAAGCACATTGTCCCGCGGCGACCCGAAACGCAGATCTACGGCTTTATGCCCTACAGACAAAAAGTTGGCGAAGAGGAAATGAAGCTGATTCACGGACACGACGAGCGCACGTCGGTAGAGGAATTGCTCTTTGCAACGCAGAAGCTATACGAGATCGTCTGCCGTTTTGCCGGCGTTCAATAGAATGATGAGAAAGGGAGCAACATGGGTGCGATACGCTTTGGCATAGTGGGCGCGGGTTGGCGCGCGGAGTTTTTTACGCGCATCGCGGCGGCCGCGCCCGATGTATTCGAGGTGCCGCCGGTCGTTGCACGAAGACCGGAGAAAGTGGCGCTATTTACCGACGCGTGGGGTTGTCGCATATACGGCAGCATGGACGAGATGTTGGAGGGAGAGTCTTTAGACTTTGTCGTTACGTCGCTGCCGTGGGAGACTAATCCGGAGTTGATCAAGGTGCTGGTAGAGCGCGGCGTGCCCGTGCTGTCGGAGACGCCTCCCGCACCCGACGTGCCGGCGCTAATCGACCTGTGGGAATTCGTCGAGCGAAAAGCCGGCCAAGTCTGCGTAGCTGAGCAGTACTTTTTGCAGCCTTACTATGCCGCGCTGCGGGCGGTTATCGCCGCCGGCCAATTGGGCACCGTAACGCAGGCACAGGTCTCGGCGGCGCACGGCTATCACGGTATGAGCCTGATGCGCAAGCTGCTCGGCATCGGCTACGAGGATGCGACCATTGAGGCGCGCTCCTTTACCGCGCCGCTGGTGCAGGGGCCGGGGCGCGATGGGCCGCCGGCGGACGAAGAAATTAGGGATTGCACGCAGACCTTTTACTGGCTCGACTTTGACGGCAAGCTGGGCTTTATGGACTTCTGCGGCGAGCAGTACTTCAACTGGGTGCGCAACAACCGCGTGCTCGTGCGCGGCGAACGCGGCGAAGTAGTCAACGAGCGGGTGTCCATATTGAAAGATTTCCGCACGCCGCTCTACCTAGACCTGCTGCGCCACGTCGCCGGCGGGCCGGGCAACTTGGAAGGCAATCACCTCAAGGGCATTCAGCTGGGCGGCGAATGGGTGTATGAAAATCCGCTGGCGCCGGCCAGCCTGAGCGATGACGAAATTGCTATCGGTCAACTGCTGCTGGGCATGGCTGCCTATGTTGGGGGGGGCGCACCGCCCTACCCGCTGGCCGAAGCGTGCCAGGACCACTACCTGAGCATTATCTGCGCTCAGGCGCTGAAAGAGGGACGATCGCTGCGCACGCAGCGACAGCCGTGGGCCGCATAGCTCGGAGAGCCTAGTGGCACTGTCGCGCGCTAGGGCGCCTCGCCGCGGATCAGCGCGGGGTATCCCATATTAGCGGACTGGCTTAGGCGCGCGCTTGATATTCGGCGCGGATGCGCTTGGCTTCGCCCGGCGGCAGCGGGAAAATCCAGCCGCGGTTTTGAATAATCGCTCTGCACAGGTCCGGGGGAATGGCGACGATGAGCTCGGGTTCGATGGAGAAGCGACCGGTGAAGCCGCCGATGGCACTGCGCGCGTGCACGCCTGAATAGCTACTGTCTTCGCCGTCGACTGCAAAGGCGCCCACACCGCCGCCAAAAACCGACTGCCAGCGGCTGGAAAAGCCGTTCATAACGGACGGTGCGCCGTGAAAGGCAACGTCGGTCGACACGACCATGCCAAGTCCTTTGACGGTGTAGAGCACGTCGTTTAGATCGCCGCCTTCGCCGCCGCATACCAGCGCCCAGTGCAGGCGGCCAATCATCGAATCGGCGATAAACTGCGCAGCGTCTTGGCCCTCCTTGATGCGCTCGGGATCGTCGTACATTTGCCCGGGCCCGTAGCCGTAGCCGGATAAGTATACCAGACCCGACTCGTGAAAGATGACGGAGCAGATATTGGCGCCCTTGAGGTCGCGTCCCATCCAGCCGTCAAAGGTGCCCAGGTCGAGGTCGAGTTTTTCGATGCGTTCGTAGACGTCGAAGTCGCGCCTGAGGTGCTGTGGAACAATTGAGTTTTCGTAAAAATGGCCCATATACAGTCTCCTTTTTGGGCGCGGCTGCGCGTTGTGGCCGACTGAGTATTGCACGATAGATAGGCTGTGTCAAACGCGCTGGACCGCTGCCGGTAGGCGGTTTATGTTTCGTCCGTTGCGCACACTCTTAACACAGAGAAAGGGAATCGATGAGCTCTTTTTGGGTAGAAGATGGTCAGACGCTGCTGTTTATTGGTGATAGCATAACCGACTGCGGTCGCCGCGGTGCGGAAATGCCGCTGGGCAGCGGCTATGTGCGCCTGTTTACCGAGCTCGCTACGGCGCGCTTTCCGGATCGCGACATCCGCTATATAAACAAGGGCATTGGCGGCCATCGCGTGACGCACCTCAAAGATCGCTGGCGCGATGACGTGCTCTACCACAAGCCGGATCGCCTATCGGTGAAAATTGGCATCAACGATCTGCACAGCCATTTGCGCGGTGCCGAAGACGGCGTCTCGCCAGAGTTATTTGCCAGTGTCTACGACGAAATATTGGGTTGGACAAGAGACGAGTTGGGCTGTCCGCTGGTGCTGATCACGCCGTTCTACATTTCGACCGACCGGGCGGGCCATACCTTTCGCTCGCAGGTGTTGGAGCTGCTGCCGCGCTATATCGAAACGGTGGAACAGATGGCGGATACATACGATGCAATCTTGGTCAATCTTCACGATATATTTCAGGAGCACTTGCAGTACCGCGACGCCGATACGTTCTGCCCGGAGCCGGTGCATCCCAATCACGCCGGCCATATCGTTATTGCCGAGGCGCTTATGCAGGCGCTTACTCGCTAGCTTTCAGGTTTGCTAGCGAGCAGGGCTGTGCGCTGGGAATTCACTGCGGCCATATTAGGAGAAGGGCCGAG
>JAYPJE010000042.1:0-38237 GCA_038128265.1 Gemmatimonadota bacterium
GTGTCGGGCTGTCCGCTGTGCTGTCCCTATCGCGGTTCCCTGCTGTCGGGACGCTACCCCCACCGAGCCGTGCCCGGCCATCAAATGCGCCTGCCGCCGGAACTGCTAACCGTCGCCCAGCCCTTTCGCGCGGCCGGCTACCACACGGCCTACTTCGGCAAGTGGCACTTGGATGGGTTTCAAGAGCGCGAGGGACGGGCGGTATTTCACCATATTCCGCGCGAACGCCGCGGTGGTTTCGATACCTGGTTGGGCTACGAGAACAACAACGCACAGTACGATACTTGGCTCCACGGCCACGTCGGCGACGAGGAGGTGGAATCGCACCGTCTGCCTCGGTACGAAACGGACGCGCTCACGGACATACTGCTCAAGCACATAGAGGAGCGAGCCGCCGATGCGCAGCCCTTCTTTGCTGCGTTGAGCGTGCAGCCGCCGCACAACCCCTACGTGGCGCCGGCCGAGTGGATGGGGCGGCATACGCCAGAGGGGGTGCAGCTGCGGCCCAACGTGCCGGATGTTGCCGACGTGCGGGCGCGTGCCCAGCGCGAACTGGCAGGATATTACGGCATGATCGAAAACCTTGACTGGAACGTCGGACGCGTGATCGATGCCCTGCGCACGCGCGGTGTATACGACGATACGCACATCGTGTTCTTTTCTGATCACGGCGATATGCACGGCTCGCAGGGTCAGTTTCTCAAAACCTCGCCGTGGGAAGAGGCCGTGCGCGTGCCCTTTATACTGGGCGGCGGTCGGCGCTATGAGATGAAGGCGGGCACGCGCGTCGATGCGCCAATTAACCACGTTGATATTGGGCCGACTTCGCTGGGGCTATGCGATATCGAGGTGCCCGACTGGATGCCCGGTGCCGATTATTCGCACCATCGCCTGCGCAAGGTGGCCACCGTCGAGGATCCGGACTCGGCCTATTTGCAGCTGGTCGTGCCCACGGGGCACGGCGATAGCATCGACCGGCCCTGGCGCGGTGTAGCTACGCGCGACAACTGGAAGTACGTGGCTCTGGAAGGGCAGCCGTGGATGCTCTACAACCTAAACGACGACCCCTATGAGCAGGTCAATTTAGCCTTTAATACGCGTTACCGCAGCGAGCGCCATCGCCTGCATGAGCGACTGGCACAGTGGGTCGACGATACCGGCGACGTATTCGCGCTGCCCGAGCTATAGAATGGCGTCCGACGCCATTGATGCACGCGGAGCTGGAGGAGGGCCGCTGCGCCCATGTGCGCGCTTTGCCGTCAGGCGGCTAGTCGACGCACCAATTATTCACCCAAGTATGCCCGGCTTAGAGGGCGAACGGGGTGAAAATATAAACGGCCCTTCGCTCGTGCGCGTGCCCGACTGGATCGACGGCGCGCTGGGGCGCTACTACCTGTACTTTGCGCACCACGGCGGTGCCTATATCCGCATGGCATATGCCGACGTGCTGACTGGGCCGTGGACGGTATATGAGCCCGGCGTGCTGCACATGGACAGGGCGCCCGGGCGAGCGCACATTGCCAGCCCGGATGTGCACTGCGATAGCGAGCGGCGCCAGTTGCGCATGTATTTTCACCAACCCGCGCCGGCGTCGCTTGCCCATCTCAACCAGGTTTCGTTTGTAGCCCATTCGGCGGACGGGCTACATTTTAACGTCGAGCCGTCCATACTCGGCGCGTTCTACTTTCGCGTCTTTCAATACGGCGGCTGGCACTACGCTTTCGCCAAGGGCATTTCCTACCGTTCGTCAGACGGTCTGAGTCCGTTCGAAAAGGGCCCCACGCACCTGCCGCGCTGTCGCCACACGGCGCTATGGCAGGAGGGTCATGTATTACACCTGATCTTTTCTCGTAGTGAAGACGCGCCTGAGAGCCTGCTCTACACATGGGCCGACTTGCGCGCCGACTGGCGAGAGTGGACTTTTGCCGAGCCGGAATTGCTGCTGGCTCCGCAGCGAGATTGGGAGGGGGCCCACCTGCCGGTCGAGCCCTCGCGCATGGGCCGGGCGAAGGGCGCGGTCAACCAGCTGCGCGACCCGGCCATATACATTGAGGGAGAACGGCTCTACCTGCTCTACTCGGTAGCGGGCGAGCGAGGCATTGCCATTGCAGAACTGGAGAGGATACCATGAGAAATGAGTTGAGTGACGAACAAATAGCCCACTATCAGCGCGACGGCGTGCTGGTTGTAGAAGGTTTTCTCGATGCCGATGAGTTGGCGATGTGGCGCGACCGCGTCGACGAGGCGGTCGCCAACCGCCAAGATCGCAAGCTGGCCAACAGCGACTGGAAGAGCGGCGACTCCTACTACGATCGCGTATTCACCCAGCGACTCAACCTGTGGATGGATCACGATGGGATGCGCGAACTGATGCTCGACGAGCGACTGGGCAAAATGGCCGCCGAGCTAGCCGGCGTCGAGGGCATCCGCATCTGGCACGATCAGGCGCTTATTAAGGAGGCGTGGGCCAACCCCACAGCTTGGCATCTCGACAATCCCTACTGGTCGTTTTCCTCGCGCAACGCCATCTCGATTTGGGTGGCGCTCGACGATGCGACGCTGAACAACGGTTGCCTCTACTTTATGCCGGGCACGCACCGGGAAGCGACGTTTGACAGCGCGGGTATTACCGAGCAAATGGCGGACCTATTTCGCGTTTATCCGCAGTGGCAGGAGCGTTCGGCGCTGCCTGCCCCCATGAAGGCAGGAGACTGCTCTTTTCACAACGGGCTGTTGGCCCACGGAGCCGGCGCCAATATGACGCCGGGTCGTCGCCGCGCCATGACCTGTGCCTACATGCCCGATGGCGAGGTGTTCAACGGGCAGAAAAACGTGCTGCCCGATGCGTATATAGAGACGCTGAGCGAGGGCGATGTGCTCGACAACGATGAGCTCAACCCGCTGATTTACGGCCGTAGCTCAGGCTAGCAGAGGCCGCATGCGCAAGCCGAATGTGCTGGTCTTTGTCGCCGACGATATGGGCTATGGCGATTTTGGACTGTTTAACGACGGGCCGGCACGCACGCCGCATTTGGACGCGCTGGCGGCAGAGGGGCTGTGCCTAGGGCAGCACTATGCCGGCGCGCCGGTGTGCTCGCCGTCGCGCGCAGCCCTGCTGACGGGGCGCTACCCGCATCGAACGGGCGCGCTGAACCCGATGGAGGTGCGCGGTATGGATCGCATCGCCCTCGACGAAGTAACGCTGGGCGACTGTTTTGGAGCAGCTGGCTACGCGACCGGGCTGATTGGCAAATGGCACAACGGGGCGCTCGACGATCGCTACCATCCCAACGCGCGCGGCTTCGATACATTCTGCGGCTTTCGCGGCGGCTGGATGGACTATTTTGACTGGCGCATCGAGCGCAATGGGGTGCGTTGGGAGAGCGATGGGCGCTATCTGACGGACGTATTCACCGACGAGGCCGTCGCGTTTTTGCAGCGCCATCGGCGCGAGAACTTTCTGCTTTGCGTCACCTACAACGCACCGCACTCGCCGCTGCAGGCACCCGACGACGTAGCGCGCTCCTATCTGGAGGCGGGTCTCAGTCCGGGCGTGGGTATTACCTATGCGATGAACGAGGTCATGGATGCCGGCGTTGGGCGCATCCTAGAAACGCTCGACGCGCTGGGCCTGCGCGACGATACCATCGTGCTTTTTACCAGCGATAACGGTCCGGCCTTCGGTCTGCGGCCCGACCAGGTGCCGCCCGGATACGATACGAACTGTCGGCGTTACAACTGCGGCCTGAATGGACAGAAGGGTTCGGTCTACGAAGGGGGGATTCGCGTGCCGATGATCGCGCGGTGGCCGGCTGGCTGGCCGGAAGGACAGAACGTCGACGAGCAGGTGCACTTTGTCGACTGGCTGCCGACGCTGCTGGCAGCGGCCGGCATTGAGCGATCGGAGGGCCGCCCTCTAGACGGACGCAGTGCGCTGGCTGCGCTGCGTGGAGAAGCGGCCGAAGAGCCGCCGCCGCGCTTTTGGCAGCTCAATCCCTATCAGCCCGTCGGCTGGATCAACGCGGCCATGCGCGACGGTGCATGGAAACTCGTGCGGCCACAGCAGCGCCTGCTGCCGGCGACCGAGGAGGACCAGCGTCGCATGGATCGCTATGTGGAGATGGACATCCAGTATAAGTATCATCCGGACAAAGTGACCGCATTGATGGATGATCCCGATCCCGAAGTAATCGTGCCGCCGCCGGTGCCGGCCGAACTGTATAACCTGGAAGACGATCCGTTGGAAAAGGTGAATCTGGCCGAGCGCGAAACGGCGCGCACCGCGCGCATGCTGACAGAGCTCGAAAACTGGTTTGAAGGAGTGGAAGCGGAGCGGCGGCGCATTGCGCCCGACGGTTCGATACGCTAAAACGGAGGGGAAATATGGCGACAAAGCGCTGTCTGATGGTGGGCGGAAGCGGCATGGCTGGCCATTGGCTCGATATCTGGCGCGGCGCGCTGGGTCAGCGCGTGGAGATCGTCGGATTGGTCGATGTAAACGGAGAGGTATTGGCGACGCAGGGAGCGGCTTTAGGCCTGGGAGCCGAAGCGCTCTTTACCGATCTGGATGCAGCCCTGGCTGGCATCGAGGCCGACTTCTGCGCAATTTGCACGCCACCGCAGTTCCACAGCGTTCAGGCGGTTGCGGCGATGCGTGCGGGGCTGCCCGTGCTGTGTGAAAAACCGATCGCCCACACGCTGGCGGCGGCCCTGGAAATGCTGCGCGTTTCGAATGAGACAGGCCTGCCCTGCGGCATTATTCAAAACTACCGCTACGCGCCCAACAAACAGGAATTGGTGCGCATCCGCTCTGCGGGTGAGCTAGGCCGCCTACAGCACGTAGTCGGGCGCTACGCCTGCGACTATCGCCAATACGGTTCGTGGGGCAAGACGTGGCGCCACGATATGGATTTTGGTTTGTTGTTTGAAGGTTCGGTACACCACTTTGATATGCTGCGTTTTCTATCGGGTGGGAACTGCGAAGTGCTGCAGGGCTTTGGCTGGAATCCCGACTGGTCGAGCTTTGCACACTTTTCCAGCGGGTTCTACGTCATGAGGATGGACAACGGCGTGCACGCGGCCTACGAGGGCAACTCATCGGCGGCCGGCATAACCAACTGCTGGCACCGCGAATACTACCGCGCCGAATTTGAAGGGGGTACCGTCGAAATCGGCGAGGGCAACGAGATGCGGGTGCACGCGGTCGGCGAGGCAATGCGCGCCTATGAGGCGCCGGCCATGGAAATCGTTGGGCACGAGTATTTGCTCACGGAGTTTGTCGATTGGCTTGAAGGGGGAGCGCCGATGGCCACGCGCATACAGGACAATATTCAGAGCTTCTGCATGGTCATCGCGGCGATGCAGGTAACGGAAGACGGCCATCCCAAGCGGATTGCCGACTATATGGAGTAGAGCGATGAGCGAGGCGATGCAGGGCATTTTTCCGGTGATGCAGACGGCGCTGACGGCCAGCGGTGCGCTGGATATAGAGGGAATGCAAAAACAGGTGGAATTCTGCGTCGAAGGCGGTGCGCACGGTCTGGTCTTCCCGGTATTGGGCAGCGAGTTTCAGTATTTGAGCGAGGGCGAGCGCGAGCAGTTGATCGGCGTAGTGGTCGAAGCGACGGCTGGCCGACTGCCAGTCGTGGCCGGCGTGGCCGGTCCGAGCAAGGAAGTGGCCGTCGCCTGTGCGCAGGGCGCCGTGCGGGCCGGAGCCGATGCGGTAATTGCGCTGCCACCCTATCTATCGGGCGGCACGCCCGACGAAGTGCGCGCCTACTACGAGGCCATTGCTGCCGCGGCGCAGCGCCCGGTCTTTCTGCAGCATACCTCGGGCGGTTTGACCGCCTCCTTTATGCGCGACCTCTTTGCCGAAGTAGAGCACATTTCCTATCTCAAAGAGGAGCAGATGCCGAGCGCACACCAGATTAGTGCTGTGGTTAAGGAGGTGCAGGAGGGCTGCCTAGGCGTTTTTGGCGGCGGCCACGGCCGCTGGATGCTGTCCGAACTGCGGCGCGGGGCCACGGGCTTTATGCCGGCCGTCGAAGCGGTCGATATACACGTGCAAATATGGGACGCTTTCCAGAGCGGAGACGAAGCGCGCGCCCGGGAGATCTTTAACGCATTGCTGCCGCAGATCAATCTGCTGCTGCTGTTGGGACTGCGCGTGTGCAAGGAAATTCTCGTGCGCCGCGGCGTGCTCAGCAGTGCCGAAATGCGCACGCCGGGATCGGTCAAGATGGATGCAGAAGACGAGTACGAGCTGGAACAGGTCATGGCCCATCTGGATTCGTATTACAAAGTGAAGTGGACCGGTGCGCGCTAGGCGCGCTGTCGCACGGGAGAGCATGCGGTGATTATTGACACGCACGTGCACATCTACAACCCGTTTCGTCCGCAAGGTGCGCCGTGGCCCGATCCCGAGAACGCACTGCTCTATCGGCCGACGCTGCCGGTTCACCTAAGGTCGCAGGCCGTACCTGAGGGCGTAGTCGGTGCGCTCGTCGTCGAGGCCAGCGCCTGGATCAGCGACAATCAGTGGATACTAGACCTGGCCGTTGATGAGCCGTTTATACTGGGACTGGTGGGCCGTCTCGAGCCGGACGACGATGCATTTGAGCGCGATCTGGCTCGCTTTGCCGCTCAGCCGCTCTTTCGCGGCGTGCGCTTTTGGGGCGATTACTTCGCCGATCTGGAGGCCCATGGTTTTGTCGATAAGATGCGTCAGCTGGCGGCGTTGGGATTGGTCCTCGATGTAAACTTTCCGCGTGCGGCTGCCGATGGTTTTTTTGCCCTTATTGAGCAAGTACCCGAACTGAAGGTGGTTGTCGAGCACGTCGGTCAGGTGCCGGTTGACGGACGGGAACCGCCCCAGCAGTGGATGGATTGGATGCGCCGAGTCGCCGAGCATCCGCAGACGTCGATGAAGGTTTCGGCATTAATGGAGCACTGCGCAGAGCAGCCGGCGCCGGCCCAGCTGGACTACTACCGCCCGGCGCTCGATGCGATGTGGGACCTATTTGGCTCGGAGCGGCTGCTGTACGGGAGCAACTGGCCGGTATGTGAACGCGCCGGAACCTATGCGCGCTGCATAGCGCTGGTGCGCCAGTACTGCCAGGAGCGCGGCGCCGAGTTTAGCCAACGGTTTTTCTGTGCCAATGCGCAGGCGATGTACGGCGTGTGTTTACGCGCATAGCCGCAGGGCATGTTTGCCTAGCGCCGCTGAAACGATGCGGGGATTCTGCGTATGACGTCTTGTGATCATCCTGCTCGCGCTGCCCGCTTGGCGATGCGTCGCGGCGAGTGGACCGGACCTACCAAGCACTCTGTGCCGGGCTATGTGAAGTGCAACCTCGTCGTGCTGCCGCGGGAAGATGCCTACGACTTTCTCGTCTACTGTCAGCGCAATCCCAAGCCCTGCCCGCTGCTGGAGGTCACCGATCCCGGCGACCCCGAACCCAAGCGCGCTGCTCCGGGGGCTGATTTGCGCACCGATCTTTCGCGCTATGTCGTATACCGAAATGGCCAGCTCGAGAGAGCGTGCACGGATATTACCGATCTGTGGAGCCAAGACCGCGTTGCCTTCCTGATCGGTTCCGGTATGAGTTTTGACGATGCGCTAGAACGCGCCGGCGTGCCCAAAGAACAGACGTGGCTATACGAGACGAATATCGAGACGGAGCGCGCGGGCCGCTTTGCCGGACCCATGGTCGTCACCATGCGCCTGATGACGCCGGCGCACGCCGTTACGGCCTGTCAGCTCACGGGTCGCTTTGTATACCATCACGGTGCGCCGCTGCACATCGGCGATCCCAACGCCATTGGAATCGACCTGGCAAAGCCCATTGTGGGTCCTCCATTAGAGCGGATACCCGACGGCCAGATGGCCCTATTTTGGGGCTGTGGCGTTACGCCGCAGTGGGCGGCGCTGCGCTCGCACATTGGACTGCTGATTGCCCACGCGCCGGCGCACGCCTTTGTCACCGATTGGTTGTCCGATCAATTCTGTCTTCCATAAAGGAGTCGAACGATGATACCTATTGTCGATACGCATCAGCATTTGTGGGATTTGAGTCAGTTTTCGCTGCCGTGGCTGGCCGACGTAGAGGCGCTTAACAACAATTATCGCATGGACGACTACCTGCGCGAAACCTCGAAGAGCGGTGTGGCCAAGACGGTATATATGGAGGTCGACGTGGCACCCGAACAGCGCTTAGCCGAGGTTGACTTTGTTTGCCAACTGTGCGCGCGCGACGACAATCCGATGGCTGGGGCGGTTATCTCGGGCAGTCCGGGCGATGCGGGCTTTGCCGGCTATATGGCGCGCTATGCCGATACCGCCTATGTCAAAGGCGTACGCCAGGTGCTGCACGTCCCCGATGCGGCGCGCGGAGCCTGCACGGAGCCGCGCTTTGTCGAGGGGATACAGCTGCTCGGATCCATGGGTAAGTGCTTTGACTTGTGCATGCGCCCGTCGGAGCTGGCCGATGCCCTCGCGCTGGTTGAGCAGTGTCCGGACACGCTCTTTATCGTCGATCACTGTGGCAACGCCGATCCGCAGATTGTCAGCGGGGATGTGCAGCCCGACCCCGGCAATCCCTTTGCCCACGAGCGCCAGCAGTGGCTCGACGATATGCAGGCGCTTGGCGCGCGCGAAAACGTCGTATGCAAGCTCTCCGGCATTGTCGCACGCGCCCCGCAGGGCTGGAGTGCGGAAACGCTGGCGCCGACCGTCGAGCACTGCATTGCCTCTTTTGGCACCGCGCGCGTAGTCTTTGGGGGCGACTGGCCGGTGTGCACGCTGTGCGCGCCGCTGGGCGAGTGGATTGCGGCGCTGCGCCAGATTGTCTCTGGTTACTCCGAGGAAGATCAGCGCCTGATTTTGCACGACAACGCCGTTCGCCTATATGGGCTGGACCAATAGGGTAGCTCCCGGCAATCTGATATGCAGAGGTGGTGAAAAATCCCAAAGCGCCTACTTTAACGGGGGAGTGCTGGGGCGAGCGACGCCGTGGCGTAGAGAAAAACGCAGCAGACAGACGATAGAGGATGATGCAATGGCCAGTGCAAGTGCACGACACATTCTAGTAGACAGCGAAGCGAAGTGCTTGGAGTTAAAGGCGGAGATCGAAGGCGGAGCCGATTTTGCCGACGTAGCCCGTCAGCATTCGTCCTGCCCATCGGGACGGCAGGGGGGCGAGTTGGGGACGTTTGGTCCGGGGCAAATGGTCAAGGAGTTTGACGAGGTAGTTTTTAGCGGCGAGCTCAATACCGTGCTCGGTCCGGTAAAAACGCAGTTTGGCTACCACCTGTTGGAGGTAACCGAGCGCAGTTGAGGCAGAGAATATGAGCGACTACCAGCCCGACTACAACGTCTATTTTGAACGCGATCAGATCGACGCCGCGCTGCGCTGTCTCGAGGGATACGGCTACTGCGTAATTCGTCAGATGATCGACGGCGATTGGGTCGAAGAGCTCAAGGCCGAAATAGACGCCGCGCTCGATCCGCAGCGCGACTTGGCCGAGGCATCCAATCGCTATCATATGATGTTTGCCGAACCGAGTCGGGCGCTGTGGCGCCTGGCCGAGCACGCGCCCTATCTGAACTACGTGCGCGCAGTGCACGGCACCGACGAGGTCTGCCTGCATCGATCGGCCGCTATTCTGCGCACGCCGGGCGAAGGGATGGGCACGTGGCATACCGACCACCGCGGGCACGTGGCTCAGCCGCGCATCGCCAACGACGTGCTCAATCGCTTTTCCATGCCGAGCGGGTCGTGGTTTTATCTCAACGGCAGTCATCCCGACCGCAGCGGCATTGCCGTAATCGAAAAGTCGAACAAGCCGGGTTGGACGGGGCCAGAGGGTTTTGAGTTGACGGAAGATCGCAGCGGGTTCCGCCCCATAGGAGCGGATGAATCCGTGCGCTGGAACCAGATGGACGTGCCCGGCTGCATCGCGGTGGTGGCCGATCCGGGCGATCTGATCTGCTTTGCAGCGCTGACCTACCACGCCAATATGGCCACTAATGAGCGGCGCTATTCCTGCGGCATGGGCTTCCGTCCCAAGCGCGAGAGGATCGACGCGCCTTGGCCGCTGCCCGATACGGCCAAAGCACTGCGCGCGCGGCTCCCTGAGCACCTGCAGACGTATATGGAGGGCTATACCGGCTACGACGGCACCTGGCGAGCCGACGCGTAGTCCGATCGAATGCGATATAAGGGGCCCCGCGGTGATAAAACGCCGTGGGGCCCCTTTGCGCGATGGACTCTCAGTCGCCCCAGTACTCTTCGCCCGGCGCCAAATGGGCGCGCGCTACGTCCGGATTGAGGTGCAATCCCAGGCCGGGGCCTTCGGGCACTTCGAGATAGCCGTCGCGAATAAGCGGCCCATCGCCGTAGGCCAATTGCTCATACCAGTCGAAGTCGCCGCCGGCGCGCTCGAGCATGCAAAAGCCGCGCATGCTAGCTGCTGCCTGCGCTGAAGCGGTCAGCCCGACGATGCTGGAGGCGCAGTGCATGGCCGTCTTCATATAGTGGAGGTCGGCTAGGTCGGCGATGCGCTTGGCCTCTAGTAGGCCGCCTGATTTGGGCACGTCCACGTGGACAATATCGGCTCCGCCCTCTTCGATAAAGGGTCGAAATTCGTGGCGATTGTAGAGGTTCTCGCCGGTGCAAATGGGCACGGGCGAGCGCTGTTTGAGTTCGCGCCAGGCCGGCGAAAAAGCCACCGGCAGCGGGTCTTCCAACCAGATAGGACGGTAGGGTGCGATGCGCTCAGCCAGCGCCAGCGCGTCGCGCAGGTCCAGCGCCCAGTGGCAGTGGACGGCGATATCGAATTCGTCGCCGAACGCGCGGCGCAGGTTGGCCATAATCTTTTCGCTGCGCGCCAGATCGGCTGCCGACAGCGTGCGCGCCAGCGGCTCGTGTCCCGGTTCGGCAAATGCGGGGTCGTAGCGCTCATACATCGTATCGACGTCGAGCGTCTTTATGGCGGTCCAGCCCTCGGCGTGCGTCTGTGCGGCGTATGCTTCGCAGGCTGCATAGTCCTCTAGGTTGGGCGGCAAGCCCGTGCGGTATAGGCGCACGCGCGGGCGAAAGCGCCCGCCGAGCAGGCGGTGAGCGGGCAGCCCGCACAGCTTGCCGGCCAGGTCCCACAGGGCGATCTCAATGCCGCTGAGCGCGGTCATCACTAGGCCGTTTTGGGTGTGGGCGCCGGCCATGCGCATGTAGGCGCGGGTGAAGAGGCGGTCGACGTCAAATGGATTCTCGCCGACGAAGAGCGGTTTGAGCAAGGCGTCGATCACGGGGCGGAATCCCGGTCCCCAGTAGGCTTCGCCCAATCCCCAGACGCCCTGGTCGCTATCGACGCGGATGAGGTTCCACAGACCGACGTCGTTGCCGTAGGGGGCCAGTGCCATGAGGCGAATGTCGGTAATGCGAGCGTCTTTCATGCGCTATCTCCGGTTGTAGGACCCGCAAATCTACGCTAACAGAGCGTCGTGCGGCAAGGGGATTGCCCTAGTGGGGGCGGGCGGGTATACTAGTCTTACGAGCGATTTTTTGCGGGGAGAAAATAAAATGGTCGAGATGGTATCGCCGACCGATTCCGAGCGATTTTTCTTTGATGTGAACGGTTATTTGATTTTGGAAGACTTTTTGTCTCCAGATCACGTGGAAGCGCTGCGCGCCGCGGTGGAAGCGGCGGTGAATCGGCGGCGCAGCAGCACCTATGTGCGCGCGCACGAACCGGCCTTCCCCGAGCGCGTAGAGGGCCCCAATGCGCGCATTTTTCACCTGCTCGACGAAGATCCGCTCTTTCTCGATCTGCTGAATTACGAGCCGATGATGGCCTATGTGCGCGCCCTGTTTAACGAAAAGCCCCATCTGCACTCGACGGACGCATTTTGGGAAGTCGAAAGGGCAGACTACCACGGCGTGGGCTGGCATATTGATGGCATACAGGACGGCTTTCGAACCCTGGGTTGGCCGATACCTCTGCTGCAGTTTAAAGTCGGCTACTATCTGAGCGATATGCGCGAGGAAGGACAGGGCAACCTAACCCTGCTGCCGGGCAGTCACCGGTCGCGCATCGATCCAGCGGCCAGCGACCTGAATAATCCACACCTAACGCCCGGTGCCGTGCAAGTGTGCGGCGGACCGGGAACGGCCTTTTTCTTTCACAACGCCGTGTGGCATACGGCCGGACCGTGGACGCGGCCGATCGGCCAACGGACCATGCTCTACTACGGCTACGAACACCCGTGGATGCTGGCCTGCGCCGAGCAGTGGCGCTACGGTGCGGACTTTCTTCAGGGACTCAGCCCCGAACATCGCGCGTTCTTTCACGGCTTTGTCTTTGATCCACCCGAATATCGCTGGGGCTAGTTATGGAAGGTGAACAAGCAGGACAACAGCCCGTATTGGCTTCGTGGCAGGGGCCCGATAGAACGGGGCATCGACGCTTGGGTATGGTCATTTTCATGGTGGCGCTCGGCATGTTCTTTGCCGTTGGCGTGGTGTGTTTTCTGGTCTACCGATTTGCCAGTTCGGCATCGGCCGGCATGGATCCGCTCTATCTGCCGTGGGAGCTGTGGCTGTCCACCGTGCTGCTGCTGCTGACGGGGTGGTGGATGAGAGCGATGGGGCTGGCCGCTCGGCGCGGCGACCACGTCGAAATGGGGCGTCGCCTGCGCTGGACGTGGGCACTGTCGTTGCTCTTTGTCTTTGTCCAGGGGCCCGCGCTGAGCGAGCTACTGGGAGTTCACTCGGTCTATGTAGACGATGGCCGCGCCGGTGTTTACGGCATTGCATTCGCGCTGATCTTGCTGCATGCCCTGCACGTGGTTGGGGGCCTAGCCGCCATGGGGGTGCTGTTTTGGAAGACGCGTGCGGGGGGGCTAGGACGTGCACATGTGCCCTTTGCGCTGATTTGCGCGCAGTACTGGCACTTTCTCGCCTGGGTTTGGGTGGTGCTACTGGCGGTCTTTGTCTGGGCTGGTTAAACCACGCGGCTACGGGGCTTCGAGCAGCTCGACGCCGTTCCAATCGGCTGCGACGCCGTTGGCAATGGCCGCGGCGATGCGCTGCTGGAACTGGCGAACGACCTTGTCGTCGGGCGTCTGTGAGAGAACGCGGGCGATGTGCAAATTGGCTTCCGTGAACTTGCGCTCGTAGTAGAGTTCAACTCCCTCCGTATACTCGTCGTGCGTGGCCTCTTTCTGCGCTTTTCGCTCGGCGCTATCGCCGTCGTAAATCTCGTATACGTTGGTCGTTTCTCCCCGTCCCTTTACCTTGATGCGGTCGATGGGGCGTGCGCTGTAGGTTTGGTTGTCGCCTAGGTGTTCGAGGGCGACGCCGCTGGCGACGATGCCCACATCATAGCGCCGAGTCAGGCGTTCGAGTCGCGCGGCGACGTTGATGGCGTCGGAAATGACGTTGGTTGCCATGCGTTCAGCCTCGCCGACGATCCCCAACATCAGCTTGCCCCAGTGTACGCCAATGCCAATGCGAATGGGCGGGATGCCAGCGGCAATAAACTGCTCGTTAAAGCGCTGCATTGCCTGCTGCATTTCCACCGCCGACTGCAGGGCGTCACCGGCGGATTCGGGAAAGATGGCCATGATGGTATCGCCGGCGTATTTGTCGATCAGTCCCTTGTTCATGCGTATGATCGGGCTGATCCAGCTGAGATAGGCATTGATGAAGCGAAAGCTGGCCTCCGGCCCCATCTTGGCGGCTAGTTCGGTAAAGTTCACGATGTCGGCAAAGAGAACGGTCATTTCCATTTCCGCGTGATCGCCGAGCTTTATTTCGAGAATGTCCTCGCGTTCCAGTAGGTTGATAAAGGTCTGCGGCACGAATGCGCTGAAGATGCGATTGGCCTCTTCCATCCTTGAATTAGCCGCGCTGATTTCGTCGCTCTGCTCGGCGACCTGGCTTTCTAGGCCTTTGCGCAGCTGGGAGAGTTCGAGGTGCGTATTGATGCGATGCAGCAATTCGGTGTTGTTAAACGGCTTGGTTATATAGTCTACGGCGCCGAGCTCAAACCCCTTTACCAGGTACTCCGTATCGCTGCGACCGGTGAGAAAAATCACCGGAATGCTCTGGGTTTTGGGGTCTGCTTTGAGCTTTTTGCACACCTCGAAGCCGTCCATGCCGGGCATGGAGATATCCATCAGGATCAGATCGGGTAGATCGGCGCGCGCCGCCTGCAGCGCCGCCTGTCCGCTAGTTGCCGTGCGCACGCTGAACAGGGCCATTTCCAGTATGCGGCTGAGCAAGACGAGGTTTTCCGGCTGATCGTCTACCGCGAGTATCTTTTTTCCTTCGTGCTTCATAGCACCCTGCGTTTTATCGGGTGTGCGCTCGGCCTGCCGAGTGCTGTGGTTGTAGGTCAGAGGATCTGCTGCTCCACGCCATACAAGGTAGCCTGTTTGTCGTTGCTCAGCAACGACCGGCCCGCGCCGGGGTCTCTGCGGTGGGAAAGGTGCGCCGTTTCACTTAGATTGTTCTGTTTATAAACTGGGAAGGTCTAATGAACAAGAGGGTATACCGAGGCTGCTCACTGCGCGCGATATCCATTGGCTTGGCGCTCGTCGCGTTTATGAGTATTGCGATTCCCTGGGGCGATATGATTATCAAGGGGTCGCAGATGGGAGTGTGGAATACCAATCCGGGCTCCATTTTTCTGTTTTTTGTCGTCGTGGCCATCGCCAATGGACTGGTCGGTGCGGTGCATCGGCCGTGGGCGCTCGATCCGGGCGAACTGGCGGTGATCTACATTATGCTGCTGATCGCCAATACGCTGCCGGCGCGCGGCTTTGCCGCCTATGTCCCGGCTGTGGCTACCGGAGCTTTTTATTACGCGACGCCGGAAAACAACTGGAAGGAACAGGTGTGGCCCTACCTGCCGGACTGGGCGACGGTTCAGGACGAAGCCGCCGTGCGCCGTTACTACGAGGGGGCGGAGGGGGGCATGGGCGTGCCGTGGGACGTGTGGATGGCGCCGCTGGCCTCCTGGCTGCTCTTTGGCGTGGCAATGTATTTGGTGATGATTGCCATTTCCGTTATTCTGCGCCGTCAGTGGGTTGAACGCGAGCGCTTGGTATATCCCATGATGCAGCTACCGCAGCACATGCTGCGCGAAGACGCGGCAGGCCGCAAACCCTTTTTCCGCTCGTGGGCTATGTGGCTGGGCTTCTTGCTGCCCTGCATTATCGTCAACGCCAACGCGCTGCACAGCTACTACGAATTCTTTCCCAGCATTTCGACCAGTTTTGGCTCCGTAGCGCTCTTTCGCAACTCGGTGACCATCGGTTTTGGCCTGAGCTTTACCATGCTGGGCTTTTCCTATTTGATCAATCGCAACATCGCCGCTGGGCTGGTGTTCTTTTACCTGCTCAACGTATGCGAGCAGGGCTACTTTCGCATGGTGGGCATTAAGATCGACGCCGGTCCGGTTGGCGCATTCGGCCACTATGCCCAGCCCATTATCATCTACCAGGCGATGGGGGGCATGTTGGTGCTGGTGCTGGCAGGCCTGTGGAACGCCCGCGCCCATTTGGCCGATGTGCTGCGCAAGGCCTTTGTCGGCGACGAGCGCGTCGACGACAGCGACGAGATGATGTCCTACCGCGCCGCCGTATTTTCGCTGCTGGTGGGCACGGTTGTGATGGGAACCTGGCTGTGGATGGCCGGACTGCCGCCGTGGGTTGTGCCCTTCCTGCTCTTTACCTGCTTTGCCCTCTTCCTGACCATTACGCGCGTGGTGGTCGAGGGGGGCGTAGCGGTGATGTTCCCGCCGATTACCGGGCCCGACTTTACCACCGCTGCGCTCGGTACTACGGCGCTGGGAGCCAAGGGGGCAGCGGCGCTGACGACGACCTATGTTTGGGGCACGGACGTGCTGGTGCTGCTGATGACCTCCTGCAGCAACGGTCTCAAGCTGGCCGACGAGTTTCTGCGCGGAAAGCGGCGGCTGTTCTGGGCGATTATGGCGACCGTAGCCCTGTCCATTTGTTCGGCGCTGTGGATTCGGCTCGAGGTGGCCTACCAGCACGGGGCGATCAATCTCAACCCGTTTTATGCCGACAATGCGGCGCAGTACCCGTATCGCTTTATGGATATCGTCGTCTCCTATCCGCAGGGGCCGCACTGGGACGGCTGGATTCAGGTGGGTGTGGGCGCGGCCATTATGGCGGCGCTGGAGCTAATGCACTACCGCTTTCTATGGTGGCCTTTCCACCCGCTAGGTTTTCCCATCAGCGCGGCCTTTGGCAGCATGTGGTTTAGCGTGTTGATCGCCTATTTGCTCAAGGGGTCCGTGCTTAAATACGGCGGACCGCAGCTCTATCGCAGCACGGTGCCATTTTTTCTCGGCATGATTCTCGGCGAAATTGTGCCGGCGGGTTTTTGGCTAATCATCGATTATTTCACTGGTATGAACGGCAACGCACTGGGCTCTTTTATGGGCTGATAGGAGCGCATATGAATTATCGAACGCTGGGTAAGACGGGACTGCGCGTTTCGGAGGTCGTCTTTGGCGGCGGCGCCGTAGGCGGTTTGCTTATACGCGGCGACGACGACACCCGCCGGCGCGCCGTGGCGCGCGCGCTGCAGGCGGGTATCAACTGGATTGATACGGCGCCAATGTACGGTCAGGGGGCTTCAGAAGAGGCCATCGGCTGGCTGTTGGACGAAATACCCGCCGCCGAACGGCCCTATGTAGCCACCAAAGCACTGCTCGATCCGACGGTTGCCGATTTGGCCGGTCAGGTCGAGCAGAGCTTGCGCGAGAGTTTGTCGCGATTGCAGATGGATTCGGTCGATCTGCTGCAGGTGCACAATCTGGTATACGATCGCCGCGGACAGGGCAACGGACTGAGCGTGGACGATATGTTGGGGCCAGTGCGCGAGGGGTTGGAACGCGTGCGCGCTGCCGGACTGACGCGCCACGTTGGTTTTACCGCCAACGGCGAAAGAGATGCGCTGAAAGCGGTTGTGAGGGGCGGTTTCTATGAATCGGCGCAGATCTATTACAACATGATCAACCCCAGCGCGGGATGCGATGTGCCGGCACAGTGGTCGGCACACGACTTTGGCAATTTGATTGAGGTCTGTCGCGAAGAGAACGTCGGCGTGCTGGTGATTCGCGCGCTGGCCGCCGGCGTGCTGGCCACCGACGTGCGGCACGGGCGCGAAGGCGAGATTATTCCCAATGCCGATGTTGAATCGAACGAGCGCAAAGCGGCTCAGCTCTTGGCGGCTGTGGGCACGGAGCAGGGGGCGCGCGCGCAGGTGGCCGTGCGCTTTGCGCTGAGCAATCCCGGCGTATCGGGCGTGGTTGTCGGCATGGCGGAATTGGATCATCTCGAACAGGCGCTTGCCGCGGTAGAGCGCGGGCCGCTGCCCGAGGCCGTGCTGGCGCGTCTGCAGGCGATCATCGCCGCCAACTTTGCCGCGTGAGGAGGGCCTGATGAAGATAGCCGTCGTCGGCGCCGGCGCCCATTCGCGCACCAATCACGGGCCCGCTCTCAGACGCTGCAAAGAGGAATTGGGCGCGTCCCTATCGCTGGTAGCCGTCTGCGACCTGCAGCGCGAGCGAGCCGAGCGCTATGCGGCCGACTTTGGCTTTGCGCGCGCCTATGAAGACCTCGATGAACTGATGGATCGCGAGCGACCAGACGGCATCGTTGCCGTGACGCCGATAGAGCACACCGAAGCCGTCGCCGAGCAGATTATGCGCCGCGGCATACCGCTGGTGGTGGAAAAACCGCCGGGCTCCGACGAAGAGCAGGCCCGTCGCCTGGTCGATCTCGCCGATGGGCTGGGCGCGCCCCATATGGTGTCGTTTAACCGGCGCTTTGGTCCGGCCTTTGCCCGGGCACGCGCTTGGATGGCGCAAAACGCCGACCGACCGCCGCTGCTGGTGGCCTCGCGCATGCTGCGGCACGCTCGCTACGACGAGCGCTTTGCACCGGGCACGGCGATTCACGCCATCGACAACGTGCTCGCCGTTATGGGACCACCGCTCGATATGGCGGTCGAAACCGTGGAGGTGGGCGCGCGCGGCACGCCCCTTTTCGATGCGCGCGTGCGCTTTGCAGGAGGGGCCGCTACGTTTGCCGTGGCGCCGACCTGCGGCGCGGTCAGCGAGCGCATGGATATCGTCGGCGAAGACTATAGCATGGAAATTGACGTGGGACGCTGCGCGCTATCGATTGCCGATCGGGGCCAGACCGTAGATGCGTGGGCGGCTGATGAAGCGGTACCGGCTTGGGAGAAAAACGGTGCGCTCGACGAGACGCGCGCCTTTCTGCGCTACCTGCGCGAAGGCGGCTGGTGGCCGACGCTGCACGACGGCCTGCGGGCGGTGGAAGTGGCCGAGGCCATGCAGGCGGGGCGCGCGCGCAGTTGGACGCGCTAGGAGCGTGCCCTTAGGCGTCGATCTCCAGCGATACCTGCTCGTTGAGCGACTCGTTCTGCGAGCGCGCGTCGGATGTAGCGTAGTGGAAGATAATCGCCCGACGCCAGGTGTCGCTGTGGTTGGCGGCGCTCGCGTGTAGCGCACAGCCGTGGTGGAAAATCACCGATCCGGCAGGCACCGGACACGCTACGGGCGCCGGCAGGTCCAAATCGCCGGTGTGCGGCACGTGGTGGACCGGGCGTTCGGGATCGGCGTCGACGGGAAAGATGCCGTGCACGTGCGAACCGGGCACGTAGCACATGCAGCCGTTGTCGAGCGTGGCGTCGTCGAGGGCAATCCACGCGGTGGTTAGGTCGTCGATGGGCTCCACGCGAAAGTAGCTCTGGTCTTGGTGCAGCGGTTTGGCCTGGCCGCCGGGCGGTTTAAACAGCGCCTGGTCGCGGAACACTTTGACGCGCGGACCCAGCAGGCCTCGCGCACAGGCCAGCAAGTTGTGCTGGCGCGCCACGTTCTGAAAAAAGGGCATGAAGCGCACGAGGAAGGCGGCGCCGCGAATGGCGTCGTCGCGGGCGGCCGCGCTGTTGCGGTCGGCGGCCGTATTGCCCTCGCGGCCGATGGTAACGCCGGCCGGCGGATGGTCGGCATCGGCCAGCAGCGCGTCAATGTGCGCGCGTATGGCTTCCAGCTCGTCGGCGTTAAAGACGTCGTTGACTACGAGATACCCGTTGGCGTCGTAGAACGCCTTCATCTCATTATTAAACATATGCCGTTTTTCTTCTCGGTAGGGCGCCGCGTCCTACCCTATAGGTAGCGCGTAATCGCAAAGCCGAGGCGCCAGTGAGACGGGCCCGCCGGGTGGGGAGCGCCAACCAGATACTGCGCGCTATTGAGGCGCGTATTGTTGGTGGCAAAAAAGTAAAATACGTGGCCGCCCGTCTCTATGGAAATTCCCCATGCCAGCGGATTATGCGAACGGCCCGTTTCTCCGGGCTGCAGAACGCCCTGGTAGCCCGATAGCACAGGGCTGTACTCGAGCCAGAGTCCCCACATATCGTCAAAGTAAATCTGGTAATAAGTGCCTAAGGCAAGGGTGTGCTGCCGCTCAACGCTGAAGATAGCGCTGTTGTAGAGGTACGACGGCACGACGCCGACGGCGAGTTTGCCGTTGAGCAGCAGGGCGTTGTAGACCAGCTGCGCATAGTACTGAACGTTGGCACCGTCGCTGCGGCCGCGTGCGGCAAAGGGGCGAATCGTGCTCATATCGGTATTCCATGCCAGGCCTATCTGCAGGGCTAGCGCACTGGCGCTCGATGCGTGCTCGGCAGACCACAGGTGGCGTTTGAGCTGCAGGTCGAGATTGTCCAGCACGTTGCTGCGGCCGAGCGTGAGCATGGACCGGTCGCTCAGCCCGTAGCCGAAAGCCATGCGCATACTGGCCGGTCCATCGAGGCCGAAATAGGCGTCGTAGCCGTCGCCGATAGTCGGGTGAAAGCGGTGCGAAATTTCGTAGTGCCAGTCGCCCTTGTAGAGCGTGGTTGCCGTCGGCAAATTGGCCGTCATAACGGAGCGAAATACTTCGACGGGTGCTGCCGGAGCAGGTGCCGCATCGCGCTCCCACGTGGGCTGAGCCAGTGCCACTAGGGGGCATAATAGGGCGGCAATAAAGGCGTTGCGCAGCATGATTTTCACTCTTTCTTGTGCGCGATATGCCGCATGCGGAAGCGCACGGAAACGCCGACGATTTCGCTCACTTTGATAAAGGCGGCCAGGCTAGGTGCTTCGATGCCGTAGTCCTGCAGGCGAATGGTAAAGTCGGCGGCAACAAGAGAGTGCGTATCGCCCACGGCAATGGCGGCAGGTATTTCAATGGGGCGTTCAACGCCGTGCAGTGAAAAAATGCCTTTGGCCAGTGCCGTATAGCTATGGACGGCGCTGGTATCGGGGGCGTGCGCTGCGATGGTGCCCTCGAAATGGGCTTTGGGCCACTTTCGCGTGTTCAGGACTTCGCGCATATCGCGGTCGCGCTTGCCAATGCCCGTGTCGAAAGAGGCCATATCGACCTCAAAAAAAAACTGGCTCTTGCGCTCGAAGAGCTCCTCGCCTTCCCAATACATATAACCATCGATATTGCGCGTGACCCCATCAAAGCTGAGCGCCACGACTTCGGAGGTAAATTGGACTCTGTTGTCTACGTGCTCGGTATCGACGTGCCACTCGCCGGCCTGTGCGGCAGTGGTTATCAGCGCCCAGGCGATGGGGAGCGCTGCTCTAATCATTGGGAGCGCCCCGCTCGATCCACGTGCGCAAGGCCGCGATATGCGCATCGCTCAGCGCCGGTCGCCCCAGCGGCATGCGGTTACCCAAGATACCGGAAGCGCCGATTGTCTTGAGAAATAAATAGCTGTTGTCGGGGTCCCCCGGTTTTATTAGCGGCTGGTTGGGTCCCGCGCTGCTCGCTCCGTTGACGATGGCGGCATGGGACTGTCCAGCCGAGAGGTTGGGATAGGTCGTCGTATGGCAGCCGCTGGTCGCGCAAGAGCGGTCGAAAATGGCTTCTTGGATAAACGTGAACGTGGCTTCGACATTTTGGTTGGCATCCTGTTCGTCCTCGCTGCTGGGATCGAATACCATATCGGTGGATTTATCGGTGCCGCAGGATGCGAGCAGGACGCTCAGCAGAAGAATGGAAACGGATCGCATATCATTGCTCCGAAAGGGGTGCACAAGTCCGTATTTGGAATATAAAACATTTGCCGGCGTTCGCTTAGCCGGGGGAACCGCGCGGGACCGTGCGGCGTTTTCCACATAGAGTGGGTGCTGGGCGGGAGTCGGGTAGGGATTGCGTGTAGAAGCGACCGCGAGAGGATGGTCACTATGGAACAGGTGCAGAACACGGCATGCGTGCAGATTTGCGATGAGGAATACCGCATCGCTAGCCATCTGGATGCAGAGGTCACGCGGCGCGTTGCCGCATGCGTCGATGTGCAGATGCGCGCAGTGGAGGCACGCGTCGGATCCTTGAATCGCGGCAAAGTCGCGGTGCTGGCCGCAATGGAGCTGGCTGCCGAACTGCTGCAGCTGCGCGAAGAGCGCGAGATGCTTTTGGAACAGGCACACGGCCAAATACGGCGACTCAACGCACTGGTTGAACAGCGTTCGTCCCTGCTTCCCATGACGAGCGAGTGGATGGAACAGAGGGCTGCGCAGGCGCGTTACTGAGCGCGTTTACGCCGTTGCTTTCGGCTCTCGCACCGGAGGGGTGCGAGAGCTTTTTTATTGCGAAAATATAAATATTTATTAAAAAGCAAAATAATTTTAAAAAAATAGCCTCAATTATAAAATTATTTAGTATATTTAGAAATAATTAGAATTTCGAACTCGGTGTTTTATGGGAAAGGAGATGCAGAGTGCACAGTGTATTGGCCACGTGTCCGGCCTGCGGCGGGGGGCTATGTGCCAGTCAGCTTAGCTGCTGCCAGTGCGATACCGTAATTCAGGGGCGCTTTGCTCTGAGTGCTTTTGACCGGCTCTCGGCCGAAAGTCTGCGCTTTTTGGAGGTATTTGTGCGCAAGCGCGGCAATCTCAAGGAAATGGAGCGCGAATTGGGCGAGCCCTACCAAGATTTGCGCAAGCGATTGAACCGCATTATTGGTGAAATGGGGTTTGATGCGGGCGGTGATGAAGAAGAGGGGGAAAGCGAATTGGGGCGACGGCGACGGGCTGTATTAGAGCAATTGGATCGCGGCGAATTGGATGCGACGAGCGCCGCGCGCGAACTGGGCAAAATTAAATAGCGAGGTGCTGCCATGAGCGAAGAGAAAACCACTGTTCTGCGCATGTTGTCCGAGGGAAAAATCAGCGTTGAAGAGGCCGAGGCGCTGCTCAAGGCGCTGGGTGACGATGGGATGCCGCCGGGCGAGGGCGGGCATGCGGCGCGACGCGGTCGTTCGGGGCGCGCTGGGGATCTCGGTGAAATACTGGGCGAGATTGGCCAGGAAGTGCGCCGGGCTGTGAGCGCGGTGCAAGGGGGCGAGATTGGCCATGCGGTTCGGCGCGAGATAGACGAGGCGGTGCACCGCGTGCAGCGGATGGACATGGGGCGTATGGTCGACCAGGTCGTCGATCAGGTGCGCGATGTTATCGACGAAGTCGTCGAACACGCTTCTATCGGCCGCGAAGAAGTTGTAGAGGAGCGCGAGTGGACGTTGGATGGAAAAGGGCTGTCGGCGATTCATGCGGCTACGGACAGCGGTAATGTGCACTTTGCCGCGGGGCAGAGAGACCAGGTGAAGGTCAATGTGCACAAGCGAGTGAAGGCGCACAGTCGTGCCGAAGCGGAGGCGCTGATCGGCCAGGTGCAGGTCGACGTAGTGCGCGACGGCGACGTGGTGCGCGTCGACAAGGGGCATGGGCCGTCAGCCACAGGCCACGGCGTAGAAGTGAGCTATACCATAGAGGGGCCGGCTGGAGTCGATCTTGAATTTAGCACGGTAAATGGTCAGATCGAAGCGCGCGGCAGTCAGGCCGCGGTGCGCGCACAGACCACCAACGGCAGCCTGACGGTAGACGGCGTGCGCGGATCGGCGCAGTTGCGCACGCAAAACGGCAATATTTCGGCGCGCATAGATGCGCTGCATCAGGAGGGATTATTTAGCGCACAAAACGGCAATATCGATGCGCGCATTGCCGAGGGCGATGCTGCGCTGACGGCTAGTTCGACCAATGGCCAGATCGAGGTGCATTTGCCCGATGCGTATCCGGCTCGAATCGATGCGCGCACGACGAACGGATCGGTCGACTCGACGCTGTCACTGCACCGGGTTGAATTGGCCAAGCGCACGCAGCTGATCGGCCAGCTGGGTGCTGAGGCCGCTGTCGCTATTCGACTGCACACACTCAACGGCAATGTGCGGTTAAAGCCACTAGGAAAATGCTGCGACGAATCGGCTGAATAGCGCGGGCATGGCCAGCACCGCGCTAATAAAGGTCACCAAGTACAGTCCCGGTCCGCTGATGGCCAACCACCACCAGCGGCTCAGATACAGCGCCGCCCAAGCACAGGCAGCGGCATAGGCTAAAAACCCGATGCCCATGAAGAAGTTGGCGCGCGCGAGCATGGCGCGCACGCTGTCCTGTGCCAGCTGCGCTTGGAACGAAGCGGGTAGCGCGGCGGCGTAGTGTTGGGCCATTTCCAGCATAACGGGGCGGTCAATGGCAGATG
This sequence comes from Gemmatimonadota bacterium, assembly GCA_038128265.1. Taxonomy (GTDB): domain Bacteria; phylum Latescibacterota; class UBA2968; order UBA8231; family UBA8231. The sequence goes on from JAYPJE010000042.1 coordinate 23,648, forward strand.
TCAGCAGCATGATCAGCGCTGTGCAGCAGCCAATAACCGCGGGCTTGAGCTTGAAGAACAGCGGGTTTTTAAAGTAGTAGGAGAGTGCGGCAAAGGCGATGATTAGGGCGGCGAATAACAGCGAGAAGGCGTCGATACCGCCGAAAAACAGCTGGCTGTAGACCAGCTCGAGCACGGCCGCTAGCACCGCGCCAATCAGCGCGTAGCGCAGGTTGCCCCTGCCGTCGAGGATGGCGAAGACGGCCAGCGGCGCGAAGTCGAGCAGCAGGCCGCTCCACTCCATTAGAGCCCCACGCCAAATGCCCTTTTAAACTCAGCCCATACCTCGTCAGGGACGTCGGCCGTTGCTGCGTCAACGGCGTCGTCGACTTCGGCCGCATTGCAAGGACCGGCCATGACGATGCCGTCGATGGGTGCCGCCAGGCAAAACTGCATGGCCAGGTGGCGTATATTGATGCCGCGCTGTTGGCACCAGGACCACATTTGATGGGCACGCGGCTCGCCGTTGGGGTTGCGGCGACGCTCCGTTTCCGCGTCGGGCTCGACGCCGGTGAGCGTGCCCATGGCAAAGACGCTGGCCAATATGATGCCCACACCGCGTGCGCGGGCCAGCGGCAGCGTCGTGTCAGCGACGGATTGGTCGAGCAGCGTGTAGTCGAGGAACGATAGGACGATTTCAATATGCCCCGTCTCAATAGCGCGGCGGTGAAAATCGTGCTGGCGCACGCCGAGCCCGACGTGGCCGATCAGTCCTTCTTCTTTCATCTTGAGCAGTTCGTCGAGCGCGTGGCCGGGTGCCAAGGGCACTTCTATGTCGGCGGGGTCGTGGATGAGGACCGAGTCCAAATAGTCCGTGCCCAATTGGCGCAGGCTGTTTTCCACGCTCCAGCGAATGGTTTTGGCGCGGTAGTCACCGCGGTGCTCAGGATGCGTGCCGGCTTTGGTCTGCAGGTAAATTTTGTCGCGATAGCCGCCGGCTAGCGCCAGACCAACGCGTCGCTCGCTCTCGCCGTAGCCGGCCGAAGTGTCGATGTAATTGAGTCCCAGGTCAATGGCTCGGCGCACGCCGGCGATGGTGTCGGCGTCCGAGCTCTTGTCGCTGCCAAACCACGCACAGCCTATGCCCAGTGCCTTGGGCGTCATACCCGTCTTGCCGATGGTTCGTTCCTCTATCGCGCTCATGGGACCTCGTGTTAGATAAGGGCTGGTAAATGCCCCCGTAGAATAGGGAATTGTCGCAGTGCGTCAAGGGAGAAAAGCGCTTGACATCTGCACATAAGTATAGCTATATTAAATACTGCACATAAGAGCAGTTATCGCTCTTCTACAGCGTCCGCTCCGGTTGCCCCCAACCGGCGTTTCCCCAGGAGTTTGTCGCATGAACGTTCGCACCAACCGTCCGTCGATAGCGCGTCTCAGTTCGGATATTTGTGCCGTGATAAACCGGGTGCGGCGCGCCTTTGGATTGCACTCCATGCGCGCCTTTGCCGTGCGGCCATCCATTCGCCAGGCCGAACAGCACATCGACCATACCGCGCGCCAGCTGCTGCGCGGCGAAGCCGATCTGCGCGACTGGCACCGCGCGCTATGCCAGTACGAGACCAGCTGGATGATTGAGTTGGAAACGCTGCGTAGGTCGGAAGGGGACAGGCACGCTGCGTAGGGCTAAAGGCCCATACTTCGCACGATGCCTCAGCCCGGTAGATGCATTAGGGTGCGTTGCGAATAATCGAAAACGCGGTGCCGCCTTCGCGGTTCACTTCGACCCGTCCCTGTAGCTGCATGGCGAGCGTGTGCACCAGTTTTAAACCCAAGCTGTTCGTGGTTTTCTGGTCGACGTCTTCTTTCATGCCCACGCCATCGTCTCTCACCGTGAGCACAAAATCGTCTGCGCTGTGGCTTGTCAGCTCAACGGTTATACCGCCCGAGCGATTGTCTGGAAAGGCGTACTTGAGGGCATTGGACACCAATTCGTTGATGATCAGGCCCATGGGAATGGCTCTCTCTAGCGTGAGCGGCTGTGCGTTGACGCGGATTTCTAGCGAGACCCCAACGGGGCTGTAGGTCCTCATGAGATTGTTGGTCAAATTATGGGCATAGGTCGAAAAGTCGATGCGCGCTAGGTCGCCCGAGTTGTAGAGTTCTTCGTGGATCAGGGCCATAGAGTTGATCCGGTGCTGGCTGTCTTCAAAGACGTTGCGCAATTCGCTGGGCAGGCGACGGCTCTGCAGGTCGAGCAGGCTCGAGATGACCTGCAGGTTGTTCTTGACGCGGTGATGAATCTCTTTGAGTAGCACCTCTTTTTCGGCCAGCGATGCCTTGATGGTGTCTTCGGCCCGCTTGCGATCGTCGACGTCCTGCACCACGATTTGTATCAGGCTCGGTCGGTTGATTTGCGCATCGCCGTCTGTTTCGAAGATGGGAAAGGACGAGGCGCTCGCCCAGCGGTAGGTCCCATCCCGATTGAGCCAGCGATACTCTACGCTATCGCTGGGCACGTGCGACGTAAGCAGGTGCGTCGCCGCCTCCTTATCGTCTTCATGAACGATGTTGAGCAAATGGGTGGGATCGTCGTAAAAGTCCTGTGGTGCATAGCCGAGCCACGGGTCGATTTGCGGGCTCACATAGATGAAGTTGCCCGCCGTATCCAACAGCAGGATCAGCAGGTTCGGTGTTTCAACAATGCGGCGATAGCGCTGTTCGGAAAGCGTCAGGTCGACTAAGTCTTCCACGCGGCGAAAGCCATCCGATAGCACGCTCGACAGCTCGTCAATAAAGTCGAGGTCGCGCGCCGAAAAAGGCGTATCGCAGGTCGTAATAGTGAGAACGCCGTGCGAGAAGGGGACGTCGATAATCGACTCTATGGGTCCGTATAGCTCGGCCAGTGTCTGTCGGTTTTGCTCGGAGTCCTCTGTGTTCAGCGAGGAAATGTGAACCGCACGGCCGCGCTGCCACGTGTCAATAATCGTTTCGGCCAGGCTTTGGGCATCGCCGACCATCCACTGCGCTTTGCGCTCGACGTGCTCGCTCCCGTACGTGCTGTAGAACTGCACCGTTGGCGGCTCGTCCATATTGATTACGGATACGCCGAACTCGGCATAGGGTAGGTCTATTGTCTGCAGTGCGCTGCGTATGCCCTCGAGGACGATGTGAATATCGTCTGCCCGCGCCATACTCCAAATGGCCCGGTCTAGCTGGCTGAGCGCATGGCGCTTGGTTTCGTTGTACTTGCGCGCCGTCACGTCGCGGACAACGCCGTGCGTGCCGATAAAATTATCGTCTTGATATAGCCCGCTGGAGCTCAGAGCAAAATGGCGAATGTCCATTTCGACGTCGCGCACCTTGCCGCTGCGCGACGCCAGACGGACTTCCAATCGATGGGTGGCCCGCTGGCCCGTGCGGCGTTCGGCAAACGAGTAGCCGAGCGAATCGACGTCGTCGGGGTGCATGACCTCAGAAAAGTGCTTGCCTAGTATTTCCTCTGGGCTATAGCCGAGCAGGTGCTCCACTTCGCGGTTGGCAAAAATGAAGCGACCTTCCTTGTCGAGCACGTAGATAAAGTCAGAAGCCCCTTCGATAAGCGCTCTATACTTGGCATCGGAAAAGGCCTGGGGATTCTCTGCGTCGGTCGACGAGTCCGGTGCGATGTCTTCTGGCGATTGGTCGGGTATCTCGTTGTCGCTTTCCATTGTGGCTCGATTAGAGAGTGATCGCGCGGCGTGGACCTATGGTGTCCACGGGGATGCGTTTAAAGCCTAGCTCGTAGGCCGGCGAATCGACGCGGAGCTGGAAGTCCATGCCGTCTGCGTCGACGAAAAGCGGATCTTCGTCAACCATATTGTTCTGCACGGCGACCGTTCTGGGGTCGGCGTGCCAGCGAATGTCCAACCAGGGGCCGCGGCAAATGTTGCGCACGACGAGGTTGCCCTCCGGCGGAATGCCCTTGCCCTCCGCATAGTAGGGATCGAGTTGGCGCAAATCCGGATAGCGGGTGCCATAGGGTGGACTGTGGTGGTCAACGGCATCGAGGCGCTCTTTCATCGTGCGATCGACCATCGTGCGCCAGACCGGGCTGGGATCAAGTCCGCGCCCGTCTATGTGCACGGCCGGGTCGCAGTCGACAAAGATGTTGTTCTCCACCCGGTTGTTACGACCGCCGCCGATCATAACAGCGCGCGTGCACTGGTAGAATATATTACCGAAAATCGTGGTTGACGAGGCGCAATCGTCTAGGTAGATGGCCATTGAACCCATGCCGACGCCCTGTGTATGGTGGAAGAAATTATGCCGCAGCACGTTGCCGCACTCGCTCCAGTCGCGCCCCATATAAAACGCACCGACGTCGCCGCTTTCTTGGCAGACGTGGTGGATGTGGTTGTACTCGATAATGTGCTCGTTGCCGTTGAGCAGAATACCGTTATGCGGTCCGTCGTGTATCAGATTGTGTTCGAGGCGCTGTCCCACGCCGTTGACGCGAATACCCGGCTGGTAGCAGCGCGACCATTCGCCCATATGGTGAACGTGGTTGTCGGCGGCGCGGTGGCGCCCCGGCTGCAGCGTCTGCCGGTCTCCGCCCGATAGGACAATGCCCGAATCACCGCAGTGGTGCACGTCGCAGCCGACGATTTCGCAGCGCTGTCCTCCCTCCACTTCGATGCCGTGATTGCCGACGTTGCGCACAGTGCAGTCGGCCATGACGATACATTCGCTTTCGGCAATGGATACACCGCTGCCGCGTCCATACTCGAGGGAGAACCCCTCGATGCGTATGTGTTGAGCGCCCTCGATGCGCAGAATGGGCTCTTCCAGGACAGAGACGGCAACCTCGGCTGTGTCGAGCGCTGCGGGAGGCCAGAAGTACAGCAGGCCTCGGCGTTTGTCGACGTAGTAGTCGCCGGGCTGTGCGAGCTCTTCCAACACGTTGAGAAAGTAGAACCGCGCGCCGGTGCGAAAGCCGTACAGGCCATGGGGCGGTCGGGTGCGAATCAGTCCGCTTTCCGGGTCGCGCGATGCGATGGCCTCGTAGGAATTGGCCCAGTCCCAGCCCCAATAGCCGTGCATCCAAACGTCGTCGAGGTCCTGCCAGCGGTCGAGCCGCCGATCGGCGAAGTAGAAACCGGCCTGCAGGTCGCCCAGCTGGCCGCCGTGTTCGTCGTCGCAGGGAGCGGCCGGCCGGTCAATTTGTGCCCATCCAGCGCTGGGCCAGCGCGCCAGCTGCATGCGCTGGCCGTCGAAGAATAGCTCCATATGGGCGGGCGTGATGGGGCGGCTGAAACCGCGCGATCGCAGCTGGCCGACGTCGCTAATGCCGTGCGCGCCCAGGTCAAATTGGACGGCGTGTGCCCGTGCTGCTGCCGGCAATCGACTCAGCGTGTGCTCGTCTTCAATTGCGGTGAAGGCGGATAGGATTTTTCCTCCGAGCATGCGTGTGGCGCCGGGTTTGGCGGCACAGTAGGTAATGGGAGCCGCGGCCGTGCCCGAGTCTGCAGTGCCGAGCACCAAGCCTTGTTCCATTGCGAAAGGGCCCCCGTCGACGACGACGCGGGCTGGCACCCGGTTGCTTATCGAACGCAGATGGTCGCGTGCCGCTTCCAGCGTAGGGAAGGCATCGCTCCCCGATCCAACGTGCAATTCTATGGGAACTGTGGCTTGGTCCATGATCGTGTCGCGTATTATAGAAGTAGTGAATGGCCATTAAAATAAGCCAAAATCGCTCGCGAGAAAGCAAAATTTGTCTTTTTATTGAACTTTTCTACAAATTACACTGCATAGAAGTGAAAAGTCGTATAAACAGGCGCATATTGGCATCCGCGAAGCGCTCTATTGGTTTTTCCAACTAGATTGCATACTATATCACGCGGTTTGTCCCTAAGCTTGAGGAACGCACATGACCCGCCTATTTACATACGGGTTGCCCTTCGGCAAAGCGCCGACGCTCATACTGGTTGTCACGGTGCTCGCCGGACTGTATCTGCTGCTACATCCGGTCGAACAGTCTACGGCGACGATGCGCCTGTGGACCTTTGCCAGCAACCACGCCACGCCCTATCAGAAGGCCATCCCCTCATTTGAGGCGGAGCATCCGGGCGTAGAGCTGGACGTGCAGCTCGTGCACGGTGACGCGGTTAACAGCCGGTTGCGCGCTGCGTTCTGGGCCGATCTCGACGTGCCCGATTTGGTCGAAGTGGAGATCAGCCGCGCCGGATCCTTTTTCCGCGGCCCGGCCGACGACGTCGGCTTTATCGACCTGATGCCTATCTTGCAGCGCACGGGCTATTACGAGCGCATCGTGCAAACGCGCTTTGCTCCCTATCGCAGCCGCGGGCGAATCTATGGTCTGCCGCACGACGTGCATCCGGTGGTGTTGGCCTATCGCCGCGATTTGTTCGAGGCGTTGGGCATTGATGTGGAGCAAATAGAGACCTGGGAAGATTTTGTGCGCATTGGCCGCCAGGTCAGCGTGCCGGGCGAGCGCTATATGATCGAGCTGTCGGATAATAACGCCGGACATTTCGAGATGTTCCTCTTTCAGCGCGATGGGGGCTATTTTAACGCTGAGGGCGAGCTGATTATGGACGACGAGGTGGCGCTAGAGACCCTGCTCTTCTTTATACCGCTCGTCGCTGGACCCGAGCGCATTGGCTCTGATTTGGGCTCGAGCCGCCTGTTTACGCAGGCCGTTGAGAGCGGCTACTTTCTCTCGTTTATTTGCCCCGATTGGCGCAGCAAGGGGACCGAGACCGACATTCCGCGCATGGGGGGCAAGATGGCGCTGATGCCGCTGCCGGCCGTAGAGGTAGGAGGACGGCGGACCAGCACGTGGGGCGGCACGATGCTGGGCATTACCAAGGCGTGCCCCGATCCCGAACTGGCCTGGAAGGTGGCCGAGCACATGTACTTCAACAAGGCTGAGCTGGCCGAGCGTTTTCGCGAAACCAATATATTGCCGCCGCTCAAAGACGCCTGGGAGCATCCGGCCTTTGACGAGCCGCGCCCCTATTGGTCCGGGCAAAAACTGGGGCGAATCTACGCCGATTTGGCCGACGACGTGCCGCCGCAGTACGCCAGCCCGTTTATCGAAACGGCCAAGAGCAAAATGGCCGGCGTTATCTCCGCCTGTGCCGCCTACTACCGCGCGAACGGCGACAAGGGCTTTGAGGAATTTGCGCGCCAGCGCCTGCGCGGTGCCGCCGAAGAAGTGCGCCGCTATATCGGGAGGAATCCCTATTGAACGCCCTCTTTTTTCGCCTGCAGCACCGCTATGCGCCCTATCTGTTCGTCGCCCCCTTTGTCGTGCTCTTTCTGACCTTTACGCTTTACCCAATTATCAAGAGCATCCTGCTATCGTTCTACATCACCAACGGTCCCAAGTCGCAGATTTTTGTCGGCTGGGACAACTTTCGCTTTCTGTGGGGCGATCCGGCCTTCCACAAGGCGGTCAAGAACACCTGCATATACGCGCTGTGCTCGGTGTTTTTGCAGCTCCCGCTCAGCTTGGGATTGGCGCTGCTGCTCAACAGCCGCCTGGTGAAGGGGCGCGACTTTTTCCGCTTTAGCTTCTTTTCGCCCCATTTGGTCGGTCAGGTCTTTGTCGCCGTGCTCTTTTCGGTCGTGTTCATTCCCAAATTTGGCCTGCTCAACCGCGTGCTGCACGCGCTGGTGGGGACGGCTATCGACACCAAGTGGTTGGGCAGTCCCGAGCTGGTGATGCCGGCGCTGGTGCTCACCTCGCTGTGGATGTACGTAGGTTTTAATATGATCTACTTTCTCGCGGCGCTGCAGGCCGTCGACGGGGAGCTCTACGAGGCGGCACAGGTCGATGGGGCGGGGGCCTTCAAGCAGTTTGTGCACGTTACGCTGCCCGGTATTCGCTCGGTGGCCGTATTTGTCACGGTGCTCAGCACCATTGGTTCGTTCCAGCTGTTTGAGCTGCCCTACGTCATGTTGAGCAACACGGCCGGCCCCGACAACGCCGGGCTAACGGTGGTGATGTATCTGTTCCAAAACGGGTTTATTGCCGGTGATCTGGGCTATGCTTCGGCCATTGGTTGGACGCTGACGATGGGCGTGCTGGTCATTTCGCTGGCACAGATGCGCCTGACGGGCACCTGGAAGAGGGAGTCGTAGCATGGGCTGGCAACGCGCTTCCCTCTACGCGGCACTGGCGCTGTGTGCGGTCGTTATGCTGACGCCTATGGTTTGGCTGGTCGCCGCTGCCGTTAAAGGACCAGACGATCTTTTCCACTACCTATTTTTCGCTCCGCTATCGCGCTTTTCGCTCTATAACTTTCGCCAGCTGTTCGAACAGATTCCCTACGTTCGCTTTATGATAAACAGCCTTTTTGTCTCCGGCGCGACGGTGCTGGTGCAGCTGTTTTTTTCGTCGCTGGGTGGTTTTGCGCTGGCCAAGTACGAGTTTGGGGGCAAGCGCGTTATCATGGTGCTTATGCTGACGACGATGATGATACCGGCGCAGGTCATGCTGGCGCCGATGTACGAGCTTATTTACGCCATGGGGCTGGTCGATTCCTATCTGGGGCTGATCGTTCCCGGTGCGGTGAGCGTTTTCGGCATGTTTCTCTTTCGCCAATCCATGCTCGACCTGCCCGACGATTTGCTGCAGGCTGGCCGCATTGACGGCTGCACCGAGCTGCGCCTCTACTGGGACGTCGTGCTGCCGGTGCAGCGCCCGATGATCGGCGCCTTTTGCCTGATCTCGTTCATGGGTTCGTGGAATAACTTTCTGTGGCCGCAAATTGTTCTGCACAGCCAGGAGCGCTTTACCCTGCCCATTGGCCTCAACCAGATGGTCGGCCTCTATGCGCAGGAATACGGCGCGATGATGGCCGGCACGCTTCTTGCGGTACTGCCCGTCGTGCTGCTATTTTTTCTCCTGCAGAAAGAGTTTATCAGCGGTCTGACATCGGGAGCGATCAAGGGCTAAGTGGGCGGTAAGGTGTATACCAGACGAGGGCAGGTGAGCGCATGAGCCGCCTGCCCTTCTTCTATGGTTGGATCATGATGCCGGCCGTCATGCTCGTATCGATATGCACGTCGCCGGGGCAGACCTTCGGCATTTCCGTTTTTAATCCTTATATACAGGAGGCGTTGGGCCTCTCTAGCTCGGAGCTGAGCGGTGCCTATATGTTGGGCACGATGCTCGCTTCGCTGCCGCTGTTCTGGGTTGGTGCGTTAATGGACCGCCACGGTCCGCGCAAGGTGCTGATCGGCGTTGTCTTGCTCTTTGGAGCAACCTGTATCGGCATGCGCTATGTGTCGGGGCTGTCCTCGCTCTTTGTCGCCTTTTTCTTCCTGCGCTTTCTCGGTCAGGGTTCCATGAGCATGCTGGCGCGCAATGCGCTGGCGATGTGGTTCGAGCGCCGCCTGGGCTTTGTTAGCGGTCTGTCTAACCTAGGCATGGCCGCCGCCGTCGGCGTGGTGCCGGCGCTGGGCTTTGCGCTGATTGATGCGTACGGGTGGCGCGGTGCTTACACGGTATTTGGTCTGGGTATATGGGCGCTTATCGTGCCCCTACTGGTCTTTGTATTCCGCGATCGTCCGCAGGATATGGGGCAAGAGCTCGACGGGGGAAAAGGGGATGAGACGGCTGTTGTAGAGTCGGTAGATGAGCGCTCCTTCACGATGGATCAGGTGCTGCGTTCGCGCAGTTATTGGATTGCCGTGGCCTGTATGTCATCCTGGTCGATGAGTGGAACCGGTGCGCAGTTTCACGTGGTATCCATCTTTGCCGAGCGCGGGCTAGGCGCGGGCCCGGTCGCGGCCATGTTTTCGCTCTATGCAGCGGTGATCGCCTGCACTCGCTTGGTGGGTGGGGCACTGGCCGACAGAGTTCCGCTAAACGGGCTGACCGCCTTGTCCATGATCTGTCAGGGTGCGGGTTTGGCTGCGCTCGTCGCGGTTCCCGCGCCGCTGTTGCCCTATGTGTACTCCGTAGTCTTTGCCTCTGGCAGCGGTTTATTAATGGCCGTCAGCGAGACCATTTGGGTGCGTTATTACGGGCGGGCCCATCTGGGAAGAATCCGCGGGCTGGTATCGACAATCGGCGTGGCCGCCTCGGGATTGGGCCCCTTTGTGATGGGGGTCGGCTACGACCTATTCGGCTCTTTTGCCCAGGTGCTGTGGTGCTGCGCGGGTCTATGCGTGCCTCTGGCACTGCTGGGACTGTGGGCGACGCCGCCGCGCGACTAAAGGCTCCGTGCGCGGAACTTAGCGCAGCAGGTCGTGTTCCTCTAGCGCGCCATTAGACCAGTCTTCCAGCACGCCGAGTTCACTCAGCAAATGTAGGATGGTGTAGCGGGCGCGAATATCTTTGCCGTGCCGCAGGGCGCAGCGCGCCCGCTCGGGAGCAACGCCCAGTTCGGCAAAAGTGGTCGGGGCGCCGGCGGCTGTGAGGTCGGCAACGATATCGGCCGCAGGGCGCAGGGTGGCTGCGAGTGCGGTGACGATGTCGTCCCAGTGCGTCTGCAGGTGCTGCAGGCGCTCGTCTAGTGCTGCGAGACTGGCATAGCCCTGTTCGGCGTGGGGCAAGACGGCAGGTGCTAGCCCCGCAAAGTGCGCTTCTACCGTGTGCCGATAGGTCGTCCAGGGCACGTGTGCGGCCATGCGCGCCGTCCGGTCGATGTGCGCCGGGTGCAGCGCGAGCAGCTTTTCGTAGAGCGCGGCCGTTGTCGCGGTGGCAACGCCAACCTGACAGCCGTGCAGGTCGTTGGGCTGGCCAAAGGCGTAGTGGGTCATGTCAAAGTAGTGGCTAATCAAGTGCTCGCCGCCGCTAGAAGGGGCGGAGTTGCCGGCTACGGCCATGGAAAGGCCGGAGAGCAGTAGGCTGCCGGTTAGCCGGCCGATGGCTTCGGGTGCGCGCTGGGGAAGCTGGGCAGCCATGCCGTCGAGCAGCTCGGCGCTGGCATCGATGAGCTGCGCTGCTTGGGGCGAGTAGGGGGCGCCGGCTAGGTGGTGTGCCAGCAGCCAGTCGGCTTGGCTAACGGGTTTGGAAATCAGGTCGCCAAAGCCGGCGGCGATCATGCGGTGGGGCGCGTCGGCCAGCAGGTCGATATCTGCCAGCACCGCAACGGGGGGCGTGCAGGGTTGAGTGGTTTTAACGCCATCTTCGAGCAGGGCGGCTATGGCCGACGTGTAGCCGTTCATCGACGGAGCCGTTGCCACGGCGGCGTAGGGTATGCCAGCGCGGTGAGCCGCCATTTTAACCAGATCATTGATCGTGCCCGCACCCAGGGCGAGGGCGGCCGTCGAGCCGTCGAGGGCACTGCGCAGTGCTTCGACGGCCTCCATCGTTGGCGCGGGGCGTGCGGAGTCCAGCACGTGTAGCGCGTGGTGTATGTCGGCGTTGCGCAGCTGGTTGGCCAGCTGCGGCCCGGCCAGAGCCCAGGTGGTGGCATCGGCTATCAGGTGCCAGCGACCGCTAGGCAGAGCGTTGCCAAGAACGCCGCCAGCCTGCGCCAGGGCCCCCTGGGCAACGCAGAAGGAGCGCGTGTGGATCGATGCCCTATGGGGTTGCAGTATATCGGTGAGGTCTAAAGAAAAACTGGGCATGCGCTTGCGCCGCGTGCAGTGCGTGGTCGCGTCCGTTGGGCGTGATTGGTCGAATATAGGCTGTAAAAGTAACGTCGGTGAGTGCGCATTCGGCAAGCGGCGCGTTGCGCCGGTTGTGCCGGGTCCAGATAGGGGCTGTGCGACGCGGTTGTCATTTTGTCTCTTGCGGCCTTTTTTAGTGGGCAAAACGGATGCGAGGGCGATGTCGATTGTAACGGGTAGCAACGTCGGGCGTTCCTACGGCGACTTCGACGTGTTTAAGAATGTCCAGTTCAGCATAGAACACGGCGACCGGATTGGACTAGTGGGCCCCAACGGCGAGGGCAAGACGACGCTGCTGCGCCTGCTGGCCGGTGTCGATGAACCGACGGTGGGGGCAATACACTACAAGAGCGGCTTGCGCGTGGGCTATCTGCCGCAGGATCCGCCGGCGCTGGCCGACAAGACGCTGTGGCAGTCCATGCTCGACGTCTTTGCCGATGTGCGCCAGATGGAAGCCGAGCTCAATGCGCTTTCTGCCGACCTGAGCGATGGGGAAACGCTCAAGCAGTACAGCGCGCTGCAGGTGGAGTTTGAGCGGCGCGAAGGCTACACCTATGAGACGCGCATTCGCACCGTGCTGAGCGGGTTGGGCTTTGTCGAGGAGGAATATGCGCAGCCCTTGGATCAGCTTAGCGGCGGGCAAAAGACGCGCTCGCTGCTGGCGCGCCTGCTGCTCGATGCGCCCGACTTGCTGCTGCTCGACGAGCCCACCAACCATCTAGACGTGTACGCCGTCGAGTGGCTAGAAAGTTTTTTGCAGACGTTTAAGGGCGCCCTAGTGGTCGTTTCGCACGATCGCTATTTCCTCGATGCGACTACCGGGCGAACCTGGGAGATGGCCTACGGCGTTCTCGAGACCTACCGCGGCCACTATAGCCACTACGTTCGCCAGCGCGAGGAGCGCTACGCCTTTCGCCTCAAACAGTGGAACGAGCAGCGCGAATACATCGAGAAGACAGAAGACTTTATTCGCCGCCACATCGCCGGTCAGCGCACGAAAGAGGCGCAGGGGCGCCGCACGCGGCTGCAGCGCTTTTTGCGCGACGAGGCCATTGAAAAACCACAGCGCGCCGAGCAGATTCGCGTGCGGCTCAACCCGCCCAAGCGCAGCGGCGATATTGTGCTGAGCTTTTCCGACGTCGGCGTGGGGTATGACGAGCCGCTGGTCCGCGTCCCCGATATGGAACTGCGGCGCGGTATGCGCGTGGCGATTGTCGGTCCCAACGGCGCCGGCAAGACGACGCTGGTGCGCAGCATTCTCGGCGAACTGGACGTGCTAGAGGGTGAGGTCAAAAACGGTGCCAACGTCGAACTCGGTTATCTATCGCAGGCGCACGATTACTTTGATCCCCTGCAGGACGTGCTTGGCGCCGTGCGCCAAGTTAAACCACAGGTCCCCTCCGAACAGGTGCGCTCGCTGCTAGGCAGTTTCCTCTTTAAGGGCGACGACGTATTCAAGTGCATAGGCGAGCTAAGCGGCGGGCAGCGCAGCCGCGTTGCGCTGGCGCGTCTGGCCATGCTAGAAGTCAACGTGCTGGTGCTCGACGAGCCGACAAACCATCTCGACATCGCCTCGCAGGAAGTGCTTGAAGATGTGCTGCGGCACTTTGACGGCACCTTTCTCCTCGTTAGCCACGACCGCTATTTGGTGCAGGCGTTGGCCACGCACGTATGGGCTCTTGAAGAGGGCGTGCTATACGTATTGGAAGGCGGCTGGCACCAGTATATGGCCTGGCGCAGCGCGCGCCAAGAGGCCGCTGCCGTCGCAGCGGGGGCCACGCGCCAGGACCATCGCGAGGCGCAGCGAGAAGCGCGGCGCGAGCGCAAGCAGCGCGAAAAAATGGAGGCGCGTCAGCGCGCAGTGGAGGGCGAGATCTCCGGTTTAGAAGAGCAGATGGAGGCCTTGAGCGCGGATATCGGCAAGGCGGGTGAAGAGCAGGACTTGGATGCGGTGCGGACGCTTGGAGAACAGTACGCCCAGTTGGAGGCTGCTTCGCAGGCGCTGTGGGAAGAGTGGGAGGAGTTAGCCAGTGCGCTGGAAGAAGAGACCCTGACCGCTTGATAGCGCTGCGTATGCGCGCAGCTATCGGTAGAGCCGAGATAGAATACGAAGGCATCTTGTACAACCACTTATAGATTGGCTAAATAGGAGAGTGCATATGGCTATTCCCACGCCTCGATCACTGAGCGCGCTGTGCCAAACGAGCCTGCCCCTTATGCTGCGTCATAGCAGCGGTAAGCGCATGCTGTCACGCGTGGCCGATATCGTGGAGAGCGATCGTTGGAACTCCTTTGATCACTTTCATCGCACCACGGAAAAACTTGTGCGCTGCTACCGGGAAGCGGGCGCCGTTGCCGAAGTGGAAGCGCTGCAAACCGGTGGGCAGATTGGCAGCGGTCGCTGGATTATTCAGGAGGCTGCTGATGTGCGCAGCGCGACGGTTGACGTAGTGCATCCCTTTAAGGAGCGCGTGCTGGACTACGCGGAAAACCCCTGGCACGTCGTGCAGTGGAGCGCAGCCACGCCGGCTGGGGGCCTGCGCGCAGAGCTGGTCGTCCTGGATTCGCGCGAGGCCATCGAACGACTGCCGAAGGGACGGCTGCGCAACAAAATCGTCCTGACCAACGGCGATCCGCGCGCACTTATGGAGCTGCTGGCGGATCGGGGCGCTGTAGGGGTTATCGGCGATCGTCCGGTGCCGAACTATCCGGACGCGCTGGCATGGACCAAGTTCGGCTGGGGTGCGATCCCGATGAGTCACGCCACCGCGCGTCTAGTTGGCTTTGTCCTCTCGCAGCGCCAGGGCGAAGCGCTGCGAAAAAAGGCGCAGAAATTTGGTTCGTTGGAGCTCTTGCTCACGGCCGATATACGCAAGTATGTCGGCCACCACGACGTGGTGAGCGGGATTGTGCGCGGCGCCGAGGATCCACAGGACGAAGTGTGGGCCATTGCCCACAGCGCCGAGCCGGGTGCGGCCGA
>JAYPJE010000043.1:0-37265 GCA_038128265.1 Gemmatimonadota bacterium
TGCCAAAAATGCCGTTCGAGCGTTCGGCAAAGCGCACCATATCGATGCAGACGGGCGTGTCCATATCGAGCGGCGAACCGATGGAAAAGTATTTGCCCTGCTCATCGCCCTCGCGCCCAAATATTTTCGCCACATCGTCTTCCATCGCCTCTTGCACCTGCGAGAAGTGACTGGGGATCGCTTTTACCGGGCGCGGCCCTTCGTCGCCATCGGCGTTTTTAGGCATCATCAGCATGGGGCGCAGCGAGACGATATTGTAGGTGCTGGTTCCGCTGAGCACCTGGCGCAGCAGCTCGTCTTCCTGGCGCGGCGGATGGAGCAGCACGTCTTGGTTGTTGGCGTCCAAGCGCATGTCTGTCACCATCGAGAAAAAATCGTTTTTATCCCCTTCGATAACGACGAATTTGCCCGCCTTCATATCTTCGATGTTCTGCGCAGCGTCGAGTTTCATCTCTAGCCCCTCGACGAGTGAACCGCGCGTTATCACGCCGATTTCCTGCCCTCGAACGGAGCGCTGCACGCCCCCGCTATGCCCCTTTTTTGCCATAGCCACCCCCCTCAGTAAGCCGCCCGGCGCACAATAGAGCTCAGGCGGTCGTAGTCATCTCCCAACAGGCGCGAAAGCTCTTTGCCCATGCGGACCAGATAGGATCGCTCCCCCCCGTGTGCGCGCAGCGTCTGACGCAGGGCGGCAATCAGCAGTTCGTCGGTGGGTATTTTCGACGTATTGAGAATGCTGCGCAGGTAATCGTCCGTCTGCGTAAAGGCGCGCACATCGTCGTCGCTGCACACGTGGACAAAGCTGTGGATGCGCGCCGGCTGCGGCGGCAGCACCTGCACCGGACCCATCTCATCGACGTAACCGATGACCAGCGCCTGAAACTCCGTGCGCAGCAGCTCGAAGATCTGTGGCTGTTCCAAGCGCAGCTCATCTTCCGTCTTGCCATAGGCCGTGGGCCGGCGATTGGGCTCGATGGAATGGGTAAACACGTTAAACACGATGCCGATAATGGGCACTTCGGAATCGACGCGAACAAACTGCCCAAACGAAGGGGCACCGTGCAGCTGACGCGCTTCGGCAACAAGCTCGGTGGTACTGCTCTCTACGACCTCGCCCACGTGGGTTTTGTCCGCATCCCAGGTGCCGATAGCACCCGCCTCATCGCTCAGGAAGCGACTCAGCGGATTGGATGATTCTTCAATAGTGCTCAATCCTACCCTCCCCTAAAAAAGGCGCAGCCGGGCGTTTTCCTGAGGCAGGCCATCACCTCAGATACCCACATGGCGTTTTTTAAAGCTCTTCGTTGATATATTGGCGCGGATATCATTCTTGACAAAGGTGTCGCGCAAAAAGCGATAAAAGGCCTCGCGATCGGCGCCGCGCACGACGGCGCGCTCGTGCGCCTCGGACAGCGCCACCGGATATCCCTGGCCTTTTTCGGCCTGATCACAGATGCAGGCGTGCACCAATTCGAGCATGGCCTCATCCTCGGCCACCCACTGCGGCACTTCAACGCGGCCGATCTCCTGGCCAACATGCACGTAGAAGTAGTGTATCCAGTGGCGACCGTATTCCTCAAGGATCTTTGACGACGAGCGAAAAACCGGCGTGCGCTGACCGGGCTGCAGCACGCGACTCAAAAGAACCGCATCGCTAATTCCGTCGATCGGACTACAGGGCACGCGCCCGTTGCACAGCTGTTCCTGCAGCGCACTCTTTTCGGCTTCGTCCAGGCCGAGCTGGTTTTCTGCCAACCAGGGGCAGCGGTCGCAGTCGGCCGCCTGCAGAGGACACAACCCCAGCTTGAGCGCATTGACCAACTCCTGACTGCCCGGCTGGCTGATATAGCCAACGACGGGAATCCCCGCCGTTTCAAGCTGATCGAAGCCGCGCAGCGTCTCCTTTAGGACGTGTGCCTTGAAGTCCTGCGGTTTGCCCTCGAGGTTCCACTGAATCAGCGTGCCGTCGGAGCAGGCCAATACCCGATGACCTGCCTGCTGAGCAGCCATAGCCAAATCGGCCAACTCGCTAAATTCCATGAGACCGCGCTTGGTACCAACGAGCTCGCGATTTACAAATACGCGGCGCCCACCCCACTCCTCAAAAATCTCCTCTTCGCGATAGTAGAGCGTCGGCTTGCTGCTCATCAGCGGCTTTTCGCCCGTTCCATAGTGCAGCAGGATATAGCCTATGTTGATGAGAAAACACGAAGAAATCTCGTGTCGGTCGGGAAAGATTTGCGAGCCATCCGTCGCCGCAATGCTGATCTTTTGCGGACGGCTCGGCCGCTCGTACTCGCCACCGAGCCCACCGACCAACCCGGGCAGCAGCCACGATGTGCGAGAGAGCGCCACTTTTTCGGCCAACTTCGGCCAATCCGACAGCCAGCGCCGGTATTCGCGCAGGGCCATCTCCAATTTTTCTCGATAATCGACCTGGGCACGACGCTCGTCTGCCACCATCTGGTCAATCTGGTTTTTAACTGCATACAAATCCAACATCGCGCTCTTCTTCTTTCCCCCAGGTGCACTTCTCTTGGCGCGCGAGCGGCCGCGCCCCGACCCACGGCGTTTCCCATGCGGTCCCTGCACGCGTCAGGGACCGCCTTCCCACGTCTGACCGGCATCGCTCGAAAAGCGCGTGGCTCCTTCCCAATCTGCGGCGCCGAGCGGATCGCGTTCGAGCACGTCGACGGCGCATTCGGCCAGCACTGCGCCCACCGCGCCACTGCCGTCGGCGCGATTGCTCTCCACCCGCACGGAGCGAATCGACTCATCAAACTCCTCACCGACGAGCGCCCACACCCGCTGCATAATGGCTCGCTGCCGGGCGCGCAGGCGCTCTTGGCCAATATCCCCCACGCGCAGGCGCACGCGCAGAATTTCGAGATCGGCGTCAATATGCAGTCCGTAGAAGGTGCCGTAGTCCTCGTTTATCAGGCGCTTAACGCGCGGCATGGCGTCCTGCAGCGGCAGGCGTGGCGCGGGTTCGGCCGAGCGCTCTTGGCGTGGCGGTTCTTCCTCGACAAAGCCCTCTAAGGACGGCCCCCAAACCCACCCCTCGACGCGGAAGCGCACCCACTTGCCGTCCTGCGCGATCTTTTCGATTTCCACTCCCTCGTCCAGCGTGCCCAGCTTGCGTCCGTTGGGCGCATCGCGAAAGTTTTCGACGCTGGCGTTCACGCGCAGCAGGCCGGTGCGAAGCTGCTGGGCAAAGACGACCAATCCGCTGCACATGATGAGCGCCCCCGCCCATAGCAGATGTATTTTAGAGAATCGAGACATAGTAATATTGCCGCCCCCCACCGGCGACCGATCCATCGCGCAGGCGACAGACCAAGCCCAAGCGCTGCAGCGCATTGAGTCGATTGCAGACGATATTGACGTTTTTGTCCAGTTCGGCTGACACTTCGGCCGACGTGGCCCATTTGCGCTCTAGCAGCACATCGAGCGCCTCGCGCATCGGCCGCTTGAGTGCCCCGAGCAGGCGAATCGTCCCGTCGGCGCTTTCCATGAGGACCGCCAAGTCGCGCAGTTGTAGCACGGCTTCAAGCGTCTCACACACCGAGTCGTTCGCCGCTACGACAAATACAAAGCGGCTCTTCAACTCACCGCTGCGCAGGCGCAGCAGCAGTTTATTCAGCATTTCATCGGCGCACGATACATCGACAAACTGCACGCGCGAGAAATCGAGTGCGATGGCCGACTCATCGCCGCAGTCGAGCAGATGGGCCATCAGCGCATCGAGCAGGGCCGCCCCCTTAGGACGACCGCTCAAAATGCCGTGTTCGGCCTCGAAGACAAAGGGCGCGCCCCGGTCTATACCGCGCTTCTGCGCAGCGTGCACAGCCGCTTCTTGCATGAACCTAGTCCTCGCCAAAGTGGATGGTGTGTATCCTGCACCAGATCTGCTATAAGCTATCCAATAGGGGCAGCTTAAATAGATTCAATTAAAATGAATAGTAGAGCGACTGTGGACATCTGTCAAGCGCTTTTACACTGCGGTATTGCGCAAAATAATCGCACAGACGATCGGCAGACAACTATATGTGGTGTTAGTTCAGCGGTTGGCTCATCCGTTCGCTCAGCGCCATAAGGGTGCCATAGCCAACGGTTAATACCAGCGCAATTAGGACGGCCAGCAGAATGAGCAGAATGGGTTCGTGCTGCGGGGGCTTGGGTGGCCTGTGTCCCTGTCCAAACAACGGAATCTCCTAGGCGTCGCGCTGGTAGAGGGCAATGGCGATCTGCGTGCCCGGAAAGTGCACGGAAACGTGCTCGTACTGGCTGCGCCCGCGAATATAGAGCCTCGTGTCGCCCGTTCGCATGTGCAGACTGCCGCTGTATCGGTTGCAGATCTGATTGACGATATACAGGCCCAACCCCCTGTTCTCGTCGCGCGAGAAGTGCTGTTTAAGCGAGTTTTGCATGGCGGCAGCATGCGTCCACTCGGCTACGTCGTGGCGCTGAGCCAAGCTGTTTTTAATGCCAATCCCCAGATCTCCCACTCCGATGACTACGTATTTCTTACCGGCGCGTGGATCGAGGTAGCGCTGAGCAGTGGCAAAGCCCCAGTTCATGCTGTGATCCAAGATGTTGTGGCACAGCTCGGCAATAACATTTTTAAACTGGTTGATTTCCACTGCCGTATACAGCAATTCCTCAGCTAAGATGGCCTCTACCCGCTGGGCGATATGGCCGAGCAGCGATTCCACATCCGCCTGAGCCTGTATGCGCGTAATTTCCATCAGCGCTTCGCTGTCAGTCTTTTCTCGCTCTTGATCCACAATTAGATCCGGACCCAGCATTTCGATCCCGTCTAGCGCTTGGGCAAAGCGCACGCGCCCGAGGTAGCTGCGCAGCGCATACGCTTCCGGCATCCGGTAGTTGACGCGCGGCACAACCGTGCGCGCATAACGCCCCACCAGACAGAGCGTGATCAGACCATAGGGATCGATAAAGCGCAGCGCACTCAGGTCTATTTCCAGCGGGCTATCGGGCGCATGAGCGTGGATTACCCGCAGAAACTCGGCGAGCAATTCGTCTGCGCTGCGCGGATTTAAGCGCGTGTTTTCTACGCGGAGTGGCATGGGGAACTTAGTTGACTTTTTTCGCGATTTATTATTAGTTTAAGTGTTTTTAGAAACAAGTGGATGTACCTACACAAGGTCGTTTTTGCCGCGTACCCTCCACTCCCAACAAACCCGTGCCCAGCAGGCGCATACGCGTCCATCCCGCGCAAGTAAATGGTGAATCGAGACGACCTCGCCCAGGCCATCATAGACCTCGAAAACGACCGAGGAACCCCCATAGACGACGAGCAATTGGCGTATGACCTGGGCTACCACGTCAAACCGGTCGTTGACCAACTCGCTCTGGCCCAAACCAATGCGGCCACACGGGACGCCGCTATTGCCGACGTTGAGGACCCTCAAAATAGGGCCGAACCGCGTCGGAGAGCAACCCGCAAAGCGCCCCGTTTTGACGGCCCTGTCCCCGAATTATCGTCGCTCGAACCCCAGGACAAGGCGCGGTGGATCTTTATGGAGCGCTTTATCCCCCTGGAGAAGCACGAAGGCATTCTCGACTGCCCGTTTACCAGCCAAGAGCGCGCCAGCTACCTGAACGACCTCGGTCGCTACCTCGATAAATTGTTCCTCATAGCGGACATCGCTAAGGCACTTGAACGGCACGACCTGTCCCAATTACAGAAGCGCTTCGCCTCGACGATCCTGCTCTTTCGCCACGCACAGATCGGCGATGGCATGGACAATAGGCTTCCCTGTAATCTGGAAAATCTACGCCAGCGCTTTGGCGATTACTTTTACAAGCGACGCACCGTGCCCAACTGGTACGAAGCTCAGCCTTTCTATACAGCTGCGATGCCCCAGTCGCGCTGGGTCTTGTGCGATGTAGACTATCTCAACTGCACCCTGCGCCAGCCGCAGCGGCGCCTGTTGGGCTATGCGCAGAGCTGGACGCTCAACGAAGCAGCCGCTGCACAAAAAACCGTATTGGAAGACATTTACGATCGCATTGTCTGTGGAGAGGCCCTCGAAGAGCACGTTTTTGAGCAAAACTGCAATTCCTGCACGACGACGCGCTATCGGAAGGGACAGAGCGCGGTATACCAAGTGTACACCGTGCAGAAAAATCAGAAAATAGCCATTCACGGCAAAGCCGGCCTGCCCCACTGGCGCACGTCGCGTCGTCTGTGGCCAGGCGTATATCCCACTCTGGTTCTCTGATGGCATCGATACCTGCAGCGGCCCACCCGCTGGAAACAACCATCCATCGCGAAGAAAAGCGCTACCTCATTTGCATATGGGCCCTCCAACTCGTCCAGCTCATAGAAGGGGGCGAAGCCCTCAACGAACGCGCTACCCAATCGCTGCGCATCGCGCGCACCTATGCCGATGAAGCCCTCGGGGCGCGCATTGACCAACTGCTGCGTGAAGCCGGAAACGAAGAGGGATTGCACGCCGAAGATGAAATCGTCGGTCGCCCTTCCCCGACGGACGACGACCTCTTTGGCGATGATGACGAAGACTTGGAGTATGAAGACGATGACGTTGTCTTCCCCGATGACGAACCCGCACCGCCGAGCGGATTATTCGAGCAAGAGGACGATGTCGGCGTGGACTCCAAACGGCTAGATACGCCCTCACTCGATCTAGACCAGGAGGAAACGCCCGGATTCATCCCCTCAAAGGGCGAGCGAAAAGAGAGCAAAATCGGCAAGAGAGACCAAGAGAGCGATCTCTTCCCCGAAGAAGAAGAAACGCCCGGATTTGTCCCCTCAAAAGGCGAGCGAAAAGAGAGCAAAATCGGCAAGAGAGACCAAGAGAGCGATCTCTTCCCCGAAGAAGAGGAAGGGTCCGATGCCGATCTGCTTCACAACAACCTGGAGGACCAAGCAGCAGACGATCCACGCGAAGGAGATGTCTTTGACACAGGCGACCCAACGGAACTCTTTGCAGAAGAGGACGATGCGGAAAAGGGCGCTTCGACCGATGGCGTGCCCCTGAGCGAAGAGCAAATGGATCCAGCAGAAACGGCAGAACCGGAAAGCGGCGAACAACCCGAAGCTGTTGCCACTAAAGGAAAACAGAAAAAGAGCACGGTCGGCAAACGTCCAAAAAGCGACCCCGACAACGAGCTCGAAGACAGAGACCCCGATAACGAAGATGCCCAGCCAACCGCAGAACAGGCCGAGGAGGGCGAGGGCGAGCCCTCCGCAGATGCACCGGACGAAAACCCCGAAGAGAAACGCAAAGAGCAGCTAAAGGCACAGGCAAAACAGAGCAGAAAGACCTCCGCCCAGCGCGCCCTGGACCGCAAAAAAAGAGCCAAGGAACGCTTTGAACAGCGGAAAAAACAGCGCGAAGAAAGCGAGGCTGAAGGCGGCGAACAGGCCGGCGAAGAGCAGCTTTTTTCACTCGAAGACCAGCTGGCAAAGATAGCCCATATCGTGACGGTAGATCGCCTCGAGGAGAAACTCGGGGCACAGGTCATACCGGAAGATCGCCTGCGCCTCGAACGCCAACTGGCAAAGAAGCTGCGCGAAGCGCCCATTCGCTCGCTGCTGGATCGCGCACAGGAGCAGAACCTATCGCTGGTTTTGGTTCCGCGGCTCAACCGACTCATCCGCGATGGCCAACTGCTCAAGATTACCGGTGCTAACATCCTGCGCAGCTATCCCCAGTTTTTTGAGAACGTGCAGCAGGTCGCTCTCAAACTGCGCACAGAGGCTCACTTTCTACAAGAATCACCCAGTGTAGGCTGGGCCATTACAACGGCGGAGGTCCTGCCTTCTTCGCGCAACACCTCCTACATCCAGCAGAAACAGCTCCTAAAGCAGCACGCGCAAAGCCATCAGACAAACGAAATGCAGGTGCGCCGGCGCACGCTGATAGAGGCCCTCTACGATCTAATCGTGACAAAGGTCGTGACCGGAACCGATCTTCTCAGCACTACGGCCGATTTGACCGAATCGAGCTTGGGACGTCAGAATATGGTTTTTATCAACGTGGGCGAAAACGGCATCCGCATCAGCGATATCGGCCGTCAGCAGACGCATCCGCAGCTCGGCGTTTGCCCCAACTGGTAGGTGCCTGCCGCGCTGCACATCCTGCTAACGGCCATTCCGCCGACCTACGCATCCCCCGGTTGGACTTGCCCAACGCGCGGCCGATACGTCGGGAAATAGCCGTAGTCGACAAGGCTGATGCGCCGCCCCGGCCGCGCCCATTCGACCCCCAGCTCTGAAAAGAGTTTGCCCTCCGCCCAAGCGCGCTGTACAAGCGTGCTCATCCCCTCGAAGACCCTTGCTCCTTCCGCATCGATGCGCTGAAGCGCGCCAGGCAGTGGACGAATAGGCGACGATTCGAAACTGCCACAGATGCAGAGGGTCTGTGCCCGCGTCAGGGCCAGCGGACAGCGCAGCGGCTCTGCGCCGGCTATGGAAGCGATGACGTTGGGCAACACGAGAGGCCCCGCGTCGGCGCTGGCCCATTCTTCACACCTGCCATCGGCCAGACGCACCCGCGCCGCACCGCCGTAGTCCAGTTCGATTTCGCCGGCTTCTCCAATCAGCTTAAAAACGGGATTGACGTTTTCCTCCGTGCAGTGACTCACGACAAAGAAAACGTCGACCCCCTCGTCGGTCTCGGCCCGCAGTGCGGCCGTATCCGCCGACTCGATTGCGTTGGCCCTGTACAGTTCGGCCTGCACCGCCGTGGGCTGTAGCGCTTTACCCGGCTCGGCGCTGCCCATAATGCACATGATATTGACCGCGTGGGACAGCGCGTTATTGTGTGGACTATCGAGGACCCAGGTATCGCCCACCGCCAGTGCGCCAGCCCATTGATTTCTGCCGTAATAGCTCGCACCGCGCGGCCAGCATCCAAAGGAACGCACTTCTTTGATACGGCCGAGCATACCTGAGCAAACAGCCTCTTTAACCCGCAGATAGTCCGGATTGTAGGCATGCTGGTACCCCACCGCGCAAAAGCCGCGGCTGCCCGCCTCGACCGCCAGCATCGCATCGACGTCCTGGATGCTGCCAGCTGCCGGCTTTTCTACCAGCGCATTGCATTGGGCCTCCAGCACTGCTATCGCCATAGACCGGTGCAGCGGAATACCCGTCGGAATGCAGACGACATCCAGCTCTCCGCGCATTTCGGCCAGCATTTCACGCAGGCTGGCAAAAACGCCAACCCCTCGCTTGCCCAGGGCAGCCACCTCATCGGCAAAGGCCTCTCTGTCCGCCGCTATGGCCACCTGTGCCACCTGCTCGCCTAGGCCGGCTTCTTCTACCGACTGGATGTATTTCTTGTGCGTGCGGGCAAATCCCCCCATGCCCACCAACCCTATTTTTGCTGAACCCATACTGTCTCCTCGCCGATTAGGCGGCCGAAAAATCGCACGTATGCAGCGTCGCAGCCCGGTCCATTTCTTCGCGATGGAATCCAGTCAGCGCAGCTGCCCGCACGCCGTCGCGCACCTCGGCCACACTCTTGGCACCCGTTAACACCAGCGATACACAGGGATTGTCAAGCACCCAGCGCAGCGCCGCCTGCGGCATGGTTTCGATCGGATCTCTCACTAAAAAGGACAGCGCTTCAACGCGCTCGACGCGCGCCTCAATCTCCGCTCGATCGTAGCGCGCATTCAGCGTGCCCGGCGCAAACTCCGTATCGCGCCGAATCTGCCCCGAGAGAAAGCCATTGGCCAGCGCTTCGCGGGCCACTACGCCAATACCCGCCCCGCCCAAATCGGCAATCAGGGTCTGTGCTTCGCGATTGAGCAGGCTGTAGACCACCTGAACCACATCGATTTTGCGCTGCTGAGCCCACTCGCGCGCCATACCCTCCGTGTCGGCAAACTTCGAAATAGAGTGGCCGATACAGCGCACTGTACCCGCTTCTTTTAGGCGATCCAATTCCTCCCATATATCGTCGTCAATCTCTTCAGCGGCAAACGGCGAGTGAAAAAACAGCACGTCGATGTAGTCGGTGCGCAGCCGCTGCAGGCTCTCTTCAACGGATTGCCGAGCCTGAGCCGCGCAGAAATTAGGGCGATTGCCCTCCGTTGGCTTGCGACCAAATTTGGTCGAAATAACCACTTCGCCGCGCCCCCTGCGCAACCCTCTACCCAGAATTTCTTCAGCTATACCGTCGCGTTCGCTGTTGCCGTACAGCGGGGCTGTATCAAAAAAGTTGATCCCCGCATCGCGCGCGGCAGAGATAGCCTCGACTGCCGCGGCTTCTTCTACCACCCCGTAGACGGCCGAATTAAATGCCCACGTGCCCAATCCAATGGCACTGCACTCAATTCCCGTGCGCCCCAGCTTGCGGTACTCCATATCCCTATTGCTCCTTATTGTGATGCCCTTTGACATCCCTTATCTTCAACGGAATGTGCAATCCACCATTTAGTTCATCGCGCGCAAACCCTTTACTCGCTTTATGACCGAAACGCACGCAACCCACTCAGGCGTCACCTTCCGTTCGCTGCTGGCCGGTTCGCTTATCGCCTTTTGCATTAGCGTCGGCGCCCCCTACGGCAATATGGTGTTGCGCGGTTCCTATTTGGCACTCGACTTCAGCACGGCCGGTGCCATCTTCCTGTTTTTTCTCTTTGTCTTTGTCGTCCACTCCCTGCTCGGGCTGCTCCACCCAAGCCTGGCATTTCGCCGCCAGGAATTGGTCGTGGTCTACATCATGGGCATCGTGGGCTGTTCCATACCGACGATGGGGCTCACCGAGTATTTGCTGCCCATCATCAGCGGTGCCGTCTACTATGCCAGCCCAGAGAACGAATGGGCCGAACTGATCCATCCCTACATTCGCAGTTGGCTAGTTCCACAGGACTACGAGGCCGTCAAATTCTTTTACGAGGGAGCGCCGCGCAACTACGCCCTGCCCTGGGAGGTATGGCTCAAACCGCTGGCGGCGTGGGTGCCGCTCATACTATCGATTTATTTTTCGATGATTTGCATCAGCGTCGTGCTGCGGCGCCAGTGGATCGTGCGCGAACGCCTGGCCTTCCCCCTGGTGCAGGTGCCCATGGCCATGATAGAAGACGGCGAACGCCCCTCCATACTCAAGCCCTTTTTTAAAAGCGGGCTTATGTGGGCAGGCTTTGCGCTGCCCTTTATCGTCGGCTCCATGCGCGCGCTGCACAATTACTACAACTTTATTCCAGGTGTCAATTTACAGACGAGCATTCCGCTTTTTCGCAATACGACCGCCCTGCAAATCGTTCTTTCCTTCCCCATGCTCGGGTTTTCCTACTTCGTCAACCTAGAGATTGCCTTTGCCATCTGGTTTTTTAATCTGCTGGCGCGGGTGCAGGAGGGTATCTTCGGCGTTATTGGCATTACCAGCACGCAAAAGCTCTACTATGCAGGTGCTTTTCCCGTGCTAGCCCACCAGGGAATGGGGGCGATGCTCGTGCTTTCTGTTCTGGGGCTATGGACGGCGCGCACGCATCTAGCCGAGGTCTGGCGCAAGGCGACTAAGGGCGACCCCGACATAGACGACTCGGATGAAATGCTTTCCTATCGAACGGCCGTCTTCGGACTTATGCTGAGCAATGCGCTCATTTTTGCCTGGCTGTGGATGGCCGGCATGGCCTGGTGGGTGCTACCCATATATCTGACGGCCATGTATTTACTGTTTATTGCCGTCACGCGCGTCGTCGCCGAAGGCGGTATCGCCGCTGCGCGCGCCCCGCTGATCGCTTCCGACTTTGTGACTTCTGGACTCGGCAACACTCTGCTAGGGCCCCATACCCTGACCGCCCTTGGCTTCACCTTTGTGTGGGCAGCCGATATTCGCACCTTCGTGCTAGCGTCGTGTGCCAACGGGCTCAAACTGGCCGAAGACACGCTGGGCAAAAACAAGCGCAGCCTATTCTGGGCCATCGCAATTGCCATCGTCGTCAGCATGGCCACGTCTATCGTCACCGTTCTCCATCTGAGCTATGCCTATGGCGGCATCAATCTCAACGGCTGGTTTTTTGGACCAACCGGCGGCCCCGTCTACCCGTTTAACTTTATCAGCGGTCACCTCAACGACCCCCAGGGGCCCAATATAGTCGGCTGGATTTCGACCATTTCAGGGGGTGCCGTCATGGGGCTGCTCATGCTGGCGCGTCAGCATTTCTTATGGTGGCCACTGCACCCGCTGGGCTTTGCCGTCAGCACGATCTCGATGACCAACTACATCTCTTTTAGCGTATTCTTGGCCTGGCTTATCAAGAGCATCATGCTGCGCTATGGCGGCCCTTCGCTCTTTCAGCGCGCACGGCCCTTTTTTCTCGGTCTCATTCTCGGGCAATTTGCCGTGGCCGGCATCTGGCTTATCATAGACTATCTGACCGGGATGACGGACAACAACATATACTGGGTTTAATCCACCGCACGTGCTACCTCTACTGCGCCCGGCTGCAACAGCCTTGGCTCTGGCCCTCGTACTGCTGCCGCTGGCTAGCCCCATACCACGGCGAAATACCGAACAAGATCAGCGCGCACTGCGGAATGCGGAGTGCGAATACCGCGGCATAACGGCCACTTATGAAGAAATAAGCAAGGCCTACATCATAGAAACCTATGCCCGCGGTCACCTCGTCCGGTGGCAGGTCGATACGAGTCCAACCAACCCCGATAGCGAGTCGTTGGTTACGGCTATCTACCAGGTAGACTTGCCGGCCAAGGAAGATCCGCGACCGGCCATTGATCAGCTGCGCCGCGCCGCCCCTCCCCACCTCGGCATCACCTGGCGCTACAGCACGCTGGCGGCCACGCGCATCGAACCAGCCAACGACTACGCGCGCGATGCCTTAGAGACCTTTACCCACACCGTCAACGCCTTTATCGATCGCATGGCCGTCGCCGTTGAAGACATCGCGCTAGCCCACGCACCCAACGCTACCCCTGCGCCAGACTTGAGCGTCCCTAAAGGGACAGTGCTGCTCGTCGAAGCGCACAGTGCGGACTGGGTCGAAGTCCGCCAGCCCGGAACCGCACTGCGCGGATGGACATCGTCGCGCTCACTCCAATCTGTTGAATAATGTCAACCGTCATTAAAATCCGCGAACTGACCAAGACCTATGATATGGGGGCAACGCAGGTGCACGCGCTGCGCGGCCTCTCCCTCGACATCGCAGTCAACGAGTACGTCGCCATTATGGGGCCTTCGGGCTCGGGTAAATCCACGCTGCTCAACATCTTGGGCTGTCTCGATGTCTCCACTGCTGGCAGCTACGAACTCAACGGGCAGGAGGTCAGCGAGATGGACGACGACGCGCTGGCTCACATCCGCAACCGAGAAATAGGTTTTGTATTTCAGACCTTCAACCTGCTGCCGCGCTCCAACGCGCTCGACAACGTCGAGCTGCCGCTGGTCTACAGCAGCATTGCCGCTGGAGAGCGCCAGCAGAGAGCAAAGAAGGCGCTCGACTCCGTCGGCCTGGCCGATCGCATGCACCACCGCCCCAACGAGCTATCCGGCGGGCAGCGCCAGCGCGTGGCCATCGCCCGCGCCTTGGTGAACGATCCGGCGATTATTTTGGCCGACGAGCCCACCGGCGCCCTCGACACGCGCACCGGCGAAGAAATTATGGAGCTTTTTCGCCAGCTTCACGCGCAGGGGAACACCATTATTTTGGTGACGCACGAAGAGGAAATTGCCTGCTACAGCCACCGCATCGTGCGGTTCCGCGACGGCGTCATAGAACGCGATGAACCCGTCGCACCGGAGCAGCGCGCATGAGATTCATATGCCTCCTTTGCCTCCTCTGCATTGGCGCCTGTAGCGGTGCGCCAAGCGATGTGCCCCTGCATACGGTCGAGCGCGGTCCATTCTCGGTCACCCACTTTGAGGGCGGCGAAGTACAGGCAGCCGAAGGCGATGTTATCACTTCGCCGCGCATTGGCGGCCGTCTTAAAATCACCGATTTAGCTCCAGAGGGCAGCCAGGTCGACGTCGACGACCTCATAATACGTTTTGATCCGGCTGAATTCATTGACGATATGAGCAATCGCGAAGGCCAACTCCTGGAAGCGCAGTCGGACTTTGAAAAGGCCAAGGCCCAGCGCAACCAGCGCTTGGCCGACCTAAAGCGAAAAATTGAACAGCAAGAAGCGGCGCTGCGCCTGGCTGAGCTCAATATGGAACGCCAGCGCTTTGCCTCGCCCATAGACCAAGAGCAGGCTCAAATCGCCAAGGAAAAGGCCGAGCGAAGCCTAAGTGAAGCGCGCGAGGATTCAGTCGCACAAGAGGTAATTAATCGGGTCGATTTTCAGAGCCACCGAATCAATATTGCGCGGCGGCAGGAGCGCTACGACCGGGCGCGCGACAACTACGATCGCACCCGCGTCTATGCGAGCAAGCCCGGCATTGTCGTCTACCGCAAGATCCGCAAGCGCGGCGCTGAAGGCGAATCCAAAGTTTCCGTTGGCGACGATATTTGGGGCGGCCATGCGCTGATCGACTTACCCGATCTCTCCAAGATGCAGGTGCGCTGTCTCGTCGGCGAGATGGATATAAAGCGCCTGGCAATTGGCCAAAAGGCATTTATTCGCTTGGAGGCTTTTCCTGGACCGGTCTTTCACGGCCAAGTGGCAAAGATCGCCCCCATGGCCACTCCGCAGCCCGATGCGCGCAACATACGCGTATTTGAGGCCCTCGTCGACATTGCCGAAGAGGACAACCGCCTCAAACCCGGTATGTCGGCCGAGGTTGCGGTAACCATTGAGCACTACGACAACGTGCTTTCCGTGCCGCTATCCGCGGTGGTGTACCAGAACAAAAATCGCTTTGTTTATCGACTCGATGAGCGTGGAGTAGAGCGCGTAGAAGTCGCACTTGGCTCGCGCAACAGCAGCTCCGTTATTATCGAAAGCGGCCTGCGCGAGGGCGATCGCATTTCGCTCGCTCCGCCGCACTGACCTCCGCGCATCGCGAAAGGATTGCGTTACCTTGTCCTCAGAAGAGCAGCAACAAAACACACGGTTCGTCAGGCGCGGGCTTCCCTTTGCCGTACCGCTCGTTGCCGCGTTGGTCTATTGGGCCATCGTCAGCCCGCAGGATCAGATCGACGCCGACCTGGTGACGTACCCGGTTGAACAGGGTGAGTTCGTTATCTCACTGCACCTAAAGGGGGGCGAATTAGAAGCGGTAGAAGCGGAAAATGTCGTCGCCCCACGCGTGCGCGGTGAGCTTAAAATAACCCACCTCTTTCCCGAGGGAGAAAAGGTCGATGTGGGCGACTTGCTGGTTCAGTTTGAACCGAGCGAATTCCAGAAGCGCCTGGCCGACGACGAACAGCAGCTGGAACAGGCGCGCGCCGAATTGGTTAAAACCCAGGCTACTCAAAAAGCGGAAGTATCCGGTCTGGAGGCGGCCATCGCCAACGAAGAGGCCAACTTGCGCCTGGCCGAACTACAGGTCGAACGCATGGCCTTCGAAGCCACCGTGGAAAAAGAGCGTGCACAGATAGAAGCGCGCAAAGCCAAGCTAGGCTACCAGCAGGCAACGGAAAAACTGCAGGCGCAGAAAATTGTCAACGAGGCAGAAATCAAGAAGCGAGAGCTCAATATCGAGCGCCAGCAGCGCGATTTGGAGCGAACGCAAAAGGAATTGGCGGAAATCACCATCAATGCAGAGAAACCCGGACTCGTGGTATACGGCAAGGTTTGGAAGGGCAGCGGCCCCGAGAAAATCCGCGTCGGTGACAATATTTGGGGCGGCGTCAATATCATATCCCTACCCGACCTGTCGCGCATGCAGGTTAAGACCTATGTCAACGAGGTAGATGTCGACAAGCTAGCCATCGGTCAGTACGCCACCATAAAGCTCGATGCCCTACCCGGGCCGACCTTCACGGGCAAAATCTCGAGCATCGCCACTCTCGGCCGCGAAAAAGAGGGCGAAAAAAACGTCAAGGTCTTTGATATAACCGTCGAAATTTCCGAACAGGACGAACGCTTAAAACCGGGTATGACGGCCACCAGCGAGGTCATTATTGAAACCATTCCTCCGCGGCCGCAGACAAAAGTTGACTCCATCCAACCCCCGCCCAGCAGCGAGGTCATCGCTTCTTCTGCGCCACTCCCGCTGTATGTCCCCCTCGATGCCATCTTTGAAAAGGATGGCCGAACGGTCGTCTACCGTCTCGTCGGCGGACAGACCGAAGAGACCGAAGTCGCGCTGGGCAAGCGCAACGACAACTACGTCGTTATTGAAAACGGTCTTGCACCCGACGACCGCGTCGCGCTGCACGACCCGTCCCTAGTCGGCGATGACATAAGCGGTACCGCAAGCGGCGGCAATCAGGCCGGGGAGCCCTAGCGCATGAACCTGCGCGAGACGGCAGCCCTTAGCCTGGTCGGTCTGACCTCCCACAAGCTGCGCACGCTGCTGACCATGCTCGGGATTATATTTGGGGTCGCCGCCGTCATTGCCATGCTATCCATCGGCGAGGGAGCGAAGCAGGAATCGCTCGAGCAAATTCGCCAAATGGGCATCAGCAATATTATCGTCCAGCACTGGGACAAAAGCGAAGAGGGGTTTGAGGAAGCCATCAACAGCGATCGCAACCTATCGCAGGGACTAACCCGCGAAGACGCCGAAGCGATTGAGCGCATTTGTCCCCTGGCCGAATTCGTCACGCCACAGCGCGAGTTTAAAAGCAAGGTGCTGGCCGGCAGCAATACCTTTAATACCATGGTCGTGGGGACGACTCCAGCCTACCTGACAGTGCTCAGCGCCCGGTTGGGCAGCGGCGTATTCTTCAACGAGGAAGACCTGGACGAAACGCGCCGCGTCTGCGTGTTGGGCAGCGACGCCAAACGCGCCCTGTTCTTTTTTCAGGATCCCATTGGCAAGCGCGTCAAGATTCGCAACCAGTGGTTTACCGTAATCGGCGTCCTCGAGGACAAAGGCGCCGCCGGCGGCAAGATTGGCGGCGTGCTCGAAGTGCGCAATACCGATGAGGACATCTACGTGCCGCTGACGACCGTTCTGCGCCGCTTTCAGTTCGCCAGCGATGAGGCCGAACTGACGCAGGTCACCGTAAAAGTAGCCGACTCCGAAAGCCTTTCCGAAGCCGCCACCGTCATACGCTCCATTATCAACCGACGCCACCGCGGCGTCGAGGACTTTAAAATCGCCATCCCCGAAGAGCTCATGCGCCAAAGCCAAAAAACGCAGCAAATTTTTAACGTCGTCATGGGCTGTATCGCCGGTATCTCGCTGTTAGTCGGCGGGATTGGGATTATGAATATCATGTTGGCCTCCGTGCTCGAACGCACGCGGGAAATCGGCATCCGCCGCGCCCTGGGCGCTCGGCGCAAAGACATTCTCTCTCAGTTTCTCGTCGAGTCCCTGATGGTCAGCCTGCTCGGAGGCACGCTCGGCGTCATACTCGGCTACGCTATTCCGGAAATCATCACGCTCTATGCCGGCTGGCGCACCATCGTCCAACCCTGGACCATCGCGCTGGCCTTTGGCGTGTCGGCTGCCGTCGGCATTGGCTTTGGCATCTACCCAGCGCGCCAGGCCGCCATGCTCAATCCGATTGATGCCCTGCGCTACGAGTAGGCGTTGAATCTAGAGCACGCGTTTTAAGTCTACTCTGCGACCGCGCCGCTCTCTCGGATAGGCTAGGGGTTGCTGGATATAGCGCACGCCGTCTAGTTCCATATCGCAGGGAATGTGACTGTGGCCAAACACGTGCACGCTGGCGCCTAGCGCCCGCACCTGTTCTTCGAGCAGTGGACTCCCCGCCACCAGCGGCAAGCCCTTGAAACGCAGATAGGACTGACCGGGCAGCAGCTCCCAGCGCGGCAAAAAATGGGAAAAGCTGACCGTTGGCTTAGCCGCACACGGCGACACCGCATTAAGAGCGCTGAAGTGGTGGTCCAGCCGTTGCATATCGACCGGCCAGCGGCAGTAGCGAAAATCGCCCCACGCAGTCAGGGCGCCTCTATCGTCGACCGCGATGCGCGGATCAAAATCGCGGTGGTACCACGATAGCAGCGGCGCTATCCGCACGCTGTCCAACTCGGCCATGGTCGTCTCGACGCCGCACGCGCTGCAGAGGGCGCATACCGCATCGAATTTTTCCAACGAATTTATCGACTGGCCGCGCACCCACACATCGTGATTGCCCGGCACGAAGAACACGTGTCTAAAGCGTCTTTTCAGAGCGCATAGCGTTCGTTCCAACTTGTCCAATGCATGGCTTATATCACCGGCGAGCAAGAGCACATCGGCCTGGTAATCGAGCTGAGAAATATCC
The DNA here is from genome assembly GCA_038128265.1 of Gemmatimonadota bacterium. Taxonomy (GTDB): domain Bacteria; phylum Latescibacterota; class UBA2968; order UBA8231; family UBA8231. Next base: position 18,310 of record JAYPJE010000043.1, read on the forward strand.
TCGACCCATTTCCAATTGGCACTGTAGTCTACGTGTAGATCGGATATGGCGAAGATACGCATGAGCCGTCGGTGCCTTTTTTGACTAACGCCTTGCTCTAGGTTATAATCTGTAGCGCGCTGAAGAGCGAGCGCCCCACCAGATTTGAATACCCCGACTATACGCGGCGAGGACGCAATAGATGATACGCTTTAAGAAGAAAGAGATTGAACAAATCTTAGAGGATCGCAAACCCGATATTAACTTGACTACGTATCAGCACATTAAAAAAACCGTCGACCAAGGGGCGGAGGGCATGGATCCTTACACGCTCTCCAATATTTGCCGCGATCTCGACTGCCTTCCCACCGATATCGTCGAATACGTTTAGACCTGTCGATTCTATGCAATAAGCGCCCCGCTTCCCACGAGGAAAGCGGGGCGCTCTTTTTTATCCCCTATCGCCTGCGCGCATAGCGCGCGTTGGGCGGTTCTAGAATAGCGCGCTGACGTTCGCTCAACCCCTCGTACTCTTCCTCGTCAAAATAGCGCGCCGACCACGATATGGGATGCGGGCTGTATTTGAAAAATACGGTGCGCCGTTCGCCGCTGCCCGTCCAAGGAAGCGCACCGTGCGTCAATGCCTCGGTAAAAATAACCGCGGTGCCCGCCGGCCCCGTTACGCGCTGTACGCAGGGCTGGATTTCTGCAGCCATATCGCGCCACTCTCCCGGAAAGCGATAGTTGCTCTTATGCGAACCGGGCACGCAGCCGAAACCACCGTCCTCGGGACCGACATCGGCTAAGTTATAAGCCACTACAGTGAGTCCATTGTACATCTGCCCACCGTGGAAATGGTAGTACTGCGAGGGATCAAACGGCGCGCCCCCACCGTGTAAGCTGGCGCCAATGGGACTGTTGCCGCTGCGTATGAGGTCGGCATAGACGTGGTCCAAGCGAAACTTATCGCCCAGAATCACTTCCAAATAGGGCACTATGGGGGCGTTATCCAGCAGGTCGCGGTAGGGCTTGCCCCACGCTAGCAGACCGCCAAAGCGATGCGACGTATCTTCGCTGCTGCACTCGCTGTCGATATGTTCGTCCAAAACGGCATTGAGTACCTGGAGCTGTCCCGCGTCAAGCGCATTGGGCACTGCGATATAGCCCTGCAAATCGAATAAGTATTTCTCGTTGTCGTTCATATCCCTCTCCCCTAACGGTCTGTTATAGCTGCCAAGATGCGTCTTCCAAGTCGATGGCTCTTCCCGTGCGCATCGACTCATAGGCGGCAAAGACTAAACGCAGCGTATGCACGTTGTCCTCGACGTCTGTTTCCGGCCGTTCGATCTCGCCGCCAAGGGCTCGCATCAGCGAACTCATTGGACCGACAAAGGCATCGGGAAACCACGTTTCTCCAAACTCCACTTCGCTCCATTCACCCGAACCGCGGGTAATGTAGCGCAGCGCATCGGGTGCGCCGGTCGGATAGTCCAACAGCAGACCCAGGCGCCGCACGGCCATGCCGTCTGTCGCGTCGATGCGAAACTCGCTTTGCTGGCCCGGGCGACCCCACTCGACGTGGTGATTGCACTGCACTGTAGCGCGCAGGTCGCCGGCAAATACGAGATGGGTGCACGTGCGCGTCTCGCCAGCTGCATCGTAGCCGGGTCGCTGGGCTCCGCTGCTGTAGAGCGAAAGAGGCTGGCTATTGGTGACATAGCGAATCGCATCGAGATAGTGAATCGAGTGGTAGAGAACCTCGATTGTCTCTTTTTCTTTGAGCCATCCCCACATATTCCACGGCGTATCGACATAGATGTGAAAGTCCATATTGTAGAGCGTCCCTAACGCACCGGAATCGAGCAAGCGGCGACAGGCGCGCACGCCGGGTTCCCAGCGCATTTGCTGGTTGACCGCGGCCGGTTTGGCGCCGCTGCGAATGCGCCGCACGATGCGCATGACCGTCTCCCAGTCTTCGGCCAGCGGCTTCTGCACCAGCAGGGCTACCCCGGCCTCGACGAGCACATCGACCACCCGCTCGTTTTCCCAGGCAGGCACGGCAACGTCGACGATGTCGCAGCCATCGGCTACTTCTTCGGGCGCGCTGCAAACCCGAGGTATCTCAAAGCGCGCCGCCGTCTCTTCGGCACGGGCGCGGTCGACGTCGTATATGCACTCGACGCGAAATCCCGCTTTGCGGTAAGCCGGTAGATGGGCGCCGTTGACGATGCCGCCGGCACCGCACACGCCAATGCGATAGTCCATATTGGCCGGCATCTGCGGCAGGTAGTCCAGCTCCATTGGCTCTCTCCCTCAGAAAAGCTGATAAACGACGCGTAGACGCGCGCCCAGGCGCTGGGTGCCCGTGCGAATGGGTGGCGAATGCGCTTCTGATGCCATCATTTTTACCAGTGGTGCCATGCCGCCACCGCCCTCTTCGGCGATTTCCAGCACAGCCCCTAGCTGCGCTCCGTGCAGCGCAGCGAGCTGCTCGGCTTTTTCTCGCGCATCCTGGGCCGCCAGCTGGCGTGCCGCGACCAGAGCCTGACGCGGGTCCTCTAGCTCCATGCGCAGACTGCGCATCTCATTGGCACCGCCAGCCATGGCCGCGCCCATAACGCGACCGATGCGCGACAGGTCGCGAATGGCAATTTCCACCATATTGTTAACTCGATACGCCTCTCCGTCCCGCTCGCGCTCACCGTAGGAGCGATCCAGCGAGACGGAGTAATGCCCCGTCGCCATATCGCGCTGGTCCACGCCGGCGTCGGCCACGGCTGCCAGCACGCGCTCTACCCGCTCCGCATTTTGGCCTGCCGCCTGCGCGACGTCTTCGGCGACGGTAGTCACGCCCACCTGTACATAGGCAATATCGGGCACTACTTCAACCTGCCCTTCTCCAAACACCTCAAGCGTTCGCATGGGGTCTGCACCCCAGCCGGCGCTGGCCCACAACACCAGCGCCGCAAATCCCATTCTGTGTAGCGCAGCCATGCGGCCGCCTCCTTTCTCATACGACCTTGCTTTGGCAAGGAGCGTCTCATAGAATTAACTTTTCTTCACACGGCAAAACAGACCAATACAACCCACTATGTTCTATCCCATCGCACTCTCGATGCTCCTGCTCGTATACGGCTACGGCAGCTGGCGGCTCCTCGCCTATTTGCCCACGCCGTGGAGTGCCTTGGGCACCGTGACCGTATGTGCCCTAGCCCTTTCTCCTCTGCTGGCCGCGCGCATGCGCGAGCATCCGACATTCCGCCGCTTGGGCGATGCCTACTGCTGGGTAGCCTACGGCGGTCTGGGATTTTTCGTTGTATTGACCAGCCTATTCCTGCTGCGCGACCTGGTGGGGATTGCCTTGGAGCTAAGCGACATTGTGCTCCCCTTTCCGCACAACCTGCTCGATGCGGCAACGCTCGGCCTGTCTGTGCTATCGGCGTCGTGGGGATTCTATCAGGCCCGGCGCACGCCCGCCGTTCGCCGGGTCACGGTTCCCATCGACGGCCTGCCGGCCGAACTCGATGGCCTGCGCATCGCCCAGATCAGCGATCTGCACGTTGGCCCGACGATAAAGGGCGATTTCGTGCGCCGCATTGTCGAGCGCACCAACGCGCTACAGCCGGATATCATCGTCTTCACCGGCGATATGGCGGACGGACCCGTCGAGCGCTTGGCCGAGGACGTCGCACCGCTGCAGGAACTCCGCGCCCCGCTCGGTCTGTTCTCCGTTACCGGCAACCACGAGTATTATTCTGGCGTGCACGACTGGATTGCCCAAGCCGAACGCCTCGGTTTCCGCGTGTTACTCAACGACAGCTGCCAGATAGAACACCTCGGCGCACACATCGCCATCGTCGGCATCACGGACCACAGCGCCGGGGGTATGCTTGCCGACCATCGCTCCGATCCGCAAGGCGCACTAGATCGCGCACCGCAGGCCGACCTGGTCGTGCTACTGGCGCATCAGCCGCGCAGTGTGTTTTCAGCGCGCGGCGCCCACCTACAGCTGTCCGGACACACTCACGGCGGCCAGTTTATTCCCTGGAAATACATAGTGCCCTTACAGCAAACCTACTTGGCCGGCCTGCATCGCCACGAATCGACCTGGCTCTACGTTCACAGTGGCAGCGGCTATTGGGGGCCGCCACTGCGCCTGGGCGCTCCTTCCGAGATTGCACTCCTCGTCTTGAGCAGAACCCAATGAAACCACTTGGCCAACACCTGTTAATGGATTTTTACGGCTGCGACGGGCACTTGCTCGACGATGCCGAGTATATGGAGACGCAGCTACGGCGCGCCGCCGAGGCGGCTTCGGCCCACGTATTGTCCGCTACGTTCCACCGCTTTGCCCCCCAGGGGATCAGCGGCGTGCTGTCCCTGCGCGAAAGCCACCTGGCCATTCACACCTGGCCCGAGCGGCGCTTTGCCGCCGCCGACCTATTCAGCTGTGGTCAAATTGACCCGTGGCCGGCCCATGACCTGCTAAAAGAGGCCCTCCGCGCCGAACACACGCGCACGCGTCAGCAGGCGCGCGGGACCGAATTCCCCGACGATGGCGGCACGCCCCACGCTTAGTTTCCCGGCTCCACTTCAAACATTTCTTGCAAATGGCGCTGGAAGGCCTCTGCGCGGGCGCGCACCACGGCGATCAGCTCGTCAATCTCCTGCTGGCGCGCCTTGCACTTGTGGATCTCCAGCAGCACGCGGTCGCTGGATAGCTGTTCAACGACGATAAGTTGACCTCCTTCCGCTCCACGCATCAGGGTCGCTGCCAGCGACGTCGTTGCCACAGTGCTGCCCGCGGCACCCGCAGCCGCTCGCAGGGCGCCGCGACTGCCGGCCGGCGGCGGCTCGACGCGGTATGCCTCGCCGACAAAAGAGCGCATCGCTGCGCGCAGGCGATATTCTTCCTCCAGCTTGTGCAGGTGGCCCGATACCTCGTGCGCTTCACTGCGCAAGTTCTCTTCGAGGTCTTTCATTAGCTCGAGCTTTTGGCGAATTTCTTCCGGCCCGTCTTCTGGGCCAATCGCCATGCCTTCATCGTAGTTTAATATGGTCTCCGAGGTGCGTGCCCCCAGCGCTTCGCGCGCTTCCTGATACACCATTAGCTGCGTCAGCAACCCCTCGTCCGGGCGATCCTGCAACTGCTGAATCAGCACGCCTATTTCCCAATCGTATCCCAGGCGAAGCTGCTCGAGCAAACTGTCTTCACGCGTCCGCGCCGCATCCAACGAGCGGTCCAATAGAACGAGGCTCTGCACCAATACCATCGACGAGCGCAGCGCTGGATGCAGCTCTTCGTTGTCGACCTCAACCATCTTTAAACTATCGATATGCGTCGATAAGTCCTCCGACTGGGCCATGATGCGGCGACGCTGCTCCTCCAGCGAATCGCGCACGGCACTGGCCTGACGCCATTCGGAGCGCAGCAAACCAATCCGACTGGCATCACCGCTGCAAAAGCGAGGAAGCGCCAGCACCAGAAGGTACACCGCCAGAACAAACCATGCGTATGCCATTTAGCCTATGCCGTATTTTTCCAATTTGTAGTAAAGTGCGCTGGTCTTTATGCCCAACAGTTCCGCTGCACGCGTCTTTACGTGTCCAGCTTCGTCCATGGCGCGAACGATCAGGTCGCGCTCCATCTGATCCATGCGCTCGTTGAGCGAGAGGGTATCTCCACCTGCTGCGCCCCCATTCTGCGGCGTGTTTTCGAAGGGCGAGACACCGGTGCGCTCTTCTTCGAGCGTCAGCGGCACATCTTGCAGGGCAATTTCATCGCCGTCCGATAGAACGATCGTGCGCTCGATGACGTTTTCAAGCTCGCGCACATTACCTGGCCACGGATAGTGGCCCAGCGCCTGCAGTGCCTCCCCATGTAGACGCTTGAGGGGTATATTCATTTCCCCACATTTTTTTTCCATAAAATGCGCCACCAGCAGCGGCACGTCGTCCTTGCGCTCGCGCAGCGGGGGCAGGCGCAGCGGAATGACTTCTAGCCGATAGAACAGGTCCTCGCGAAAAGTGCCTTCGACCATCATCTCGCGCAGCGCGCGGTTGGTCGCCGCCACGACGCGCACGTCGGCCTCGAGCGTCTGCTCGCCGCCCACGCGGTCAAACTGGCGCTCCTGCAGCACGCGCAGCAGCTTGACCTGCGTATCCATGGGAACGTCGCCAATTTCGTCGAGAAAGATCGTTCCCCCTTCTGCCAGCTCGAACTTGCCCTTTTTCTGGCGTACGGCGCCGGTAAATGCGCCTTTTTCGTGCCCGAAGAGTTCGCTTTCGACCAAGTCGTGGGGCAGAGCTCCGCAGTTGACCTTTACGAAGGGGCCTTCGCGCCGATTGCTCTGGTAGTGTAAGGCGCGCGCGACCAGCTCCTTGCCCGTGCCGCTCTCGCCGTAGATGAGCACCGACGAATCGCTGGCCGCTACCTTCTGCACCGTCGAGAGGACCTGCCGCATAAGGGCGGAATCTCCTACGATTTCGCCAAAGTTGTAGCGCCCGCCAATTTCCTCGCGCAGGTATCGATTTTCCTCGCCCAAACGCTCGCGTTCGCGCCGCGCGCTGCGGTATTCCAAGATCTTTTCGACCTTCAAGCGCAGCGCCTCATGCGGAAAGGGCTTGGTGATAAAGTCGATGGCCCCGCACTTCATCGCCTCGACGGCAATTTCAATCGTCCCGAAGGCCGTCATGAGCATTACATCGGTATCCGGCCACTGCGCCTTGACCTGCTCTAAGACCTGCATGCCATCCATCTCGTCCATGCGGTAGTCGGTGATGACTAGATCGCAGCGCTGGGCGCGCAAATACTCGACCCCGGCAGCCCCGCTCGTGGTAGCCGCCCCCTGATGGCCCATGCGGTCGAGCATGAGCACGAGGCCGCTGCCCAGCGTTTCGTTGTCATCTATGACCAAAATGTGACTCATCTACTGGTCGCCCTCGCTATCCGAGCGCACCGGAGGAACAGTGGGCAGAAAAATCTTGAACACCGTTCCCTGGCCCTCGTCGCTCTCCAATTCGATGCGCCCTCCGTTGTCGTTAACCGTCTGCGACACCACCGCCAGACCAAGCCCTGACCCCTGTTCTTTTGTCGTGAAAAACGGTTCGAATAGCCGAGCGCGCACATCGGTGGGCATACCGGGTCCATCGTCGACAACTTCAATGCATACGGCATCGCCCTGGGCATGGGCGGCAACGGTTAATGTGCCCCCATCGCGCATGGCTTGCACCGCGTTTTTCATCAGGTTGAATAACATGCGCTTGATCTGTTCCGGATCGGCATATATCGACAGGTCGGCATCTATTTCCCGACGGCACGTTACGGCGGCGCGCTCCATGTCGGGCGCCAGCAGAAAAGCGGCGTCGCCGACCAATGCCGCCACGCCAACGCGTTCGGCCACCGGTGGGGCAGGGCGCGCAAAGCTGAGAAATTCTGAAATGACCCGATCGAGCTTGCGCACCTCCTGTATTACCTTTAGGATATGCTCCTTGCGCTCGTCACCATCGGGCAAATCTTCTGCTATAAGTCCCGCGTATATCTCAATGCCGCCCAGTGGGTTACGTATCTCATGAGCAACGCCTCCAAGCATCTGACGTAGCTGGGCATCACGCGCGACCAGCTTGCGCCGCATCTCTTCCATCGCCTCGCCCAAATAACCGATTTCATCGTCGCTAGTCGAGGCAACCTGCTGCTCCATTTTGCCCTGGCCGATCGCCCGAGCCGCGCCCACCAACTGCTGGATGGGCCGCGTCAACTTTAGCGCCATCCCCCATGCTACGGCAATGGTTAACAAGGCGCTAAGCAGGGCGAAAATCAGCACCGAACGCGTAAAGACGTGGATTGAGTCGACAAAACCAGCTCCGATGTCTATGCCGACCGCAGCCACGACTTCGCCGCGGTCGTAAACGGGCGCATAACCCGTCATATAGGCCACGTCGTCGTCGGTAAAGAACAGCACCGAATAGGTGACCTCGCCGCTGAGCGCGCGCTCCACTTCGCTGCGATCGCGTATGCGGATGTGGTGGTATTTCTGCCCGATCGGCACCCCCTCCGTATCGAGCAAACTGCGATCCAAACGGTCAAAGACGTAGATTCGTCGCGCTCCCACCACTTCTTTTGCGCGCCGCAGTTTGGCCACGAGCGTGCGATATACCCCGGACTGTTCCCACCCTGGGGCCAATACGCGCAGCACGTCTCCCGAAATACCCGAGCCAACCATCTGGGCGGTGGACATGAGATGCGCCCGCATCTGCCACTCGAGATTGCGCCGCGTCAGTTCGACGAGCGCCCAGCCCGACGTGCCCACCAATACCATGACCAACAGCACAAAGCTGAGCACGAGTTTCTGCCGGATGCGCCCGCGCGGACGGGCCGAATCGGCCCTCTCAGCCACCGCTCTATTCATTGCGATGTTCAATCCACATAACGACTTGTAATCTATTCACAGGGAGCGCATTGGCGCAAGCGATTCGCCCCCTGCTACGCCCGCCATCAGGCCGCTGCCAAATGACAAATCGGGGGCGGCTCCCTTTTCATTTTCTCGAAGCGGTGCCCCTCCATCCGAACGCCCCCTCAACCCCAACGATGCGGATTGCGCCCAGATGACCCTACGCCATACTGCGCCTCCTCCCCCGTGCGCATTCTTTTTGCATACGCATCCACATCCCAATTTTTTCCTTGATTCACAGCAGAGATTTCGTATAATTCAAGTCACAGTAAACACAACATCTTATATGGCCTAACAGCGATCTCCCCATCGCGGGATAGAGCGCCGGCCATCTCCGCTCCGTGCGAGAGCGCCTTCACTCCGATCCAGCGAGAGGTTTTCCGTGGCAACTGTTACCAAAAAAGATCTCGCCCGCGCTGTGGCAGATTCCATCGGCTGCAAAAACAACCTTACCCTGCAGATGGTGGACAGTCTTTTCGAGGCGATGCGCGACACATTGATTGAGGGTAACCGCATTGAAATCAGGGGGTTCGGCGTACTCGAAGTCAAGGATACCAAGCCCAAACCGGCCGCGCGCAATCCGCGCACAGGCGAGGTCGTCTATGTGCCGGCGCGCCGCAAGACCCATTTCAAGCCCGGCAAACAGCTCAAGGAAGCTCTGCACGGCACCCACCCACAGGGCGGTGATGGCAGTGAAGGACCGAGCGCCGAGGCGCCGACAGCCAACGCGCCAGCTCCATCTCCCAGCAGTAACGGCGGCAGCAGCCCCAGTTGGAATTCGTAACGCCCCGCTGAAACCCCATGCGCGCGCGCTATCGTCGTTTGCGATACGCGCGGAAAATTGCGCCGGATGCCCTCCGGCACAGGCGAATCGCCATCCCATACGCCTGGCCTGTCTCCTCTTCCCCCTACTACTCCTTCTGTCCGTGCCCACTCGCGCCAGCTCGCTGCACGTCGGCACAGACCCGCGCATCGAGCTGCTCACGACGATACAGCTGCTGAGCGGCTATCCCTTTCTCACTCCCTATCACCCACACTACGCACGCGTTGTATTCAACCGCTTTTCGTCCCATATCGACCATCGGGCCGTGCATCTATTCCGCGCTCTCAGCATCAGCACGGGCTGGTCAGATGCCTATCCGGCCGCCATGCTCTACCTCTCCGACCCGCCCGAATTAGAAGAGACGTTCCCCCTGCCACCTTCCATATATGCCGCCTTTAGCGGACCCGAAAACTTCGACGCCTTTGTCTCTGCTCTGCGCAGCTTCGCCCAACAGACGGCCTTTATGCGCTTTTACGACGACCAGCAGCGACTCTTTGGGGATTTGGAAAAGGACGTGCGCCACCTTATTGGCGACCACGATCCCATCGCCGCGGTCGAAGCCTACTACGGCACCCGCCAGATAAGCTACCACCTCATTCTCAGCCCTCTGCTGCACCACGGCGGCTTTGGGCCGCATATCGGTCGCCCAGGGGGGCCCTATGATGTCTACACGCTACTCGGCCCAACCGGCACGCGCTATGGCCGCCCCACCTACGGCCCGCGCCCCCATTTATTGGAGCTGGTCTGGCACGAATTCAGCCACGCTTTCACCAACGATTTAGTCCGCGCTCACGGCGATTCCCTGCTGTCCCACGCCGAGCTCTATCTGCCAATCGCCGAATCCATGCAGCGATTGGGCTATACGCGCTGGCTGGACTGCGCCAACGAACACGTCATACGCGCCGTCACCGCCCGCCTGCACGATCAGTTTATGGGTGTGGAAGAGCGCAACCGCGCCCTGCGCGACGACTCGCAGCGCGGCTTTCGCTACGTGCATACCCTAAGCGAACGCCTAGCGGAATATGAGTCAAGCCGCGCAGTATATCCGCGCTTCGCCCTATTTTATCCGCGCATAATCGACGCTTTTGCCGAACTCTCTCCGCAGCGCCTTAGTCTACCTGGCGGCGAAAGAGCTCCTCCTGCACGGGACTGACGAGAGCCGCATCGACCTGCCCCGCATCCAGCGCCTGCACAATAACGGCTAAACTCTCACCTACCGCAGACGCCGTTTTTTCTACCGCTTCCTCGTCGTGCGACCAATTGAGAAACAGCCCTGTGGCCAACAGCACGCCACGTCGGGCGTTTTCCTGCACAAATAGGGTCTGCACCTTTTTGAGCAGGCCTGGCTCCTCAATGGCAAAGCGAATAGTCGGATGCGCGGCACAGCCAGCGCATTCGACAGGCGCTCCCACGCGCTGGGCAGCCGCATTAATCTGCTCCCTAAAAAGGCCTCCTATCCGGCGAAAATGGGCAACGGCGTCGCGCTCCTCCAGCGCGCGCAGCGTCGCCAGTGCCGCGCTGGTGCCGACGGCGTCGTCCCAATAGGCGCTAGATATAAACAGGCGTTCTACAGCGGCCATACAGCTACGCCGCCCCACAACGGCGCCCAGCGGATAGCCGTTGGAAATGGCTTTGGCAAAGACGGCCAAGTCGGGCGTGACACCGACATACTCCTGCGCACCACCCAAGGCGACGCGAAAACCCGACGACACCTCGTCGAAGACCAACAGGACGCCGTGCCGATCGGCCAGTGCACGCACGGCCTGCAGATAACCATCCGGCGGCTCCGTGCTGCGCATCGGCTCCATTATAATGCACGCCACGTCGCTGCCGTGCACCTGCAGGAGCCCTTCCAATTCGGATAGGTCGCCATAGGTAAAGGGCAGGGCCGTCCCCTCTAGGGCTTGCGGTACGCCCAGTGGCTCTATGCCGTTAAACAGATGGCCTGCCAGGTGCTCGCCCCCCAAATTCGCCGCCAAATACCAGTCGTGCCAACCGTGATAGCCACAAAAGAGCACCTTGTCGCGCCCGCTATGGGCGCGGGCTATGCGCACGGCAATCGCACAGGCCTCACCGCCTCCCTTACAAAAACGCACCATTTCTGCCGACGGAATGAGCCGAACCAACTCTTCGGCCAACAGCACCTGATTTTCATCCAGCAGGCTAGAGACCGTACCGCGCGCCATCTGCGCGCACACGGCCGCATCGACTTCGTCATCGCAATAGCCAAGCACAATGGGCCCTACGCCGCTGTGCCAATCGATATACTCGTTGCCATCGACATCCCAGATACGGCATCCCTTGGCGCGCTCGGCGTAGATAGGGCTGACACCAAAGGCCGCGCGCGTCGGTCGCCGGCTGATGAGCTGGGCGACCCCGGGAATGTGCTCCTTAGCGCGGCGGTACAGAGCCAGTGAACGCGCTATGCGCTGGGCATCGTTCACGACTGTATCCTCCCACTGCGCAGCGGCGTGCGCACTGTAAACGGCGTCGAACGCCCCCCGCGCACCCTGAGCCAGGACCGATAGGGCGCTCCACCCGAACCCGCGCTGGCGAAGTCGCACAGGGTCAGCGCACGTCCATCGGCTGCCTTTACTTCGACCGCCACCTGGACGCCAGCAAGGCGCTTGGCGCGCACCCGCAGGCCGTCCATGGCCAGAGGAGGAATTTGCGGTGGATCAATCTCGTTAAAGCGCCGGTCATAGGTCAGGAGAATCGGACCGCGGTAGAGCGATGCCTTGCCGCGGCACTCTCGCTGACCCAGCCAGTAGTGCAGCGACATATCGAGGTCTATTTCGACGCAATCCCCCCGTTTCCAGCGTCGCTCAACAACCAGGTATGCTCCGGCTCTAGCGCCGCGCACCGACGCACCGTTTACCCGCACGCGCGTGCGCATCGACCAGTGTGGCACGCGCAGATTGAGCGCAAATTCGCTGGCCTTGCTGGGTGCAACGTGCAGGCGCACGCGGCCCGAATGCGGATAGTCCGTCTCCTGGCGCAGATGCACCTTGATACCGCGGCGCACGGCAATCTCCATTTCGCCCGAACCGTACCAGTTGAGAAATACGGCCTCGCCGTCGCCGAGCAAGGCCCAGTCGCCGAGTAACCCCAGCGCACGCGGACCATTGACGCTACAGCAGTTGAGCTCGGGGCTGCCCTCGCGCGCCTGAAAGACGATGTCGTGTGCACTCGCCCTGCGCACGCCGTCCATGGGCGTGTTGTAGGTAACCCAGCGCCCGCTGGGTGAGTGCAGACCCAGCCCCGAGTTGAGCAGCGAAAGCTCCAATTCGTCGGCGACCACGGAATGGCCCGTCATTTTCAGCACTTCGACCGAAAAAGCCATCCAGGCGATCGTGCAACAGGTCTCAATCGCTCCCTGATGGTAGGGGTTGCCCTGCGCCTGCTCGCCGGAGGAAAAACCGCCGTTATTGTGGCGGTCCAGCCGCACTATGCTCCACCATATCTGTTCGCATGCGCGGCGATAGCGCGCTTCACCCGTTATCCAGTAGAGCTCGGCCAGCGCCATGATCGGATGCAAACTCTCCCAGCGCGGCTTGGGCGTTTGAAAGAACTCGACGCCGCCCAACGCCTGATTTAGGTAGTCGCCGGCCAGGGGATTTCCCTCCCCATCGGTCGCGGCGAACTCCTCGACAATCTGTAGCGCTAAGTCGAGATAGGGCCGTTTCCCGTTTCGCCGACAGAGCAGGCACAGCGCGTGCGCCATGGCGAGGTTCATTTCCGTGCTGCCCGTATCAACCAGACGCAGGCGTTTGCGACCGAGAAACTTTTTGCAGAACAGATCGGCGATGCGCTCGGCACCGCGCAGGGCCTCCGCGTCGCCGCAGTGCTCGTTCCATAGAAGCAGGCCAAGGGCGATGTGATAATGTCCCCAGGCATCCCACGTCGGCCCCTTCTTACCCCCGACGTTGGGCGCCGTGCCGCGCAGTCGATAGCGGGCGGGCCACGGTCCCAAATAGCCGTCCTCGGCTTGGCACGCCAGCAGTTCGTCGACAAATTCTTTCACGCAAGCGCGCAGGGCGCTATCGTCGGTCAGGCGCAGCAGCTGCACGGCGCTGGTCAAATACTTGCCGGCAAACTCACCCGCCCAAGGCACCATATTGCGATAGGGTCGGCGATCGCGGTCGCGAAACATATCGAGCATAGCGGGATTGGCACGCGGTGCGACCAGCATCCACTGCTGCGTCACAGCGCGCATATAATCGCCCATAGCACCACCCAGCGCACAGCGCAGCCCCTGGGAACCCAATTCGCGCGTGGCCATACAATATCTCCTAGTCTAAAGAATGTGGTCTACCCATCGGATACCCCCAAGCAGTCTATCCCGCCCCTAAAATGGGGTATATCCGGGAGCCATACAACGCCTTTGGCAGCGCATAAAAAAGCGGCGTGGTAGACAACCACCGCGCCGCTATACATCCATCAACTCCATCGCCTACGCTTCCGCTTTCATCCTATCGTACAACTGGACGATCTTTCCGTTACTGTCGGAGGCATTAAATGCCATGCCCGAACGCGGATGCTCGTTGGGCAGGGCGGCAATCATAGACGGGCGGTATCTATCGCGCTCTTCGGCGTCGGCCATCGTTGATAAGCGCCCTACTGAGTCTTTTGCAAGCCGTTTAATCGATCAGTCCCCAGAGGCGCTGGCGCTCCAAAGACCACTTCGGCCACTCCTCTGCAAATATATATTTTAACGCCTCGCTATCCCTTTTGCGCCCCCCGGCAGGAAAGTAGTTCCAACTCATAGCGCGCCGTCGACCAACCGCTGTCTTAACGCCCGTTGCATGCCAGGTGCTCGGATTCCACACCAGCATCCAGCGCGGATCCAAGTGCACTTCGACCTCGTGTGGGTGGCGCGCAAAGAGCAAGTCTGGCTCATCGTTGCAAGCGCCTGTCGCCAGTTCGAGCTGCCTCAACTCCTCGCGCACGTCCTCGCTCGGGCGCCCCATGCTGCCAGGCAGTATGCGCAGCGGGCCGTTGTCAGACCCGTGTGGATCGAGGGCCGTGCGCAGGGCAACCTGTGCCACATCGGGCCCACCATCGGCGTGCCAATGCACCTGCCGCTGCGGGCGACCGTCAGAGCTTATTATTTTTGAAGCATCGCCCAGGCCACAGGCACCGATATGGATCTCGTCGCATTCCAGCAGGCTGCGCGCCCACGCCAACAGATCCGGACGCTCTACCTGGCGCAGGAGCAATTCGCCCATCATCAGAAACTGGCAGGCCGAGCGGTTAAAATGATCCGGCAGGTCAGCCCGCTCCCACTCTGGCTCAATGGCCCGCTGGCGAGCGTCAATCTCCGCCATCTCAGCGCCGGACAGCGGATTGGCTACCAGCGCAAAGCCGGACCGGTAGAAATGGCGCGACTGCGCCTCACTCAGCCCACCCATCAGGCGCTGGCAACGGTTAGCTGACGCAGCTTTTCCTCGTCGATTTCTACCCCCAAACCTGGCCCCTCAAAGGGATACAAATAGCTTCCCTCGGCGCGCACGCGCTCTTTTGCGGGCGATGCCGTATAGAGCACGGGCCCCATCGGATCGCAGGGCAAGCCCAGGTTGGGCATGGAGACACCGACGCTGACCTGTGCCGACACGCCGAGCGTTGACTCCTGGTCGGTGCCGATCAGGCAGCGAAAACCGGCGGACTCCGCCAGGGCAAATAGGCGGCGAATATGCGTTGGCCCGGCTGCCACGCAGGCGACGTTAAAGGCCGTGCAAGCACCGCTGTCAATCGCCTCATATCCCTGCTGCAAACTGTGAATATGCCAGGTAACGGGCAGATCTACGCGCTTGGTAAACTGGGCGGAGACACGCATGTCGCGCGAGGGTTGTTCAAAGTGATATGGATCGTGGTGTCGCAGCGCCATACCGTAGCGCAGCACATCCTCCCAGTCGCGAAAGCGGCCGGAAAAATCGAGCGACTTGAGTTTGATCGCCTCTCCCCAGCGCGACTTAACCTCGCTCAGAAAGCGATCGTCCAGTGCGCTATCTCCCGATACATAGTAGCGAAATAGGTGGTGGCCCAAGTCAACCAGGCGCTGCAGATAGGAGGCGGCGCGCTCAAAATCATCGCGCACCTGCCAGCCAAAGATTGGATAACAGCAATAGAGCTTGTCACGGCACTTCCCGCCGAGTAGCTGGTACGCCGGCACGCCCTGCGCCTTGCCGTTGAGATCGTATAGCGCCAGATCGATCGCCGACGCCAAATGCATATCGCTGACGCTGGATCCAAAGCGATGCGAGCGCAGCAGTTCATTGATCTCCGTGATATTGCGCGCATCCTGTCCCACAAGCAAATCGTTGTACTGCTGCACGACAGCCGCCACGTCCTGTGCGCGGCTATCGGAAGCCTCCCCCCACCCTATGGGCCCACTGTCAACGTGCACCTTGACCAATAGGTGACCTGATACGTGGCCGTAAAAGCGCGGCGTCTCGATCTGAATCGCCTCGACTTTGCATATGTTCATAGCGACCTATTCTCCTTGCCAAGAACGCGCAGTCCGTTTAACAGCGCATCAATTTCTTCTTCTAATTGAAAAAATGTTATGCTCGCACGCAGTCCTTCGCGGCCGTGCGGAAGAGCCTTTACGACAATATTCCAACGCGCGCGCAGTGCAGTGCACAGGTCCTTGCCAGCTATTCCATCGTAACCAAAACTGACGAGTGCAGCCGAGGATTCTGCACCTGTTGGCGTGTATAGCTCGGCACCGGAATCCGCCAAACCCTCTTTTAGAAAAGCAGCCAGTTCCTGCGTGCGCTGCTCTATCGCCGGTAGGCCAATCGACTGCAGATATGCAGCTGATCGCGCCCAGGCGTGCACTAGGGGCCACGACCACGGACCGTATTGGAAGCGCTCGGCGCTGTCGCGCAAACGGTAGGTATCGCGTTCAAAGTCCAACGCCGCCTGCGATCGCCCCCCCGCGTAGCGCACCTGCAGCACGTCCAGCATCTCGCTGCGCACAAAGAGCGCGCCGGCAGCATACGGCGCATACATCCACTTGTAGGACAACAAGCCGGCAAAGTCGCAGCCGATCGCCCGCAGCGATAGCGGAGATAAACCTGCCGAATGGGCCAAATCGACAAAGCTCAATATGCCGCGGGCGCGTGCCTCGACGCACAGAGGCTCTACCGGCAGGCGGAACCCTCTGTCGGTCGTGACGTGACTCACGGCCAGCAAACGCGTGCGCTCGTCCATTTCCCTCCGGAAGAGCGCGAGCTGTTCCTGCGGATCGGCCACGAGCGCCACTTTTACCACCTCAATTCCGCAAACGTCGCGCAGGTGTAGGAGCGGCAGCAGCAAGGCGGCCTCTTCGTCCTCGCTTATCAGCACGCGATCCCCTGCGCTCCAATCCAAGCCGCGCAGGACCGTTTGGAAGGCTTCACTAACGCCGCGCATCAGCGCCAGCTCGCTCACATCGCAGGAAAAAAAGTTGGCCAGCACCTCCATGCTGTGCGCACGCCGCGGGTATTCTTCTTCCGGAAAGGCGATGTGCATGGGGCCGCGCTCGAGCAGCTCTTGCATCCGCTCGGCGTGCTCGCGTGCAACGGGCAGCGGAGTAATGCTAACGCCGCCGTTTTGAAACCAGACAACGTTTTCTAACGCGGGGAATTCACCGCGCACTCTATCGAGATCAATTGCCATAGACACGGAATCCCAGCAGAAACGCAAAAGGGGCCGCCCCTGTAGGACAGCCCCTTTTACACTTCGCCAGAATCAATTCAGCGCCGGCGCCGGCGCCGCTGCTGTGGCGCATTGCGCTTTGGCCGGGAAGAAGAGGGCTCTTCGGCCACGTCTCCGCACAGCAGCGCCTCTAAGTTATCAAAGGCCGTGCCGATCATATCCTCGTCCCAATCCCCGTCAATTTTAATCTTCAACATCTCTTTTATGGCCTCTAATTCTTCGCCCTGGGCCTGCAGTTTGGCTTGTACAGCTTGGTTCTCCATTATAACTCGCTCTTTCCTCCGTTCAAAGAATCCTTACACAATCTAACGGTGCAGTACGGTTGGCGCAACGATCCACGCCCTATGCAATACCGCAATAGCGCATAGCAGCCAATGCGTAGACGCTGGCCGCCTCACCGAGACGTCGTTCGTCAACCCACTCTACGTCGGCGTGCGCCGTCTCATTTGAAGGCCCGTAATAGAACGTGGGAATGCCCGTTCCGTGCACGTATATATTGGCATCGCCGACGATGCGCATCCCTACGTATTCGGGCGACCCGCCGGCGACCCGTTCGTGCGCAGCCACCACGGCTTGCACGGCATCGTCGTCGGTGGGCGTTTCGAACGGCTCACGCTCGTGCTCCATATATACCTGGCCTGCGAGCCCCCCGCTTTTGGCTACGTCATCGACCAGAGCACGCAGTTCGTCCAAGACCTCCTCAGCGCACTGTCCTGGCGCCCAACGCCGCGTGCCCTGCAGCATCGCCTGCACCGGCGTGCGATTGAAATAATCGCCGGCGTGCACCTGCCCCAAATCGACGCGCTCGGCTCCTGCAAGGGGATGAATCGCTTCCACATCCAGCACCTGCTGCAGCTGAAGGAGGCGATCGATTAGCTGTCCAACACAGCGTATTGGATTTTCGGCAAAGGGCACGTACTGCGTGTGACGCCCCCCCAGAGGCGAGGTGAGTTCGATGGTAAATACCATAGATCCCATACTCATGACCCACAGCGCATCGCGTCCCTCGACGATGAGAATGCGATCGCAGGACAGCACGCCATTTCGCACGTCTTCTACAAGCGCGCGTGGCCCGTCTTTTTTCGCCACGGTTTCTTCGTGCCCTACCACCGCCGTCAGCCAGAGATCTCCGCTCAACGCTACGCCGCTTTCCAACAGCGCTTTTGCCGCACCCAGCACGGCGGCCATGCCCCCCTTCATATCGGTGGCGCCACGACCGTAAATGCGTCCGTCCGCACGCCGCATGGGACCGCACGCCCCTTGGGGTATGGTATCAAGGTGACCGTTTAACATCAGGGAGGGCCCATCGCCCCGGCCCGGCAGGCGCACGTAGAGGTTGTTGCGGCCCGGCGTAACGGGGCGCACGACGACTTCTAAGCCGAGGCCACGCAGCATCTCTTCGTATAGATCGCAAACGGCCGCTTCATCCATCGTTACGCTGGGAACCGCAACCAATTCGGCCGTTCGCTCTGCGATCCAATGGACGTCGATCGCACTCTGCACTCGCTGCTCTGTGTCCATGTAGCCTCTCTGCAACACAGCTTTAGGAGCATCCCGCGCTGGGAGGACTGCTCCTAAAGCTAAGAATTAACGGTCGAAATCCATCTTGATGCGGCCCCAAGAAGCGGCCTGGATAGCGGTCGCAACATCGTCCAAACTATCCGAATCCTCGAGGTTAGTTCTGATGTAATCTCGGACCGCAACCAATTCGTCAAACTGGTAGAAAAAGTTGACCTTCGCATCTTTTATACTGCCCCCAGAAGCTTCTTCATATATGACGAAAAACATCCAAGACTCGGCTATATCTTCTACGGGATTTGTCGCAGCATATTCCGACACGTAGTCATCTTCGTTGGCTCCGTAAAGCCTCTCGGCGGCCTCCTCCGATGGGTATTCCAAGATGAGGTTTAAGTGTTCCTGAAATACCTCCTGCTGCCAAAAGGCCTGGAAGTAGAGGTGCATATACGAATTTTCGATTAGGCAACCCTCGTCTATCAAAAATC
>JAYPJE010000044.1:0-36348 GCA_038128265.1 Gemmatimonadota bacterium
CGGCTTTTTCGAGGCTGACGCGCCCGGGACCGGCGGTGCCGGAAAGGAAGCCGTGGTCGACGCCGCGTCCGCCCATTTGGTTGGGACCGTGGTCGCCGACAAGTCGTTCGGCGTAGCCGCGCAGCTGGTCGGGGCCGTTGGAATGCATGCGGCCGATCAGCACAGGGCGATAGCCGCCGGCGCCCATGGCGTGGGCGAAGGTGGGTATGGCAGAGTCTAGGATCTGGTTATTAGTCCACACGCCGTTTTCGTGCGGATAGCGGCCCGACAGCATGGACATGCGCGACGGCACGCAGATGGGCGAGGGGCAGTAGGTATTGTCGAGTACGACGCCCTGTGCGGCCAGCGCGTCGAGGTGTGGCGTGCGCACTAGAGGGTCCCCGTAGCAGCCGTTGACGTAAGGGCTATGCTGGTCGGAGTGGATGTAGAGCAGATTCGTTTGCGATGTGTCGGGCATGGCGTCTCGATTTGGTTTGGGGTAGAAATTCGACAGAAGGTTACGGCCCTTCTTCGGGCTCTCCGCAGATTAAGGCGACGCTGTTTGCGCTAAGGTAGGCTGCGGTGAAAAGAGGGTCAAGATAGGATTGCCATTGCTTCTATTTTTTCGGTGATTACAAGGTAGAATTGAATGGGAGCAAGTGAGAGTGAGTATGATCAAAATACGACGCGTTGGCATCACAGGTGCCAACGGCTCGATCGGTCGCGTGCTGATGTCGGGTTTGGCAGACGAGTTTGAGCTCAAAGCGTTTTCGCGCCGCGAGGTCGAATTTCCGACAACGCTGGTGCACTTTGACCGCGCTCGAGAGGTGCAAGGTGTATTCGATGGCCTCGATGCCGTGATACATCTGGCCGCCGATCCAAGTCCGATGGCGCCGTGGGAGCGCGTGCGCGAGCACAATATTGAGGCGATGTATAACGTTGTAGAGGAGTGCGTGCGCGCCCGCGTGCGCCGGCTGGTCTTCGCTTCGACCAACCATACGATGCACGGCAACAGCATACTCAGCACGCCGGAGACGCTCGATCCGCAAAAGCAGATGCGGATGAAGTTGGAAGATGCGCCCAATCCAGACTCGCTCTACGCCGTATCCAAGCTATTTGGCGAGCATCTGGGCAAGCTCTACAGCGAGCAGCGCGGCCTGTCGTTTATCGGGTTGCGCATCGGTTGGACCATACCTGAAAACGATCCGACCGTCATGCGCGGCACGTCGGCAGAAGACTATATGCGCGCTATGTTCCTCAGCCATCGCGACTGCGTGCAGGCGCACCGTCGGGCTTTGGAAGTCGATGCACGCTTTATGCTGGCGTACGTCGTTAGCAACAACGGCCGGCGCGTATTCGACCTAGAGGAGACGCGCGCCCGGCTGGGGTATGAGCCCGAGGATGACGCCGAAGCATTCTTTACTCGATGAGTGCACGGCGCGATTACGCCCAGCTGCTGCAGCGCATAGAGGCACTTCAAGGTCCGCAGTACGAGCATCACATTCTGGCTGAGATTGCCGGTTATCCCATCGCGCTCGTGCGCCGTGCTCTGCGCGACGACGTGCCCACGGCCTTTCTCAGCGGGGGCACGCACGGTGATGAGCCGGCCGGCGTAGAGGCGGCCATGGCCTTTTTACAGCGCGATATTTCCCCCTGGCTTGAGCACCTTAGCTTTGAAGTTCTCGTTTGCCTGAATGCTCATGGCTATGTCCACAACGCGCGAAACAATGCGCAAGACGTGGATGTCAACTGGGCATGGGCGAGGGAGGACGTGCTGGAAGTTCAGGCGGTCAAGGAGTGGGTGCGCGATCGCCGCTTTGAGTTCGTGTGCGATTTTCACGAAGACTGGGAGAGTCCGGGGTTCTACCTATATGAGATGCGACGCGATGCACCTGTAGTGAGCGAGCGAATAATCGCAGCCG
Source organism: Gemmatimonadota bacterium (assembly GCA_038128265.1). GTDB lineage: Bacteria > Latescibacterota > UBA2968 > UBA8231 > UBA8231. The sequence goes on from JAYPJE010000044.1 coordinate 1,902, forward strand.
TCGAACAGGTCTGCCCGCTCAATCTTAGCGACGAAATAGAGGGAATGAAAGCGGTGCGAGGTATCGTGCAAGCCGACAATGAACGGGCAGAGCGCTTGCGGGGAAAGGGCATTCCCATTGAGCTATACAATGGCTATACGGATCACCTGTTGACGCTAGAATCGCCAACGGAGCGACCGCTGACGACGCGAGTCGCTGCGCATATGGCCGCGTTGGACGTCGTAGTAGCGGCACATTTGCCCCCGGATAGCTGAAGCGTCAGATTATGAGCGTATAATGGCCTGTCGCGCCCTTCAGCTTGTTTTCCCATACCGATTGTTTCTGGAATGAAAGAGAGCCGTCAAAAAAAGAGGCACGCCGCTCGCGAGCGTTCGGTGACTATCGAAAGTGCGCCGTCGCTGCAAGAGCGCTTTTGCGCCTACGCCGATAGCCCGCAGGGTCTGCGCGTCCTGCCGGCACTCGTCGTTCTGTGCACGCTGCTTATCGGAAGCTGGACCTTTGACCCAAAGCTCTCGCTGAGCGGCGATAACGCCGAGTTTATTACGCTGGCGCGCAGCCTGGCCCAGGGTGAGGGGTTGGTGCATATCAACTCGCCCGATCCGCAGCCGGCGACCAAGTACCCGTTTGGTTTTCCCCTCTTGCTCGCTCCTGTCGAACTGCTCTTTCCCGGTGAGTGGACGCCGATGAAGGCGTGGGTGCTGGTGCTCTTTTCCCTCGGTATGGGCGCGCTGTATCTGCTCGCCCGCGATGCATTGGGCGCGCTGCCTGCGCTAGCGGTGGTCGCACTGAGTCTGACGGCTGGTCAGAGCTACCTTACGACGGGTCCAGATGGACACGTATTTGGCCCGTTGCTGCTGCACTTTTCGCATCAGGTGATGTCAGAGGCGCCGTTTCTCGCGGTGTCGTTGGCCGCTCTGTGGCTGCTGCAGCGCGGTATTGCGCGCGAGGGCGTGCTGGATAACCGGTATCTCATAGGCGGTTTTGTCTGCGCCATGTTGGCCTATTATATCCGCAGCGTAGGCATCGCGCTGTTGGCTGCTACGATTGTTTATTTGCTGCTGCAGCGCGATCTGCGCCGCGGTCTGATTTTTGCCGGCGCTTCTTTTGTCGCTTGGCTTCCGTGGACGCTGCGCAATCGCGCCGTGGGCAGTGGCGGCGTGTATGTCACGCAGCTGATTCAGGTAAATCCATACTATCCCGACCGGGGTATGCTCGACTTTGCCGGCGTAATAGACCGCTTATTGGGCAATGGGTCGGCCTATCTCAACGTCGAATTGCCGCGCCTGCTGTGGCCTTTTTTTTCGGGTGGAGGTGAGTTTGGGCCGGTTGCTGTTTTCGTGCTTATCCTGGCCGCCTATACGCTGATGCAGGCGCTGCGCTTTCGTCGCGATATGCTGCTAGTACTCTACACCGCTTTTACGATTGGCGTGGCTCTGCTGTGGTTTTGGGTTGACGCGCGCTTTCTCTTTGGCGTCGTGCCGCTGCTTGTCTACTTTGCCGTGCGCGCGGTTAACGATCTGGCCGGCGGACTGTCGGCGCACGGCGGACTTTGGACGGGGCGTGCGCTGCGCTGGGGGTTGTTGCTGTCCGTTGCTTGGGGACAGGTGCCGGGCGTGGCGCGCTTGGCCGAATACGCGCGCGCTGACTATCCGCCGGCGTGGAGCCGCTACTACCAGGCGGGTCAGTGGCTTAAAGAACACGCTGCCGACGACGCCATTGTGCTGTGTCGCAAGGGTTATTGGATGTATATCGTGTCGGGGCGACGCTGCGTTGGCTTTCCCTTCGAAAGTCCCGGTGCCGTGCTGGCCCATATGGAGCGCGAAAAAGTCGACTACGTCGTCTTGGAAAGCCTCGGCTTTGCGCAGACGGCGCAGTATCTGGTGCCCGCTGTCAACGAGCGCTTAGACCTGTTTGAAATTGTGTGGAAAAATGAAGCCGTCCCCACATACGTGCTGAAGTTTAACGGCTCTTCATAGCGCTCAAGAGCGCTTGCCTCGCCTGCGCGACGAGCCCTATATTTAGCATCCGCGCGCTCGTGTTCCCTCAAAAAAGTCGACTCTGCGTGTCCAATCGCTTTGCCCTATTGGGTCCCTTCCTATCGTATGCGCTGCTCAGTCTGGTCTTTACCTACCCGCTGGTCGCCCACCTAACTACGCACGTGCCGGGACAGCTCGAAGGCGATGTGCCCGTCTATATCTGGAATTTGTGGTGGATGAAGCACTCGTTAATAGAGTGGCATTCGCCGCTGTTTAGCGAACATATATTTGCACCGTACGGCGTTTCGCTGGCCTTTCACGCCTTCGTGTTTTTGAAGGCATTTATGGCCGTGCCGTTACAGGCTATAACCACGGCTTGGACATCCTATAACCTGCTCATTCTCTTCACATTTACCATGGCCGGTTTTGCCATGTTCCTGCTGGCGCGCGCGCTGACGGGCGATGCGCCGGCCGCTTGGGTTGCGGGCACTGCCTATGCTTTCAGTCCCTATATGTTAACGCGCGGACTGGGGCATTTAAACTACCTGAGCGGCGAGTGGATGCCGCTCTATATCCTATGCCTGATCAAGCTGGTTGAGTCGGCAGAACGGCGCTGGGCGCTGTCCGGCAGCGTCTTTCTGCTGCTGACGGCCTATTGCGAATACTACTATCTGATCTATCTGACGCTCTTTACGGCGTTCTATATGGCGTGGTGCTGGGCGCGGCAACGAGAGAAGATTTTCAACGTTCAATTTGCTCAGAACTTTCTGCTTATGGGTGGGCTCAGTGCGCTGGGATTTGCTCCTATACTGAGCGTGCTGTTGGGCGGCGGACAGAGCGACTACCTCTACGGTGGATGGGGTGCGACGGCCAAGCTGGGCGCCGATGCGCTGGCCTTTATCGTGCCGCCGCCGGGCTCGCTACTGTACGGCGATATCGGTGCGCCGTTGTACAAAGTGTTCTCGGGAGGCAACGCCATAGAGGGAACCGTTTTTACCGGCTTTGTTGCTCTTGCGCTCGTCGCGTTTGCGCTCGTCCGTTTGCGCACGAACGAAGCCGTGCGGCCCTGGCTGTGGATCGCTCTGGCTTTTTTCGTGCTGTCGCTGGGGCCACTGCTGCATATTGGAGGCGACTTCGTCTTCGGAGGAGGACCGCTGCGCGTTGCGGTACCCTTGCCCTATATTGGCCTGCGCTTTATGCCGCTCATTAAAGGGGCGCGCGTGCCGGCGCGCTTCGACATTATGGTGGCGCTGTGCATAGCGGTGCTCATCGCGTTTGCGCTGTGGCATGCGCGCGCGCGCTGGCAGCACGCCAATCGCTGGACTGCGCTCGTTGCCATTCTGCTGTGCCTGGAGTACCTTAGATTGCCCTATCCAATAGCTCCTGTGAGCGTGCCGAGCGCCTACGAAGAAGTGGCGCGCGACCCGCGCGATGTGGCCGTTTTAGACGTGCCGCTGGGTTGGCGCACGGGATGGGGGGATACGGGGCGCACGTTCGACCATCAGCAATTGTATCAGATTGTGCACGGCAAGCGCCTTATCGGTGGTTTCGCCTCGCGCGTGCCCGAAGAAGAGCTGCAGCGCATGCTAGCCCTACCGGGTGTAGGTGAGCTGCTGGCTCTACAGGAAGAGCTTCCCGCTGCGACGGCGCCGACGGCGGCGCGGCGCGGAGCCATTCGCGCCCAGCTGGTAGAACTGCTCGACCATCTGCCCGCATTCGTGCGCCAGCGCGTGCTGCGCGATGCTTCGGTTGCCAACTTTCTCGCCAGTACGTCTGCCGAGCAGCAGCGCGTGCAGGAAGCACCGCGCGTGGGGCGGCTAGAGCAGCTAGTAGAAGAAGCCGGGCTGGGGTATGTATTTTTGCACCCTCCGTACAGCGCTTCTGACCCAATCCGGCGCTACGTGGAAGAGGGGCTGTCGGTGGAGAAGTTTTACGAGCGCGACGGGCTGATTGGCTACCGAGTCGTCGAAACACATCGCTGAGGATACGAGTGGAAACCGGAGCGCAAAAAGAGCCGAAATTATATGTCGTCATTCCGGCGCTCAACGAAGAGGACAATATCGTGCGCACGCTCGAGCAAATCGAGGCCGTCGTCGATTGGTCGCACGAGATCATTGTCGTCAACGACCATTCGACGGATGGCACGGAAGATGTCGTGCGCGCCTTTGGCCAGCAGCATCCACACGTTCGCGTGGTCAACAACGAGGGCGATAGGGGCTTTAGCAACGCGCTCAAAGTGGGGTATGCGGCGGCGGGTGATGGCGCGATCGTGACGATGATGGCGGATCTGTGCGACGATCCGCATACGCTCAAGCATATGTACGAAAAAATTCTTGAAGGCTACGACGTCGTATGCGGTTCGCGCTATATGCCGGGCGGCGGCAAAGAGCGCGAGGACAGCGAAGTGAAGGGCGCGCTATCGCGCTTTGTCGGCCTGTCGCTGCGCAGGCTCGTCGGCGTGCCGACGCACGATGCGACCAATGCTTTTAAAATGTACCGAAGTCAAACGATTAAGAACATACCTATTGAAGAGGCGGGTTTTGCCTGTTCAATGGAGATTACCGTAAAGGCCTTTTTGCGCGGGGCGCGCATTACGGAAGTGCCGACGGTATGGCAGGGGCGGACGGCCGGCAAGTCGAAGTTCAGCATGCTGAAAGGCGGTAAGGACTATCTGCGCTGGTATATATGGGCCGTCCTGCTGCGGAAGCACAAATTCTAGCTAAACGCCCTCTTTCTCGCGCGTAGCCGCAACGATTTCCTCTAAAATACGCTCTATGTCGTACTCGTACTGCCAGGCGGGGTAGTGCGCCTGAAATTTGCGCACGTCACTGATCCACCAGATGTGATCGCCCGAGCGCGCTTCGTCGGATAGCGTGTAGGCCAGTTCTCTATCGGCTAGACGCTGCGCGATGTGGATCGCCTCTAGCATAGAGCAGTTGCTGTGGCGTCCACCGCCCATATTGTAGACTTCGCCGCAGCGCGGATTCTCTACGAAGTGCCAGAAGGCGCTGACCAAATCGTGGCTGTGGATATTGTCGCGCACCTGCTTGCCCTTATATCCGAAAATGGTGTAGGGGCGACCAATGACGATGCACTTGACTAAGTAGGCGAGAAATCCGTGCAACTCGGCGGCCGAGTGCGCGGGGCCCGTCAGGCAGCCGCCGCGAAAAGCCGCCGTTTTAATGCCAAAGTAGCGACCGTATTCCTGTACGAGCACGTCGGCAGCGACTTTCGACGCGCCGAATAGGCTGTGCTTGGACTGGTCGATACGCATCATTTCGTCGATGCCATGTGTGTAATAAGGATGGTCTTCGGCGATTTCCCAGCGCGTTTCGCACTCGACCAGAGGCAGTTCGTTGGGCGCGTCGCCGTAGACCTTGTTGGTGCTGGTAAAGATAAAGGCCGCATCGGGGCAGTGCTTGCGCGTAGCTTCGAGCACGTTGAGTGTGCCGTTGGCGTTGACGCTGAAGTCGGTCAGAGGTTCGCGTGCTGCCCAGTCGTGCGAAGGCTGAGCCGCTGCGTGTATGACAACGGAGATGGCGCTGCCGCACTCGGCAAAGAGTTGGTCGATGCCCGCTTCATCGCGGATGTCGATGGCGCGGTGGTGGTAGTTCCTCAGCGACGATTCGAGCGCCTCGCGATTCCACTGGGTAGAGCCGTCCTCGCCAAAGAAGTAGGCGCGCATATTGTTGTCGACGCCGATGATGTCCAGGCCTTTTTCGTGAAAGAACTTGCACGATTCGCTGCCGATTAGGCCGGCTGAACCGGTGATAAGGGCAATGCTCATAGACCGTTTTCCTAGGTGAAGATGCCGCTGACGAGGTCGCGGTGGGCGCTGAGCCAGGCGTAAATGTCGGCGGCAATATCGCGCGGGGTTCGCTCAGGCATCCAGCCAAATGTGCGCGTAGCCTTTGCGTGGTCGCTCACATAGTAGGGCAGGTCGAGCTGGCGCGTTTCTGGGATGGAGCCAATCTCGATCTGTCGACCGGTAATCTCTTCGCAGAGGGCGGTGTACTCTACGAGCGACGTCGAACCGCGCAGCCCACCGCCGGCGTTAAAGACGTCGCCGGCGTGCGCTGCCAGCAGAGGGGCCTGCGCTTCGAGCAGGGCAAATAGGTCGGCCGGGTGCATGAGATCGCGCACCTGTTTACCGGTGCCGCCAAAGCCCATGTAGTTGAGGCGCTGGCCGAAGTAGTGGGCAGCGACCCACAGCGTGTAGACGCCCTGGTCGACCTTGCCCCACTGGCCCGGTCCAGCGATAACCCCGCAGCGATTGATCAACGCGTGCAGGTTGTACATAGCGCAGTATTCTTGGACAAAAAGCTCGGATGCCAACTTGGTAGCGCCATACAGCGAGCGAAATTGCGCGGTGTCAAACGTCTCAGCTAGGCCGTTTGCCGACAGGCCTTCGGGCAGATCGGCGCCCTCGTCGACTGTTAGGCGAGTCGCTTCTTCGCGCAGAGGTATGGCCCGCTGTGCGGGGACCGAGTAGACGCGCGAAGTCGATAGCAGGATCATGCCACCACAGCGTCGACGGGCAAACTCCAGACTGTTGAGGGTGCCGACTAGATTGGTGTTGAGCACGTAGTGCGGTGCAGAATCGGCACCTGCATGGGCCGACGGTTCGGCGGCCGCGTCGATAAATAGATCGAATTCGCCCTGCACATCGCTTAGGTCGTCTGCCGTGCGCACGTCGCCGTGGACAAATTCGATATTTAGCGCTTTAAAGTCGGGCAGGTTGAGCTCAGCGCCGCGCCGCTTGAGGTTGTCAAAGGCGACAATGCGGCGCGTCGGGTACTTCTCGCGATAGCGCCGCGCCAGGCTGGATCCGACAAAGCCGGCCCCTCCACTGATAAAGAGGCTCAAGCGCCTGCCTTTGGCACGGGAGCGCTGTCGTGTAGCAGGTGTTCGGTCTGCAACTCGTCCCAGAAATCGGCGGGGATGTCCTGCGTCAGCAGGTTGAAGTTCTCCTCGACGCGCGCGGGCTGCCGCGTGCCGGGAATAATGCAGGTGATGGCCGGATGGGCAAATACAAATTGCGATGCAGCTGCCTTCACGTCGACGCCGTGGCGTTCGGCGACCGCTTCAATGGCCTGCGCCTTTTGCATGATATCCGTGGGGGCTTCGCCGTAGTTGTAGGTGGCACCGGGTTTGGCGCCCTTGGCCAAGATGCCGCTGTTGTAGGTGCCGCCCGCCATGATGCCGATGTTTTTTTCCACGCAGAGGGGCAGTAGCTCGTCGAGGGCGCTCTGGTCTAATAGGCTGTAGCGACCGGCTAGTAGAAAGCAGTCGAAATCACCTCCGCGGGCAAAGCGCGCGAGCATTTCCCACTGGTTCATGCCCGCGCTCACGGCGCGAATCACCCCCTGCGAGCGCAGCGCGTCGAGGGCGGGATAGGCGCCGTCGATAGCTTCTTGCCAGTGGTTGTCGGGGTCGTGTATGTGCAAGATATCGATGCGCTCCACGCCCAGGCGTTCAAGGCTCTCTTCTAGGGAGCGCATGACGCCGTCGTAGCTAAAGTCAAACACGGGTTTGAACGGTGGAGGATCGCCGAAGATCGACTGACCGCGCTCGTCGCCCTCACTCGGCACCAAGAGGCGACCAACCTTGGATGCCAGCACGTACGAATCGCGCGCAACGCCCTGCAGGGCCTGACCGAGGCGCTGCTCGCTCTTGCCCGAGCCGTACAGGGGCGCCGTATCGAATAGGTTGAGCCCTAAATCCAGCGCTTTGTGAACGACCTGCGTAGCCTGCTCGTCCGGAATATCGCCGTAGAGTCCGCCGATGGCCGCGCAGCCGAGGCCGAGGCGGGTTACTTCGAGCCCGCTGCTGCCCAAAGTGGTTTTTTCCAAGGGTCGCATGGGACCTCCCCCGTTTCGTGTGCTGAACAGATAATATACACCATCGTAAAATGGGGGAAAGGTGCAAAGGCTGCTGCTTGACGTCCGCTGGGGGATGGCGTAGATTAAAAAATCTTTTTCTGAAGTCAGAAATAGTTGAATATAAATGAGATGTGATGCGTTAGAGCACTCGTCGAATGGGATTTTATGCGCTTCGTCAAAGGGATGAAGTGGCCCGTTTTAATCCTCGCCCTGTGTGCGTGCGGGCAGCGGGAAGAGGTGCTTGTAGCGCCCCCGATGACCGAGGTGCCATCCGCATCCGTAGATTCGACGATTAAGGGCGCCGTTGGTCCATCCGATGCGGCACTCGCATGGCGCGATTGGGCTGAATGGGTTTCCAATCGGGTTGGCTCTGAACGTCCGGTGCTCTTTTACGTTGCGGCGACCGGCTGCGAGGGACTGTTTGCCGAGCCCTCTCCCCTGCTGCGCGAATTGGTTGAAGAGCGGTACATCGGCGTGAAAGTCGCGCCCTTTACGTGGCCCGATGCGGTGCGTTACCTGCGTCCTGGAGGGTGCCCATCGCTGGTCGTCGCGTCCCCCGAAGGACAGATTGTGGCGCGCGCCACGGATATTCCGCCGCGCCACGTCGAGTCCTACTTGCTCCGCATTTGGGACGCTTTTGAAAAGGGACTGGTTGCGCTGGGCCGCTCCGACGCACCGGAGGCGAACGTGCAGCGCATTCGCCCGGAACAGGTGCATCAGGCCCTGCTCTCGGCCTACGATGGGCGGCACGGAGGCCTGTTCGGTCCGCAGAAATTTCTGCACGCGCGTGCCCTACGCTTCCTTTGGCAGCGCACCGCACATACGGGCGATGCGCCGGCTCGCCGCGCCGTCGAACATTCGGTGGCGGCATTTCTCGGCTCGCCCCTGCGCGATGGCAATAGCGGGGGATTGGCCCTGTATTCTCACACGCCCGATTGGCTACAGCCGGCAGCGGAGAGAGATGGGCTCTACCAGGCCGAGGCGGTGCAGCTGCTCTTGGACGTCGGTGAATACGACGCCGCACTCGCCTGGCTGGACTACGTCGATAGCCAACTGCGCGATCGCTCTACTGGTATGCTGTATGGGCGGCAGGTGCAACGGCGCGACGGCAGTTGGTGGACGGATACCGACCCCTATGTCGATCGCATCGCTGCTTTGGCGCTTGCGCTGGTGCGCCTGGCCGAAGAGCGAAGCAACGCCAGAGCGGCCGCTATCGCGAGGGATGCCGTGCGCTACGTGGTTGATCGCTGTATCGACGAGCGGGGTGCCGTGCGTCATGCGTGTGCTGAATTGGGCCCGCAGGGCCTGTTGGTCGATCAGGCGATGGTGGCGCTCATGCTGCAGACTTGGATTCGTAGAGAAGGTGATGCGTCGGCCGCTGCCGCTATGGAGCGCGTTGTGGCCTTTGCCGAAGAGCGCCTCTACGCGCCCGAACGCGGCCTCTTTGCGGCTGGTTTGGATTGGCCTGCAGAAGGCGATTTTTCCGCTGTTGACGACGGGTATCCGGTGGGCAATGCACTGATGGCCGAGTGGTACTATACCCGCGGCGACCGGGCGCGCGCCGATCAACTGGTCGATGCTGCGCGCTTTCTCGACGGTGAATACAGAGTGGCCGCGCACTGGGCGTGGCTGCAGGTTGCACACGGAGCGTCCGAACGATAATGAAGATCATCGTGACCGGAGCACATGGGTTTTTGGGTCGGTGCCTGCTCGGACTAGGGAGCCAACACGAACGGATTGGCTGGTCGCGCGCAAGCGGCTCCGTCGAGGGGGTGTTCTGCCATCAGGTCGACCTGTTCGACCGCGGGGCGCTGACGGATCTGTTGGATGATATTCGTCCGGATTGGGTAATCAACACGGCGGCAATCACCGACGTCGATGGCTGCGAGCTCGACCCCGATGCGGCGCGCACGGTCAACGTCGATATGGTGGCGAATTTGGTTGCCGCCTGTGATGCAACGGGCGTAGGGCTAGCCCATATTTCTACGGACTACGTATTTGACGGCACGTGCGGTCCCTACGGAGAGGGGGACGATACCGCGCCGCTTTCTCGGTATGGCGCGCTCAAGCTAGAGAGCGAGCACCTAGTGCTGGATGGACTGGCGCGCGGCATGGTCGTGCGCACGATGTGGCTGTACGGGTACGTTGCTGGGGCGCGTCCTAATATGATTACGTGGCCGCTGTCCACGCTGGCGCGCGGCGATGCGCTGGAAATCGTCGCCGATCAGTGGGGCAATCCGACCTACGGTCCCGATTTGGCACACGCGCTGGTCGAGCTATGTGCGGGCGAGGCCACGGGGCTGTGGCACGTGGGGGGGGGCAGCTTTATGACGCGCTACGAACAGGTGGTAGAGCTGGCGTCGTTCTTCCACTTCGATGCCGACCGCATTGGTCAGACTACGACGGCAGCGCTGGCCCAGCCAGCCAGCCGGCCACTGCGCTCGGGGCTGTGCACCGAGGCGGTCGAGAAACAGCTGGGGTGGAAACCAACGACGTTTGTGCAGAGTTTGGAAGATTTGCTGCGCAACGAGCGCTTTCGCCAAGACCATGCATACCTATTTGAGTCCCGAAAGCTATGACGGATCAGAAACTGAGCGTCTCGCTCATTACGCCCACCTATAATGAGAGCGAAAATGTGCCCATTCTCGCCCAAGAGATTTTCTCGATTATCGAACCTGAGTCCGATATTGACCTGGAGCTTATTGTGGTCGATGACAACTCGCCCGACGGCACGGGTGCGGTTGCCGAGGGACTGAGAGACCAGTATCCACTCCAGGTCGTGCATCGGGCGGGGAAATTGGGGCTGGGGTCGGCGGTTATGGAGGGGTTTGCCCTTTCCAAACGCGACTACATCGGCGTAATCGATGCGGACCTGAGTCACGATCCGGCCATTTTGCCCCAGCTAATTCGCGGCCTGCGGGAATTCGATATTACCATTGGCAGCCGCTTTGGCGAGACGAGCAAGGTCGAAAAATGGGCGCTACATCGCCGACTGACTTCGCTGACGGGCGTTGGATTGGCGCGTCTGCTCACGGGCGTAGAAGACCCGCTATCCGGGTATTTCTTTCTGCACCGCAAGGGATTGGGAGACTTGGAGCTAACGTCGGCTGGCTATAAGATTCTGTTGGAGATTTTGGTCAAGGGGCGCATCGAGACGCATCTGTCCGTGCCCTTTATTTTTCGCAACAGGCAGTTCAGCAAGAGCAAGCTGAATGCCAAAGAGTACTTTCTGTTTGCCAAGCAGCTACTCTACTTCAGCGCCTACAAACTGTTCAAATCCTAGCGAGAGCTATGGTGCCCCATGCAGCTTAGCATCGTCCTTCTAAGCTATAACACGCGCGACCTCACGGAGCAGGCGCTGCACTCGGTCTGTGCCGCGATTGGAGATATCGAAGCCGAGATCTTTGTGGTTGACAATGCGTCGCGCGACGGCAGTGCCGATATGGTTGAGGAGAAGTTTCCCGACGTGCACCTGCTGCGCAACCCGTCTAATACGGGTTTTGCCGCCGGCAATAATGTGGCACTGCGCCAGGTGCGCGGTCGCTACGTGCTGCTGCTGAACACCGACACCATCGTCCGCACCGATACGTTTAGCTGCCTAGTCCACTTTATGGAGGAGCATCCAGAAGCCGGTGCCGTTGGGTGCAAGATTCTCAATCCCGATGGCACGCTGCAGCTAGACAGCCGCCGCGGTTTTCCCACGCCTTTGGCCGCGTTCTGCAAAATGTCTGGCCTAAGCCGCTTGTTTCCTCAACACCCGTCTATTGCGCGCTACAATATGACTTTTCTCGATGACGACCAGTGTGCGGAAGTCGAGGTGTTGTCCGGGTCGTGCATGTTGGTTCGCAAAGACGCTATGGACGAAGTGGGCCTGCTCGACGAAGACTACTTCATGTACGGCGAGGACATCGACTGGTGCTATCGCATCCATCGGGCGGGGTGGAAGATATACTACGTGCCCGACACCGCCATCGTGCATTTTCGCGGCGAGAGCGGACGCGGCGTGCCGCTGCGCATTCTCTATCGCAAGAGCAAGGCGATGTCGATTTTTGTCGACAAGCACATGAGAGATCGCTACCGCTTTTTCCCCCCCTCAATCTTACACGTGGGTATCGCGCTCTACGGTGTGTTTCGCTTTGTCGTGAAAGCGCTGCGCGTGATGGCCCTGCCGCTGGTTGATGCGGCGCTGATCGTTGGCGGTTTGCACCTGGGGATTGCCGTGCGCTACCACGAGAACCTGGCGCCGTTTATTCGCCAGGTCGAGCAGCTAAGCAACCAGATCGGCCTGCAGGTAGAGCCGACGCGTTGGCTAACGCTTCCGCCCTACACGCAAGCGGAGTGGCTCACCGTATACGCCGTCTCTACTCTGATATGGCTCGTTTCGTTTGGCGCACTGGGCCTCTACGGACGCAAGCGCTATTCGCCATCGTGGGCAACTGTCGGCGTTTCATTGGGCTTTGCCGCTATTCTCACGCTGGTATTCTTCTTTAAAGGCTACAACTTTTCACGCCTTGCGGCCGGTGCCGCCTGGGCATGTAATGTGGTCTTACTGGCCGGTTGGCGCTTTGGCGTGCGCTGGTTGGGCCGCCAGCGCGGAACGCAGCGCGAGCGCGAGCGCGTGTTGTTGGTTGGAACCAACGCACAGGCCCAACACTTTGTGGAGAGCTGGAACGATAGAGGCTATGCGACGAGCGACCTATTAGGCGTCGTGCACACGGAAGATATAGACGCGCCGCTGTCGTTTGCTGGCCGCCCCGTCGTGGGCCACCACGCTCAGCTGGAAACGCTGCTCGATGCATATGAGGTGGATGCGTTAATTTTTGTTCCGGGCACCTTGTCGCTGGCGTTGGAACACATGCAGGGGCGCTGGGGCCGGCGCGACCTGCGCGTTTGCATGGTGCCATTGGGATTTGCCAGTATGAACGACGAGTCGATGCGTTCATCTGGGCAGCTGCCGCTGGTAGAAATACTGCCTTCTAACTGATGGAGTCTGGGAAGTTGGCCAGGAGAAATTGGACCGGTTCGACGGCGCGTTGGCCCCTGTTTGCGGCGATTGTCGTCGTGGCCTATGCCTTTTCCGGATTGCGTTCCGGTGCGGCGCGCGAAGGCGGCGAGAGCCTCGATGTCGTGTTTGAGGTGCGCGACCGCATTCATCGCGACTACGTCGACCCCGTGGATAGCCTGCGCGTTGTCGATAGCGGCATCGATGGCCTGCTAGAGGCGCTGGCGGAGCAGGGGGAAAAGCTCGCTCTAGAGCGCGATTGGCCGCGCGATCATCCCGGCGATCGCGCGCAGCGACGGCGCATGATCGATACGTTTGACCGCGCCGCGCACGGCTATCCAGAGGGCGTCTTGCCCGACTCGCTAATGCGCAGTGCGATATGGGGTATGCTCTCAGCGCTCGACCCCCACTCTAGCTATTTGGATGCCGTTGATTACGAGGATATGGTCGAGCGTTTCCGCGGCGACTTTGAGGGTATCGGTATCTATTTCGAGGTGCGCGACGGCAAGCTGCTGGTTATTTCCCCCATAGTCGGGTCACCATCCCATGGCAAGCTGCGCGCGGGCGATCACATTGCGGAAATTGAGGGCGTGTCGACGCAGGGTATTAGCACCGAAGACGTGATGGACAAACTGCGCGGCGCGCGCGGTTCGCTTGTACGCGTTGCCGTGCGGCGACAGGGGCGAGACGAGCTGCAGCGCTACACCATTCGCCGCGACCGCGTCGAAATTCGCAGCGTGCCCTACGCCTACATGCTCGAACCGGGCGTTGGCTATGTGCGCGTGGTGCGCTTTGCCGAGACGACGGCAGACGAACTCGAACGCGCACTGGATTCACTGCATGCCCGCGGCATGCGCGAGCTGATTTTAGATCTGCGCGACAATGGAGGCGGTCTGTTGGACCAGGCCGTAGAAGTGGCCGACTTTTTTTTGGACGCCGGCCAGCTGATCGTCTATACCGAAGGCAGAGGGGGCACGCGGCAGGAGTACCGCGCACGCCATAGCCTGAGCAAAACCATGCCCCTAGTCGTGTTGATAGACCACGGCAGCGCGAGCGCTTCCGAAATCGTCGCCGGTGCCGTGCAGGATTTGGATATGGGCATCGTTGCCGGGCAGACCAGCTTTGGCAAGGGGTTGGTGCAGGGGCAATTTCCGCTGCGCAGCAACGGCGGCTTGCTCCTGTTGACCGTGGCGCGCTATTATACGCCGCTGGGCCGGCTTATTCAGCGACCTTACAGCGACGACGTGCACGCCTACTACGAAGAGGGTATCGACGATGTCGATCCCAACAGCGTCGATAGCTTGCGCGTTGGCAAAGCCGTTTTTCGCACGCAGCTGGGCCGCGCCGTCTATGGCGGCGGTGGCATAACGCCCGACGTTATTTTGCCGGCAGAGGTGTACTCCGACTTTGCGGTAGATGTATTTGGTGAGGGCTACTTGGCTGATTTTTGCGGCTATTGGGTGGGAGCGCACAGCGATTGGCCCACCGATTTTCCAGAGTATCTATCGACGTATGAAGTCGAGGGAAAAACGCTGGATGCGTGGGAGTCCTTTCTGGTGGAAAGAGCGTCCGATGTAGCCGATTCTACCCTCGTCGAGCACCGAGATTTCGCCCGTGCCGAACTCAAGGCGGGCTTTGCCCGCGTGCTCTGGGGAGAAGAGGAGTACTACCGCGTCCACCTCGAGTCAGATGAGCAGGTTGGAGCGGCTCTGGTCGAGCTGTCTAATGCCGCGGAATTAGTCCGCCGACGCTATTGATTTTTATTCGACTTATGCGTATTGTGAACGCTGGTTTCTATTCGGAGATTATCAGCTATGTCAGGAATTGAAGTAGCGGGTGGCAAGAAGATCATTCTGCCGATGAGTCGCGCAGTGGAGATCAGCCTGCGCAGCCTAAAGATTCGCTTTGGCCGTTCGTTGATTACGACCAGCGGCGTGGTGTTGGCTATTGCGTTTCTCATGTCGGTGTGGAGCAGTAATGAAATTGTCTCCAGCCTGCGCGATGTTAATAAGAGCGAAATCAATCTGCTTCTGCAGAAAAAGGGTGTGGAGACGGGCCTGACCGACGGCGGAGCGGAGTCGGAAGAGTCCAAGGCGCGCCTCCAGGAAGAGCAATCCAAGCAGATGTGGCTGATTGGCCTGTCGCTGTTGGTATGCGTAGTGGGCATTGCCAACGCCATGCTGATGTCCGTCACCGAGCGCTTTCGCGAGATCGGAACGATGAAGTGTTTGGGCGCGCTCGATTCGTTTATCGTCAAACTCTTTCTGCTGGAGTCGACCTTTCAGGGCGTCGCTGGCACCATGGCTGGCATCACCATCGGCTTTTTGCTGACGCTCGGTCTCGCTCTGCTCGACTACGGCGGCTTTGTGCTGGATTACTTTCCGATGGCTGGCATCGTAGAGTCGGCGTTTTACGCGCTGATTGCCGGCACCGTACTCTCGCTGATTGGCGCCATGCTGCCGGCCTACCGCGCGGCCAAGATGGAACCGGTCGAAGCAATGCGATCCGATACCTAATCTCACGAGGAAACCACAGATGAGTCAGGCGCAAGAACAGGCGGGCACGACGGTTGGGGCTGAGGAACAGCGCACAGTTGTGCGCACGCAGCAGGTGAAGAAGCTCTACAAGATGGGCGAGATTGAAGTCCACGCCCTGCGCGGCGTAGATATGGAAATCTACACCGGTGAATACCTCTCGATCATGGGTCCTTCTGGTTCGGGTAAGAGCACCTTCTTCAACATGGTTGGTGGCTTGGACAAGCCGTCTGAGGGCAAGGTGTATATCGACGAAGTCGACGTGGCTCAACTCGACGCCTACGAACTGGCTTGGCTGCGCTGTCGCAAGATTGGCTATATCTTCCAGTCGTTCAACCTGATCCCCGTTATGACGGCGTTGGAAAACGTCACCCTGCCCATGGTTTTTGCCGGCTTGACCAGCGATGAGGCGCGCGACAAGGGCATGGAATTGCTCAAGAAAGTAGGGCTGGGTGAGCGCTATGCGCACAAGCCAAATGAGCTGTCTGGCGGTCAGCAGCAGCGCGTGGCCGTGGCGCGTGCCCTGGCCAACGATCCGGCCGTCGTGCTGGCCGATGAGCCGACGGCAAACCTCGACCTGCGCACCGGCACGGAAATAATCGAGTTGCTGCGCGAAATGAACAACGACTCGGGAGTGACGATTATTTCGGCGACGCACGACCACAAAATGCTCAGCGTTTCGGATCGAGTCGTTTGGGTCAAAGACGGCCAGGTAGATCGCGTTGCCAAACGCGAAGACCTTGATATCGAGGTGACACACGTAGAAGGCGAGTAGTGCTACCGGACTATTCGGCGGACGTGTGGACGTGCGCCGTGTGTGCCGTTTTGCTAATGGGCGTAGCCAAGGCGGGTTTTGGCGGCGGCATTGGCATCGTAGCCACGCCGCTGTTGGCCCTAGTCATGCCGGTGGCCGATGCGGCAGCGCTGATGCTGCCGCTGCTTATCGCCTGTGACGTATTTGCCATTCGCCACTACTACAACTGTTTTGACGGCAAAAGCGTAAAGCGGCTTCTGCCCGGCGCCTTTTTGGGCATTGGGGCAGGGGCCTTCTTTTTTGGCTATTTCAGCCAGCACGAGCGCGTATTAGAAATGGGGTTGGGCATTTTGGCCCTGCTCTTTGTAGCGTTCCAAATTGCACGTGCCTTTGTATTGGGCGTAGTGGAAAAGCGGGATCCCGGTGCCCCAGAGGGAGTGCTGATGGGCATGATTTCGGGCTTTACTTCGACCATCGCCCACGCCGGGGCGCCGCCCGTAGTGGTCTACCTATTGCCCCAGCAGCTTCCGCGTCAGCGTTTCGTCGGCACTACAGTCGTTTTCTTTGCCGCGCTCAACCTGATCAAAGTGCCGCCTTATTGGGGGCTGGGTCTGTTTCACTACGACATATTTAAAATGACGCTGCTGCTCTCTCCATTGGCGTATGTAGGCGTCAAATTAGGCGTATTTCTCAACGCGCGCTTTACCGATGTATGGTTTAATCGCGTAGTCTACGGCGTGCTCGTGCTGATGGCCGCACAGCTTATTGCCGGAGCTAGCCTGCTGAATTTGCTGCTGGGTTAGAGGTGCCAACTGGTGTCCAAAGCGCGCGCGAACACAGGACAGGAGGTGCAGTATGCGCATAGCTGTGGCGGGTTTTTCTCACGAGTCCAATACGTTTTACTCGCAGCCGACGCGTATGAGCGACTTTGGCGTGTGCGAGGGCGAACACATTGTCACGCACTACGCCGACACATTTCACGAAATCGCCGGCTATATTGCTGGCGCCGAGCAGTATGGGTATGAACTGTTTCCCATTATTTCGTCCGGTGCTACGCCCGCGGCCGCCGTCGAGTCAGAGGCGTACGAATACTTTGTCGCTCGCATTATAGACGGTCTGCAGAAGGGCCCTCCGGTTGACGGCGTGCTGTTGGCTCTGCACGGGGCTATGGTGGCAGAGGACTATCCGCACGCCGATGCCGAAACCGTGCGGCGCGTGCGGGCTCTGGTAGGAAGCGATGTGCCCATTGCCGTCACGCACGATTACCATGCCAACGTGCCGCCAGAGCTAGTGGAGGCGGCCGATGCGCTCGTCATTTACAAGACCAATCCGCACGTTGATCAGCGCGAACGCGGTTTACAAGCCGCCTCTATTTTGGTGCGAACGATCCGCGGTGAAGTGCGGCCGGTAATGGCGCTGGCCAAACCAGAAGTGCTCTTCAATATATACCACCACAACACGAGTGTTGCTCCTATGCAGCCGCTGATGCAGGAGGCCATTGCGCTGGAACAGCGAGAGGGCATCCTCGCCTGCAGCATTGCCGCCGGCTACCAATATGCCGACGTGCCGCATATGGGGCCTTCTATTGTCGTCATTGCCGACGGCGACGAGGACTTAGCCCGGCGCGAAGCACAGCGCATTGAAGAGGCGATGTGGTCGGTGCGCGAGCAGCTAAAGCCGCAGGTTGCCGATGCAAAGGGGGCGGTTGAACAGGCGCGTGCAAGCGATGCCTTCCCCGTGTGTCTGCTTGACTTTGGCGACAATATCGGCGGCGGGTCGGCCGGCGATTCGACCTTTGTCCTCGAAGAACTCGTGCGGCAAGATGCGGAGCGGTGGGTGTGCACGCTGTGGGATCCCGAAAGCGCGCAGGCCTGTTTTGCCGCCGGCGTGGGGGCCGAGATCGATCTGCAGGTGGGCGGCAAGACCGACGACGTGCACGGCACGACGCTGTCGATCAGGGGGCGCGTGCGCACGCTGCACGACGGTTCGTATGAGGAGACGGAGCGCCGGCACGGCGGGGGCCGCCTGTTCAACCAGGGCCTGACGGCCGTCGTCGACGTCAACGGCAGGGGGCTGTTGGTGCTCAACAGCCGTCGATCTTCGCCCAATAGCATTCATCAGATAACGTGCGTGGGTATCCAGCCGTCCCAGCAAAAAATTCTCGTAGCGAAGGGGGCCGTAGCGCCGCGCGCCGCCTACGAGCCAGTATGCGCGCGCCTGATTGAAGTGGCCTCAGGTGGTGCAACGGCGATTCTACGGGATCCTGAAGAATACCAATGGGCGCGCAAGACGCTCTACGAATGGCAGTGATTCACAGGAGAAAAGGAGTCCTATCGTGACGCTTCGAATCGGCATTGTCGGCGCGGGTGCCAACACCCGACTGCAGCATATTCCAGGTTTTCGCGCCCTTCCAGACGTCGAAGTCTCGGCCGTGTGCAACCGCTCGTTAGAATCGAGTCAGAAGGCGGCCGCTGAATTGGATATTCCACGCGCGTTTGCCGATTGGAAAGAGCTGGTGCACAGCGAAGAGGTCGACGCAGTATGCGTGGGTACCTGGCCGTATATGCACGGCCCCATTGTGTTGGAAGCGCTCGCTGCAGGCAAACATGTGCTCACCGAGGCGCGCATGTGCATGAATCTGGCAGAAGCTCGGCAAATGCACGCCGCGGCACAGGGCAGCCCGTGTGTGGCGATGATCGTGCCGGCACCGATGTATCTATCGGCCGAGCCACAGCTGCTCGACATGGTGCGCGACGATTTTTTTGGCGAATGGTTGGAAATTGAGGTGCGCGGTCTGGGTGGCGGCTATAACCCGACGGCGCCGCTGCACTGGCGTCAGCGCCGCGATTTATCGGGGCAAAACATAATGGCGATGGGCATATTAAACGAGACGGTGCGCCGCTATGCAGGTCACGAGCGTGCGGTGTTGGCGCACGCCAAGATCTTTACCGATCAGCGCATCGATCCGGACACGGGTGCGGCGCGCCCGGTGGATGTGCCAGACAGTTTGGGCGTGTTGGCCGAAATGGAGAGCGGGGCTACGGCGGTCTATCACCTCAGCAGCGTAGCGCGTTTGGGCGACGGAACGACGTTTGAGTTCTACGGGACCAAAGGTAGCCTCAAGATGGAAGGTGGCTCGGCCATTGCGCCCGGACGCGTGTGGATTGCCGGTGAAGGAGACGACGCCTATCGCTCGCTCGACGCACCCGAACAGCCGCGTAACGGCTGGAGAGTAGAAGAAGACTTTGTCGATGCGATACGCGAAGGAAGCCCTGTAACGCATACAAACTTTGCCGCCGGCGTTCAGTACATGCAATTTACAGAAGCGGTGCAGGTCAGTCTGTCAGAAGGACGCAAGGTATCTCTCGACGAACTGTGAGAGCGCGCATAGAGAGTCTGTAAAAGAGCGGTCGCCCTAGCGCGGGGTGACCGCTCTTTTATTTTGTGCAGCGGTGCACGGCGAACAGTGCGTGCAGATCAGATGTGTTCGCCGCAGTGAGGGCAGCGCGCCGGCTCATCGGAACCCCTTTCGCGCATTTTCTCCAATTCCTCGGTAAATCCGGCTCCCAAGATACCTGCTGGCAGCGCAAACATGCCGATGCCGAGCACGGCAATAATCGCGCCGATGGTTTGACCAAGCGGCGTTATGGGGTAGGTATCGCCATAGCCGACCGTAGTCAGCGTGACAATGCCCCACCACATAGTGGCTGGAATACTGGAAAAGACTTCGGGCTGCACGCTGTGTTCGGCGAAGAACATCAGCGATGAGGCAATGATGAGCAGAGTCAATAGCACGAAGAAGATGCTGACCAGTTCTTCTTTGCGGTCCGTTACGACGTGGCCCAGCAGGCGCAGCGCGCGCGAGTAGCGCACCAATTTGACAATGCGGAAAATGCGCAGCAGGCGCACGGTGCGCACAAAGCGGAGGTCGACGCCAAAGAAAGGCAGAAAAAAGGGCAGTATGGCCAGCAGGTCGATCAGTCCGAGCGGCGAAAAGGCAAAGCGTAAACGGCCGGCAAGAGGTTGGGCATAGCGCGGTTCGGTTGTGCAAGACCACAAGCGCAGGACGTATTCAACGGAGAAAACGGCGATAGAGAAGGCCTCGAATGCGGCAAACGTCTCGCTATGAGCCAGGTAAATGGTTTCTACGGTCTCGAGAATAAGCGCTACGATATTGAGAAAAATAAGAATGATGATCGAGACATCGACGAAGCGGCCGGTGTCGTCACCGGGCTCGAGAAAGTAGTAGACGTGCTCTCTGATGTGCATTATAGCCTCCCTGTGTGCGCGCTGCCCCCGTGAAGGTGGCTCCAATGAGCGCGTTTGCGCAAGCGGGGACTTAGGTCCAGTCGGTAAAAACTTCTTCCGCCAGACCGAACGACGTCGTCATGCCCGCACCGCCGACGCCATTTACAATGCGAACATTAGGCGCCGGGCTGGCGACAATATCTGCTCGCGTTGGATGCTTGGCATAGGTGCCGCTCCAGCGCTGGACGATGTCCAACGAGGGGGCAGCGAGAAAGCGCTGCAGATAGTCGAGTATCAGGCGATCGATGTGTGGCTTGTCAAAGGGGTCGGGGTGCCAATCGTATTCGTGCGAATCGCCGATGGTAATTTCGCCCAGGCCATTTTGCGAGGCCATGACGTGGATACCCCACTGGTCGAATTCGGGGTTTTCGCGGCTAATCCGCGCTGCGTAGTCAGCCAGTGCGGCACAGCGTTTAAAGGCGGCGTAATGGCGCAGCGTGAGTCCGGCCGCCAGCATGGGTCCTAGCTGCCAGTCGTTGTCCTGCGGGGCGGTGCGCATCATTTGCAGCTTGCAGCGCGTCAGACCGCTGGCGGCGTAAAGATCGGGATAGAGGCTTTCAAAATCCACGCCGCTGCACACGACGGCGCGCTCGACGTGCCAGGTTGTGGAAGGCGTATATATATGCGGTAGGTCAATGGCGTGGACGGGTGTGGAAAAGCACAGTTCGACGCCGAACGCGCGCGCTAGGAAAAGCGGCAATTGGGCAATGGCCTGACGCGGGTCGACGCACACTTCGCTGGCACTCCAGATACCGCCCTTGAGGCCCTCTGCACGCACGGCTCCGCTGCGCGCTAAAACGCCCTGTGCGTCGAGCAACTCGACTTCGTAGCCCAGCGTAGGAGCGAGTTGGGCAAACTCGGCGAGCACGGCCAGTTCGTCGTCTGCATAGGCCAGGTGCAGCGAACCGGTCGCCTTGTGCCAAAGCTGTGCGGCCGGAGCGATTTCTAGCCATGTATCGCGCGTGCGCAGGGCGCGTTTATGCACGGCGCCCGGCTCTTGGCCGATGGGCCAGATCATGCCAAAATTGCGAATAGAGGCGCCGCACGCCTGTGGCGAGCGTTCGAAGAGAACGACAGATAGGCCGCGCTTGGCTGCGGACAGCGCATGGGCCAAGCCGACGATACCCCCTCCGATGACGGCGACATCCCGTTTATTTTCCATAGACTTCGCGCTCTTCCTCAGTCTGTGCGCACGGCGACGCGAAAAAAGCGCTGGGCACGTGCCAGTTCGACCGCGCGCTGCAGTTCGCTCAGTGCAATGGGTGGGCTGACCAGTTCGTCGTAGGGATAGCGCATCGCCGTCTGATCGAGAAAGGCAATCGCTTCATCGAGATGACGAGGGCTGTAGTTGTGCACGCCGCGCACGGTTAGGCACTTGCGAACAATCTGCTCGCCCGTTATGTCCAGCTGCGTGTCGGGATGAACCATGCCGACAAAGGCATAGTAGCCCCCGGGGCGCACGGCGGCGATACCTTCGTTGACTAGCGTCGCGGATCCGGCCAGTTCGAAAACGGCATCGACGCCCCCGGGCTCGCGGGCGCGCAGGGCATCGATCTCTTCTATGGGAAGGGCACCGAAATCTGCGCTGCGCTGGCGCCGTTGGTCGTTGCGGTCCACGCAGTAGACGCGGTCTACGCCGCGCTGGGTGAGTAGGGCACAGCAGTACAGGCCAAGCAGGCCGGCGCCCTGAACAAGGGCGGAATGGCACCGTTCGGGCAGGCGCTCAGCGGCGTTGACAACCGTTGCCAGCGCGCAGTTGGCGGGGGCGACGACGGCGTCGGTTAGGCGGTCGGGTAGGGCGACGATATGCGTGCCGCTGCGCAGGAGTATGTGGGAGGCGTAGCAGCCGTTGAGTCCGCTGCCGTCGTCGAGCGAGGCGTGGCCGTACTTAAACAGATGCGTGCATTTCTCCGGCAAATCGTATTCGCCGCAGGCCGGACATGCGCCGCAGCTGTCGGCAATGCTCCACGTAATGCGATCGCCAATGCCCAAGTCGGGGCGGCCGGATCCGGTGGCGACGACGCGGCCGACGGCCTCGTGCCCTAGTATACAGGGGGTTGGTTCGATGCGTTGCCCAGACAGCGTGTGCAGATCAGAGCCGCAGATGGTGGCTAGCGCAATCTCGGCCAGCACTTCGCCCGGTTGCAGCGATGCGGGCAGGGAAATGGCCTGCTGGCTCAGTGGCTGATCGGGACCGTGGAAAACCTGGGCATAGGCCATTGCCAATTAGGCCTGTGGTTTGCGCCAGTATCCCTCAAGTGAGTCCTGGGGGGTCCAACCGAGCAAACGCCGCGCTTTGCCGTTGTGGTAGCGGCCGTGTGGCGTATCGGTAGTGATGTGGAAGATCTCGCAGCGCGAGGGCAGCGTCTGCAGATCGACCTCCAGGCATTTGCGCAGCGCGCGTGCCGCATCGGCAAAGGTGACGGAGAACGGATTGGTATCGCCGCCTTCGTGCCCCTCGGCCGGTTCCGCGTCGCGGAAGCTGAGGAAGAGCGTCGTCAGCACGTGTAGGGGGTAGTTGGCGCTGAATACGCGGCAGATTTCCTGGCCGATGGATTTGCTGTGTGCGTATAGGTTAAGCCCCGAGTGAAGGGGCACTTCTTCGCTTATATCAAAATCGTAATGTTCGTAGCTGGGGCCGACCTGTGTAAAGTGTGGTCCCGTGTTGATAAAGCGCGCGTGACCCAGCTCGGCCGCGGTGCGCACGGCGTTGTAGGTGCCGGTCGTATTGACGTCAAAGGCCACTTTGCGGTCAGGGCGCAGCACGGAGCAGTTGACGATGACGTCGGTGCCTTCGGCGGCCTTGCGCACCTGCTCTAAATCGCCTGCGTCGACGCGCATCGTCTCGTGCGGACTGTCGATATCGACTATGTCGGTTATGCGCAGGTCGTAGTGTCCTTCAAACTCTTTGACCACATGTGGTCCGAGGAAGCCGTTGCCGCCCAGCAGTAAGACCTTCATACGTTCGCCTCAAAGGAGTGCTGTGGAGTAAACTCGAGCGATCCACATATGCGGTCGGAAGAGAAGCGGGCGCGCTCGGAGACGGACTGCAGGTGCAGCACGTGATAGTGCCGCATTGGACGTTTATCGGTGGTCTGATGCTTTTGTAGAATGCACTCGACCGCACGGGCCGCATCGCGCTCGTCGAGCCACATGGGGTCGAACGGCTGGCCGGCGACGCGATCGGCGTGGACTATGTGCCCTAGACGCAGGATGACGATATCCAGCGCATTGGAATGGGCGAACTCGCGGGCGGTAAATTCGGCGATATGGGCGCCCAGCTGAGTGGGATCGGTATTGGGCTGGGGCTGCCAGTTTTCCGAAACCGCCATGTCTACATCGTAGGACTGAAATAGGTCGAGCGTGCTGAGAAGCAGGACGCACTGGACATCGGCTTCGGAAGCGGCCAGCAGCAGGTTGTAATGGCGGCGCGAATTGGCGTCGAGCCACGCATTTTCGGCGTCGCCTTCGCGCGGCGTGTAGGCCAGGTGCACAATGGCGTCGATGTCTTTTACCAGCGCATCGGTGCGCTCATCGTGTCCTAGATCGCTGGCGACGAACTCGAGGTCTGTATCGAGAGATACGCTGTCGGTCAGGCGCAACTGGTGGCGGGTGCGCAGGCCAACGGCTATTGCCTGGCCCAAGGCGCTGGCAGCTCCGGTAATTAGGATTTTCATAGCCGCTGCTCCTAGAGGATTTGTTGATCGACGTTCATCGGAACAATGTCGTGAATCTTGCTGTCCATTAGAGCAGAAGGCGACTGCATCTCGAGCACGGCGTCGGCGTGCAGCTGTTCGACGGTGCGGCAGCCGGCGGTAGCCAGCGTGGCGCGCAGCATTTGAATGACGGTGGGTAATTTGTCGAAGATGGAGCCTACGTGCGGAACGTAGCCGGCGATGCCCTCTTCGAAGAAGTTCTCTTTGGTCTGCGCATAGCGGCGCATATTGTGGGCGCGCATGCTGCCCTCCATCCAGTATTCCTTGACGATCTCGCCCGCCGCGTTGCGCATCAGGCTGCCCTGACTCTCGGTGTAGCGAGCGAAAAAGTTGCCCATCATAATGGTGTCTGCTCCCAGCGCTAGCGCAATGGACATCTCAGCCGGGCCGGAAATACCGCCGTCTGCGACCAGCGGGATATATGCCCCTTCGTCGCGCTGCCACTGGTCGCGCGCGGCGCCGACCTCCATCAGCGTCGTGCCCTGTCCGCGTCCGGTTGCCTTCACTTCCTGTGTGGTGCAGCCCGAGCCGATGCCCATACCCACCTTTACGGCGTCTGCTCCAGCTTCCACGAGGAAGCGGAAGCCTTCGGCCGTTACGATGTTGCCGCCAACAACCGGAGTATCGCCCTGCTTTTTGACGTATTCGATCATTTCGCGCTGGTACTGCGTGTGGCCGTCTGAAGCGTCGATTACCAGCACGTCTACGTCGTGTTCGATCAGCGCTTGCACGCGTTCGCGGTCCTCTGGATGGGTGGATATGGCCGCGCCAACCAGCAGGCGCTTCTGGTCATCGATTGACTCGTTGGGATGGCGCAGGTGTTTGTCGAGGTCCTTTTTAAACACGACGGTTTGCAATATGCCGTCTTCAGACAGGATGGGTAAAAAACCGCGCCCGTAGCGGATCATGAGTTCGTTCGCTGCGCGCAGTTCTGTCACCTCGGTGCCGTACTGCACGTCTGTTTTCATGCGTTCGCCAACGGTGCATTCGAGGTCGCGGCGCTCGTCGAAGTCCTTATCGGTCAAGATGCCAATAAGCTTGTCGTGAAATTCTCCGCTCTGCGTCACGGGAAAGGTGGTGTAGCCGGTGTCGCGGATGATATGCGCCACTTCGGCGATGGGCTGTTCGGGAGACAGCGTGACGATATTGGTCTGAAAGCCCGCTTTAAAACGCTTGACCTGTCCGACTTTTGCGCACTGTTCGTCGGTGGGCTGGCTGACGGGCAGAATGCCGATCCCACCCAACTGGGCCAGTGAAATAGCCATTTCCACGCCGGTCACCGCCTGCATCGCAGCGCTGAGGAAGGGCGTGTTGATGTGGATAAAATCGCCGCCTTTGCGACACAGGCGCGTTTTGAGGTCGACGTTAGGTGCATTGCCGTCGGCCGGTGTATAGCCAGGTAGAATGCGGAATTCTTTTAGGCTGTGTGAAGGGTTTTGCAGGACCTTGGCCATGGGCGTCTTCTCCGAGACTTGGAGATGATGGAAAGGAAGGCTGGAAGTGTTAGAAAGGGAAAAATAGGGTGTAGCTTTGTTTTATTCAATAGAATGCTCTGGCCCTTTTTGCCCGCAGTGCATTTCGTATATTTAAAGCAGTGACCATTGCGATGAAAGGATTGATTATGGGATACAATAGATTCTATCCCCAACAGAGCGAATCGAGCGGCGCGGGCACCTTTTTAGCTGGGCTGGGCCTCGGCGTGTTAATTGGCATGGCGATGGGCGTGCTCTCGGCACCGCATCGCGGTGATGTGACCCGTCGCAAGATTGCGCGCCAGGCGGGTGCGACGCGCGACCAGGTCGTCGAAGCCGTGGAGGACTTTGTCGAGCGACGCGCCGAAGACGAAGAGCGAGACAACGGCGAAGTATAGATCGGCCGCTACTCTTCGCCGGGCTGACCGCTGTAGTTGAGCTGGTGCAGTCGCGCGTAGATGCCCCCCTGCTGAATAAGCTCTTCGTGCTTGCCGCGTTCGCGGACCTCGCCGTGGTGCAGCACGAGTATTTGGTCGGCGCGGCGAATGGTCGACAGGCGATGGGCAATGACGATGGACGTGCGATCGTGCATGAGCTTGGCGATGGCGTCTTGAATCAGCTGCTCGGTTTCGGTGTCAATCGAAGAGGTCGCCTCGTCTAGCACGAGCACCTCCGGGTCGAACGCCAGCGCGCGCGCAAAAGAGAGCAGCTGGCGCTGGCCAGACGAGAGGGTGGAGCCGCGTTCGGCGACTGCTTGATCATAGCCGTTGGGCAGCTGCTTAATAAAGCGTTCGGCGTTGACAAAGCGCGCAGCCTCTTCCACGCGCTGCTGATCAATGCGCTCGTCTCCGAGGCGAATATTGTCGCGCACGTTGCCCGAAAATAGAAATACATCCTGCTGAACAATGCTGATGCGCTCGCGCAGCTCTTCGGCATTCCACTGCGTTATTTCCACGCCATCAACGAGTATTTCGCCGCGCTGAATTGGGTAGAAGCGGCAGAGCAAGTTGACGATGGTCGTTTTCCCCGACCCCGTAGCGCCGACCAGGGCCAAGCTCTGGCCCGCACCAATGGCAAAGGATACGTCCTTTAAAATCCAGTCTTCAGCATGCTCGTCGTATTTGAAGTAGACGTTTTTAAACTCGATGGTGCCGCCGCGCCGCTGGTGGGTCACATTGCGGCGCGGACCCCCTTCGCTTTCGGTCGGCGTTTCCAATAGCTCGAAGATGCGTTCGGAAGAAGCCATGGCGCTCTGCAGCAGAGCATAGCGGTCGCTGATGTCCATAATCGGTCGGAAAAAGCGGCGGATGTACTGCAGGAAAGCAACCAGAACGCCAAAGGCCACGCGCTCGGAAAGGACGGCTGAGGAGCCGAACCAGATGACGGCGGCCATGCCCAGCGTGCCGACCAGCTCGGTAAAGGGGAAAAAGATGGCGTAGTAGAAAATCTCGCGCTCCTCGGCGCGGCGGTAGGGCAGGTGTTCGCGGTCGAAATCGCGCAGATTGCGCCCTTCGCGGCTAAATAGCTGCACCACTTCCATACCGGTGATATTTTCCTGCAAATAGGCGTTTAGTCGCGCCAGCCGCACGCGCAGCTCGCGGTAGGCAACCATGGCCTGGTTTTGCAGGTAAAAGGTGGAAACGGCCAGCACCGGAACGACGAGACAGCAGACCAAGGTCAGCTGCGGGTCGATGTAGATCATAAAGGTCAGAATGGCGATCAGCGTGAAGAGATCCATAAAGACCGATACAATGCCCTCGCTGAAGAACTCGTTGAGGGCTTCGACGTCGTTGGTCGTGCGCGTCATAATGCGGCCCAGCGGCGTGCGGTCGTAGTACTGCAAGGGGAGTTTTTGTAGGTGCGCAAAGATATCGCGGCGCATGTCGAGCATGACGTGCTGGCCCATGATCTCGGTCACTAGCGTCTGCGCGTACTGCGATGCGTATTGCACCGCGATGCTGGCAAAAAATAGGGCGATAATCCACGTGAGCCCGTCGTAGTCGCCTTCGGCTATATAGTCGTCGACGGCAATCTGCGTAAGCCAGGGGCCAACCTGGCTGGAGAAGGCCGAAAAGGCAATGGTAAGAAAGGCGAGGGCGACGCGGCGCTTGTGGGGGCGCAAATAGGTCAGCAGCTTGCCCAGCAGGCGCGGATTAAAGGGGCGATGCTGTATTTCTTCCTCTTTGTTGAGCAACTCGCTCACAGCGTCTCCAATTCGGCGGCTAGCTGCTGACGGGCGTGCAGATCGGCATAAAAGCCACCGTGCTTTAGCAGCTGTTGGTGCGTGCCCTGTTCGGCAATGCGACCCTCGTCGAGGACGATGATGTGATCGCAGTCGCGCAGCGTCGATATGCGGTGGGCGATAATTAGCGTCGTGCGCCCCTTCATAAGCGTGCGCAAATGGCCCAAGACCGCTTCTTCCGTATGCGTGTCGACGGCCGAGAGCGCATCGTCTAGGATGAGAATCTGCGGCATGCGCAGCAGCGCGCGCGCCAGCGTTGAGCGCTGCTTTTGGCCGCCGGAAAGCGTGACGCCGCGCTCGCCGATCATCGTTTCAAAGCCGCTGTCGAATTCGATTACATCCTTGCGCAACTGCGCCCATTCCGCGGCCTGGCTGACTTCCTCGTCCGAGGCAGAATTGACGCCGTAGGCAATATTAGCGGCGATGGTGTTGGAAAACAGAAACGGGTTTTGCGACACGTAGCCGATGGCGCTGCGCAGCTGGGCGAGGGGCCATTTTTCCACCGGTATGCCGTCGATAAAGAGCTGGTTGGGCGCGCTCTGCACCAGGCGCGGCACCAAACGTGCAAGCGTAGTTTTACCGGAGCCGACGCGCCCCATGATGCCGACGGTCGTGCCCGCCGGGATGGAGAGGTTAATATCGCGCAGCACGGGCGCATTGTCGCCGTAGGCAAAGGTCAGCGAGCGAAACTCGATGTCGCCGAGTGCGGGCTGTTTGACGGCGGCGACATCGACGTCGCGGATGTCCGGCTCGACGTCCATGACCTCGTTGATGCGGCGCATGGCCACCAGGGCGCGCTGAAAGCGATCGATAACCCAGGCCGAGTACATGATGGGTCGAATGAGCTGGGTGAGATAGGCGTTGAAAGCGACAAAGGCACCGAGTGTGAACGTCCCCTCGATGACGGCTTTGCCACCGAGCCAAAGGTTTATGCCCAGGCATACGGATGCAACCAGATGGGTGAGGGGTCGGTACGATGCGCGCGTGAGAATAAGTTGGCGGTTTTTTTCCAGGTATTCGTCGTTGAGCTCGCCAAATGCACCGTTTTGTGCGGGGCCTTGCACATAGGCCTTAATCACGCGCGTGCCGGCGAGGTTTTCCTGTATAAAGTTGCTCATCTCGCCAAAAAAGTCTTGGATGGCGCGAAAGCGGTTATGCACCAGCGTGGCCATGCGCGTGAGCAGAATCACGAAAATGGGCACGGGTGCGAGGATGATAAAGGCCAGCTTCCAGTCGATGACGCACATCCAGGCGATGCTGAAGAGAAAAATGAGTCCGGATTCGACGATGCCGCGCACGCCGTAGGTGAAGAAGATGCGGACCGAATTGAGGTCGTTGGTGGCGCGCGACATCAGGTCGCCCGTGTGCTGCGTCTGGTAATATGAGAGAGGTTGCTTGAGCAGGTGGGCGAAATAGGCCGTGCGGATGTCGTACTCGATGCGCGCCGATACCCGCCCGAGCAGAATGCGCATGACGTAGCTGCACAGGGCGACCAGCAGGGCCAGGCCGACCACGGTGAGCACGTCAGCCTGAATATCGGCAAAGCGCAGTTGGTCCGCTACGTGCTCCATCTGCAGCGTATCGATGGCCTCTTTGACCAACATCGGGATGTAGTTGCTCGCCGCCTGGGCAATGGCAATAGCCAGCACGCCGAGCAGCAGGCGCACCCTATAGGGACGGACGTATGGCGAGTAGGGGCCGAACATTGGACGGGGTGCTCAACTCATAAGTGCGCGCCGTGCGCTCCGGAGAGACGCACGGCTAAAATTGGCCCATATCTCTGTCGGAGCGGTGCTCGCGCCAGTCTTTAAACTCGCCGAAAAACTTCAGCAGATCGCCGCGAATACCGCCAAATAGGGCCGCGCCTTTTTCTGCGCTGGCCTTTTCCGGGTGGTTGGCCGCACCGGTTGGTATAAAGGCGGTAAAGGGCGTCGACAGGCCGATCACGTGCTTGGAGAGGTCGACGTCGTAGTAGTCGGTCTTGAAGTCCGTGGGAATGGCCTTGGCCTTTTCGGGCTGGCACAGCTGCGGAAAGACGTGCAGGCCGAGGGAGTATTCCCATTCGTCGGCGTGCGTCAGCATGGGGCTTTCAAAGCGCACGCCGTCGAGCCCTTCCTTGTGGCCCTTTTCAATGCTCGGCGCGCCGAGGTGCCAGTAGCTGGCAAAGCCAATCCAGGTGTCGGGGCGCTCGTAGCCGCGGCTGTAAAGCTCGACAAGTGCCTGGTTGGCGGGCACCTGGTTACCGCCGTGGCCGTTGAGCATGAAGATCTTGCGAAAGCCGTGCTTGAGCAGCGTTTCGAGCGTGCGCACCAGCCAGCGGGTATAGAGCTCCGGGTTGGCGGTGACGGTGCCGGCAAAGTTGAGGTGGTGATCCGACATGCCCATCCACTGCGTGGGCAGGAGCAGCACGTCATCTCCCATGGCCTCCTCGACGGATTCGGCAAAGGCCGTTACCAGTAGGGTGTCGGTTAGCAGGGGCATGTGCGGTCCGTGCTGTTCGCAGGAGCCCAAGGGCAAGAGAATGATTTTGTCTTTGTCTATATCCCTGACGTCGGGCCAGGCGAGATGTCCGTAGCGCATTGAACGATCCAAGTGGTGTAGTGGAGGGGAATGCGCAGGAAAATATAGGGGTCGATCTCGGGCCCAACAAGGAGCCGAGCGATATTCAGGAGTCGAGCTCGGGAAAGGTTTGTCGCAGCAGCGGTGCTAGGGCAACTATAGCGCGTGCGCGATGGCTGATTTCGTTTTTGACGCGAGCGTCCAATTCGGCCATCGTGCAGCCGTGCTCAGGCACGAAGAATATCGGATCGTAGCCAAATCCATGGTCG
Organism: Gemmatimonadota bacterium; assembly: GCA_038128265.1. Taxonomy (GTDB): domain Bacteria; phylum Latescibacterota; class UBA2968; order UBA8231; family UBA8231. The sequence goes on from JAYPJE010000044.1 coordinate 32,616, forward strand.
CCGGATGCCGCCCGTGCGATGTGGCCTTCGCACGTGCCTTCGGCACGGCAGCTGCGACCGTCGGGCGCAACAACGACGATGGTACAGCAGAAGCGCGCGCTGCGCTGTGCGGCCGCGGGAAAGGCTTGCATGTGATCGAGAAGCAGGCGGTAGCGGCCGGCGTCATCGAGTCCCGGGCCGCCGTAGCGCGCCGAAAATACGCCGGGGGCCCCATCGAGCGCATCGACTACAAGCCCGCTGTCGTCGGCAAGGGCAATAAGGCCGGTTGCCTCGCAAAAGGCGCGCGCCTTGAGCTCGGCGTTGGCTGCGAACGTAGTGCCCGTTTCCTCGACGTCCAGCTGGAGGTCGAGGTCGGCCGGAGATACGACTTCAGACGGCTGCAGCAGGGCGCGCATCTCGCGCACTTTGCCCGCATTGTTGCTGGCGACTAAGAATTTCATACGGACTACTGCCGCTGGTTGGCGCGGTCGATCTCTTCAATCTGGTGCGTTGCGTAGTCCTTGAATCGGCTGTCCTGCTGCGCCTGAGCGTAATAGGTGCGCGCCTCGCGCATCTGACCCATTTTGAAATACGCATCGCCGAGCAGGTTGTGCGCTGCCGCCGAGTTTTTATCGCGACGAAGAGCCGCCTGCCCGGCTTCGATGGCGTTGCCATACGAACCCATGCCGTAGTGTGCCTCGCCGAGGCGAAAGTGCGCTTCGGCATTTTTGCCATCCAGCTCGGTGGCGCGCTTCAGCGGTTCGATTGCTTCGTGCTGGCGTCCCAGTTGGTTAAGTGCCGTGCCGAGATACAAATAGCCTTCGGCGTATTGGGCATCGGCCTCTAATGCGGTTTGCATCAGGGTGACGATGCCCTCCAAGTCCTGCGTGGCAAATTTTACGCGCGCCAGCCCGCCGTAGGCTTCCATATACGCGCCATCGGCATCGATGGCCTTTTGATAGGTGGCGGCGGCTGGACCGTAATCGCGTCGCCGGCGCTGGATGTCGGCCAGCGCATAATGGGCCTTGGCGTACTGCGGCTTAGCCTCAATCGCCTTGGTGAAGGCATCTTGGGCCCGCTGGTCGTCGCGCAAGCCGTTGTGCGACAGGCCCAACGCGTAGTGCGTCTGCGCGTTGTCTGGGTCGAACTGTAGCGCCTTATTGAACAGCTGGATGGCTTCGCTATATTTGCGCTGCTGGAGACTGGAAGCGGCGGATTTATAGTACAACTTGCCGAGTGCGGCGGCGGATTTCTCCGGTCGCACGCCCAGCGCGCGCGCCTTCTCGTAGGCGCCGGTGGCCTTGTCGTATTCGTTGAGGACGCTGTAGGACTGTGCGAGCAGGTAATGCGCTTCGCCGTAGTTGGGGTCGGCTGCAATGGCCTGTTCGAATTCGATGGCTGCGTTGCGGTAGTTGCGCTTTTTCAGCAGCTCGTAGCCCGTGCGGTAGTGGTTCTCGGCCTCTTCATTCTCATTGGACTGGGCGCCAGCACCCAGAGCAAAGACCAAGAGCACACACAGGCAAAGGGAAATGCGTTGCATTCGGGTATTCTCCTGCGGTAGGAGGGAAAGTAGGCGTCACGCACACGCGCGGCAGGGGATATCCGGGTTTGGAACGCCCCTGCTGCAGCGGCTGCGTCGATTTAGCGGGAGTCGATCGCAGCCTTTACTTCTGCGAAGTCGGGGTAACGACCTTCGGCGAGTTTGGAATAGATCAGCACTCCGTCCAATTCAATCTCAAAGCGCCCCCCATCGGAGGGAACCAAGGCGAATTCGGCAATGTCTTTTTTGTATTCTTTGAGTATGAGTTCCGCCAAACTGACGGCTTTGGGCTCATATCCTCAAGCCGAGCAGTAGGCCAAGCGCAGTTTCATAGTGCGTGCTCCTCATGTCTACAAACGGGGTAAACGGTATTGGCAATAGTCAACACGGAAGATTATAAAAGCGACTGGAACCGTTGTCAAAAAAGAGGCGCTTGCGTTTGGTTTGCCGCGAATCTGCACTTGGGTTTGTCCGCTTTATCGCGTTTGGTTTTCGCACTGTTTGCGCTGTGCTGGCTGCAGTCGGCAGCCTTCGCAGGAGGAGCCTCTTTCCCTTACGAACTCCGCTGGAAGTACTTGGTTCCCACTGCCGAGCAATCCGCGCTGGCCGAGTCGGACTCGCTGGTCTTTATCGCCAGTGCGGATGGGCGACTCGAGGCCCTGCGCAAGAGCGACGGCGTGCGCGTATGGCTGCGGCGCGATATGGGACCAATGCGCCAAGCGCCCGTTTTTTGGCAGGGAGCGCTGGTGGTCGCCAATGCGTGGGGTGCGGTGTATTCGCTGCACGCAGATACGGGCGTTGAGCAGTGGTCCTTTCAGCGCGTAGGTGCGGGAGACTGCGCGCTTTCCGTAGCCGATGGCGCGCTCTATGCCTCGGCCGCTGACGGGTGGCTATACGCGCTGCGTTTTGACGGCGCTGAACGCTGGCGTGCGCGGCTAGGGCCGCGCGGTGCACTCGGTCTACAGGTGCGGGATGGCGTTGTATACGCCAGCGCGGGGAGTGGACTTGTAGGGTTGGACGTGAGCAGCGGCCAACGACTGTTGGAGATCGATATGGGGGCGCTGGTAGCGGCGCCTCTTCTCGTCGTTGATCAGCGCCTATTTGTCGCAGGGGGTGACGGCTACGTGCGCGCCTACAGCAGGCGCGGGGGTGAGCCGCTTTGGAACGCGTGGCTCGGTGCCAAGGTGAGAGGCTCTATGGCCGCTGTTGGACAGAAGCTGATTTGCGCGGCCGATAATGGATACCTCTACGCCATGGACCAGACAGCAGGGCGGATTGAATGGCGGTTGCGCATGCCGGGCGGCGTGGCCGGTGGCGTGGTGCTTGGACCGCTGGGTGAACTGCTCGTGGGTTCGAATGGCGATAGCCTAAACGCGGTGGACTCTCTGTTGGGGCAGAGAAGCTGGTCTGCACGCGTGGGGAGCGGCCAGGGGCAGCGTATAGCTTCGCTGGGCGCCGACCTTTGGGTTGCCGCCGCTGGTCAGCATGTGTATGCCTTCGCACCGCCGGTGCATAGCGCGTCTCGAGAGGGGGAAGACCGGAGCACGTGGTGGGAAGTATTTGTGGACGGCGAGAAAACGGGATACGTCGGGCAGACGGTGCGTTTGCTCGCGGAGCATGGGGGGCGTATCGGAGAAGAACGAGTTGACTGGCGCAGCGGTTTTCGCCGGACGGTTGGAGCTGTAGAAGTCGACAGAGACTTTCGGCCCAAGGCCCTCTGGGAAAGGGTCGTCGATGGCCGTCAGGCTGTTTCTACGCGAGCGCAGCGGTTTGGCGATGTCGCCGCCGTTGAACGCGCATTGGCCGGCTACGTCGTCGCAGACAGCGTCCAGCTCGATGGGGGGGCTATCGCGCCGGAAGCGCTGTGGCTCAGCTTGGCGCGCGAACAGCGTCTGCAGCCCGGCCGCAGCGACTCCCAGCGCACCGTCGATATAACGGATGGCCAGGGCCGTTGGATCTATTTGAATATGGGTGCGGAGCGTGATGTGCAGGGGCGAACGGCCATTGAAGTGGCCCTCTCATCGGCGCGCAACGGCGCGCCCGAGATCGTGGCATGGGTTGAACGCAGCGGCGATGTCGTGCGGATATACCAGCCTGGGACGCGCGTCGAGTGGGTTGTCGCCGATGAGCAGCGCGCCCGCCGCTGGGCTCACTCTAGCACCGAGCGCGGGCCGGTTTTGGACCGTGCCATTGCGCACCTGAGCAAGGTAGACT
>JAYPJE010000045.1:0-19408 GCA_038128265.1 Gemmatimonadota bacterium
GCGGCGGCCTGCTGGGCTCGCTCGGCCTGATGCCCTCGGCCTGCGTCGGCCCGGAGAAGTCCTACTACGAACCTTCGCACGGCTCGGCGCCCGATATTGCCGGACAGGGCGTTGCCAATCCCTACTCGATGATCGGATCGGTAGCGCTGATGCTCGACAAAAGTTTTGGTATGAAAACCGAGTCCGACGCGCTGTGGAACGCGATGCAGCAGGTCTTTGCCGACGGCTTTACAACAGCCGATCTATCGCGCGGCGGCGAGCAGCTCATTAGCACCGCCGAATTCGGCGACAAAGTCGTAGCGGCCCTTCAGCTGTAGTACCCCCGCGCCGCTACAGTGAGGGGGCGACGGAATTATTCCATCGCCCCCTCTTCTATTTCCCAAAGCAATTTCACCATCTCTACTAGCCGCGCTGGGTGCTCTATAAGGCGCTCTTTTTCGCCGCGCGACAGCGCCTTGACGCGGTGCTCCAAACGCGCCGCCCGCCAACGCTCACCCACGCCAATCTGGGCCACCAGAAGCAGCGGACCGCGGCCGCGCAGATACTTTGCCGCTCGGCGGCCACCGCTTTGATGTTCGCCAAAGCGCCGCTCTACATCGGTCGTAATGCCGGTGTAGAGCGTGTCATCGCCGCAGCGAATGATGTAGAGATACCACATGGTATACTACAGGGTCTGTCAGATCCCTGCCTTTAATAGCTCCCAGTACTTTGCGTAAATAGCAATGGCTGGACCCACGTCGTTTTGGAACTCCGAGCCGCGCAGATCTTCTTCTGTTGGATAGACCGTGCGATTGGTGCGCACGGCTTCGTCGAGCAAACCGATGGCCGTCTTGTTGGGAGAAGCATAGCCAATATCCTCGCAGATCATCTTGGCAATCTCCGGCCGCAGCAAAAAGTTGATAAAGGTATGGGCATCTTCTACGTTCTTGGCGCCGCTGGGAATTACTAAGTTGTCCATCCACAGCATGGCCCCTTCCGTCGGGTAGATATAGGCTATATCCGCACCCTCTTCGACGGCCTGAAACACCTCGCCGTTCCAGTTCATGCCGACACTCACTTCGCCGTTCAGATAGGGCATCTTCGGCGAATCGGCGTCAAAGACCCGAACGCCTGGCACCAGCTCTTTAAGCTTTTCGTAGGCGCTGTGTATCTCCAGTGAATCCGTGCTATTAGCCGAGTAGCCCAACACGTGCAGGCCCATGGAAAACACGTCGCGCACATCGTCGATAAGCAAAATTTGTCCAGCATACTCCGGCCTCCACAAATCTACCCACGAGCGCACGCTATCGACCGCGATTTCGGCTGCGTTGACCGACAGGCCGGTGCTACCCCACAAGTAGGGAATGCTGTACTCGTTATTCGGATCAAACGGCTGGTTGAGCTTGTTGGAATCGATATGCTGCAGATTGCTCAACTTGCTCTTGTCCAGCTTCTGCAGCAATCCCTCTGCGCGCATGCGACTGACGAAATACGTCGAGGGCACCGCAATATCGTAGCCGCTTTCACCCGTTAGCTTGAGCTTGGCGTACATCGATTCGTTGTTATCGAACGTGGTATAGACCACCTCGATACCCGTTTCCTCCTTAAACTGCTCCAAAACAGCATCGGGCATGTACTCCGACCAGTTAAACAGAAACACCTGGCGATCGGACGCCAGCGCCGGCAGTGCGGCGCACAGCCACGCAACGCAGAAGAGAAACTTTTTCACGTTCGCTCTTCCTCCTTCGAGAAAAATTGTGATAGAGTGATAAAAACAAACGGAACGATAAAGAGCAGCGTAGCCAACGCATTGACCTCGGGCTTAACACCGACGCGCACCATCGAATAGATGCGCAGTGGCAGGATTTCAAACGTGGGTCCCGTAGAAAAAAAACTGACGATTACGTCGTCGATTGACAGCGTAAAGCTGAGCAGCCAGCCGGCGGCAATAGCCGGTGCCATGAGCGGCATGACAACGGTGCGCAGCGCGCGCCACTCGCTCGCACCCAGGTCCATTGCCGCCTCGACTAGGTGCGGATTGAGATCGCGCAGGCGCGCATACACCGTTACCACAACAAAGGGCAGGCAAAACGTGATATGTGCGATCAAAAGGGTCCAAAAACCGAGCGCCCATCCCAGCGCTACAAACAGCACGAGCAGCGCAATGCCCATGACGATATCGGGTACCATCATCAGCGCCAACAGCAAGCCGCGCATTACTTCCCGGCCGCGAAAGCGATAGCGAAACAGACAGATCGCGCCCAGCGTGCCCAGGCCCGTAGCCAGCGTGGCAGCCAGCACCGCCAACCCCAACGAGTTGAGGGCCGCTTCGACGAGGATGGGGCTGGCCAGCGCCTTCTCATACCAAGCCAGCGTGAACCCCTGCCAGCGCGTGCCGTATTTTGCCGCGTTGAACGACTGCACCACGACGACGGCTATAGGCAGGTAGAGGAAGCAGTATACCAGCAGCACATAGCCCGACTTGAGCACACTCATAGCTCGTTGCCTTCCTGCCCCAACCAGCGTCGACTGCTCCACTGGGCGAAGAGCAGTAGGCCCATCAGGCCCATAAAAATGGCGGAGGCGGCCGAGCCGAAGGGCCAGTTGCGCGCCGAGAGAAACTGATTCTTGATAAAGTTACCCACCAGCATGCTCTTGGCTCCACCCAGCAGATCGGCAACGTAAAACATGCTTAAGCCCGGCAGGAAGACCAGCAGCGCACCGGCAACTATACCCGGCAACGTCAGCGGCAGAACGACGCGGCGAAAGGTTTGCAGACGACTCGCGCCTAAATCAATGGCGGCCTCTAACAGCCGACCGTCTAGCTTTTCCATGACCGCGTAGAGCGGCAGCACCATAAAGGGCAGCAGCACGTAGACCAGCCCGACGACAACGGCCCCGTCGTTGTAGAGCATGCGCAGCGGCTTGTCGATCAGTCCGAGCCAAAGCAGCACCTCGTTGATTACACCCTTTACCGCTAGCAGCGTGCGCATGGCATAGCTGCGCACCAGCGAGTTGGTCCAGAACGGAACCATAATTAGCAGCAGCAATACGCGCCGACTATTTGGGGCTTGGCGCGCCAGTATATAGGCGAAAGGATAACCGATCAGCAAACAGCTAACCGTCGCCACCACCGCCAGCAGCGTCGAGTGAATAAAGACCTGCACATAGACCGGGTCGAGGAGCAAGCGGTAGCTTTCCAATGTCCATTCAAACGCGACAACGTCGCGCTCGTCGCGGCGAAGAAAACTCGTGACCAGTACCAACACATTGGGCAATAGGGCGAAGAGACCCAGCCAGCCGGCCAGCAGCGTCAAGGCGATATTGCGAAAAGAAAGCACGTCACGCATCGGCCAACACGATCTCCCAGCCGGACACCCAGCTAACGGCGACGCGGCTGCCCGGTGCGTGGTCGAAATCTGGGGATTCTTCATCGAAAAACTCGCTGGCCGCCACGCGCTGACCGTTTTCTAACTCGACGATGGAATCTAGCGTGCGCCCCTTGTAAATGCGCTCGACAACGCGGCCGACCAGACGCCCCGACGCCGGCTCATCAGCAAGCAGCTCCTCTATGCGCATATCTTCTGGTCGCAACAGCACCTGCACAGTCTGGCCAACGCGCAGATCGTCACCGGCAATACGGCAGTGCACGCCGGCAATCTCCACCTCCCAACCGCTATCTGCCGCAGCGGATAGAATGCGCGCGGGAAAAACGTTGACTTCCCCAATAAATCCGGCGACAAATAGATTGGCCGGCTGCTCGTAGAGCGCACGCGGCGTGCCCAGCTGCTCAATGCGCCCTTCGCGCATAACGGCAATGCGGTCGGACATCGACAGCGCTTCTTCTTGGTCGTGCGTGACAAAGAGAAACGTGATGCCCATGCGGCGCTGCAGCTGCTTTAATTCAATGCGCATCTCTTGGCGTAGCTTGTAATCGAGCGCATTGAGGCACTCGTCGAGCAGCAGCAGGCGCGGCCGGTTAACCACAGCACGCGCCAGCGCTACGCGCTGCTGCTGTCCTCCAGATAGCTGATGCGGTTTGCGTTCGGCATACTCACTCAGCCGAACCATATCCAACGACGCGCGCACGCGCTGCTCAACTTCGTCGCGACCGATGCCCTTTACCTGCAGGCCAAAGGCAACGTTGTCGAAAACGCGCATGTGGGGAAATAGGGCATAGTGCTGAAAGACCGTATTGACCGGTCGTCTATTGGCAGGCACGCCGTCGACGCGCAGTCCATCGATATGGACCTCGCCCTCCTGCGCCGCTTCAAATCCAGCCAGCAGGCGCAGAATGGTCGTCTTGCCACAGCCAGAGGGACCCAGCAGGGTGAGAAATTCGCCGTCGCGAACGCTCAGATCGATGCCTGGCAGCACGACCTTGTCTCCGTAGCGTTTGACGACGCCTTTCAGCTCAATAATGGGGGGCGCGCACATCCCGCTTCTATAGCTCGCTCGCAGCGCGCCGGCGACAAAGAGATCGTGCTCTCTGCAATGGTCTTATTCGGCGAAGGCCCCCTTGGAAAAGCGCATAACTCGGCAGGAGGCGAAGGGGTGGTGACCAGTTTGGGCGGAAATAGTATACTGAGGAAAATGCGTATTGTCGACTCTATTTTTCGCGCAAAAGACGCGTCCTTAGCACAGCGGCAATAGCGCCGTCTACGCACCGAACGCGCGATCGCACGCGCGCCCCTGTACGAATGTCTTTTCGTAGTCGTACGACGCGCAAAAATCAACTGAACGGTCGAGGCTATGGGTCGTCATAGAGAGCCGACCGTCGGCAATCTCAACGCACTTGAAATCATAAGGGACTTCGACGAAGCTGCTGCTGGTGACGAAGTGTCCATTCCCCTGGGCAACACAGGTGTTGATATGGCTATGGGCACCGAGCAGAGCGTGCAGGTGAGAGTGCGCATGGAGCAACCCCCGTCCGCGCTCGACAAAGTCTAGCGGCGGTTGGTGAAAGGGACCGTCAAAGCCCGTTTGGTCAATAGGTACGCCACAAAATGGACTATGCGTGGAGAGCACGTGCACTTTGTCGGGGCGGCGCTTCAAGGCCGTGCTTAGGAACACCTCTTGCTCGGGCAAAAAATGGGGTAACTGAACGCCGTTCCAAAAGTAGGGCGCTGACCCCCACTGGTTGGGCACCACGTGGAGCAGGACATCGGGCGTCTCCAGCGTGAAGTTGGGACCATCGATAAAGAACTGGGGCGCCAGATCAAGCCACATATCTACCGCATCTGCGCGCGTTAGATCGTGATTGCCCAGACACAGGTATACCGGCACCGGCAGCCGAAAATGCTCGGCGGCGCGCTCTATATTCTCCGCGCTGGTGCTATCGACCATATCGCCGCCGTGCAGAACAAAGTCGACGGGGCCGTGTTCCCCGATCCACTCCCCTAGCGCGTCCAGCAGCTGTGGCAGCATGGTGGGCTGCGAGGCCTGCATGGTATAGCCGGGCGCGTCTACGCCCCAGTGCGTATCGGATAGGTAAATAAAACGCGTCATAGTCGACTGCCGAAGCCATTGCCTAAAAAGCGAGAGGCGCTAGAAACAACCCCGTCCAGCGCCTCCCACTAAGCCATTTGTGTGCCGATAAACTCGGCTATTTTGTGCCGTGCAACACGCCGCCGTAGCAGGGCGGCAATCGCCGGCGCCTAGTACACTAACAGGTGGTCCGGTGACGTTGCACTCAGCCCGCTGCTTGGCGGTGCAAACCGCGTTAGCTCAATTCCGTCTACCGCGGCCTCGTACTCCTCGATCGTAGGCGTTCGCCCGAGGATAGCCGACAGGACTACAACCGGCGTGGACGCCAGCAGCGACTCGCCCTTCTTGCGCTCCGAATCGGCAACGACGCGGCCCTGAAACAGACGCGTGGACGTGGCGAGAACAGTATCGCCCTTAGCCGCTTTTTCCTGGTTGCCCATACACAGATTACATCCAGGCCGCTCGAGATACATCATATTCTCATATTCCGTTCGCGCCGTATCCTTGGGCGCAGCATCGTCGAATTCAAAGCCGGAATATTTTTGCAGCACGTCCCAATCGCCTTCGGCCTTGAGTTCGTCGATAATGTTATACGTCGGAGCGGCCACTACCAGAGGTGCATTAAACTCGACGGTGCCCTGCTGCGCCTCTACGTTTCTGAGCATCTGCGCCAAGATCTTGAGGTCGCCCTTGTGCACCATGCAGGAGCCGACAAAGCCGAGGTCGACCTTTTTCTCTCCCCCATAGTAGGACAGCGGGCGAATGGTATCGTGCGTATAGCGTTTGGACACATCTTCGTTGTGGACGTCGGGATCGGCGATCATCGGCTGTGCAACGACGTCTAGATCGACTTCGAATTCGGCGAAGTACTGGGCATTGGCATCGGGTGCCAGGGCCGGCTTCTCGCCAGATCGGATCTCGGCGATGCGCCCGTCCGCCTTGTCGATAAGTCCCTGCAGGACCCCTTTCTCGTTGTCCATGCCCTTGTCAATCATAGTCTGAATGCGGCCCTTGGCGATCTCCAGAGACTGAATTAGCGTGTCATCCTGAGAGATGCAGATCGACGCTTTGGCCTTCATTTCGGCCGTCCAGTCCGTGAACGTAAAGGCCTGGTCCGCAAGCAGCGTGCCCAGGTGCACCTCGATAATTCGTCCCTGGAATACATTCTCTCCGCCGAACGCCTGCAGCATCTGGGACTGCGTCGCGTGCACCACATCGCGAAAATCCATGTAGTCGCGCATCGTTCCCTTAAACGTAACTTTCACCGATTCGGGAATGGGCATAGACGCCTCACCCGTGGCCAGCGCAAGCGCGACGGTGCCTGAATCGGCGCCAAACGCAACGCCCTTGGACATTCTCGTGTGCGAATCGCCCCCGATAATAATTGCCCAATCATCTACGGTAATATCGTTGAGTACCTTGTGAATCACGTCGGTCATCGCGTGGTATTCACCCTGCGGATCGCGCCCCGTGATCAGCCCGAAGTCATGCATGAACTTCATCAGCCTGGGAATATTGGCCTGTGCCTTCGCATCCCAGACCGAAGCCGTATGACAACCCGACTGGTAGGCGCCGTCGACGATGGGCGAAATCACCGTCGCCGCCATCGCCTCCAGCTCCTGAGAGGTCATCAGCCCGGTCGTATCCTGAGAGCCGACGATGTTGACCTTTACGCGCACATCGGAACCGGCGTGCAGCACCTTGCCCGGCGTCGACCCCACGGCATTTTTGTTGAATATTTTTTCTACGGCCGTGAGACCCTGTCCCTCGTGCGAGATCTCTTTTGCCGGCGCAAAGACCGGCGTGGGCTCTACGCCCAGCGCACTACAGGCAAAGGTTTGCAGCTTTTTGCCGAATACGACGGCATAGGATCCACCCGCCCTCATAAACTCCATTTTCTGCGGCGTGAACGATCGCGCAATATCAATCGGCTCTCCGCCGCCGTGGTAGAGTTTCTTCTCCCTCGTGTTTATGGTTAAGACCGTGCCGGTAGCCACCGAATACGCCTCTTCGAGCACGGGTTCGCCGTCCTCACCGAGCACGGGATGGCCGTCGTCATCCACCTTCTTGACCCAGTTTTTTAGATCGATTCCAATACCGCCCGTGACGTCAACCGTCGTGAGAAAGATCGGTGAAATGCCGTTGGTTCCCGCAACGATGGGCGCAATGTTGACGAACGGCACATAGGGGCTGGCCGGCTTGCCAATCCACAGCGCCACGTTGTTGACGCCCGACATGCGCGACGAGCCCACTCCCATGGTGCCCTTTTCGGCAATCATCATCACCCGCTTGTCCGGATGGGCGGCTTGCAGACGCTCGATTTCCGCCTGCGCCTGCGGAGAAATCATGCACTTGCCGTGCAACTCGCGGTCCGAGCGAGAATGCGCCTCGTTTCCAGGCGATAGCAAATCCGTAGAGATATCGCCCACGCCGGCCACATATGTGACGACCCCAATCTCTTCCTCTACGTCCGGCAGCTGGGTAAAAAACTCGGCCTGGGCATAGCTTTCGAGAATATCCTTGGCCACCGGATTGCCCTCTTTGAACGCCCGCTCCAGACGATCGGTATCGGCGTCGTAGAGAAAGACCTGCGTTTTCAGGACAGCGGCCGCCTCGCGGGCAATGGCTGCGTCGTCGCCCAGCGCTAAATCAAGCAGTACCTCAATCGAAGGACCGCCCTTCATATGCGAGAGTTGCTCAAAAGCGAAGGAGGGGGAAATCTCTTCGATCTGGGATTCGCCGAGGATGATTTCCCGCAAGAACTGCGCCTTGACCCCAGCCGCGCTGGTTGTTCCAGGCAGCGTATTGTAGATAAAGAAATTCAGCGAATCAGCGCGGTGCGGACTATCCGCATTTTTTATATGCGCAATGATTTCGCTGAGCAACTGGCTGTCATCGACTGGCTTGGGATGTAACCCCTGACCTTTGCGGTCTTCAATCTCGGCGATGTACTCTTCAAAAGCACTCATAGTTCATGCCTTTCAATGGACGGTGTCCGCTCTCGTAATGAGAGCTATTTCTGCAGGCACTGGGCAATCGCACTAGGCGGCCCGTGCCAAAACAAGCGCTAAAAATATATATCATTATTCCGCAGCGACATATAGGCGGCACGACACCGCTGTGCGCAAGGGGGCCGCCGGCACTGAACTATCTTCCCGTTACGCCATTGCACGCGTGCGCTCAATTGGACACATTAGGGACATTCAGCCGATTTACAGCCGCCGCGATATCCGGACGCACGCACAGGAGTCGTACCATGTCTACCACCGCCGCCGCTATCCCGCAAACACAGCAACGCATAGCGCGAACGCCCGTGCAGTTCCTAGCGCACCTGCAGCAAACGCAGAACTTTCTCATCGCGCCCGAGCTCTTCCCCTTTGATATGGACATGCCGCCGGTCGAAGAGGTCATTGACATACTGCGCCGCGACGAAGAGACCAAAATGCGCTCTCCGCAGCAGAAGGACAAAGACCAGGAAGGCGAGCTGACGCGCTGGGTGCGCACGGCCCCCATTGAAGAAGTGCTGGAGCGGGGCGGCTTTGGCCTGAGCAACTTCGAACTCAGTCGCTTTTATGGACCGGGGCACTTTCTGCACGAACTGCAGGATCGGATCATGATACCCTGGCGCACCTTCCTATCCCAGCACGGCTATACGTGGCAGCGCTGCGCTCCCTACATATTCATCTCCATGCCGGGTATTTCATCGACCTTTCACGCCGACTACTCCCACGTGGTGGCCTGGCAGCTGGACGGCGTCAAAACCTTTAACGGCTTTATCGACCCAGAAAAGTATGCGCCGATTGCCCACATCGTGCAGAGGGGCAACGCGCCGCGCACCACGGAGATTCCCTCCGTTGCGCCAGACGAGTTGCTCTCCTACGAGATGCACCGCGGCGACGTGCTGTGGAACCAGCTGCTAACGCCGCACTGGGTGACTGCCGGCGACGACCGCCCCGCTTTTAGCCTCAATATTTCGCACGGCGGCGTGCGCCACCGCGGCCAGTTTCTCGCCAACGAAGTGCCGCTGCGCGCGCATTGGGAAACGCACCCCGACGAGGCCTGGGTCGCCGATCTGCGCTACTAGTCGCGCACCTGCCAGCCAAACGACACATACGCGTAGTCGAACGAGCCGTCGGCGTATAGATCGACGATGCCGTAGCCCTCGTCGCACTGCTGTAGGTCACCGCCCCACCAGCCTGCGCACAGCGCGCCGTTGCATATATAAGTTACCCCGTTGTACTCGCAGCGGTCGCGCAGGTGCATGTGGCCACTCAAACAGAGGCGCACGTTGGGATGTGCGGCAAACAGCGCCTGCAGCGCAAACGCATCCGTGTGCATCCAATCCCCGGGAATTTGCCAGTGGTGATCTCGCATGCGCTCGTCGTCGTAGATGGCTCCCGTTACGCTGAGAATGGGCACGTGCGAAATGATGCATACGGGCGCACCGCCCGCCTGTCGCAGCGCCTCGCACAGCCACGTCCACTGCGTCTGGTCTAGGCGTGCTGTATAGCCACCGTCCAGCGGCTGACAGCTATCCAGCACGATAAAGTGCCAGCCGCCGCGCTCGAAGCGGTAGTAGCGCGCGGGCATATCCAGTTCACGCAGCGCGCGCTCTTTGTGCGCCTGGGCCACGCCGTCGTCGGCATTCCAACTCAGCACGTCGTGATTGCCCAAGCAGTGAAAAACCTCGACAACGTCTACCGTTTGCATGGCGCGCTGCCACAGCGCCCACTGCGCGTCGACGCGCTCCGGCGGCGCGTCCGTAGCGTTCATTACCGCGTCGCCGCCGGTCAGCAGCAGCGCGGGGGGCACCGCCTGCGACCGCATGTGATCGAGCGCCTGCAGCAGACCCTCTTCCGCACCGCGCTCGGGCTGTATATGCACATCGGTCATATGCGCTATGCGCAGACTCGCTGCTCGCCGCATCAATTCACCTCCTCGGCTGCGGGCGCCCCCTTGTCGTGGGCGCTGCCCAGCGCAAGCTCTATCTCCGCCCGCACCTCAGCGTCTTCTTCTTCGGCCAATCGGGCACGCAGCGCAGCATAGGCCGCCGCACCTCCCAATTGTCCCAATCCCCAGGCGGCATGACCCCGCACCAGCGCCTCTTCGTCCTGTAGCGCCGCGATAAGCGGTGGCACGGCGCGCGCGTCGCCGCTGTTGCCCAGCGCCACGGCGACGTTGCGCAGCATGCCGCGCCGCTTGGGTCGCTTGGCCGGACTGCGGCGAAACGTCTGGCTAAATCCCTCGCGGTCTAGCCCCATCCACTCGATCAAATCGGGGCGCTCGACGCCCGGCCGGCTGCGGTAGGCCGGCTCGCTGGCCTGCTCGGCGCGGCGATTCCACGGGCAGACATCCTGACAGATATCGCAGCCGTAGACCCAGTCGCCCATGCCTTTGCGCAGGGCGCGCGGAATGGATTCCTTTAACTCAATGGTCAGATAAGAAATGCAGCGCTGTGCGTCGAGCACGTAGGGCTCGGGAAAGGCATCGGTGGGGCAGGCGTCCATGCAGCGCGTGCAGGTGCCGCAGTGGTCGGTGGCCGGCTCGTCGGGCGGCAGCTCCAGCGTCGAGACGATCTCGGCCAAGAAAAAGTGCGACCCCCTGCGCTTGTTGATAAGGCAGGTATTCTTACCCCACCAGCCCAGGCCGGCGCGCTGAGCCAATTCGCGCTCCAGCACCGGGGCCGTATCGACGTAGACCCTCCCCTGCAGATCGCCATCGATTTCCTCGCGCATAAAGTCCCACAGGGCGAAGAGGCGTTCTTTTATCACGTCGTGGTAATCGTCGCCGCGCGCATAGGCGGCAAAGCGACCGCGCGGCCTATCGTCGACCACCTCCGGCGTCGGCTGCCAGTAGTCCATGCCCAAACAGAGCACGCTCTGCGCACCAGGCACCAGAGCGCGCACGTCGGCGCGCTTGTCGATGTTGCGCTTTAGGTAGTCCATCGCACCGGCGTAGCCCAGCGCGACCCAGCGCGCGTAGAACTGGGCGCCCTGCAGCGGGTCGGCCGGCGTCACGCCACAGAGCGCAAAACCCAACTCCTGCGCCTTTGCGCGGATTTTTTCCTTTGCATTATCCATAAAAAAGGAGCCCCCGCAGGGGCTCCAATCACCGGGTTTGAACGGGCGCGAGCGCGCTCTACCCAAATAGGTTTACGATGTGGTGAAACACCATTTGGTTGAGGTCATTAAACGTCACTAGCACCATGATAAACAGCATAATCGCCAAGCCTATCTGCTGCGATACTTCGCGCTGACGCAGCGAGAGGGGCCGACGCATAATCGCTTCAAGCGTCAAAAAGGTCAGGTGACCGCCGTCGAGCACGGGGATCGGCAGCAGGTTGATAATGGCCAAGTTTACCGAAAGCATAGCTAGAAAACTGATGAAGTCGCTCAAGCCGCGCTCGGCGGTTTCGCCCGCCATCTTGGCAATGCGCAGCGGACCGCCCAATTCGTCCGTCGAACGATCGCCCTGAAAGAGCTGGCCGAGAAAGCCGAGGATAAGTCCCGAGGAATTGTAGACACCGACCGCGCCTAGGGCCAGCGCCTTTCCCATGCCCACGTCGAGACGCGACTGGTGCGGGCTAATGCCGATGCGCCCGACGGTCGAATCGCCTTCGGCAAAGGCGCGCGGCGAGATAACGGACTGCATGCGCTGCCCGTCGCGCTCCCACGCCAGTGCGATTTGCTGATCGGGATAGCGACGAATTTGGTCGCTCATATCGGACCAGCTGTTTACCGGCACGCCGGCTACCTCAACGATCTCATCGCCGTCTTGCAGGCCAATATGCGAGGCCGGCATATCCCCAACGACCTGGCCGACCGTCGTCGGATGCAGCAACTGCAGCCCGTAGCCCCGTTCGCCCACGGCAGGGAGCTCGAATTCGAGCACCGTTCCCTCGCGCTCGACGACTAGGTGTGCCCCTTCTTCGGTCGCCCCTTTTAACGCCTCAACCAGACTGTAGGCATTGTCTACCTGCACCCCGCCTACGCTCAGCACCTCGTCGCCGTGCGCCAGACCCAGCGATTGCGCAACCGAGCCTTCCTGTGGGTTGACCCGCGTGCTGTCAAACGTGTCGACGCCGTACGCTTTGAACAGAAACGCCAGCGCAACAAAGGCAAAGAGGAAATTCATAAAGGGGCCGGCGGCAATAACGGCCATCCGCGTCCACACTGATTTGGAAGGGTATTCCCACGGCTGGCCGGTGCCTTCCTCGCTGCCCACATCGGCCATACCCGCCACTTTGACGTAGCCGCCAAAAGGCACCCAAGAAATGCAGTACTCGGTCTCGCCGTAAGTAAAGCCTATCATTTTGGGTGGATAGCCAAGCGAGAAGCGCTCGACGCGGATACCCGACCATTTGGCCACCAGAAAATGGCCCAGTTCGTGCACGAAAACCAGCACGCCCAGTGCAACGATAAAAGAGAGTATTGTAATTATCATAGCGTTTCTACAAGGAGCGAAAAACGATGAGCAATTCCGCGTAGGCATAGGCCAGCGGAAAGGCAAAGAAATACGAATCAAAGCGATCCAACATACCACCGTGTCCCGGGATCAGCGCCGGTGCGTCTTTGGCGTTGCCCATATCGCGTTTGATCGCCGATTCGACCAAGTCTCCCACCTGTCCTCCCACACCCACCAGAATGAATAAACCCACCAGTTCGACTGCGCTAAACGAGGGCAGCCAGGCGCCCAGAACAAGCGGCAGTTGGGCGCCTACCAGTCCGCCACAGAAGCCGACGACCGTTTTTTTGGGACTGATAGTCGACGCCAGCTTCTTGCGCCCCCACTGCCTGCCGCTAAAATAGGCCAAGGCGTCCGTCAGCCAAATCGATACAAAGAGCACCGCAACCAGGTAATAGGCTTCGCTGCCGCCGCCGACGGTGCGCACCAGCGCCAGCGGCGCGCTGCCCAGCAGGCCGGCGTATACCACGGCGCCCAGTCCCAGCAGGGCATTGCTGGCAAAGCGCTCCGTGCCTCGCTGCAGCGCAGCGGCAAAGAGCAGCAGGGCGACGAGCGACAAATAGACCAAGATCCAATGGCTGCTCAGCGCAAAGCACGCGCCGACCATGCCGGCCGTCAGTACCAGTGCCCAGCGCGTGCTGGGCCGATAGCCCACCGCAGCGCTCAGATAGCACCATTCCCAAGCGCTGCGCACGGCCACGCACAGGACCAGTGCCAGCAGCGACCAGCGACCGCCTATGACCAGCAACAACACGCCGGGAACAAAGGCAATGGCCGAGAGGACGCGCTGCGCTAAATTGGAGCGCCCACTGCTCGATGCCGATGGTTGCGCCGCTGGCGTATCCCTATCAGGCTCCGCCAAAACGCCTCTGCCGCCGCTGATAGGCGGCGATGGCCTCGTAGAGATGCTGTCTGCGAAAGTCGGGCCAGTGCACTTCGGCGACAAAGCAGATCTCCGTGTACACCATTTGCCAGGGCAGGAAGTTGCTCAGGCGCATTTCGCCGCTGGTGCGAATCAGCAGATCGGGATCGGGCATACCCGCCGTATACAGGGCACCGCCTATGCGCTCCTCGTCTATTTCATCTGGCTGCAGGTGTCCCTCCTGCACCTGCGTCGCCAACTGTCGGACGGCGTCGACCAATTCGCTGCGACCGCCGTAGTTGAGGGCGAGATTGAGCAGCAGGCCGGTGTTGTCCCTTGTCTTGGCTAGCGCACCCTTCAGCGCAAGGCGCACGGCGCCCGGCAGTTCGCCGGTGCGACCGATGGCGTTCAGACGCACGTTGTTCTGGTGCAGTTCCGGCACTTCGTCGCGCAAGCTGTCGCGCAACCACTGCATGAGCGTCTGCACTTCTTCTTTGGAGCGCGACCAATTTTCCGTCGAAAACGTGTAGAGTGTGAGCACGTCGATGCCGAGCTGCCCGCAGGCGCGCACTACGTCGCGCACCGATTCGCGGCCGTAGCGGTGCCCCTCGGTCTTGGGCAAGCTGCGCTCTACCGCCCAGCGCCGATCGCCGTCCATAATGATGGCGATGTGGCGCGGCAGTTCGCCCTGCTCTTTTAGCTGCTGGCGTATCCGCTGGTCTTCTTCAGCATCGAGCTTGGCAACTGGAGCGTATTCTTTGGGCGATACTTCGAGTGAAGACATCGTCGTTTTCCCAGCGCATCTGGCAGGGCCTTTGCGCTCTTTAAGTAGGCTTATTTAAACAAGTTGAATCTATGGTTTACCCCTACATACGTCAAGAAATACGGGGCGTTGTGCGGTGTCTGACAAATGCTTGACACACCTTGTAGAGGGGCCTATTATGCCGCCATGTCTACGGCCGCAGAACCGTCTGATAAACCACGTATCCGCCGGCGTTATTTGGCTCGGCGCAGGGCGTTATTGCCGCGCGAAGTCGCCGCATACAGCCAAGCTGCAGCCGGGCACCTATGCGCCATGCCGCAGTATGCCAACGCACGCTGTGTCCACCTCTATATAGCCGGCAAAGACAACGAGCTCGATACCCGCCCGCTGCTCGAGCGTGCGCTCAGTGCAGGCAAAGAAGTCGCCGTGCCCGTTATAGGCCATCTCGACGCTATTCCCCTGCCCCGTATCGACGTCGGTTCCAATGCCATGGGCGCTGCAATGATAGACGACCCGAATCAGCTCGACGCCGTGCACTGGGGTATTCCCCAACCCGACCCGCGCTCTGCGCGCTGGCTCGACGACTGGCAGCACATTGATCTGGCAATCATACCCGGCATCGCTTTTGACTGCCGCGGCGGCCGCGTCGGCTACGGTGCCGGCTATTACGACCGCTTTTTACCGCATCTGCGCGCCGTGCGCATCGGTCTCTGTTTCGAAACCCAGCTCTGCTCCAACGTGCCCACCGCATTGCACGACATAGACATGGAGTGGGTAGCAACCGAACAATCCATCTACCAAGGAGGCACCTCGTGATCTACGAATTGCGCATCTACCGCTTTCACGCAGGTAAGAAGAAGACCTTTCTCAGCGAGTTTAAAAAAGCCAAGCGCTTTATGGCCAAGTACGGCGTGACCTTTGTCGCAGCGTGGGAAAACCCCGACCGCGACGATGAGTTTATCTGGCTGCGCTCGTTTGCCAACGCCAAGGCGCGCGACCGAGCGATCGAAGCCTACTATGGCAGTCCCGAGTGGGCCAAGATCGTCGACACGCTGCGCCCAACTATTCGCCGGCGCGAAGTGCGCCTTATGAAATCACTGCCCTACTCGACGATCAAATAAGTCGACAGACTCCAAACCTACCACGGGAGCCACAGCTCATGACTGCCGCACGCATCGCTGTATTCATCCTGATAGCCGCTCCGCTACTGGCGCAGGACACCTACTCGATTTACCGCGCCGACGCGCCTCTGCGCATCGATGGCCAGCTCGACGAGGCGGCCTGGACAGCCGCTCCGGACGTCGGCCCTTTTGTGTTTCCCTGGTGGCAAGAAGGCGAGCGCGAACAGACCGTAGCCAAGCTGCTGTGGGACGACCAATACCTTTACGCGCTCTTCATTAACGAGGACGCACATATCTGGGCCGTGCACACTCAACGCGATAGCGCCGTGTATCGGGACGACTGCGTCGAGGTATTTACCGCGCCCAACCCGGCGCGCCCAGAAGCCTACTTCAATATTGAGATGAACGCGCTCGGCATTTTTCTCGACCAGTACCACCCCGATGGACCCGGCGTCAGCCACCCCCCTTGGGACGCCGAGGGCGTGCGCATCGCCACCTCCATTGTCGGCACGCTCAACGACGAGAGCGACGAGGACCACTACTGGGTATTGGAAGCAGCCATTCCCCTGCGCAACTTTGGCGCATCCGGCGCGCCCATTCCCCCGCGTCCCGGCGACGTCTGGCATCTCAACCTCAACCGCCTCGGCGGCAAAACCAACGCGCAGTATAGCCAGTGGCGCGCTAGCCAAACGGAGCGGCCACAGTTTCACAGCCCGCGCGACTTTGGCCGCGTCGTATTCTCAGACAAACGCAGTCCGTTTTGGCGCGACTAGCGTTGTAGAATAGCGACAATGCCCTATTATTAATGGGGTATCCCGTTCACGATAAACGCAATGCCATAGCCATGCTACACATTGACGATATACGCGCAACGCCCGGCCTGCTGCTGGCGCCTATGGAAGACGTTACAGAGCTGCCCTTCCGCCTCGTTTGCAAGGAGCTGGGCGCCGACATCGTCTACACCGAATTCGTCAACGCCGAGGGTCTGCTGCGCGAAGACACCGACGGACCGCGCCGCACCTTCCGCAAGCTGCGCTTTCTCGAAGGGGAGCGCCCCTTGGGCATACAGCTATACGGTGCGGCTTCGCTGTCGATGGAACGGGCCGCCGAGATTGCCACGCGGCAAAACCCCGACCTCATTGACATCAACTGCGGCTGCTGGGTCAGCAACGTCGCCCTGCGCGGAGCGGGAGCCGGCCTGCTGCGCGACCTGCCGCAGATGAAGGAAGTCGTGCGCCGCGTGATCTCGGCTACGCACCTGCCGGTCACCGTTAAAACGCGCCTCGGCTGGGATGGGGACAGCATTCAGATTCTCGACGTGGCGCGCATGCTCGAAGATCTCGGCGTGCGCGCGCTGAGCATTCACTGCCGCACGCGCTCGCAGGGTCATAAAGGCGCCGTCGACTACTCTTGGATTCACCGCGTCAAAGAAGTCGTATCCATGCCCGTCGTGCTCAACGGCGACGTCGTCACGCCACAGGACGTAAAGAACGCCTTCGATACGACGGGATGCGACGGCGTGATGATTGGGCGCGGCGCCATTGCGCACCCGTGGATTTTCCGCGAGGCACGCCACTACCTCGAAACGGGCGAGCTGCTGCCCGAGCCCACGCTGAAGGAACGCGCAGAGCTGTGCCTGCGCCACCTACAGCTCTGCCTCGAACACGATCCCGAACGGCACGCACTGATCGGCATGCGCCGCCACTACGGCGGCTATTTTCGCGGGCTGCGCGGCGCCTCGCAGCTGCGCGCCGAGCTCAATGGATACAAGGAACTGCAGCCCCTCGTAGAGCGCCTAGAAGCGCTGCGCCAGCTAGAGCGCCTGGCGGCGTGAACGGCATTCGGCGCTACGCGCCCGACGAGCCGTTTCCACCCTACGCGCATCAACCTGGGCAAACGCCGCATCCGCGCACCCACCCCGACGGCCACAGCCGCGACGCCCCCGAATACGCTGGGCCCGCCCTCACAGAGCAAACGTGGAAAGAGTGCACGGCCTACCTCTACGGCGTCGATCTGTTCAACCATCAGTACTACTGGGAGGCGCACGAGGCCTGGGAGGGCCTGTGGAAGATGGAGCACCGCGCGTCGGAGTGCGCGCGCTTTCTCCAGGGTTTAATCCAGCTGGCCGCCATGTGCATCAAAGTGCGCGCAGGCAACAGGCGCGGGGCACAGAAACTGCACAATAAAGCGCTGGCGCAGCTCACACAGTCCGAACGCTATATGGGCATGGATTTGGGCGCGCTGCGCCGCTATCTGACGGCGGGGCCGGCCATTCCCGAAGCGCTCATTCTCACTGCGTAACATGGCACGTTGCACGCGTTTACGGCACATAAACGTCGCTCCAATTCATCTATTGGTTTTTTTTATAGTTCAAATAGCAATAATTCATTTGTCAAATATATAATCCATCGCGTTTTTTGATGGTCTACTGCGATTCTCACACGGGAGTATACCGATGGACAAACCAAACCAAGTGAAACCAGCCAGCGGCAAGCTCGGCATTCTCATGCCGGGTATGGGCGCCGTGGCCACCACCGTTATCGCCGGCGTGGAAGCCATTAAAGCCGGACTCGGCCAGCCCATTGGCTCGCTGACGCAGATGGGCACCATTCGCCTCGGCAAGCGCACCGAAGGGCGCTCGCCCCTCATCAAGGACTTTGTTCCCCTCGCCGAGCTCGACGACCTGGTCTTCGGTGGCTGGGACGTATTCCCCGACGACGCCTACGATGCCGCCGCACACGCGGGCGTGCTGCAAAAGGACACGCTCAACGCCATCGAAGAGCGCCTGCGCGCCGTCAAGCCGATGAAAGCCGTTTTCGATCGCGACTACGTGCGCCGCCTCGAGGGCTCGCACGTAAAGGCCGGCAAAGACAAGTGGGCGATGGTCTTGGAAGTGCGCGAAGACATCCAGCGCTTCAAAGAGGATAACGGGCTCGATCGCCTGGTGATGATCTGGTGCGGCAGCACGGAGATCTTTCTCGAGCCGAACCCCGTGCACGACGATATTGAGAGCCTAGAAAAGGCGATCAAGGAAAACCACGCCTCTATTGCCCCCAGCATGATCTACGCCTACGCCGCCCTGCAAGAGGGCGTGCCCTTTCTCAACGGCGCGCCCAACTTAACGGTCGATACGCCGGCTATGATCCAACTGGCCAAGCAGCAGGGCGTGCCCATCGGCGGCAAGGATTTCAAGACGGGGCAGACCCTGATGAAGACCATTCTCGCTCCCGGCTTCAAGGCGCGCATGCTCGGCGTGCGCGGCTGGTTTTCCACCAATATCCTCGGAAACCGCGACGGCGAGGTGCTCGACGACCCCTATTCGTTCAAAACCAAAGAAGTCAGCAAGCTCGACGTGCTCGAGTACATCTTACAGCCCAAGCTGCACGAAGAGCTCTACGGCGATATCTACCACAAGGTGCGCATCAACTACTATCCGCCGCGCGGCGACGAGAAGGAAGGCTGGGACAACATCGATATCTTCGGCTGGCTCGGCTACCCAATGCAAATCAAGGTGGATTTTCTCTGCCGCGACAGCATTCTCGCCGCGCCGCTAGTACTCGATCTCGTCCTCTTCACCGATCTAGCACAGCGCTGCGGCTGGAGCGGCATTCAGGAGTGGCTCTCATTCTACTTCAAAAGTCCGCAGACAGCGGCCGACCTCTATCCCGAGCACGATATCTTTATCCAGCTGATGAAGCTCAAGAACACGCTGCGCTTTATGATGGGCGAAGA
>JAYPJE010000045.1:19508-34493 GCA_038128265.1 Gemmatimonadota bacterium
GCGCCGTGCCGCGAAAATACATCACCGCAATCAGCTCGTGGATCAGTTCGCCGGCCTCTGGACCAACAATGTGGGCACCGATCAGCTCGCCCGAGCGCGGCGCGCACAGCAGCTTGACATGGCCGTGCGTCTCGCCCAAGCACATCGACTTGCCGTGGTCGTCAAAAGGATATGAGGCGACCAAATAGGGTATGTCCCTATTTAGGCAGTCCTTTTCCGACAGGCCTACGCTGGCCACCTGCGGATCGGTAAAGGTGACCTGTGCAGCGAGACGGTCGTCCGTGCGGTGAGCCGCGCGCTCGGGATAGACCGCATTGTAGGCGGCCACTTCGCCCTGTTCAATGGCGATATGCACAATCTCGTGCAGGCCGTTAACATCCCCAACCGCAAAGATGTGCGGCTGGCTGGTGCGCATCTCCGCATTGACGACGATGCGACCGCGCTCTGCGTGCACGCCGGCGTTGTCCAGCCCCAGCCCGTCGGTGTTGGGACGTCTTCCCAGCGCCTGCAGGACAACTTCAGCCGCGACGCGCTTCTCTTCGCCGCCGTGCGAAAAGTGGGCCACCTTCAGCCCATCGACCGCTTCAAAACGGTGCAACTGCGTACCCGTATAGACTCGCATACCTTCGGCGCGCAAGCGCGCTTCCAGCGGACGCGCCAGATCTTCGTCTCCGGTCGACAGCACGTGGTGGCTGCGCTGAATAAGATGCACCTGGGTGCCAATGCGCTGGTAAAACTGCGCCAGTTCCAGCGCAATGGGTCCGCCGCCCAGCACCAGCATGGAGGCCGGCTGATCGCGCAGCGAAAGCGCTTCGTCGCTGGTGATATAGCCGACGTCGTCGAGGCCGGGAATGGACACGTGGCGAATGCACGAACCGGTCGCTATGATAAAGCGCTCGCCCTCGATCGTCTCGTCGCCGATCCGAATCCTGTTGGGCGATAGGAACTCCGCGCACTCCTCGTAGAGGGCAAAGCGCCCGTCGCGCAGTTGCCCAATGCGGTAGTCGGCAAATTCGCCAATCAGGCGATCCTTGCGCTCGATAATAGCCGCTAGGTCGGCCTGCGGAGAGACGTCGCGCAGACCAAATTCAGCGCCCCTGCGCATGTACTCCATAATGTCTGCGCTGCGCAAAATGGCCTTACTCGGCATGCAGCCGCGCAAGATGCACAGACCGCCGAGCGGTCCGCTGTCGACCACCGCGACGTCGGCACCCGCCTCATGCGCCGTGCGCGCAGCGGCATAGCCACCCGAACCACCGCCAATAACGACAATACCGTGCTTTTTCATACCATCCTCAACGTGTATTTTACTCAGCGCGTGCAGGGCAAACGACCTGACGCGCACTGTACACCATGCACACCCAAAGGCACCGCGTGTCACTACAAAAGAAACTGCTGACGTTGGCCGCTTTCCTAGCGGGCAATGCCCTCTTCACTTGGCTGGGCTGTGCCTCACTGCCGGAACCCGATAGCGCGGATGCTCGTCTCTATGTGCGCTACTGCTCCGGCTCGGGCTGCCACGACCCTATCTTGCCGCAGGCCGGCGGACGCAAGTACTGGGACCAGCAAATCGAACGCATGTTAGACCTCATGCGAAAGGCCAATAAGCCGTTGCCCAACGCCGACGAAACGAGGCGCATCGCGCGCTACCTTCACAGCCACGCGCAGGGATCAAATTCCTATTAACTACTTGACGACATGCGCCGTTATGATCGGGCTCCTGCTGGCACCCCGCTCTACCACAGCGGAGGAAACCTATACGCTGCGCGGCCAAGACGAGCGCATTCAGCGCGGCATAGACCTTATCTACAACTTGCATTTTGATGAGGCCGATGCCCACTTTGACCACATTATCGCCGCGGCACCGGACAACCCGCTCGGCTATTTTTTTAGCGCTATGGTCGCTTGGTGGCGCGTGCTCATCGACTTAGAAGACCGCCGCCACGACGAGGCGTTCTACGACCGACTAGCGCGCTGCATCGCAGTATGCGACCAGCGCCTGCAAAACCAACCGCTCGACTTTGACGCCATTCTCTTTAAGGGAGGCGCCATCGGGTTCCGCGGTCGGCTGCGCGGCGACCGCGAGCAATACATACAGGCGGCGCGCGACGGTTTGCGTTCGCTGCCCCTGCTTGAACAGAGCCGCCAGCTCGAACCGAGCAACAGGGATATCCTCTTCGGCCAGGGCCTCTATAACTACTTCGCCGACGTCATGCCACAGCGCCACGCCATTATCCGGCCAGTGATGGCGTTCCTACCCGATGGCAACCGCGAACTGGGCCTGCAGCAGCTGCGGGAAGTAGCCCAACAAGGGCGCTACGCACGAACGGAAGCCGCCTATTTCCTGGCGCAGATCTACCGCCTTTTCGAAGAGGACCACAACGCCGCTCTGCCCTATCTGCAGGAGCTCTACGCGCGCTACCCGCGCAACGCACTCTTCCACCGCTACACCGCGCGCAACCTGATTGAGGTCGGACGCTGGGCCGAAGGCGTCACCCTCTACAAAGACTACGTGAAACGCAGCGCAGCCCACCAGGTGGGCTACCACGCACATGGACGCATCGAGGCGCAGTACTACCTAGGTCGTTTTGCTTTTTTTAAACGCGATTTCAACGAGGCGCAGGTGCAGCTGAGCGCCGTAGACGAACGCGTCAACGCGACATCCCGCGAACGCGACCAGGCCTATGCCGCGCTAGCCAATCTCTATCTGGGCATGATCGCCGACCTGCGCGGAGACTCGGCTAAAGCGCAGCAGCGCTACGATCGCGTGCTCGCGCTGCCGGTCCAGGGCGACAGCCACAAACGGGCCAAGCGCTACGCGCAAACACCCTATCGGGCGAGTCGTCCCTAACGCTAGTCCTGCGCCTCTAATTTCTGCACCTCTTCATCGTATACGCGCATCAGATCGCCGTGCGTCATATGCCCTACAAACTCCTCTACTCCACTATCCGTGCGACGCACCACGGGCAGCTTGTCATATCCGCTCTCCAGCAGCTTTTGCAGCGCTTCGTGCAGATTGTCGGTCGCTCTCAGCGGCGTTACGTCGTCGACGACCATGTCCTCGATGAGAACGAGGTTGCGCAGAAAGTCGTCTTCGGGCAGGTCCAACTCTTCTAGGCTGATCATACCGCGCAGCTGCTCTGCGTCATCGACTACGACAAAGTGGACGTGACCTTGCTTTTTGCTGAGGGCCGCCAAAGAAAAATAGGGCAAGCTGTTGTTGACCACCGCTTCAGTGGTGTTTTGCAGGCGCTCAAAAACGCTGCCTACGCGCAGCCCTTTCAGCACGTTAACCGTTAGGTCTTTGACGTGTGCCGGCGAGTGAAATTTGTTCTGGACCTGGTTTTTGTATATCGAATAGTTGCGCGCAAAAATCAGGGCGAAAGCGCACACGAGCATAAGCGGAGGCAGTAGACGATAGCCGCTGCTCATTTCGGTAACCATGATCAACGCGCCCAGCGGAGCATTGGCAACGCCGGCAAAAAACGCGGCCATACCGACGATGACATAGGCCGATGGATGCTGCACGACTTCGGGAAAAAAGTGCTGACCCATAAGCCCGACACACCCCCCCAGCATGCCGCCAATAAAGAGCGATGGACCAAATACACCGCCCGAGCCACCGCTCGAGATCGTGCAGCTAGTAGCGAGGATTTTCAGCAGCACGAGCAGCAACATAGCCTCTATGCCGATGCGACCGTAAATTGCTTCCTGAATCACGCCAAATCCCGCACCTAATGCGCGCACGTCGATCAGGCCGAGCAGGCCTACCAACACACCGCCTACCGCCACTACCGCATAACGCGGCAGCGGCAACTTCCTAAACACGCGATCGCGCATGCCGTAGAAAACGTTTACGTAGAGCATGCCAACCAGCACGCACACCACGCCGAGCAATAGGTACAAAACCAGTTCGTATGCGCTGCTCAACTGGCTGTCGGGAATGCCAAAGATCGGCTCAGACCCAAACGTCATGGTGTAGATGGCGTAGGCGACGATTGAACTGATTACGCAGGGGATCAGCGCGTCGCTTTCAAAGTCTTCCCTGTAGAGGATTTCTACGCTGGTGAGCGCCCCGCCCAGCGGCGCGCGAAAGATGGCACCCAATCCACCGGCGGTCCCGGCAAGAAGCAGAATGCGGCGCTGGGCGTGCGTCAGCTTTAGCAGCGACGCCAGCCAAGATCCCAGTCCCGCTCCGATCTGCGCAACCGGCCCCTCTTTGCCAGCCGATCCACCGCTGCTCAGCGTGATAATAGTTGATACGGCTTTTACCAGCGGCACTACGGGGCGGATAATACCCTTGGCGTTGTGGAAGGAGTCGATCATGGCATCGGTGCCATGCCCCTCGGCTTCGGGGGCAAAGCGGTAGACCAATAGACCGCTAATCAAACCGCCGATAGCGGGCAGCAGCAGCAGCAACCACAGGTGCTCATCGTAGGCCGGTGGATCCATAAAGTCAAACGTGAAATGCACTTCGCCGTCTGGGTGCACTTGGCGAAAACCAGCCAGCTTTTCAACAAAGAGGAAATGGACAAACTCGAGCAGGTACGTGAACACAATGGCGCCTAGCCCGGATATAACGCCCACGAGAATACTGTAGATATAAATCCGAGAGGTGTATTCCAGACCCAGCCACTTCTTAAAGAAGCCCGCGCTATCTGCCGCTGGCTTCACCTCGCGCTCAGACATGGGCCGTCGGCTCCTGCACTAGCCCTTTGGCCGTCCACTGGCGCAGCGCTTCAAAAGCGACTACGGCTGCAGCGCTGGCCACGTTGAGCGAGTTCTTGTAGCCATACATGGGAATCTCCACGATGCGCTCACAGCGCTCCAACACGGCGCGCTCAACGCCGAGCGCCTCGTTGCCCAGCACCAGGGCCAGCGGCTGGGGGTATTCCACGTCGGTATAGGACACGCTGTGTGACGTAGTCTCCAGCGCCCACGCGACAATCCCTTCCGCGCTCAGGTAGTCAAGCGCGTCGAGTGCAGTCTCGAAGTGGCGCGTCGGCACGTAGTCCAGCGTGCCCAGCGCCGTCTTATCGAGCTTCTTGTGGGGGGGATGTGCCGTATACCCACAGGTCAGCACACCGGCTAGGCGTGCGGCGTCGACGCTGCGAAAGATCGCCCCCACATTAAAGGCGCTGCGCAGGTTGTCCAACACGAGATAGAGCGGATGCTTACCGAGACGAGCGTATTCCTCTACGGAGATCGCCGCATCAAAGTTGCGCACTTCAAACGAGGTCTCTTTTCCGTAATTGCCCGGCGTCAATTTCATGCCAGATCGACCGCCTTACCGGTTGCTGCCGACTGCCGCGCTGCTTCGATCACCGCAAAGGCCGTGCGTGCGCTTTCGGCGGTCACCGCCAGTTTGGAGCGATCTACGAGCGCTTCAGCAATATTTTCATAGTAGGAACGCCAGCGCCCGCGCACAGTCTCTACGACCGTTTCACCAGCCTGACCCGCCACGTCGCGATACACCCGCGCGTAGTGCTCGGGCGCCTCGCGCGCCGAATCGATATCGCCCGCGATCATCGCCCGCTCCTGCGGATCGATTCCCTCTTTTACCAACGCCCCTTGCGTGCCCAGCACGTACCAGCGCGGCTTGGCCTTTTTGGCCAGCGACGAGTTTTCCACGCGCGCTTCGACGCCGTTGGCAAAGCGAATACTCGCCATCGCATGCGCTTCAATATCGCGCTCCCAGCCCGGCGGCGAGTGAAATTGCGCATAGACGCGTTCGACCGGTGCATCGACCAACTGCAGCGCCTGATCGACCAGGTGCGCGCCCAAATCAAAGAACTTACCCCCGCCGTGTGCCGCGTCGCCGCGCCAGCCACCCGGCACACCGTACTGACCCCAAAACATTTCGATGAGAAAAGGGGCGCCGAGCAGGCCCTCTTCGATGACTCTCTTGACCGTCAAAAAGTCGCCGTCCCAGCGGCGATTCTGGAATACGCTGAGCAGGCGATCGTGCTCTCTGCTAGCCGCGATCATTGCGTCGGCTTCCTGCAGGCTCAGGCACATCGGCTTGTCGGTGACCACGTGTTTGCCCGCCTGCATAGCGCGAATGGCGTGCGGTGCGTGCAGGTCGTTCGGGGTGGCCAACACCACCAAATCTACGGCCTCATCGGCTAGGATTTCTTCAAAAGTAGACACCGTCTTTACGCCAAAGCGACGCGCGGCGTCGGCGCGTGCCTCGGGGCGACTGCTGGCCAGTGCGTAGAGCTCTAACCCATCGGCCAGATTGACTAAATAGGTGTGGAAACAGCGGCCAGCGAATCCATAGCCGACGACGGCGACTCGGGGCTTGCTCATACAGCACCTGCGGATATAATGGGGTGTTTTGAAGTCTTTCGACGCCTGTTTATATTAAGGCCCATCACCCCTTTCGGCAATGCACTCCACACCATAGGAACGCGCCGTGCGCATTCAAATTATATGGGACGGCGGCCAGCTGGTCGCCGCACTGCGCGATACACCCACCGCTCGTTTAGTATGGGATGCTCTGCCCTATACTTCTTCGGCCAGCACCTGGGGTGAAGAAGTGTATTTTGAGCTGCCGGTGCGCGCCGAGTTAGAAGACGATGCCCGCCAGGTCGTCGATCCGGGCACCGTCTGCTTCTGGACGGGCGGCAACGCGCTGGCCTTGCCCTACGGTCCCACGCCCATGTCGCAAGGCGACGAGTGTCGCCTGGTGACCGAGGTCAATATCCTCGGCCAGATAGAAGGCGATCCCCGCCTGCTGTCCAGCGTGCGCGACGGCGTAGCCATCTCCGTTGAGCCGCTGCCCTAGCGGTCCGCACGTTCCCCCTAACCTGCAAGCACCTGCGAGGGAATGGAATCCCAGTATCCGCTAGCAATCCACAGAACGACACACGGCGCTGCGCGTCCAGCGCATATAACGCGGGAACGACCGAACGGCACAGAGCATCCTACAGATGAGCAAACGCACCCGAGCAGGAGCGATAGCTGATCACATGAGATGCCTACGGCCACTGCGAATTGGATTTAGCTGCGCGCTGCTGCTCTTTTTGGGCGGGTGCGCCGCGTCTTATTCCAGCTACGTCGCGCGCTCGCTGCGCCATCTGGAGCGCGGCGATTATACTGCTGCACTGGCCCTTCTGGAAAAGCCCAGCGGTTCGACCAATATGCTGCTCTACCGGCTGGAGCGCGGGCTCATCTTTCACTATCAGGGCCTGTACGCCCAGTCCAACGCCGAGTTTGAGCGGGCTGAACACCTTATTGACCGCCTCTACACGCGCTCGCTATCGCGCGAGGCGGCTTCCCTTCTGACCAATGACGCCATTATCGCCTACCGCGGCGAAGAGTTTGAGCGCGTGCTCATCCACTACTACCGCGCCCTAAACTACGAACGCTTGGGCGACCGACAGGCCGTGCTGGTCGAGTGCCGCAAGGCCAATCTAAAGCTAGAAGAATACGCCCAGCAGGCCGAGTACCAGCTGAGCTATAAAAACGACGCCTTTATGCAGTATGCTACAGGGCTATTCTACGAGGCCGAAGGCGAATTGAACGACGCCTATATATCATACAAAGACGCCGAAAAGGGCTATCGCGCCTATCGCGAAGCATTTGGCATCGGCGTGCCGCGCATGTTACTCATCGATCTGGCACGCTTGGCGCACACATTGGGCTACGACGACGAGGTACAGTCCTATGCGGAGCGCTATCGCCTGCGACCCGACGAACTGCAGCCACCACCCGGCGGCGAGGTAGTCGTCTTTGTCGAGAGCGGATTCGCCCCGCGCAAATTGGAGAACGAGCTGAGCATTCCCATTCTCAAAGACGATCGCGGACAGGCCGTTTGGACCGTATCCGAGCGCGCGGTCGACCGCTATCACAACCACTACACCTACCGCAGCTACGCGGTCGATTACTGGCTGCGCCTGGCCCTGCCGCACTATGCCAATCCAGCGCCGCCACTGGGTGCCGTGCGCCTGCGCGAAGGCCAGGCTAGCGCCATGGGCGTGCTGGCCCAGGACCTCGACGCCATCGCCCGCCGCACGCTAGATCAAAAGTTTGATCACATCCTCCTGCGAACCATTGCGCGCGGCGTCGCCAAGTACGTAGCATCAAAGAGCATTGAGCACACCATCGCCGAAGCAGGAGACGACGAAGACGATAGAGAATTCAACGAGGGGCTCGGCGAGCTAGTCGGCGGGTTGTTCAACCTGTTGGGCAACGCCACCGAGGCCGCTGATACGCGCGGCTGGCTAGCGCTGCCGCGCGCCATCTATATAGCCCGCCTGCCCGCGGCCGGCGCAGCGACAGACCTGCGCATTGAGATGCTCGACGCGCAGGGTGGTGTCGTACACACACAGGCCCTTCCCCCCGTGCAGGTTGCCGAGGGCGGTAAGGTCTTTTTGAGCACGCGCGTTTTTCGCTGAGGAGTCTTGTTATGAAAAAGTATATTGCCGTAGCACTCTTCGCCGGTCTAGCCAACGCGCCGGCAGCCATGGCGCAGCTGAGCGCTCCAGCTAGCGGCATCGATCCGCTGCAGCGCGGGCAAATCGTCAATATCGTAGACTGGGACGGCGGCGCGCTTCCCAAGCGCTACGAGCGCTCTCAGCAGCTGCCAATGAGCCTCGACGACGTAAAAAAGCTCAGCGCGAGCCAATTCAGCGAGAGGGCCATTATCGAAATGTTGGAACAGCGACGCTGCGCCTGCGATGCCTCTGTCGACGCGCTCATCGACCTCAAAAGAGTCGGCGTCTCCGAAAGCGTGCTGCAGGCGCTCTCGCTGCACGCACTCCCGCCCAACCGCTCCGTGCAGTTGACCATTCATATCGACTTCGAGGGCCTAGGCGGCGATGCGCCCATTTCAACCCAGGCGCGCCAAGGCTATCTCTATCTCATCGTGCCCGACGGCGAGCGCGAGCGAGTCTTCATGGGTAACCTGCAGCAGATCCTCGCCGGGCGCTGGCAGCGCGACGAGCAGGTGGACCGCAGCGACCTGCTGCTGCCCAAGCGAGTGCGTCGCGTGACGTTTGCCGCCGACGTGCCGCTGAAGACCTACGGAGAGAAAAAAGCGCTGGTATTTACCTCGGCGCGCCCAAATATCTACGCATCCTCCGATTTGACGGAGCGCGAGCGCGCAAACGCGAGCGAATATGCGTTCACTTATCCATCCAGCTCGCTACAGCGCTACTGTTCGCTGCAGGCCCTCTACCGCCAGGACCAAATGCTGGCGCACAAATGGCATTTGGCGCGGACACATTTTCAGTGCGAGTGGGACTAAATACACCACGAGAAAGGAACGTGATATGAAGGCACTGACATTAGGTATAACGCTTGCCTCAGCGCTGATTGTGAGCGCCTGCGCCGGCCCTAGGGCATTTACGCGCGGCGAGTACGGCGACCCCAGTGAGATCTCCATGCTCGACGACAAGTGGAACCAGAACGACATGCAGCTCGTCGCCAAAAAGATGATTAACTCCATGGAGAGTTGGGTCGACGGCCGCGCCATCGAAAAGCCGGTCGTTATTTTGGAGATGCCGCGCAACAAGACGGCCGAGCACATCGATATGCAAGCGCTTTACGACCACGTGAAGACGACGCTGATCCAGAGCGGTAAGTTCACCTTCTTGGACAAAGCGGCGCGGCGCGAAATAGCAGAGGAATACGATTACCAGGAATCGGGCTACGTGCGCGAAGACGAGGCTCAGGGACCGGGCAACCAGCGCGGCGCGCGCTATATGATGGGCGGTGTCATCACCTCGACCATCCAGCAGGTGGGCAACGAAAAAGTTGTTTACTACAAGGCAACCTTTGAGCTGACCGACATCGCTACTACCGAAATCGTGTGGACCGACCACAAGGAAATAACCAAGCACTTCGAGAAGAAGAGCATCGGCTTCTAAGGGGGATACGGTATGCTACGCTGGACGATAATCGCCACGCTGGCGCTGACTACAGCGGCCTCAGCGGCCGACCTTAACCACAGTGAGACCGCAGCTACTATCGCCCTGCACGCGGCTAAACCAGGGCGCACGGACGGCCCAGAGGGTAGCGAGTATGGCAAGGGCGGCTACGGGCGCTTTCGCGGCGAAGGCCGCTTTTATCTCGAGGGGCTTATCGGCGCGGCCACCGTCGACGTCGACGACGAGAACGGCATCGGCACTTCCCAAACGGATCTGATGGCCGGCCTCACTGCAGGTTACCGCATAGAGGACTGGCTCGGATTTCAACTGGGCTACGCGCGCATAGCCGAGCAGAATGCCGATTTTATTTCGGGTGGCATACGTTCATCCTACGGCGCAGCCCCCTTTAGCTACTACGCTGCACTCGACGCCGAAATCTACGCCCCGGAGGGCGGCTCGAAGCATTTTGGCCTAGCCCCTGGCATTGGAGCTGAAGTCGCGTTGACCGACCGCCTGCGCGCCGGCCTGCGCTTTCAGCGCGACGTTATTTTCGCCGACGAGTCGATCGGCATCAGTCGCTTTGCAGCAACGCTGCGGTTCGATTTCTAGATAGCTTCCTTTGCGCGCAGCTTCTGCGCCTCGCACACCTCATTGAACAAATAGCAGCGCCCCGTGCAACTCGAGATCATTGCACGGGGCGCACTCCTACAAGTAGTCGCGATACGGGTCTAGGCAATCATATCGACAAAATAGCGATGCGCCGTCAAATCGTCCGTCAGCTCGGGGTGGAACGATGCCACCAGCAGATGGCCCTGACGCGCCATCACCACATCGCCCCGGCACTCGGCCAGCGCCTCAACGCCGGCACCCAAGCGCGTGATGCGCGGCGCGCGAATAAACACCATCTCCATGGCACACTCGCCGTCGGCGCTGCGAAATACGCCTTCGGCTTCGGCGCTATCGATCTGGCGTCCGTAGCCATTGCGCTCGACGCCGATATCGATCAGCCCCAACGACCGCTGGGCGGGATTGCTGACGTCTTTGGCGAGCAGAATCATGCCCGCGCAGGTGCCGAAAATAGGCTTGGTGGCCGCCCCAAAATTACCGATCGCTTGCCAGAGCCCCGACGAGTCCATCAGCTTAATTAGCGTCGTGCTCTCACCGCCGGGCATAATTAAGCCATCGACCGCATCTAACTGGCTCGGCTTTTTCACTACGCGCCAGGCCACGCCCAATTTTTCCAATATGGCCCCGTGCGCCGCATAGTCTCCCTGCAGTCCCAGTACGCCTAGTTCCACCGTTGACCACTCCCCATTATAAAGGCCCCGTCTCCGCTTTGGGGAGACGGGGCCAACCAATCCGACTGTAGTATGCGCTTACCAACCGCGCGTCTGCAGCTTGTCTTTCTCTTCGAGCGTATCGATGTTGATACCGACCATTGCTTCGCCCAGATTTTCCGAAACGCGAATAAGCACATCCGGATCTTCGTAATGCGTCGTCGCCTCGACAATAGCCTTGGCTCGGATGGCGGGATCACCCGACTTGAAAATGCCCGATCCGACAAAAACGGCCTCAGCGCCCAGCTGCATCATTAGCGAGGCATCGGCCGGCGTCGCCACGCCACCGGCGGCGAAGTTGGGCACCGGCAGCTTGCCGCTGTCGGCGACCATGCGCACGATCTCATAGGGCGCTCCCAGGTCTTTGGCGGCCGTCATCAGCTGCTCCGAGCGCAGCGTCGTCAAGCGGCGCAGTTCGTCGGTGACGGTGCGCATGTGGCGCACGGCCTCAACGATGTTACCGGAGCCGGCCTCGCCCTTGGTGCGAATCATCGCCGCGCCTTCGCCAATTCGGCGCAGCGCTTCACCCAGATTGCGACAGCCGCATACGAAGGGCACTTCAAAGGCAAATTTGTCGATGTGAAAGTGTTCGTCGGCTGGGGTGAGCACTTCGCTCTCGTCCACGTAGTCGACCCCTAGGGCCTGCAGCATCTGCGCTTCGGCAAAATGGCCGATGCGGCACTTAGCCATCACGGGAATCGATACCGCCTCCATGATCTCGCGCAGCTTTTCAATACTCGACATGCGCGCCACGCCACCTTGGGCGCGGATGTCAGCGGGCACGCGCTCTAGCGCCATGACGGAAGTTGCCCCCGCGTCTTCGGCAATCTTGGCCTGATCGGCCGTGACCACATCCATGATAACGCCGCCTTTTAGCATTTCAGCTAGGCCCGTTTTCAGGCGCAGCGTGCCGGTATGACCGTTGCTGTGTCCGTTGTTCTCACTCATTTTGGGCTCCTTTAAACCGTACTATAGTTTGGCAAATCAAACAGAACATACTCCAAGAGTTGCCACTTTGCAAAAGGTGAGGTGGAGAATTTCTCACCGCGCCAGGCGCGCTAACCGCGCAGCCGTCGCCAGTAGCTGATGCACAGATTCCAAACGAGTAAACGCAGTAAAACCAGCGTCGCCAACCCGCCCAATACCGCACCTTGCGCCAGCACGAGCAGCGGCGCACCCATAAGCATGGGGCGCGCCAACCACAGCGCAATCGCTACGCCCGCAACCACGGCAGCAGGGCGCAGCAAATGCCCGATATATTGAGAGAAAGGCAGGCCAATCAGCCTATTGGCCAACTGCTGAGAAAGGACCAAGAAGAGCAGAGACGAAGCGGCAATCACGCTCGTGACGCCTTCCAACCCGCGCGGCACGCCGATGTAATACATAGCCGGGACTAATACGAACACGCTGAAAAGCGACCAGTAGAACGACCAATCCGTGCGCCCCTTGGCCATAAACATCGATCCCACCATAGTGCCAACGACTTTGCACAGGGTGGCCAGTGCCAGCAGACGCAGCGCCGCAAGCGCGGGCTCTTTGCCAAGCAGTGACAAGACTTCGGGCGCAAAGACAAAGACGCCGACCAGCGGAGGCCCCATGCTGAGCAATAGACTTTGTACCGACTGCACGTAGCCCTTGCGCAGCAGCGCATCGTCGTCCTGAATGGTGGAAAAAGCCGGAAAGGAGACGCGGTTTATCGTCGTCGCCAGCCGCGTCAGCGGCGTCAGCGTCAGCCGCTCGGCCATCGCATAATAGCCCAGCGCAGCGCTGCCGAGCAGGGGAAAAATAAAAAAGTGGGCGATCTTGGTGTTGAAGTAAGCAACGGCACGCGAACCGGTGAAATGGAGCGCAAAGTGCAGCAGTTCACGCAGCGCCCCGACGCGCCAGCGTCGGCCCGGCAGCCAGCGCGTTGACAGCCAAAGGCTGCACAGCAGACCCACCTCGCGAAAAACCGATGCGACCACCGGCACGTAGACGCCCCAGGAGGGACGCGCCCACAGCAATGACACCACGGCCAGGGCAAAGCTGAGCGAGGAGACAACTTCTGAAAAGGCCACCGAGGAAAAGTTGAGCTCGCGCTGCAGGCGGGCGCGAAACACGGCTGAAACAGAGGCAAAAGGCACTAGCCAACTCAAGATGCGCAATACGCGCACAAAGAGTTCGGGGTCGTCGCCCCCTAAAATAGTTGATAGGGCCGGCGCGCAGGCCGAGACGAGGGCCGTGAGCAGCACGCCCCAGGCGACGTTGGTCCAAAATGCTGTATCAAAGTGCTCATCGGTCGTGTGGCGCAGCTGAACGAGCGCTGCCCCCAGGCCCAAATCGCCGATTATGGCCAACAGCATAACCAGCGACAGACCCCATTCGAAGCTGCCCAATTTCTCGACGTCGAGCAGCGCATAGAGGGCGACAATCGTAACTAGCTGTACAAGCGAGGCGCTGCCATTCCACAAGAAACCGCGCACCGCGCGTGTGGCAAGGGACTGTGCGTTCAATCAGCTAGGCGCTGCAGATGGGCGCGCAAACAGTCGAGATTGTCCAAGCTATTGCTCTCCAATCCGTCTAGTCCTTCGCGCAGCGCTAGGCCTTCTGGCCGCTGCTTTACGTGCGTTTCGATGGCCAAATAGCCGGCGTATCCATCGGCCTTTAGCGCCGCCAGTTGTCCAGACCAATCAATGATCCCGTCGGCTAGCAGCGACCAGGCATTTCTATCCGCGCAAAAGTTCTTCACATGTACGTGCTCGACTAGGTCGCTCAGTTCGGCGTACTCACCGGGAAAGGCATCGCGCGAACCAGCCTTTGCCGAATTGCCCGGGTCCCACAGCAGCGCCACGTTTTCGGCATCGACGCGGCGTACGATATCGGCCGCTTCCAATCCGGTATTGCCCCAGCACACGGCTTCGTTTTCTAAAACGAGCCGACAGCCGTGCTGCGCGGCAATAGCCGCCATCTGCGCCAGATAGTCGATGGCCTGCTGCGGCACGCTACCTTCGTCGCGTAGAAAACCAAAGACCGAAACCAGGTCCGTGCCCCAACGCCGCGCCCACTCACAGGAGCGCGGCAGCAGCTCCTCAATGCCGTCTGGGACCTGTGGGTCGTCGAGCGCGCATTTGAATAGACCGGGCGAAACACTCGAGACGTGGCGCCCGGCATCTGCAACCCACTGGCCCACGTCGGCCAGTACCTTGTCGTCGACGCGCGGGAAGCGCCCGCCGGGCAAGTTGCGCACCTCTACGGCGTCGATACTCCACTCAACTGCCAGTTCAATAGCGCGGCGCGGGTCGGCACTCACTTCATCGGTAAAAATCGATAGCTGCATATCACCTCTGGTATGTGACCTGTGCACTGGCCAAACGCCCCGCCCGTCCAAAGACGTTGACTGCCCTTACGGCCAGCCTATTCGTGCCGTTTTCTAGCGACCAGTCCATTTCGACCTCGCGCACTTCCTGCCAATCGCCCGCATTTATCTGCACCTCAAAGTGCGAGAAATTGGGCGCTGTGTGTTCAAATAGCACGCGCAGCACCCCAGCCCTATCCGATGCCTGCAGATAGATGCGCGTCTGATTAACCGACCAGTAAAAGTCAGCCGGACGCGTCGTTTGCAGCGAGTACTCCGGATAGGTGGGATCGATGTGGTCAGACCACCACAAATAGCCGTCGTAGTGATACTGGCGATTGCCGTGGCGCAGCTCGGCTGGCTCGGCATGCGTCAGGTGGTTGTTGCGCAGCGGTATGCCAAAGCGGCAGAACGTCTCGACGTAGCGATCCATCGGTTCGAC
>JAYPJE010000046.1:0-32331 GCA_038128265.1 Gemmatimonadota bacterium
GGTCTTTGGGTGATTGGCGTATCTCGTCTAGGCCGGCCTCGAGCTGTTCTGTGGTCAGGTGGGCTGCAGTCGTCATGGTATGGTTTCTCCGTGTAATGAAATGCGCTTGAACGCTAAGTTAAGCAATCGCAGGGTCGTGCATAAAGTGAACTAATCGACGCGAGGGCCCAAGCGCAGCGCGTTGGTCTTGATCAGACAGAAAACCTCTTGCCCCTCTTCCAGTGCGAGTTCTCTCAGTGCTTCCCCGGTAATTTTAGCCGCGATTCTCCGCCCTACGTCGATATAGATTAAATAGGTGCCGTCTACGAATGTGATCTGTGCTATGGTTCCGCGCAGCGCGTTGCGAATGCTCAAGCCGTCCGGTGACCGCCGCGAGAGAATGATGTCGTCGGCGCGCAGGCCGATAAAAATGTGCTGGCCAGCGGGTTGCTCGACAGGGGGTATCTTGAGCTCTTGTGCGCCGCAGCGCGCCCGGCTGAAACCTGCCCCCGATGGCGATTCGAGCAGCTCGACCTGCAGCACGTTTTCAAAGCCGTGTTCCCCCAATAGGGGCAAGACGCCCGGTTCGGTGGCGATTCTAAAAAAATCCCCGTGCGCCAGCACCTGGCCGCGCTCTAACATGATGACCTGTCCAGTCAACTCGAGAATCTCGGCGACGGAATGGCTGACGTAGAGCATGGGAATGGCCAGCTCGGTGCGGATGTGGCGCAGGTAGGGTATGATTCGGCTCTTTAGTCCTTGATCGAGCGCGGCTAGCGGTTCGTCCATCAGCAGCAGGCGCGGCGAGCAGAGCAAGGCACGTCCTAGGGCCACGCGCTGGCGTTCGCCGCCCGACAGGCCGGCGGGCCGGCGCCCAAGCAGCGGTCCGATCTCCAGCAGCTCGACGATTTGATCTGGAGCGAAGCGCCGCGCATTGCTCGGCAGCAGGTCGTAGCCGTAGCACAGGTTGCGTTCGACGCTAAGGTGGGGAAAGAGCAGGTCCTGCTGAAAGACGTAGCCAATGCCGCGCCGCTCCGGCACCAGATGGATGCCGCGTTCGGAGGAAAACAGCACGTCGCCGTCAACGGTGATTTCGCCCCGGTCAGGGCACAGCAGGCCGGCGATCATATGGAGCAGCGAGGTCTTGCCCGCCCCAGAAGGGCCGTAGAGTGCGGTGGTTGCGTAGCGGCATTCGAGATCGACCGACAGCGTGAAATCGGTCAGCTTGTGCTCTATATCGAGGCGCAGCACGCTAGGATCTCCGCATGCGCCGGGCGGTCCATTCGCTGGCGATGAGCGCGGCCAGTGCAATGGCAATGGATATGACGACGAGCCGAGCGGCGGCCGCTTCGCCGTCGGGTTGGTTGAGGTAGGTATAGATCGCCGCCGGCAGCGTGCGCGTCTGTCCGGCAATGTTGGATACAAAGGTGATCGTGGCGCCAAACTCGCCCAAGCTACGGGCAAAGGCCAGCAGGGCGCCGACGAGGAGTCCGGGCAGAGCCAGGGGTAAGGTAATCGTGCAGAAGGTGCGCAACTTGGATGCGCCAAGCGTGCGCGCGACCCGCTCGAGCTGCGGGTCGACTTCTTCTATGCTCAGGCGCACCGAGCGCAGGACGAGCGGAAAGGCGACGACGGCTGAAGCGACGACGGCCCCCTTCCAGTCAAAGGCCAGCGTGAGACCAAGTGCATCCAGCGTCGGCCCGAGCGGTCCACGGCGTCCGAAGAGCAGCAGGAGTAGGTAGCCAGTGACGACCGGCGGTAGTACGAGCGGCAGATGGCACAGACCGTCGACTACGATCTTGAGGGGGAAGTCGCGTCGGGCTAGCAGCCAGCCTAGGGCCACGGCTGGTGGCAGGGTGACGGCGACGCAGCACAGCGCCACGCGCAGCGAGAGGCTAAGGACCTCCCATTCCTCAGCGCTGAGCACGGGGCATCTCTCCAATCGGTGTAAAGCCGCGGCGGCTGAATAGGGCTTGGGCCTCTGTAGAGCGAAGATGCTCAAAAAGGCGACGCACGTCGGGGCGGTCGCGACCGGCAACGATTGCAGCCGGGTAGCGAATCGGTACATGCAGGCTGTCGGGCAAGGTCGCCACGATTTGCACGCCGTCGCTGATAGCCACATCGGTAGCGTAGACGATGCCGAGCGCGCACTCGCCGCGCGCGACATAGGCCAGCGCCGCGCGCACGTCGGGTGAAGGGGCCAGTCGCCGCTCGAGCGCACTCCACCAGCCCAGCCGCTGTAGCGCTTGCTGCGCATACATGCCGGCCGGCACGTGGGAAGGATCGCCTAGAGCAATGCGCCCACTGAACGCACCGGCCAAATCAAAGGTGCGTTGCACGTCGATGGCTATGGGGCTATCGGTCGGTGTGACCAGCACGAGTGCGTTGCCCAACAGATCGACGCGCGTGGTCGAGTCGACTAGCCCACGCTGCTGCAGGTAGTCCATCCACAGCGCATTGGCCGAAAGATAGATGTCGGCCGGTGCGCCGGCCTCGATTTGCTTTGCCAGCGTTGAAGAACTGGCAAAGGAGAGGCGAACGTCGGCAAAGCGTGCGCGCGGAAGCAGCTCTTGCAGTGTCGTACTCAGACTCGCCGCTGCGTAGAGCACCACGGGCTCGTCTGCCGGTGCGGGGCGTGCACTGCATA
This sequence comes from Gemmatimonadota bacterium, assembly GCA_038128265.1. Lineage (GTDB taxonomy): Bacteria > Latescibacterota > UBA2968 > UBA8231 > UBA8231. The sequence goes on from JAYPJE010000046.1 coordinate 2,627, forward strand.
AGACCAACGCAGCTAAGAGTGAGAGTCGGCAAGCATACATGACATTGGAGAACATCGCCCCATGCGGTCTCTAAGGCAATGCGCACATGAGATATGCGGAGCCCCGTCTGGCGCGACTAGCCATGCCAGAAGTGCTCCAGCATGTGCCCGATCTCTTCGCCGCTGCGCACGGTGTGCACGCCGTGCCAAAACGGGGGAAAGAGGCGGCGATAGCGCGGCTGATCAAAGCGGCGGTCCAGCAGTAAAACGATGCCGCGATCGGCGTCGGTGCGGATGACGCGCCCGGCCGCCTGCAGCACGCGGTTCATGCCGGGAAAGGTATAGGCGTAGTCGAAGCCGGGCAGATCAGCGCCGTCAAAGTAGTGGCGAATCAGATCGCGCTCTAAACAGATCTGCGGCAGGCCAACGCCGACGATGACGGCGCCGACGAGGCGATCGCCGACTAGGTCGATGCCCTCGCCGAAAATGCCGCCCATCACGGCAAAGCCAACGGTCGTCTGCGCATTGTCCTCGGCAAAGACGGCCAGAAACTCCTCGCGCCGATGCTCGGGCATAGACGTTTCCTGCACCAGTATATCGATGTCTGGATGGCTTTCGGCAAAGCGCTCGGCCACTTCCTGCATGTAGCGATAGGAGGGAAAGAAGGCCAGGTAGTTTCCCGTGCGCTGGCTGGCGGCTACGGCGATCGATTCGGCGACCTCGCCGTAGCTTGCTTCGCGCTTTTTATAGGTCGTCTCTATTTGGTCTGCTAGCAGCAGGCGCAGATTATCGCGTGGGAAGGGTGAGTCGAGACTGAGCAGTGGATCGTCCTCATCGCCTCCCAAGATTTGGCGAAAATAGTCCAGCGGCGTCAGCGTGGCGGAAAAAAAGACGGCCGATGCACCGCGCCTGAGCGCGTCGCGGATATTTTTTGACGGATCGATGTTGTAGAGCCGTAGGTATACCTCCTTGTGCTCCTTCTCGGCATAGGTGGTATAGCGCTCGTCGTAGAGCTCGGCGATGCGCGTGAAGGCCAGCGCGCGGAAATAGACGTCGATCAGCGCGTCAAAATAGAGGAGCCCGGCACCGCGCGACAGAACGCGCTCTGTTTCGCGCAGAAACTTCTCCAATTTGGGTAGGATTTCCTTGGGCAGCTGTGGGTCGATCCAGGCGCTGCCATCGCCTTCCTTTTCGACTTTTTTACCTAAACCCAGCAGATATTTATTGATGTCGCCGAGCAGTTTGCCCAGCGACGGCTGGTCTTTTGCTACGAGGCGCCGCAGGCCGAGTATTTCGCTCTTGTAGAGATCGGCCGAAAACATCTCTCTCGCGCGATCAACTAGATTGTGCGCTTCGTCGATAAGAAAGGCATAGCGTCCGCCTTCTTCCTCGAAAAAGCGCTTTAGATGGGCGCGTGGATCAAAGACGTAGTTGTAGTCGCAAATGATGATGTCGGACCACAGGGACAGATCGAGGGAAAATTCAAAGGGGCACACTTGGTGTTTCTGCGCGTATTCCTCGATGCGCGCGCGCGTAAAGGCATCGTGTTGAAAGGCATCTTCGAGCGCATCGTTGATGCGGTCGAAATAGCCGATGGCAAAGGAGCACTGGTCCGGGTCGCACGAACTGCCGCCGTTGGGTTTGAAGCAGATCTTATCGCGGGCCGTTAGCGTGAGACTTTTGAGCTGCACGCCGCTCGCGCGCATATCGTCGACCGCCTTTTCGGCTACGGTGCGGCCAATGGTTTTAGCCGTCAGATAAAAAAGCTTTTCGGCGTGGCCGAGGCCAAGGGCCTTCACGGCGGGAAAGAGCGTGGAGATGGTCTTGCCGATGCCGGTGGGCGCCTGGGCAAAAACGCGCCCATCGTTTTCTATGGCGCGATAGGTGGCCACGGCTAGCGCGCGCTGACCAGGGCGATAGTCGGGAAAGGGAAATTGCAGCGTTTCAATGGTTACGTCGCGCTCGCTGCACCAGCTGTGATAGATGCGCGCCCAGTGCATATAGCGCTCAATTAGGTCTTCGAAAAAGTCCAGCAGTGCACGCCGTGTAAAAGTGCGGCGGTCTTCGTGGCGCTCCATGCTTTCGAGCTGCACGTAGGTCAGCTGCACGTCGACCTGCTCCAACTCGTGCTGAATGGCCAGGATACTGGCGTAGACCTTAGCCTGTGCCCAGTGCACGGGCACGTCGTCCATATCGGGATCGAGCGCGCCTTCGGTCGTTTTGATTTCCTCGACCAGCACGGTGTCGTCTTCGACGAGCAAGCCGTCGACGCGGCCGTTAATTTCTAGTTCGAGGTTGTCGACTTCTACGCGATAGGATAGGGGCACTTCCGCCTGATAGTGCTCCGGGCGAGCGCGCTGCACGCGCTGGTGGCCGCGCGTGCCTTCTACGAGGCGGTCGGGGTTGCCAAAGCCGCCAGAGACGAGATCGCCGGAGCGCAGCACAAAGCCGACGAGGGCGCGGACAGAAGTTTTTAGCAGACGCGTGCTCATGGTGGATTTATCTAAAGATAGGGGCTATTTTAGGCGGCGCTACTGGAGCGGCTCATGGGTATGCCCCGCGTTTTTGGTCGTGCGCGATCCCCGATGGGGATGCTCTGTATGCGTGCAATTGGACGGAGATCGCATTGAAATGGGAGAGCTACGATGAACGAAGAAGTCGAGGTGCGGCTAGGGGTTATTGGCGGTTCGGGTCTGTATCAGATGGAGGGCGCCGAGGTGGTTGCCGAACACGCCCTCAGCACGCCTTTTGGTGCGACATCGGACGCGGTAATTGAGACGCGCATCGACGGACGCACGGCGTTTTTTCTACCGCGCCACGGCCGCGGCCATCGGCTGCTGCCTTCGGAAGTGCCGGCGCGCGCCAATATCTGTGCGCTAAAGATGCTCGGGGTTACGCACGTGATGGCGGTCAGCGCCTGCGGCATTATGCGCGAAGAGATTGCGCCGGGCGATATGGTCGTGCCCGACCAAATTTTTGATCGCACGCGCGGTCAGCGCCCGTCGACGTTTTTTGGCGAAGGCATTGTTGGCCACCTGCCCTTTGCCGATCCCTTTTGCGAGGAACTGCGCACAACGCTGCTGCAGTCGGCCGCAGCCGAGGGGGCTACGGTGCACGCAGGTGGCACGTACATATGCATGGAAGGGCCGCTCTTTTCCACGCGCGCCGAGTCGAATTTCTATCGAAACACCGTCGATGCGGCGGTGATTGGCATGACGGCCCTGCCCGAGGCCAAGCTGGCGCGCGAGGCCGAGCTGTGCTACGCCATGCTGGCGATGGGCACCGATTACGACTGCTGGCACGAAGAGGAAGAAGACGTGACGATCGAGCAGGTATTGGCCGTTATGCACGGCAACGCCGCAACGGCTAACCATATCGTGCGGCGCGTGGCGGGGGCGTTGCCGGCCACGTCGTCGTGTGCGTGCCTGAGCGCTGCGCAATACGCCATTGTGACGGATCGCGAAAAGATTCCGCGCGAGACGGTCGAGAAACTGCGGCCGATCTACGGACGCTACTTGGAGCAATAGGCGCAGGCCAGAAGAACGATTCGGCCCGCGCCCGTCCGCCGTTACTTCTTGCGTTTGCCCTTTACTTTTTCCACGCGTCGCACGGTGCTGCCATCCTGGACGGCATCGTAGAGAGCGGCAAACTCTCTGCTGCCATCGTCTTCGACGGGCACGCACTCGGAGCCGGCTTCGCACACCGGCATGGCATCGCGCGGGTAGGCGCCGTGCAGCGCCTGCTTCGAGCAGCCGTAGTAGGTCACCTCGCCGTTGGCGCGCGCGTAGCGGTAGACGTGGCGCGGCGGGTCAACCCAGGTGTAGTCGACCTGGTATTTTTCAATGGCTTTCTCGTCGATTTCCAGCCCCAGCCCCGGTCGTTCGGGCACGCGGTAGTAGCCGCCGCGCAGTTCGATCGGCTCATTGATGAGCTGCTTCTTCCAAATATTCATGCAGGTAATGGCCGGCCACTTGGCCTGCGGGCAGACGGCGCCCAAATGGGCAGCCCACGTCGTGGTGACGCCGGTGCCGACTAGCTGCAGCCAGAACGGCTTGTTGGCCGCGTCGGAAATGGCTGACTGTTGCATGATGTTGCGCGCCCCGGCACAGACGACAAAGCCGTCGGCCACGTCGTGGTGCAGCGTCGTCATAATGGGCGGACTGCCAAAGTGCATGGCGACGGGGCGATCGATGCGGTTGCGAATCTGCGCGTTGCCGGCTACGTCGCTCTGCGGAATCGGCGTCTCGATCATGGCCACCTGCTCGTACTGCTCGAGCGTAGAGAGAAATTCGACGGCGCTGGCGGCGTTGCCGAGCGTGCTGTTAAAGTCGAGATCGAGCTTGAACTGCGATGGAACGACCTTGATAATGGAGCGAATGGCGTCGTGCAGATCGTACCAGGTGCGCGCCTTGAGCTTGGCCGTCATATAGCCGGCCTTTACGGCGTCGGTGCACTGGCGCGCCCAGTCCTTAGAGGGCATATCCATGGCCCACCAGGACAGCGGACACCAGTCGCGCACCTTGGTGCCGAGCAGGCGGTAGGCCGGGGTGCCTAGCTTTTTGCCAACGGCGTCAAAAAGCGCCATCTGCACGCCGGCTCCCAGTCCATCATCCCACAGCAGGTCGGCGGCGGTCTTGCCGACGATGCGCTCTTCGATGTCGCTCGGCACCTTTGACCAGGTGTAGTTGGGAATGGTCTCGCCCCAGCCCACGGTGCCGTCGTCCATTTCCAGCTTGCAGAGCTGAACGATGCGCCAGTGCGGCAGCCAGTACTTCATATGTGCGTTGGTATGGGCGGTAAACGGCACGTCGAGATGGATGAGCTGGACCGATTTAATTCGCATGCGAGCCTTCTTGGTTAGGGAGAGAGGGTGGGCGCACTAGATAGAAGAGTTGGGTGCAAATGTCAAGCAATTGGAGGAAATGTAACAATGAGCCGCCGGTATTTAGTTCAAATGCGGCCGACACCGGGTGATTTGATGGACAGACAGCAGTCGTATGCGCGGCGTTTAGATAGCCTGCCCGCTGGGTCGATTTCTTCGTACATTCAACGGCATGGAAATACGCGAATTGGCCGAGCGCATTCTCTTGGGAGATCGCTGGGAAGATAAATTGGTCGAATTCGATGCCTGCGAAGACAGTCGACCGGGAGGAGAGCTGACCGTGCCCGACGGACCCGGGCGTCCGCCGGGTTTGGGGCTGGACGAGTGGCACGGACGCGAAAAAATGCGCTTTCGCGACGTGGGCAAGCTGCACTCGGAGAGGGAGCGCGGTCTAGTGCTGCACTTCTTTGCCAACCACGAACTGCTGGCGCTGGAGCTAATGGCGCTGGTGTTGCTCAAGTTTCCAGACGCACCGCCAACGTTTCGCCGCGGCGTGGTGCACACGCTGCGAGACGAGCAGGAACACGTGCGCATGTATCGGCGGCGCATGGCCGAGATTGGCGTCGAGTTCGGTCAGATTCCGGTGAGCGACTATTTCTGGAAGGCGATTGCGCCGATGCAAAGCCCGCGCGATTTCGTCACGGGCCTGAGCATGACGCTGGAACAGGCCAACCTTGACTATGCCGTGCACTACGCAGAGGTATATGAGCAGCTGGGCGATAGTGCGACGGCTGCAATTCTCAAGCAGATCTACCGCGATGAGATAAGCCACGTCAAGCACGGTCTGCGCTGGTTTGAGCGCTGGCGCAGTCCCGAACAGACGCAGTGGCAGGCCTACAGAAGCGCGCTGCCCGAGCCGCTGAGTCCGGCGCGCGCCAAGGGCATTGGCTTTAACCGCAAGGGGCGGCTTAGAGCCGGTCTACAAGCCGAGTATATAGACGAGCTGGAGATTTTCTCGCGCTCGCGCGGACGCTGTCCCGACGTGTTCTGGTTTAATCCAAACTGCGAAGGCGAAGTGGCGTCGGGTCGAGCCGGCGACCAGGCGTCCAAGTTGGTCAGCCAGCTAGCCGAAGATCTGCGCGCCTTGCCGATGCTCTACTGCGCACAGGACGATGTGGTATTAGTCGAGCACCGTCCGAGCGTGGACTTTCTGCGCCGGCTGCGTGGGCTGGGTTTCACCGTGCCGGAATTTGTCGAATACGGTAGCGGCGGTGCGGGCGTGAAGGCGCTGGCCGAGCGCAAGCTGCACGGGTTGCGCCCCTGGGGTTGGAGTCCGCAGAGCGCGACATTTCTCAAACCGCTAGCCGATGGACTAGCCTCCGGCGAGGCGCTGCGCTGGCGATCGGATTGGCAGGTGCTCTATTCCAAGGCGTGGAGTGCCGAGCGGCTGCGCGCCTTTTTGCGCGAATCGAATGACGCGTGGCTGTGCGATGCGGATGTCGTCGGTCGCGTGTGTCAGACGGCCGATGCAGTGGAGGCATTGCTGGCCGACTGGACGGCGTGGGACGAGGTTGTGATCAAGGCGGCGATCGAATCTTCGGGGCGCGGACACATTCACGCGCGCGGCGGTCAGCTGCGCCCCGAACAGCGCGGCTGGTTGGAGAATGTGCTGGCGCGCCACGGTGCGGTCGTAGTCGAGCCGTGGCTGGACAAGGTGCTGGACCTGTCGCTGCACCTCGACGTAGACGCCCACGGGCAGGTGCAAGTGGCCGGCTGGACGCGCTTTTTCACCGATGCGCGCGGCCAGTATCGCGGCACGCTCGTCGGACAGATGGTGTCTGGCCTAGAGGAGGAGACCAAGAAGTTTATCTACGGAGACGGCCGCGACCCGCGCCGCCTGCAGCGGCTGGGCGAGCAGCTGGGGCACCACATCGGCGGCGCCCTAGCGCAGCTGGGTTATGTTGGTCCGGTGGGCGTCGACGCGCTGGTGTATCGCAGCGGTTCGGACCTGAGCCTCAAACCCATTGTAGAAATCAATCCGCGTACCAGCATGGGCCGCGTTGCCTTGGCGCTGCGCCAGCGAGTTAACTCTGCGCGCACGGCGCTGTGGCTAGTCGTGACGCAGCGCGAGGCGCAAGCGGCTGGCTTCGATACGCTGGGAAAGTGGGCCGAGCGCTTTGCAGCCGCCTGGCCGGCACGCCTGGCTGAAGATGGGGCTCAGCTGAGCGAAGGGGCGCTATTTGTTACGGATCCGACTCGTGCCCGTACATGCGCTGGCCTGCTGCTGGTTGAGCAGACGCTCGGAGCGTGTCGCCGGCGGGCGCGAGAGATGGGCCTAGTCATCGGTATCTGAAGGACCAGCGCTCATTCGTGTTGGTGGCCGCCTGGTGCGTGCGCCTGGTGGACGAAATCTTCCCACCACCGGGTTTGCGGAATAGACTCGCCGTACACCGTTGTTTGTCCAACGATCGGCGTGGCCGCGCGCGCACCGGCCGCATCAGCGGCCACGCGCAGGCGCTGCATGGGCTCATGCCAGGGGTGCAGCGCCAGATTGAGGGTGCCCCAGTGAATGGGGTGTAGCACATCGCCACCTAGATCGATATGGGCTTGCACGCTCTCCTCGGGAAACATGTGAACGTGGCGCCAGTGCTCGTTGTAGGCACCGCATTCGATAAACGTCATGTGGAAGGGTCCGTAGCGCCTGCCAATCTCTCTAAAGCCGTCAAAGTAACCCGAGTCGCCGCTGATGTATACCCGGTGGTTCGGTCCGTTCACCACCCATGAAGTCCACAGCGTTTTATTGCGGTCCGTTAGGCTGCGCCCAGAAAAATGCTGTGCCGGCGTCGAAACAACGGTCAGTTCATCGTTTACAGGCAGTTCCTGCCACCAGTCGAGTTCGCGAATCTTGGCTTGTGAAATACCCCAATCGGCTAGGCGTTTGCCAACGCCTAGCCCGACGATAAAGAGCGACGTCTTTTCGTTTAGCTTCTCGATAGAGGATTTGTTGAGGTGGTCGTAGTGGTCGTGCGAAATAAGCACGGCATCCACGCGCGGCAGCCGTTCTATTTTAAGCGGCACGTCGCCATTATAGCGCGAAGGGCCCAAAATCGACACGCGCTTTGCGAAGACCGGATCGGAGAGCAGGCGAAAGCCGTCGACGTTTAGCATGAGCGAAGAATGACCGAGCCACGTTGCGTTGAGCTGATCTCTTTCCGTCTGCAGGAATGCGCTTAGGTCGACTGCTTGGCGAGGCAGGGCAACTTCCGGTGTGCGCGCATCGCCGCCAAATAGAAATTGGGGAATGAGCTTTAGGCCTTGCCACGCGGAGAGCGAAGGCGCCTCGACTGCGTTGCGGAAGGTGCCGTCTTGATATTGCGGAGACTGTTCCCAGCGCGCCCGCTGCGCGTGACTGCCGTAGGTTAGCCACGCAGAGCATGCATTGTAGAGGACGATGATAGCCAGTCCAAAGGAGAAGAGGATGTTGCTCTTACTCATCGGGCAGCGATCTGGTTGGTAAATAGCGCATCGAGTTCGGGCGGAAAGCCGGGGCGTCCGTCGCGGTTGAGGCAGGTGCCCGTAAAGCGGCCCTGCAGAACGAGGACGTCGTCGCGGCGTCGTATCTCTTGCACAAAGAGAAAGCGCACTCGCCCCTGGCGCTCGGCGCGAAGGTGAATGGTGAAATCGTCGCCGCTGCGCAGGGAATGCTTGTAGTCTATTTCGCAGCGCGTGAGCACGAGGTCGTGGCCCTGTTCGTGCAGTTGGGCGAAGTCAAATCCACAGGTGCGCAAAAACTGATGGCGCGCGTGCTCGAGGTAGTTTTGGTACACGGCGTTGTTGACGATGCCCTGCAGGTCGCATTCGTAGTCGCGAACGCTCAAGTCTAGGCTAAAACTAAAATCGGTCGACACGTACGCCTCCGTTTAAAGCTCAATTTGAGTCGCAGCGTGGAGCGCTGCTAGTGCAAAGAGGACCGAGGGGGCGATGAGGAGGGCCGCTAGCCACAGCGCGTAGCGAGAAGCATGGTCGCTGCGCGGCACGAAGAAGAGGGCGAGGGCGAGGGGGAATGCGGGTAGGTATACCAGCACCTTGGGCATGTAGCTGGTGTAGGAGAACAGGTGGGTAAATAGGCCGAGAACGACGGCAATGGCGGCGGCTTTTTTAACGCCTAGCAGCGCGGCCAGCGTGCGTTTGCCCGCGCGCCGGTCTGCTGCGGCATCGGGCAAGGTGAAGGCGATGGCCGCCGCGACCTGCAGATAGATATAGGCCGATATAAGAGCGATAAGTGATAGGGGATCACCGCTGGCAGAGAATGTGGGCAGGTGACCGGTCTGTCCGTAGAAACCGGCCAGGGGTAAGATGCATCCAACTCCGAGTGCCTGCAGTAGTTCGCCGCCACCGCGGTAGTTTAGGCGCAGCGGAGGCAGGCTATAGGCCCACAGCAAGAAGAGGCCACCGATAAAGAGCACGGGTGCCAGCGGGCGCTGGAGTAAGAAGGCGAATAGCAAGCCGAGTGCGACGACGGCCCACCCGGCAGCGCTGCCAGCGCGCTGCAGCGCTTCGGGACGTAGGCTCTGTTCGACGAGAACGCGCGAGCCACCCGAGAAGGCCGTTGGCGTGTCGTTGAGGGCATCGGCTCGCTGATCAGCCCAATCGTTTAAGAAGACGATGTAGAGCTGCATACACAGGCCATAGAGGACTAGCCACAGGCCGATTGCTGGTGAGAAGGCCGCGTGTGCTGTATAGGCCAGTGCCTGACCAAAGGCCAGCGGCAGCTGTATGTTGACCGCAGCGGCGGGACGCGCTGCCTGTAACCAGGCACGCATTAGCGCAGGGCGAAAGTGGAGAGCACGGCGGCGTGGTCGCTGGGCCACTGCACGGGATGCTGGTCAATTACCCGTGCGTCCGTGCAGTGCAGGTGTGCACCGCGATAGTAGACGTAGTCAATGCGGTCTTGCCAACTGCGCGGATTGCGCGGCGTCCACGTGCGACCGGGCTGGGCTACGGGATCGGGGTGTATCTGGCGATAGGCATCCAAGAAGCCGGTATCGGCCATATCCCTGCTGACGGGCCATTCCACGGTCAAGTTGCAGTGCAGCGGGCTGGCCGCCGGCGTCCAATCGAGGTGCGACGGGCTATTGAAATCGCCGGCGATAACCAGCGGAATGGCATCGTCCAAATGGGGCTGCAACTCTTCGAGAATAGCGCGTATCTCGCCGCCGCGCGTTTCGTGCTCTGCGGATATGAGGCCGTCGGCGGTCGCATCCGCGCGCTGCACGTCGTTGCAGAAGTCGGGCAGGTAGTGAAGCCAGAGGCTGAACAGTTTGAGCGCCTGCCCGGGAGCCAGCTGCAGGGTGGCCCCGCCAAGATTGAACGGGCGAAAGTGATGGTGGTGTTCGCTGGCAGGATAGCGGCTGATAATGGAGAGATTGGACGAGCGCAGATAGAGGTGGTAGCCGAGCGCGTCGGCGATGCGCGGTCCCGAACCGTAGGTCTCCTGCATGGCGACGATGTCGGCCCCGCTGGCGCGAATGCATTCGACGACGCGCTCTACGCCCGTATCGATGCCGTCTTCGCGGCCGCCGTTCCAAATATTCCACGCCAGTACGCGCAGCGGTGCATCAGGTGCGTGTTGTGGATAGACCGCGGCCGCCTGTCCGCTGCGCCGCTGGTAGAGTTGGGCGATATCTTCGCTCGAGCGCACGTCGTTCCAGCGCTTAAGGTCCTCCACGTGCGCGGGGGCTGGATCGAGAGAGACGGTTTCGCTGGCATAGGTGCAGGCCAACCCAGTCAGCGAGTATAGGGCGACCTGCTGGCCGTCAAAGTAGAGCCGTGCCTGGCCGCGCGATTCGTCAATGGAGAAAGCGAGCAGGTGCCAATCGCCGTCGTCGAGGCGCTGCCGCGCCGTCGGTTGATAGTCGAGGCGCTGCTGTCCGTCGCCTACATTCCACGCCCAGGCTCCGTTGGGCTGTAGGGCAATGGCCCAGCCCGGCAGCTGGCCGCTGGTGCGCGAGTGGCCGTAATTGGTGCGCTCCGTGTAGTCGCGTATCTCGCCGCTGTTCCAGTCTTTGTTGCTGGCTATGGCGGGATAGTTATTGGCAGGTCTATCGGCGCGCGCCCACAGGGCAATGGTGAAGGAAGCATCCATAGGGCAATAATACGTCGCTTGTTGCTGGAGAGCCAGTTGGCTATTTTGTGCCGCTCGCGTAGCTACCAACGAGGAGAAATCGACATGTTTAAAATTTCCGTATGGCACGGCAATTTGTCCGATGCCTATTTGCGCTTTGTTACGCAGCTGGGCGTCGATTGCTTGGATTTTGGCCAGGGTGACTTTTTTCCCGGAGTTAAAGAGCAGGGTTATCCCGACTTGGACGAACTGCTGAAGATCAAAAAGAAAGTGCGCTCCTGGGGGCTCGATTTTAACCGGGTTACGCTGCCGGATATGACGGAGCGCTTCATGAAAGGCGAAGAAGGCGGCGAGGTCGAGCTGGAAAATACCTGCCATGCCCTCAAAGTATTTGCCGAGGCCGGCGTGCCGATTGCGCGCCAACGCCTAGCCGGCGACGTCTTTCCGTGGATGTCCAAGCGCTGGAACTCAGAGCACCGGGGCGGCTATCGCTATCGCTCGGAAAGCGTGGCGTTGGCCGAAGAGGACAAGGGACCGCCGCCGCCAGAAGAGCTGGAGCTGTGGTGGCAGCGCTTTTGCGCCGTCTACGAGCAGTTGGTACCCATCGCCGAAGAGGGCGGTATAAAGCTGGCCATTCATCCGTCCGACGCACCCTTTCCCGACACGCCGCTGGGAGGGCTAGGCTATCATCGGGTGATCGATGCCTTCCCCAGCAAACAGGTGGGCTACCTCTACTGCTGCGGCACGCGGGCGCAGGCCGGCGGTTCGCCGCTCGTGCTGGATGAATTGCACAACTACGGGCGCAAGGGACGGCTCTTTATGATCCACCTGCGCAACGTGCGCGGTTCGTTGGCCACGGCCGGAGGTTTTGAGGAAGTGCTGCTCGACGACGGCGATATGAATCCGGCCAAAATTCTGCTGGAGCTGCGGCGTGTGGGCTTTGACGGCTGCATCAATCCAGACCACATACCGCTATTAGAAGGCGATGAAGGCACGCTCACCAAGGGAATGGCCTATAGCGTGGGCTATTTAAAGGCGCTCTTTGCGGCCATGGCGGTAGTTGGATGAGCGCTAGAAAAAAGATTGCCGCCATCGTCACGGAGTACCGGCCGCGCTCGCACGCCGACGTGATTGTCACCAAGTTCCTGCACGGCTTTCCCATCGACGATGGGTTGATGACTCCGCGCGTAGACATCGCCTCGCTGTACTTGGACCAGATACCCGACAACGACCTTGGCGTGGGGATTGCTGAGGAGCACGGTATTCCGCTCTACGACAGCATCAACGCCGCGCTGTGCTTGGGCGGTAGTGAGCTGGCCGTAGACGGCGTGCTGCTCATCGGCGAACACGGCGACTACGCGTGGAACGAGAAGGAGCAACACCTCTATCCGCGCCGCTATTTTATGGAGCAGATTTGCGGCGCCATGGCTACCGCCGGGCGCGGCGTGCCGGTTTTTAACGATAAGCACCTGTCGTACAGCTGGGCCGATGCCAAGTGGATGTACGATCGCGCGCAGGCACTGGGCGCGCCGTTTATGGCTGGTTCATCGCTGCCGGTGGGCTGGCGCTCGCCGTGGGTAGAGCACCCTCTCGATAGTCCGCTCGAAGAGTCAGTTGCCATTGGTTTTTCTGGCTTGGATATCTATGGTTTTCACACGCTCGAAGTGCTGCAGTGTATGGCTGAACGTCGCCGGGGAGGCGAAACGGGTGTGGCGGCCGTAACCTGTCTCGAAGGCGAGGCCGTATGGCAGGCCGCTGCCGATGGTCTGTTTTCAATGGATTTGGCCCAGGCGGCCTGCGCCGAGATCGAGAACAAACCGGATGGCACTATGCAGCAGCACTGCGAAAATCCGGCCCTTTTTTTAGTAGAGTACCGCGATGGGTTTAAGGGGTCGGTGCTGATGCTCAACGGCTACATCACCGATTTGGCCTATGCTGGACGCGTAGATGGCCGGATCGAAGCCTGCGAATTTTATCTGCAAGGGCACGGCGGCGAGAGCGGTGCCTATGCGCATTTTAGCTATTTATCGCTCAACGTTGAAGAGATGTTTGTCTCCGGACAGCCGCAGTATCCGGTCGAGCGCACGCTGCTGACCAGCGGTATTCTCGAGGCGGCGCTCGACTCCCGCTACCGCGGTCACGTGCGCGTGGAAACGCCTTGGCTCGATACGCGCTACAGATCATACGAAGACTTTGCGTGGCGACCGCGGGGCGAGCGGCCGACGGGAGCATGTCTGGATCCGTTTCCGCCAGAAGGGAAGGCATAGATGGGCGTTGTACTAACGGGATTCGCCGACGAAATTGGTCCCGATCCACAGCTGCAGATTGCTACGCTGCAGGAGGCGGGGCTGCGCTTTTTGGAACTGCGCGCCGTTGGCGGCAAGGGCGTGCTCGACCTGGACGACGGACAGGCCGCCGAATTTAAGCGCGCGTTGGATGCGGCCGGCATCGGCGTGTCGTCGATCGGTTCGCCCATCGGCAAGGTGCAGGTGCGCAGCGATCTGGTCGACCACTTTGCGCGCTTTGAGACGGCGCTGGAGCGCGCGCAGTTTTTCGAAGCGCGCTATGTGCGCGTTTTTTCGTTCTACCACGAAGGCGAAGAGGCCGCCGCCTGTCGCGGCGAGGTGATGGATTTCTTCCGTCGCATGGTTGCATCGGCGGCAGAGAGGGGGCTCGTGCTGCTGCACGAGAACGAGAGCCATATATACGGCGACGTGCCCGAGCGCTGCGCCGATTTGCTGGAAACGGTGGCTCATCCTGCTTTACGCGCTGCGTTCGATCCGGCCAACTTTATTCAAGTTGGCGCCGATCCGCTGCGTGCCGCCTGGCCGCTGCTGGAGAGGCACACCGAGTACTTCCATATCAAAGACGCGCTCGCCGCATCGCGCGCGGTGGTGCCGGCCGGCTACGGAGACGGTGGGCTTGAGGAGATCCTTCGCCGCGCGCTCGCCGCAGGCTTCAGCGGCTTTCTCTCGCTGGAACCGCACCTCAAGGCCGAAGATCCCGTGCACGGCGGCACGGGGCCGGAGCGCTTCGCCAAGGCAGTGGCTGCCCTGCGCCAGGTGCTGGCACGCATTGGCGTAGAAGAGGAGTCGCGTGTTTAAAATCAGCAAGGGCTTGGGTAATCTCGCAGAGGACACGCTGCGATTCTTTGCCCAGATTGGCGTCGAGCAGGTCGGTGTGCCCGCGCGGCTCAGCGACGACGTACAGTTGCGGCCGCTCGTGCCTCCGCCGCAGCTACAGGCGCCGGGTCCGCTGCCTGCGATGTGGGACGAAGCCGAGCTGCAGCGCATTGCCGATCGCGTGCGCTCCTTCGATCTGCAGCCCGCGCTTATGAACTTGCCCGTGTCGGGGCGCATCTTATTGGGCATTGAGGGGCGCGATGAAGATGTGCGCGATTTGGAGCAACGCATAGAGATGGCCGCGCGCATGGGCGTCGAGGTGCTGACCTACAACTTTACGGCGCTGCGCGCTTCAGAGGGCTATGCTGCGCGTGCTGGTGCCGGTCGTGGAGGAGCGCACCTGCGCGACTTTGATGCAGCGCGCATCGCCGACCTGCCGCCATTGGATGACGTAGGCCAACACAGCGCCGAGCAGATGTGGGAGCGCCTAGAATTTTTTCTGCGCTCCATTGTTCCGGCGGCCGCGCGCGCAGGGCTGCGCTTGGCGCTGCACCCGAACGACCCACCGATACCAGTCTACCGGGGCGTAGCTCAGCCGCTGTGGAATTTGGATGCGATGAAGCGTTTGATCGAAGTCGTCGACAGTCCGGCGAATAGTGTCTTCTTTGATACGGGTGTTACGACTGAATATGGCGAAGATGTGGTCGAGGCGATTCGCTACTTTGGCGGGCGCGATCGCATCGGCACGGTTCATTTTCGCAACGTGCGCGTGCACGAGCCCTATTATCGCTATACGGAGACCTTTGTCGACGAGGGCGACTGCGATGTAGCAGCGTGTATGCGCGCCTTTTCTGCAGTGGGCTACGAGGGGGGCATCGACCCGGATCACACGCCGGGCATCATTGGCGACGGCGAGCAGTCACCGATCGGCTGGGCCTATGCCGTCGGACAGCTGCGCGCGCTGCGCGCGGCCACAGTTGGGCACTGAAAGCAGCTGGCTGTGCGACGCGTTTACGACCTAAACTTCCTTGCCGGACAGGCGATCAAAGGGATTGACGACGCTCGAGGCGACGTTTGACAAATGAGCGCTGATGCGGCGTAGAAAGCGCGCCGCCAAGGCGAAGGGAACGGTGTCGTTACCGCGACCATCGTCTTTGACCAGTTGTTCGATGAGTGCGCTGCTCTGCACTTTTATCTCTTCGTGTTGGCGCATCACCCCACGCGCCAAGTCGGTGTTGCTATCGCGCAGTGCTTCCGTCACTTGAGAAAAAAGCGGCGCAATAGCGCTCTGCAGTGCACGGCAGGTCTCGGCATAGGTCGAGGCACTCGGATCTAGGTCGGCCCATTCACTCAGTTCGATCAGACTCTTGGCATAGTCGCCGCTGCGCTCGATGTCGTGGACAATGCCCAATAGCGAAAGGCTTGTCGGTAGGTCCTGCTCCGGATTGAGCGTCAGGTGCTCGAAGACCATGCGGCGCACGATGCGCTCACTTGTGTTGATGTCGCGATCTTCTCGCTGCACTTCGGCGCTGTTATCCGCGTTATCCAACAAGCTGCTGCAGGCTAGATCAAACATTCGCTCGGCGCGGCCGAGCATGCCCAAGACCTCGTTTATGGCGTCGTATAGCAGCGTGGTGCGCTTGTCCGTTTCCATTATTTCCTTAAACATGGTTCATCTCCAGAAGAAAATGAGCAGTAGCGGGATCAAATAAAAAACGCATCCCACATAGACGAAGGCATAGATTCGGGACCGACTCGTCAATTCGGCTAGTGCGCGCGCCATTTTAAGGGGCAGTTGGCGAATCTGGGAAATGGGGTAGACAATGGCGATGCCCGTCATGTTAAAGAATAAATGGGCAAAGGCAACGGTGACAGCGGCGATATTGCCGGTGGCCAGCGACGCTAACATGGCGGTGACGGTGGTGCCGATATTCGCGCCGAGCGTGAAGGGAAAGACCTGTTCGAGCGTTAGGATACCGGCACCAATGAGGGGTACGATCATTGAGGTGGTGATAGATGAACTCTGAACCATTATGGTGAGAATGACACCGAAGAGCATGGCAATGGGCGCTGCGCCAAATAGGTATTGGTGCAAATAGCGCTCAGCCCGCTTGACGACGACTCCACGCGCTAGATCGACCAAAAATTTGAGGGCTAGATACATGATGATCAGGGCGACGATAAGGCATAAGACGGGATTGGATCCGAGCAGGGCGATCAACCATTTGACCACGGGTTCAGTGATCATTTTGAGCGGATTGGCGAACTTCATGCCGCCCATGCCCTGGAAGAGCGTAGCCGTCTCTTGCGCGACGTAGCGCAGGTAGCCGGTGGCAATTTCTAGCGGCAGCAGAACGAGCACGGCAATCAGGTTAAAAAAGTCGTGCACCGTGGCACCGGCCAGCGCGCGTTTAAATTCTTCTTTGCGCGTGATGTGCCCCATGGAAACCAGCGTATTGGTTACGCTGGTGCCGATATTGGCCCCCATGATGACGGGAATGGCGCCCTCGATAGTCAGCGCGCCGCCGGCGACCATGCCCACGGCAATCGACGTCGTCGTCGAGGAACTCTGTGCCAAGGTAGTGGCGAGAATGCCAGCAAAGAGGCCGACGAGTGGGTTCGACGTCATTTCAATGAGCTGCTTGGCGAGGTCTTTGCCGAACAGCTTAAACGAGCTGCCGAGCAGGCCGATGCTGACGAGGAAGATATAAAGGATCAGCACTAGGCCGATTATTTGTAGCCACAACTGCAGCGTATCGCGTTTCATAGTCCTCGCGGAAGTGAAATTTTGTAACACAAATGTAACATAAATAAAAGGCCGGTCCAGCGACAATATCGACGGATTGCCAGGCCCGGTACGCGGGTTGCACACAGCTCAACGACGGAGTGGTATCTTTACTTATTTAGCGTATTTCCATACTTTTGCCCCCTTGTCAAAGGCCTATTTTTCCCGCCTTCTGCGGGTATATTCGCATGAGTGGATACATTCATCTACAGATCGTTGAAAACGCTGAAGATGTTGCGCGCATCGCGGCTCAGAACCTGTGCGCGCAAATACGCGAGCGCTCGGATGCAGTCTTGGGGTTGGCGACGGGATCGACCCCGGAGGCTACCTATGCCGAATTGGTGCGCGTGCACCGCGAGCACCGAGTATCGTTTTCGCGCGTGCGCAGCGTAAACCTCGACGAGTATCAGGGACTCGATGGTGCGCATGAGCATAGCTATCGCTACTATATGCAGCGCCATCTATTTGATCACGTCGATATGCGGTCGTGGAATGCGCTGCTATTAGATGGAACGGCCGTCGACGGCGAAGCTGAATGCCGCGCCTATGAAGAGCGCATTCGCGCTTTGGGCGGTGTGGATTTGTGGCTGCTGGGCATTGGCAGCAACGGCCATATTGCCTTTAACGAACCGGGTTCGACGCGGGACAGCCGCACGCGCTGTGTGCCGCTGACGGCTGAGACCATAGCCGACAATAGCCGTCTATTTGCTGCGCCTACCGAAGTGCCACGTCGCGCCTATACGGTAGGCATTGCAACTATTATGGAGGCGCGCCGCCTGCTGCTGCTGGCCACGGGTGAGCACAAGGCGCGCGCCGTAGCGGCGGCGCTGCGCGGAGAAGAGGGGCCGCACTGCCCGGCCAGCTTTTTGCGGGGCCACGCCGAATGCACTTTTCTCATCGATCGCCAGGCGGCGTCTTTGTTAGAGAGCTGATTTGTGATTCTAGTGCTCAACTGTGGCTCTTCTTCGCTTAAATACAGCCTCTTTGACAGCGGAGAGCGGGTCCGTGCCCGTGGCCAGGTCGATCGCATTGGTCAGAGTGCGTCGGTGGTGGAGCTCGAGTGGGGCGGCGACCGCCAATCGCACTCGGCGGTTATTGCCGACCACGTCGAGGCGCTGTCGGTCGTAGCGAGCATGTTGCAGGAAAAAGGACAGGGAGTGCATCTGCTCGAAGGCATTGGCCACCGCGTGGTGCACGGCGGCGAGTCCTTCGTCGAAGCGGCGCTGGTTACGGAACGCGTGGAGAGCGCGATTGCCGCGTGCGCTCCGCTGGCTCCGCTGCACAACCCGGCGGCGTTAGAGGGTGTGCGCGCCGCCCGACAGCTGTTTGACGGCGTTCCCCAGGTTGCCGTTTTCGACACCGCGTTTCATCAGACTATGCCGCCGCGCGCTTTCCTATATGCCGTGCCGCGCGCGCTACACGCAGAGCAGGGCATCCGACGCTATGGCTTTCACGGCACGTCGCATCGCTACGTAGCGCATCGCGCTAGCCAACTGTTGGGCGTGGCGTTGGACGAGCTGAACCTGATTACTTGCCACTTGGGCAACGGCTGCTCGCTAGCGGCTATTGCTGCCGGTTGTTCGATTGATACGACGATGGGGCTGACGCCCTTGGAAGGCGTGGCGATGGGCACGCGTTCGGGTGATGTCGACCCCGCGCTGGTCTTTCATCTGGCACGCGGCGGGATGTCGTTGGACGCAATCGAAGAGATGCTGCTGCACGAGAGCGGTTTGCTCGGCCTGTCCGCCTGTTCGCAGGACGTGCGCGAGGTGGAGGCTGCAGCGTTAGGTGGCGATCAGGCGGCTCGTGAGGCCCTTGAAGTATTCACCTATAGAGTGCGCAAAGCCGTGGGCGCATACTGCGCGGTGCTCGGTCGCGTCGACGCGCTGGTATGCACCGGGGGCATTGGTGAGAACAGCGCGTTTGTGCGCCTTCACATACTCGATGGGCTAGAGCACATGGGCATATGCATTGACCGCGTGCGCAACCGCACGCACGTGGGCAAGGAAGGCGATATATCGCACGTGGATTCGCGGGTAAAGATTTTAGTTGTTCCTACAAACGAAGAGCTCGTGATCGCCCGCGAAGTGCGCGAAGTGCTGGCGAGGTCTGGCAATACAAGTTCCGAATGAGCCAATCGGCAAGGAGTGCACAATGACGGACGATACCCTAACGGCAGTAGAGCGCAGAGCCCTAGAAGGCTCGCCCTTTGGCGATCTCTACGCTCCCAGGGAAAAGATGCGTACGCTGGTCGTCGACAACTTCCCCTCGCTGGGCAAACTGGCCGCCATGCGCTTTATCGAGTGGGTGCAGAGCAATCCAGGAGGCGTCGTCTCGCTGCCGACGGGTAAAACGCCCGAGCACTTTATTCGCTGGGTGATGCATCTAATGGAAGGATGGGGCACGGAAGAAGTTGTGCGCGAACTGGAAGCGAACGCCATTGACCCCGCTCAAAAACCCGACATGGCGTCCCTGCACTTTGTGCAAATCGACGAGTTCTATCCCATTGGGTCTCAGCAGGGAAACAGTTTTTACTCGTATGTAAATCGGTTTTATATCGATGGGTTTGGTTTTTCTCGCGATCGGGCGCTGCTGATAAATTGCGATGAAATTGGCCTGCTGCCGGGCCAGACCCTACAGGCGTTGTGGCCCGATGGCGAAGTCGATCTGTCGTTGCGCTACCGGGCCGCACAGGGCGCGCGCGAGAGCGTGCAGCAGCAGGCGCTTATGCGCATTGATCAGTGGTGCCAGGGCTATGAGCAGCGCATCCGTGATTTGGGCGGCATTGGCTTTTTTCTTGGCGGTATTGGCCCTGACGGACACATCGGTTTTAACGTGCGCGGTTCCGATCACTTTAGCACGACGCGCCTGACGGAAGTTAACTACGAAACGCAGGCCGCCGCTGCGGGAGATCTCGGCGGGATCGAAGTAGCACGCAAGCGGCTGGTCATTACGATCGGGTTGGGCACCATCGCCTACGACAAAAACGCGTGCGCGCTGGTAATTGCCGCCGGCGAAGCCAAGGCGGGCATTGTTGCCGATGCCGTGCAGCAGGATAAACACGTCCACTATCCAGCGACGGCACTGCACGATTTGCCGGGTGCGCGCTTTTACATAACGCTGGGAGCGGCCAAGCTATTAGAGCGCCGGCAGTTGGACCTGCTGGTGCGGCAAGAACGCGTCGACGACGAGGCCGTCGAGAAAGTCGTAGTCGATCTATCGGTCAAGTTAAGCAAAAAACTGGACGAGCTAACGGAGTCCGATTTTGAAGCCGATGAATTTGCCCGTGCGCTCGTTGCCCGTCGTCCAGAGAGCGCACAAGAGCTCGCCGTTTCGGTGCGCGACGCATTGATCGCCAAGTTGGAGCGCGGCATGCAGACGCTGCAAGATACGCGTTTTTTGCACACCGAGCCGCACCACGACGACCTGATGCTCGGCTACTGGCCCTATATCGTGCGCCACGGTCGCCCCGCGAGCAATACGCATTATTTCGTCTGTTTGACGGGCGGCTTTACGGCCGTTACAAACCAGTTTATCTGCGATCACATTAGGCGCCTTCGCCGCTTTCTGCGCGGCGCCGATTGCGCACAGTTGATGCGAGAGGGCTATTTCGATCCCTCCTATAGCGAGGGGCGCAATCGCGATGTGTGGCAGTATCTCGACGGTGTGGCTGCCGACGATGACGAACTGCGCAACGAGGGTATGGCGCGCCGCTTTTTGCGCAACCTGATCGATCTGTACGGTCCGATGGAAGGCGAGGCAATTGAGGCGCGCATCGAAGCGCTGGAGGTCTATTTTGCCGACCGCTATCCCGGACAAAAAGACGAGCCAGAAATACAGCGATTAAAGAGCATGTGTCGCGAGTGGGAGGCCGAGTGCACTTGGGGTTATTTGGGTTGGAGTTGCGACAGCGTCAAGCACTTGCGTCTCAGCTTTTATACCGGGGATATATTCACGCGCGAACCCACGATGGACGGCGATGTAGTGCCTGTTATGGACTTGTTGAAAGAGGTCAACCCAGACATCGTCAGCGTTGCGCTCGACCCCGAGGCCAGCGGACCAGATACCCACTACAAAGTCTTGCAGGCCATTACGGAAGCGCTGCGACGCTATGAGAAGTCGAGCGGCCGTTCGGATATCAAGGTGTGGGGCTACCGCAACGTATGGTTCCGCTTTCACCCGAGCGAGGCCGATATATTTGTCCCCGTATCGCTCAATATGCTGTCCGTTATGCACAGCGCGTTCATGAATACGTTTATCTC
Organism: Gemmatimonadota bacterium; assembly: GCA_038128265.1. Lineage (GTDB taxonomy): Bacteria > Latescibacterota > UBA2968 > UBA8231 > UBA8231. The sequence continues at coordinate 23,721 of JAYPJE010000046.1, forward strand.
GCAGCGCGACGCGTCGTTCCCCAGCTATGAGCACGATGGACCTTTCTCAGAATTGGCGCGCAGAGTGCAGGTGGATCAGTACCAAAAGCTCAAGACGTGTTTGGGACGCGAGTGGTTTCAGGAGCACGATAGTCCGCTGATTCGCGCGACGCGCGGGTTGGTGTATTTGAAGGAAATGGAACTGAGTGCGTTCTACGAGCACAGCCGCACGCTTATGCTGGCGGCGGAAAATCGCTGATCGAGAGGATCGTGTATGCTGAGTGAAAATGTGCAAGAAGCGCTGAACAATCAGCTCAATGCCGAGTTCTATTCGGCCTATTCTTATTTGTCGCTGGCTTCCTACTTTGAGGATTTAGATCTCAACGGTTTTGCCCACTGGATGAAGATTCAGTACCAAGAGGAGCTGCTGCACGCCGATAAAATCTACACCTATATCAACAATCGCGATGGCCGCGTGAAGCTGCATCCCATTGCTGCGCCACAGTTCGACTGGGAGTCGCCGTTGGATGCGTTTAAATTTGCCCTGGGCAACGAGCGCAAGCTGAGCGAGGATATCTACCAGGTCGTCGATATGGCGCTCAGCGAACGCGACCACGCCACGCATACGTTTATGCAGTGGTTTGTAAACGAGCAGGTCGAGGAAGAAGCTATTGTGCGCGACATCGTCAGCGATATTGAGCGCGTTATCGAGAGCAAAGATGGCCTATTTCTCATGGATCGCGACCTAGCGGGACGGCAGCCAGACTCAGTGGGGGAAAGCGCCTGAAGTAGGCCTTTGAAAAAACCCACTTGACGTTTGATCGGTAGATTGGGCATTGTTGGATTGAGACGAGAGAGTCGAGACTGGGCACCACCGGTCGCCGATCGAAGAGGTCCTCAATTCGCTCTGGAGTCCTATCGAGCGCCCCATATAATCGGGTTGGCATTGGACGCAGGTGCACCGATCTGGGAAGCACTTCCCAACGGCGCCGATGGCTTGAGTGCGGATTCAACGCGGAGTGGGACCGCGGTCGTGAGTGGATAGGCCGAAACGGTTTTTCACAGGAGGTCACATGCCGCCGGACAATATAGAGCGGCTGTAGCGGTAGGTGGGTATAGTCGAATCCCAGGCCGCTGCAGCCGCTCTTTTTTTACCCTATGACCTCTGCTCGTTCCCAGATTTCTTTCTCGTATTCGACGCCTAAGCCCGGTCCGGTTGGCACGTCGATATAGCCGCCATCGCCAACGGTAAAGTGGGGCGCATACCAATCGGCATAGGTCACAGGTGCAGCGGGAAACTCTAAGTGGGGTCCGGTGTGCTGGACGACGGAGGCGAAGTGAAGCAGGGTGGCCAGTTCCGGATTGTGCTTGGGGCTGTGCGGCGTGACGGGTATACCGGCTTCGGCGGCCATCTGTGCCACGCGCAATGCGCGTATCAACCCACCGTTATACATCAAGTCGGGTTGAATTACATCGACGGTGCGCCGCCGTATCATCGCACGAAAGTGGCCCATATTACAGTCCTGTTCGCCGCCGGCAACGTCGATATCGAGCGCGTCGGCGACGGCCTGCGTTTCTTCGTACTGCTCAAACGGGCAAGGTTCCTCGAAGAATGCACAGCCTAAGTCCTCCATTAAGTGTCCGATTCTAATGGCCTGTTTGTGGTCGTATGATCCGTTGGCATCTGCGTAGATCGCAACGTCAGCGCCCCACGTCGAGCGGGCTAGTTCGAGCAGCCTTTCCGCGCGTCCGGGCAGCGAGTCGGCATTGTTTGCCATGCGGCCGCCAATCTTGAGTTTGACACCCGTAGCACCGGTTTCGGCGAGGCGTTGGCCCACCCAAGCGACCTCTTCGTCCGGCGTGGTATCTCGGCGCATGCTCGATAGGTAGATGGGAACGCGCTGGCGATAGGGCGCTCCAACAAGTTGTCCAACGCTGAGCCCGCTAACCTGTCCAATCAGATCCAATAGGGCGGCTTCGGCATAGGCGACGCAGTTCCACAGGGCCGTGCCCTGGTACTTGTAATTGTTGCGAAATGTGTAGACTTCATTGACCAGCGTCTCGAGCTCGCGCGCGTCGCGATCGATAAAAGCGGGAGCTACCAGATGGCGAAACATGGGTATTAAATAGGCCATACGGCTATTGGCTGTGGCCATGCCAACGGCACCGTCAGTGCTAGTGGCGCGGACGAGGTAGGTGCCGTCAAAACGCCGAACCTCGAGCGACTCTATTATCAGGGGCGCATGCCAGGCGGAGTCGAGGCCGAGGAAAGGGGGCCAGTAGTGCTGATCGGAATACGTGGATTCGAGCATCGTCTACCCTCTGGGGATTGAGTCGCTGAGCGCGCCGTATTATTTTCGGCGCGTGGGAAATGACCATCCAACGCGGAGAAATGCAGATGCACATTGCCGTCACCGGTGCGGCTGGCCGCATTGGCCGCTATATAGTATGCGATCTGCGCACGGCGGGCCACAGCGCGCAGGGGATAGACGTCGTGTCGGGTGCTGGTTTACAGGTGGATTTGACGGACGCCGGTCAGGTCTACGCCGCGCTAGCCGGTGCCGATGCCGTGGTGCATATGGGGGCTTGGGCCAACGCGGGTATGGTGCCGGATACGCGGACGTACGCCGACAATGTTACCGGCACGTACAACGTTTTTCAGGCATGTGCCGATCTGGGTATCAAGCGCGTAGTTTCTGCTTCCAGCAATCAGGTATACGGCTTTTTCTCGACTCCGCCGCTGTATGCGCCGATCGACGAAGTGCATCCAACGCGTCCGGTCAACAGCTACGCGCTGTCCAAACTGGCCGGTGAGCAGGCAGCCGAGTATTTTACGCGGACGCGCGGTATGGAGATCCTTTCCTTGCGCATAATGGGTGCGCGCGTGCCGGCCGAACTGCCTGGCGATATCCAACAGATTCGGGCAGATATGGCAGCGGCGGCCAAGCTGCTGTGGACGCGCAGCGACGCGCGCGATATTGCGCTGGCCTGTCGACTCGCCGTCGAAGCTGATCGCGTCGAGCCGGGCGTCTATAACATCACTGGCCCGCGCGTAGTGCTCGACGAGGAAACGCGTGCGCTCTTTGCGCGCTACTGCCCCAGCACGGAAATACGCGATGGCTTAGAAGGGCATGTCGCTCCGCTAAGCTGTGAAAAAGCGCGGCGCGCCTTTGGCTATGAGCCGCGCTATGCTTGGTCGGAGCACACCTACCATCTGGAGGATGAAGCGTGAGTACATTAGCCATCCACGGCGGCAAACCACTGCATAACAAACCGTGGCGCACGGGTCCGTTCCACATAGGCGAAGAACTGCGCGTGCTCGAGCGCGTGCTGTCGGGGCCGGCGCTGCCGATGGCGCGGGGTCCGCGCGTGATGGCACTGCGCGAGCAGCTGCAGCGCTGCTACGGCATGCGCTATGCCGTGCCCGTCTCGTCGGGCAGTGCGGCCATTCACGTGGCGCTCTTTGCCGCAGGAGTGGGAGCCGGCGACGAAGTGATTGTGAGCCCGCTGACCGACTACGGTAGTATTATTGGCATTTTCCAGCTCAATGCGATACCGGTTTTTGCCGACGTGCGGCCGGATAGTTTGCTGATGGATGTAGCCGATGTCGAGAAAAAAATAACGCGCCATACAAAAGCGATTATGCCGGTGCACAACGGGGGATATGCCGTCGATATGCGCGCGCTGGCGAAAGTGGCCAAGCGCCGCGGCGTGAACATAGTCGAAGACTGTGCCCAGGCGCACTTGGCAATGTTGGGCAGCAAATACTTGGGCAATTACGGCGATATATCGGCTTGGAGCGTCAACGAGAGCAAGCATATGAAAGCCGGCGAGGGGGGCTTTGTGCTGACAAACCAGAAGGCCCTGGCCGAAGCGGCCGACCTCTTTGCCGATAAGTGCTATCCGCGCTTTCCCGGCGCGCCGCCAACGCCGGCCTTTCCCGCGCTCAATGTGCGCCTTAACGAGATCAATGCGGCGCTGGCTTCCGTGCAGTTAAAGCACCTGCCCAAGTGGATCGAGAAGCGTCGCCGCTTTGCCGATGCGCTGCATGCTGAAATGCGCGACGTGCCTGGTGTCGCTGCCGAGTGGCAGCCGCGCGGTGCGCGGCCGAGCTATTGGTGGGTGAGTTTTGCCGTCGACGAGCGCGTGCTGGGCGTCGATGCCAAGGCCTTTTGCCAGATGCTCAGCGCCGAGGGAATTCCCAGCGGTGCGCGGGTGCAGCAGTACGTGCCGGGTTGGGAGGTGTTCCGCACGCTGCACGAGAATCCGGATGCCTTTGCCAGTTACCGACCGGGCCGCTTGCAAAGGGGGCGCTACCCGCTCGACGTAGCACCCATAGCGCAGCGCGCCGAATGGGTGGTCGGCGCCGTGCGCATGACGCAGCACAACACGGTCGCCGAGGCGCGCGCAGCGGGTAGGGCCATAAAGAAAATTGTGGGGGAGCTAGTATGAAGACGGACGTATTGATCATAGGTGGTGGCACCGGGGGCGTAGCGGCTGCACTGAGCGCGGCGGCGCGGGGCAAGCGGGTCATCATGACAGAAGAAACGGATTGGGTGGGCGGACAACTGACGTCACAGGGAGTGCCGCCCGATGAACATCCGTGGATTGAATCGTTTGGCTGCACGGCGCGCTACCGCCTTTTTCGCCAGCGAGTGCGCCGCTACTATCAGGATTTTTATCCGCTCAACCACAGCGCCTGCGCCAACCCTAGGCTGAATCCTGGCGATGGCAGTGTGTCGCGTCTGTGCGCTGAGCCACGCGTCTATTTGGCGGCCTTGGAAAGCATGATGGCTTACGACGTAGCGCGCGGGCAGCTGCAGGTGCGTTTACGCACGCGCGCTACGGGTGTGGATGTCGACGGCGATCGCGTGCGTGCGGTGCACATTCTCGATGGGCATACGGGGCGCGAAGAGACGATTGAAGCGGCCTACGTGCTCGATGCGACGGAGCTGGGTGACCTCGTCAAACTGGCTGGGGTAGAATACGTTTCTGGGGCGGAATCGCAGGCGCAGACCGGCGAACTGCACGCCAGCGCTGAGGCCGATGCTGAAAACGTGCAGGCGCTGACCTGGTGCTTTGCGATGGGTTACGACCCGGATGGACATCACGTGATTGATCGACCGGCAGCGTATGCGCGCTGGCGCGACTACGATCCGGGTCTGACGCCTTCTTGGCCGGGCAAGATGCTCGATTGGACCTACACCCATCCCATTTCGCTGGATCCCATTACGGCGACGTTTGACCCGGCGCGTGGAGAGGGGTCGCTGTGGCGCTATCGTCGACTCATTGGCAGTGCGCACTACGCACCTGGCTGTGCGCCACACGAGGTTGCGCTGGTCAACTGGCCGCAGAACGACTATCTCGAAGGCAATATCATCGATAAGGATGAACGGGAAGTCGCCCATCACCTGGAGCAGGCGCGCGAGCTCTCAATGTGTCTTTTTTACTGGATGCAGACGGAGGCGCCGCGTGCCGACGGTGGAACGGGCTTTCCCGGGCTGTATCTGCGGCCCGACGTCATGGGCACCGACGATGGGCTGGCCAAAGCGCCCTACATCCGCGAGGCTCGGCGCATACGTGCGCGCTTTACGGTTACGGAAGAGCACGTGGGTCGCGAGGCGCGCGGCAGCGATCGAGCCGCCGAATTCAGCGACAGCGTTGGCGTGGGCTGTTATCGCATCGATCTGCATCCGAGCACCGGGCGCGACAACTACATAGACGTCTCGTCGCTGCCCTTCCAAATTCCACTGGGAGCGCTGGTGCCCGAGCGCGTAGAAAACCTGCTTCCAGCCTGCAAAAACATCGGCAGCACGCATATTAGCAACGGCTGCTACCGCCTGCATCCAGTGGAGTGGAATATTGGCGAGGCGGCTGGAGCCCTGGCGGCGTTCTGCATTGATGGCGACTACGTGCCACAGCAGGTGCACGAGAGCCAAGCGCTGGTCGAGCAGGTGCAGCAGCAGCTGCGCGCCGATGGTTTTGAATTGGAGTGGCCTCAGGTACACCCCGTATAACAGAGGGAATGCTGCGTGGAAAAGATGAGATTCGGCATTATCGGCTGCGGCGACATCGCCGCTAATTCGTTCGCCCCTAGCTTGCTCAAGTCGGAGCAGGCCGAACTCGTGGCCGTGTGTCGCCGCGATTTGGATGGGGCGCGTGCGTTTGCCGATCGATTCGGCGGCTGCGCGGCCTACTCTTCGGCAGAAGAACTGCTGTCGGAGGGCGGTGTTGAGGCGGTGATCGTATCGACGCCAACGGACTTTCACTGTGCCTATACGACGCTGGCCGCACAGCGCGGCGCACACGTGATCTGCGAAAAGCCCATGGCACACAACCGTGAAGAATGCCGCCAGATGGTCGAGGCGTGCCGCGAAAACGATGTGGCGCTGGGCGTGGCCTACCGCCGCCGCCTCTTTCCGCAGGTGCTCAAGGCCAAGGAGCTCATTGCCGCCGGGCGTATTGGACGCGTGGTATGCGTGCGCACGCACTACAGCGGTTGGATGGGGGCGCGGCCCGGCGATTGGCGCGTGCGTCCGGACATCGGCGGTGCCATGATGGAGATGGCCGTGCACCGCCTCGAAGTGCTGCTAAACTTCGCTGCTGAGCCGGTCGAGGTGAGCGCGTTGGTCGAAACCGTTGAGCACGATTGGCCGGTCGATGATACAGATGCGATTTTGCTCAAATTTGCCGACGGTACGGTGGGCATTCATTCGACGTTGCTGTGTTCGAATCCACGGCGCGACATGGCGCATATCGATGGCACGCAGGGCCGCATTATGATCGATGCGCTGGAATTTGGCTCATCGAGTTTGAAATTGGAAACAGATGGGGGAATTGAGGAGATTCACGTCGAGCCGCTGCAGGCACCCTATTTCGATTTGCCGATGATTGACGATTTCGTCGCTGCAGCGCGCCAGGGACGCGCGCCGGTATGCGATGGATTGACAGGCTACAAGGTGCAGGCCGTAGTGGATGCGGCCTTTGAGGCGGCCCGCGTTAAGCGCACCGTAGCGGTTGAGGCTTTTTAGGCGCAGATCGCGCAGCCCGCACATTTGTGTTGATACGACATCCGCTGTAGAGAGAGATACATGGGCATACCGGAGTCGTTAGAATATTTTTTTCTCGTCATTGTATTGGCTGCCGGTGCACTTGTGGCGCTGGGCGTGCGCGCCAGCGTGCCGGCCGGCCAGTCGCTCAACCTGTGGACGATCCGTGCGCTACTGGCCTGCACTATATGGTTGGCTTTTACGGGACAGCTAGCGCACGAGGGGTGGCTGCGCCATTTCGATCGAGGCTTGCTCCACTTGGGCGGGCTTTTTGCGTTCGCCGCTGTCCTAGTATGTGCGCTGGCCTTTGCGCCGGCTGGTCGCGCTCTTATAGAGGGTATTGGACCGGCTGTGCTGGTGGTGTTCCAAACCGTTCGCGTGCCAGTTGAAGTATTTGTATACCAGCTCTACCAGGGCGGATATGCCCCGGTGCAGATAACGTATGCCGGCCTCAACTTTGATATTTTTTCCGGGCTGACCGCACCGGCGATGGGCTGGCTGGTTTGGCGTGGCAGGGGCGGTCGCGCGATGCTGCTGTTTTGGAACGCATTCGGTTTGCTGCTGCTGTTTAACGTTGCCAGCATCGCGGCACTGTCGCTGCCCACGCCTATGCGCCTCTTTGCCAACGAGCCAACCAATATTTTCATAACCTATCCACCGTTTGTATGGCTGCCGATGTTCCTATTGCCTCTGTTTCTACTGGGCCATTTGCTGGTCTTTCGCTGGCTGTGGTGGAATCGAAGGAAAGCGTGAGCGCATGATAGAAAAGACCAACGTCGTATTTATACTCAGCGATGACCAGGGTATTTGGGCCAATGGCTGCTACGGCAATGCGGAGATACGCACGCCGAATATCGATCGGCTCGCGGCCACCGGCATGCGCTTTGATAACTTTTTTGTCGCTACGCCGGTGTGTTCGCCCAGCCGCGCGACCTTTCTGACCGGGCGCATCTCGTCCCAGCACGGCGTGCACGATTGGATTCGCGATGGCAATACGGGAGCGGATGCCGCCTTTTACCTAGAAGACGAAGTCGCCTATACGGACGTTATGGCACAGCACGGTTGGCGCTGCGGCCTGAGTGGCAAGTGGCATTTAGGCCATAGCCAGATCGCCCAACATGGTTTTGACCACTGGTTTGTGCATCAGCGCGGCGGCGGAGACTATAATGATGCGCCGATGATTCGCGACGGCGAGTTGATGGATGTGACCGGCTATGTGACGACGGCTATTACTGACGATGCGCTCCAGTATATAGGCGAATCTGCAGAGAGCAACGAACCGTTCTACCTGAGCGTGCACTACACGGCGCCGCACAGTCCGTGGACCGGTCACCCGCAAGAGATTGTCGATTCCTACGATGCCTGCGCTTTCGATTCGTGTCCGCAAGAGGTGATGCACCCGTGGGCGGTGGGCCATCCACTCAGCGAGGGGTGCTTGGGCAACCGAGAGATGCTCAAGGGCTACTTCGCCGCCGTGACGGCAATGGATCTGGAGATTGGTCGCCTGCTCGACAAGCTAGAAGAGAGCGGGCTGCGCGAGCGGACGCTGGTCGTCTTTACTAGCGACAATGGATTTAGCTGCG
>JAYPJE010000047.1:0-31966 GCA_038128265.1 Gemmatimonadota bacterium
TCGGACAGCTTTACAGCGGATACGGAGGCCACCATCACGGTGACGCGCGTGTCCCTTGGGCCGACCTCTACGGATCGCGACGTTTTCGAGAGCGGTGCGCTGGGCTTGAGCGTTACGGTGAACCCGCCGGCTCCGCCAGTTATCGAACCGTCTCTGACGGCCACTTCTGATACAGATGCGAGCTTGGACTATTCGGAGGTGGGCTCGGGTGACGTCGATGACAACAGTGATGGCGAAATTGTTTTTGGGGTCAACTTCGTCGATGGTACGGGTGCTGCTGGTGCTGACCAGACGATCACTTGGGACATTATGAACAATGGTTCCGAGTCGGTCTTCCTGATCACTGCCGAAGGTGCCATTGAAGTCGGCGCAGGTGAAAGTCTGACGGTTGAGAGTGCTACGGATGCCGACGGTGATGCGGTCGCTCTGTTTGATGCAGAGGGCGATCGCGGAGCTGGTACGACCAGCTTGAGCGTCATGGTCAGCACTTCTTCAACTAATTCAGACGGCGTTGCCCGCGATCTGTCCGCTGATTTCAGCGCGACGTGGGATGTGCCGGTTGCCGCTGAATTGGCCAGCTTTACCTCGCAGGTTACGGTCGATGACGACATTCTGCTGCAGTGGGGCGTTGCCTCTCAGTCCAATAACTTGGGCTGGGAAGTGTTCCGCAGCACGGATAGCCGCGTCTTCACCAAGGTCAGCGACTTAGTGCTGGGTGATGGCAATAGCGATGAGTACAAGTCCTATAGCTTCGTGGACAGCAACTTGCCGCAGACCGATGTGCTCTATTACTATCTGAACCAGATTGATCTGGATGGAACGACCTCTCGTTCGCAGGTTATCGAGGTATTGCTCTCGCCGACGGCTGTCGCTGAGTTGGCACTGCCGACGGTGAGTGCGCTGCGTCAGAACTTTCCGAATCCGTTCAATCCCGAGACCATGATCAGCTTTGATCTGAGCGGTGATCAGGTTGTCAGCTTGGCGATTTACGATATGACCGGCCAGGTCATTCGCACGCTGGTTGACGCACAGCCGATGACTGCTGGGAACTACAAGCAGCTGTGGGATGGTCGCAACGATAGCGGAGCCAAGGTTGGTAGCGGAGTCTACTTCTACCAGCTGCGTGCTGGCGACTTTGTCGCTAAGAAGAAGATGACGTTGCTCCAGTAGTATCTGAGAAAGAAGCTGTTGTTCGCCGCTGGATTCTTCGGAATCCAGCGGCTTTTTTTATGTGCGTTTTGAATTCTGGTAGATCGACCGTCGCTTGTTGCCGCCTTGCCAGCCAATTATATTCGTGGAAAAGTTAAGGAGCCTGAAGAGTTGAAAGTAAAACTGCTTTTCTTCGCGTCTTGTCGCGATATAGTAGGCGAAAAAGAAATGGATTTTGAGGTTGCATCGAATGCGACAGTGGGCACGCTCAAGCAGACATTGAGGGATCGCTATCCTCGCCTAAGCGCAATAGAGAGCACCTTGTCCCTAGCGGTGAACGCAGAGTACGCAAACGATGCTGCTGTATTAAAAAATGGGGACGAGGTTGCCTTTATTCCCCCGGTGAGTGGGGGGTAAATCGTGTTTAAAATAACGCAAGATGAAATTCGTGTAGACGATCTCCACCGAGAAGTACTGCGAGATGTCCACGGTGCTGTGGTCACCTTTGCCGGTGTGGTGCGCGATCATTCAGGCGACAAGAAAACGCAGTATCTGGAATACGAGGCCTATACCGAGATGGCCGAAAAGAAAATGGCGCAAATTGGTAGCGAAGTCAGCGATAAATGGGGCATTGAGCACATCGCTATTTTGCACCGGACGGGGCGCCTTGAGATTGGCGAGATCAGCGTGCTGATTGCCGTTGCCAGCGGTCATCGGCTCGAGGCAATCAACGCCTGTCACTACGCCATTGATCGCCTTAAAGAGATCGTTCCCATTTGGAAAAAGGAAGTGGGAGAAGATGGCGCATACTGGGTCGAAGGACCCGTAGCAGCAGATCAATAAGAGCGATATGATACTCAATTTTAGCTGGCTGCTGCCCGATGAAATCGCCGGATCGGGACAAATCGGTGGGTGGGGTGACTATAGCGGAGAAGTGCTGGCCGAGGATCTGCGCAGCCTTAGGGAATGTGGAATCGGCGCCCTCGTATCGCTGACGGAAGAGTCCTTGGATGCAATGGCTGTCGAACGGCACGAGTTACGCTATCTACACCTGCCCATTCGCGACATGGCGCCTCCTTCTCTGCCGGAAGTGGATGCTTTCCTATCCTTTGCCACTGGCTGGATCGATCAGGAGGTTCCGGTTCTGGTCCATTGTAGTGCGGGATTGGGGCGTACGGGAACGATGTTGGGCTGCTTTTTAGTGCACAGGGGGTACGAGCCGTTGAAGGCCATCACAACGGTGCGGGGTGCGCGCCCAGGTTCTATAGAGACGCAGGCGCAGGAAATGACCGTTTTTGAATATGCAGCCCATTTTAGTGGATAGAGATTGGTTGACAGAGGCCTATTGGCATTCTACATTCTTGATCAGAAGGCACAATTGTAAGTCTCGCTGGTACTTGCGTGGACCCATCCACATAACCTGAACCATTTAAAGGGAGGGGAGGAAAGGATGGATATAAGCAACTTTCCGTCATGCCTGAAGTGTTCAGAAGGGGTTTTGGTCCCCTTGTCGGACTATGGAAGGGATGGTGCGGCCATACACTACAAAGCGTGGGCATGCACCAATCCAGAGTGTGGTTACCACTTGAGAATCGACAACGGAGAGCTGAGTATCGGCAAAGAGCTTAAAGAGTCGTATAAGTAGCTTGGTTTTTTCGAACAAGGCAGTGGGATAGGCAGCATCAGCGATTCCGCGTGCCTTAGGGCGACATACTGCGTTGTATAAGAGGCTCCTTCGGGAGCCTCTTCGTATCTATAAGGTGGTCTAACAGGGATGAAGATCGGTGATTGGGGCATAAAATTAGGTGCCGTTTTGTTGGCATGCTTTTTATGGTTCCATGCCGTTACAGAGCACTCCTATACAGAGGAAGCTTCCATCCGTCTCATCGTCGAAGACCCGCCGCTTGTAGAAAATGTTCTGCAGCAGTCGCTGATCGCCAACGAGGTGCCCGACCGAGTGCGTGTGCTCGTTTCTGGTCGCGGCAAGGATTTGCTGCAGCGGCAAGAAGATGACTTTGTGCTGCGTCTGCGCACGGAAGGTGAGATCGCCTCCCGTCGCACATACAGACTGCAGCTGGCGCAGATCGAACAGCGGTCGTCCGATACCGGCATACAGGTAGAAGAGATTTTGGCGCCCACGGAATTGGAAATCGAGTTTGATCGGCGCGTTGAGAGGGACCTGCCCGTGCACGCTGCCGTCGATTTGCGCATCGCTCCGGCCCACGTGCTGGTTGGATCGCTCTCTGTCGATCCGCCCGCCGTGCGCGTAGTGGGGCCGAAAAGCGTGCTCGATACGCTGCTCTTTGTCCAAACCGATACGCTCTACCTCGACGATGTGAGAGAAGATGTCGACCACGTTGTCGGGCTGGTTAGGGCGGGCGGTGGGCGCCTTTCTATGGGACAAGAAAGCGTGCGCGTGCAGGCCGATATACAGATCCTCGCCGAGAATGATATTGCGAACGTGCCGGTTGAAATTGTAAATGCCGGTGGCCGTGTCCTGCGGGCAGATCCCGAGCGCGTAACGGTAAAAGTGCGCGGCGGCGTCGACGTTGTTTCGAGCATTGACCCACAGCGAGATATAAACGTGTACATTGATTTTAACGCATTCCAAAACGGCTATTTTGCACTGCAAAAAAACGATGCCGAAGCCCACTTTGAAATTCTCGAAATTATTCCCGCCCAGGTAAACGTAGTATCCCGCTAGGAGCATATGTTAGTTCTCAGCATTGAATCTTCGTGTGATGAAACATCAGCGGCCGTCGTAGACGATCGCTTCGCCGTGAAATCCAATATCGTATTTTCACAGCAGGACCATGCGCCCTACGGCGGCGTCGTCCCCGAACTGGCCTCGCGCGCGCATATGCGGACGATGGTAGCTACCGTTCGCCAAGCCTTAAGTCAGTCCGAAACCGACTGGACAGACCTCGATGGCATCGCCGTTACGCGCGGTCCTGGTCTGGTCGGCTCGCTCATTGTTGGCGTCTCCGTCGCCAAGGGAATTGCTCTTGCGTGCGGCAAACCTCTCGTCGGCGTGCACCACTTGGAGGGCCATATATTTTCCAACCTCATAGAGCACGATATCGAGCCGCCCTTTTTGACGCTCTTAGTATCCGGCGGTCATACGGAGCTGATCCTCGTAAAGGAGCTTGGCGTTTACGAGTTGGTTGGGCGCACGCGCGACGATGCAGCTGGCGAAGCGTTTGATAAAGTGGCTAAGCTGCTGGGCTTATTGCCTAAAGAAGGTTCTATTGCCGGTGGGCGCATCGTCTCCGACTTGGCAAAGGGAGGCGATCCGCAGGCCATCCATTTTCCGCGTGCATTAGAGGGCGAATCCGACTTTAGCTTTAGCGGTTTGAAGACCGCTGTTCTCAACCACGTGCGCAAGCTGAGCGATGAGGAGCGGGAGGCGTCGATGGCCGATATTGCCGCCAGCTTTCAGGCGGCGGTGGTCGATGCTCTGATTGGCAAAACCATTGCAGTAATCGAGCGCGGTGCCATCGACATCAATGCTGTCTGCTTGGCTGGAGGTGTTGCCGCCAATCAGTCTTTGCGCGAAGGGCTCCGAGCCCGCGTGGAAAACCTAAATCTGCCGTTTCACTGCCCTTCTATACAATACTGCACAGACAACGCCGCGATGATTGGCGCAGTTGGAGTACATCGGCTGGGACGCGGCGAAGTGGATGACTTCGCGCTGGATGCCGTTCCGCGAATGAGTTTGTGTTGAGCGAAACGCATTCTGCGCTCGATCCCAGCCTCTACTTTGCCGGTAGCGGCTTCTTTCTCCTGGTCCTTCCCCCGCTCGTTTTCTTTGTCTACCGCACCTATAGACGCACGCATCCAGAAGTTAGCGGCGCGTGGTTTTGGTCGTTGGTCGCGCTGCGCAGTGTCGCCTTCGCGCTGCTGATTGCCCTATTGGCAGAGCCCATCGTTGAGTTCTGGAACAAGCGCGTTGAAAATCCGCGCCTGCTCGTACTGGTCGATTCCAGTCATAGCATGGGCGTTTTGGATGGCGATAGCACGCGTTTTGCAAAGGTGCAGGCCTTTCTCAAAGGGAGCGCTTGGTTAGAGAGCACGGAACAAGTCGATCTGCAGTCCTGGGCCTTTGCGCATAGCGCGTACCAGATCGATATCGACGCAATCGATGATGTAGGGCCGGGCGGGCTCTCGACCGATATCGGCGGCGCCATCGAGGACGTATCCCAGCAGATAGGAGGGTTGGGCAGCGTGCAGGCAATGCTGCTGCTCAGCGACGGAGCGCACAACCTCGGGCTCGACCCAACCAAAATTATTGAGGAGCAACAGGTTCCCATTTACTCCCTGGTTGTGGGCGGCGACGAACCGCCAGCAGATGTGCACATTGTGGATGCACACGTGGTCGGCAATGGCTATGTGGGAAAGGCGCTGACCATCAGGGCGGAACTGAGCAATCAGGGATACGCAAGCGCCCGCGCGACGATGTATCTATACGACGGCCCGCGGGAGCTGGAGCGCCGGGAAATTGATCTGCAGCGCGGGGCGCAGACCGTGCAGTTTTCTGCCGTACCGCAAACCCCCGGCCCTCATATCTACCGGCTGCGCGTTGACTCGCTCCCCGGTGAATTGACGCGGGATAACAACGAAGCGCTGGTATTTACCCGCGTTTTAGAAGAGCGCGTGCGCGTGGCCATCGTCGCCAACCGACCAAGCAGCGAGCTGGGATTTTTGCAGCGCAATTTGGCGGCCGATTCCACGCTCAGCGTAGCGGTCGTCACCCGCAAAGACGACGAGGCAACCTACTCGGGGACGTGGGATTATACGGCAATAGAGCGGGCCGACGTGCTGCTGCTGCTGGGATACGATGACGCCATGTGGCAGGGGGCTGCTAGTGATGTCCTACGCGAGCGCGTGCGCGACGGCATGGGGCTGCTGCTGGTTGGTGAGCCGGCAATGGGTGATCGCTGGTCTCGGGCCTTTGCCCTCGATGCGCTGTTACCAGTCACCCTGCAGGCGGGGCCCTTTGCCGAGCGCGAAACTAGCTTGCGCATAGGCATGCGCGGGGCCAATCATCCGACTGTGCGATTGGCCGTTGAGCGGGAAATCGATCCGTGGACGCAGCTGCCTCCGCTGACGGGTTTTTTCCCCGTTGAAGGGCTGCGACAGGGGGCGCTGGCGCTGGTCGAGAGCAGTGAGGGGAAGCCCATTATTGCGGCGGGCGTCTACGGCAGAGGCAAGACGCTCGCCGCTGTATCGCACTCCTTTTGGCGTTTAGATCTGCTGAGCAGCGGTGTCGCAGGCAACCCGCAGACCATTCGCCAGTTTTGGCGCCAGGCCGTGCGCTGGCTAGCCACGCGCAGTCCCGTTGGACGCGTGCGTGCATCGACCGAGCGCTACGTCTACCGCGCGGGGTTTCCCGTCCTATTTACTTGTCAGGTATTTGACGAACTGCTGCAGCCGCAGGAGGGCTGTGCGGTCAATATTGCGTTGGGCAGCGGTGAGGGCGTAGCGATGCAGGATCAGGGAGGCGGCTTTTACGGGGGTGAGTTGAGCGGACTGTCTGCCGGAGAATACAGCTATATCGTAGAGGCCGTGTGCGAAGGAGCATCGGTCGGCAGCGATCGTGGCGACTTTGTCGTGGATAAATACAGCGTGGAGTGGACTGACGTGCGCGCCAATCGGGCACTGTTAGAACAGCTCGCCCGCGCTAGCGGCGGTCGGGCGCTGGGTCTTAAAGACGGGGTGGAGCTGCTGCGCACTTGGCCGTTAAAACAAACGCTCGTGGAGGAGAAGCGGGCCGTGCATTTCTGGGGTGGTTTAGCGCCGCTGGTACTCGTTGCTCTCGCCTTGGCCGCCGAGTGGATTCTGCGCAAGCGTTTGGGTATGCTGTAGGCGGTGTAGGCCTCGAGTAACCGCGTGCAAAAAGCGCTAATATTGCTTACTATATATGGGTAACTCTCCTATCTTGCTTCTCATAGTACAACCCCACATCTCTCGAGTGAACTCCCCGTTCTTACGCTAGCGTGGAGCGAGCGGCACATGTCCGAAATATTGGGTCGTTTTATCAATGGGCACAGGCTTGTACAAGCTGCCGGGATCTTGTTGATCGGTATAGGTCTATTTTTAGTCATCAGCTTTGTGTCCCACTCTTCATTAGACTATCCCAACTCGAGTCGCGCAGCGAGTAGCGACTTTAACTGGGGTGGGCGGATTGGCGCCTACGTCTCGTACGTAGCGCTGTTGGCTATGGGCATTGCGGCCTATGTATGGCCCGTTCTCCTGCTGTTTTGGGGCGTCAATGCGCTGCGCAACGAGTCGCTTGTCCACGTAGCTGCGCGCAGCATAGGCCTGTTGGGTATGGCGCTGCTGTTCAGCATTGGCGCAGGGCTGCCCTCGTACTCGTCTTATATCGCCTTCAAGCTGGGGGGCATGCTGGGTACCCAGCTGAGCAGCCTGCTATTAATACCCTATATGGGGCGCGTCGGTGCGGCGGTGGTGCTCTGCGCGCTCTTTCTCGCGGCGCTCGTGCTGACAACCGACCTCAACTTGCGCCCCCTAGTGCGCGCGGCTTCTGCCGGTGGACGCGCTGGTCTCCGGCTGGCCGGTGCGCTGAATGCGCTGCCTGGGCGCGGTCTGCACAGGTGGCGTCGCTGGCGCATCGTGCGCGCCGAACAGAAGGCCCTGCGCCGCCAAGAAGATCGCGAGGAGGAAGAAGACCGCGACGAAGAGGTGGAAGAGGCGATAGAGCCGGCGATGGAACCTGCGGTGATTCAGCCAGAGGTTGAACGCGACGGCGCAGACATTGCTCCAGTTGTAATCAAGGAAAAAACGGCCGATGCGGAGCGCCCGGCGCCGGTGGATGTAGCCGTTCCCGTTGAGGAACCCAAGCGCCCCGTCGAACCGCCTGCTGCCGTCAGCGCAGCTCCCGTGGCCAAAAGGGCGAGAGGGCGCTATAGGGCGCCTAAGATTTCCCTGCTCGACGAAGTGCCATCGAGCACCCACGGAGTCGACCGCGATCAACTGCTGGAAAATGCGCGCAAACTGGAGGAAGCCCTCGCCAATTTCGACGTGGCTGGCAAGGTCGTCGAAGTCAGTCCCGGCCCTGTGGTCACGCGCTACGAAGTGGAGCCGGCTGCCGGGGTGAAAGTAAATCGCATCGTCACATTGTCGGACGACTTGGCGCGCATTATGAGCGCTAAGGGCATTCGCATTCAGGCGCCCGTGCCCGGGAAATCGGTCGTAGGCGTGGAAATTGCCAACCAGGATCGAGAGACGGTCTACCTGCGCGAAATATTGGAGGCAAAGGAATTCCGCCGCGCAGAGTCGACGCTAACCATGGCGCTGGGAAAGACGATTGCCGGAGAGCCCTATGCGGCCGACTTGGCTAAAATGCCCCATCTACTGGTTGCTGGGGCAACGGGTGCTGGTAAGAGCGTGTGCATAAACTGCCTGATATGCAGCATCCTATTTAAGGCTACGCCCGAACAAGTGCGCTTTCTGATGGTCGACCCCAAGGTGGTGGAGTTGACCATCTACAACGATATCCCCCACTTATTAGTGCCGGTGATAACCGAACCCAAAAAGGCTTCGGAAGCGCTGAAATGGGCGGTCGCGGAGATGGAGGTGCGCTATCAGAAGTTGGCCAAACTCGGCGTGCGCAATTTGGCCGACTACAACCGCAAGTTGGAGCGCGTCAACGCAGAGGCGGAAGCAGACGGCGTTGAACCAGAGAAGGCCATGCCGTATATCGTCATCGTCATAGACGAGTTTGCCGATTTGATGCTAACCGCTCCGGCTGACGTAGAGACATCGCTAATGAGCTTGGCGCAGAAGTCGCGCGCCGTGGGCATACATATTATTCTGGCAACGCAGCGTCCTTCGGTTAACGTAATCACCGGCGTAATCAAGGCAAACTTTCCTTCGCGCATCGCGTTCCAGGTCGCTTCAAAGACGGATTCGCGAACAATTTTAGACCTCAACGGGGCGGAAGCGCTGCTGGGACGCGGCGATATGCTCTTCCTCCCAGGCGGACAGGGGGAACCGATCCGCGTGCATGGAGCGTTCTTATCAGGGGAGGAGACGGAGCGCATGGTCGAGTCGATCAAGGCGGCCGACTATCAGCCCGAAGAAGTCGCGGTATTTTCGGAGCATGCCGATATTAGCGTCGCGGCCAACGAACGCGATGAGCTGTTTGACGAGGCCGTTCAGATTGTCCTCGACGCGCAGCAGGCCTCGACCTCGTTTCTGCAGCGCCGCATGAAGGTGGGATACTCGCGCGCGGCACGGCTAATGGACGAACTAGAAAATGCGGGCGTTGTCGGGCCTGCGGAAGGGGCAAAGCCGCGCCAGATTTTGCTCGAAGATGTAGAAGAAGTGACCGGAGAAGGGATTTCGTAAAATGCTTAGGTGCCATGTGCTCGCAGCGGCGGTCTTCGCTGCGTGTTACGCGTCGGCGGCAGCGGCGATTACCGGCGGCGAGATCGTCGAGAAAGTGCAGGAAAAGCTCGAGGAGTACAAGTCTTTTTCCGCCGAGTTTGAGAAGCAGTTTTACTGGGCTGCCTTGGACAAGAGCCGCAGTCGATCCGGCAAACTGTATATGCGCAGCCCCGACCACTTTCGCGTCGAATTGGACAACGGCGATGCCGTAGTGGCCAACGGCGAGACGATGTGGTCGTATGCTGAGCGCAACAAGCAGGTGGTCATTAGCCCCTACGAAGGCGAGTTGCGCACGCCCTGGCAGGTCTTTGTTGACTACTCGGCCAATTACGTTCCGCTCGCCGTAGAAGAGACCAAACTCAATGGACGCTCTTGCTATATGCTGGTGCTCAAGCCTACGGGTGACGCCTATGCCAATTCCAAAAAGCAGATGAAGGTCTGGGTAGACAAGAAAAAGTGGTGGCTGCTGCAGGTAGAGACGCTAGAGGACAATCAGGACGTAACTACATACACGCTCAAGGACCACAAAGAGAACAAGAAAATCGACGACGAGGTATTCGCCTTCCAACTGCCTAAGGGGGTGGATATCGTCGATCGCCGCCCGCCTGCGCACGATGGAAATTAGATGAATAGGGGTGCAATGCTGTGGGTTGGGTGGATTTGGATTGCGACGGCTTTTGTCGGCATTGAGCAGGCTGCGGGTTCCCAGTACGGCGATGTGTGGGTTTTCCTGCGCGACAAAAAAGATGAGCGCGATCGAGTTATCGCGTGGCGCAATGGGGGTAAAGGGCTTTCGCCTGCTGAGTGGGACCTACCCATTCGGGACGATTATGCGCGGCGCGTGCGCGCTACCGGAGCCCAAGTGCGCACCCGTTCGCTGTGGCTCAATGCGATAAGCGTTCGCGCTACGCCAGAGCAGCAGCAGCGCCTGCGCGCCTTGGATTTTGTCGAGTCGCTGCAGCGCGTGCGCACCTTTGCCAAGCCCGTACCTACCGTGGAGGCGGCGCTGCCGTCCGCGCGCCTTGCCCTGCAGGAGGACTACGGCGTGGCATTCGAGCAATTTGCTCAGGCCGAGGTAATTCCGCTGCACCAGATGGGGTATCGAGGAGCCGGCGTCCGCATTGCCGTTCTCGACAATGGGTTCCACTACACAGAGCACAAGGCGTTCGCGCGGCTCAACGTCGTGGCCCAGCGCGACTTTGTCAACGAAGACGAAATCGTCAGTGATGAGGTCGACCAGCCGCGCACCGGCGATGAAACGCGCTCCGCGCAAAATCTGCACGGAGCGCAGGTGCTGTCCATTATGGCGGCCTACGATCCCGGTCGCTTTATCGGCATTGCGCCCGATGCGGAATACATCCTGGCCAAGACCGAAGAGAATGCGACGGAACTTCCCATCGAGGAAGATCGCTGGATCGCTGGGTTAGAATGGTCAGTCAGTCAGGGGGCCGCTGTCGTCAACAGTTCCCTCGGATACAATATATGGGACAGCGGCGATAGCTATGAGTATGCCGACCTCGATGGGCGCACGGCGCTGACGTCGGTTGCCGCGGCGATGGCTGCGCAGCGAGGGGTCGTCGTCGTCATTGCCGCCGGCAACGAAGCCGACACACCTTGGCATTATATAACGGCGCCCGCTGATGCGGATGGCGCCATTGCCGTTGGATCGGTCGACGTGGCGACGGTAGATGGTCGAACGCCAACCATCGCCAGCACGAGTTCGCGCGGGCCGACGGCGGACGGACGCATCAAACCCGACGTCGTTGCACCGGGACAGGGCGTGGTGGTTGCCGATGTGCGCGGTGGCGACTATCGGCGCTCCAGTGGCACGTCGTTTGCCGCACCTGTAGTAAGCGGCATTTGTGCGCTGCTTCTGCAAATCCACCCAGATTGGCAGCCGCAAGACGTGCTGGCCGCGCTGCGGTCGACGGCACTGGACCTCGGCGATGCCGGCCCAGATACGGTATACGGATGGGGGCATGTCCAGGCGCTGGCCGCCAGTGGTTTGCGCGTCGCCCAACCCGATAGGGCGGCTGCGCTGGTTCCTTTTCCCAATCCCGTTCAGGGGGAGAGCGTGTATTTTCCGCTGCTGGTCGATCGGCGCGAGGAAGTTCAGTTGAGCGTTTTTGATGCTGCGGGGAACGTGGTATTTAGCCGCGTTTGGGATATGCTTTCGGGCACCTATACGCAGCAGGGCAATGCGCCGCGATGGAATATCGCTGCCGACTTGGCCAATGGGTTGTATTTTTACCGGATGCATTCCACCAGCTTTGATCGATCCGGCACGCTGGCCGTGGTCCGGCGTCGATAGTCAATGTATGAATAGGAAACGCCGAGATAATAAGAGCCGTCTCGACGCTAATATGCGCATGCTCAACCGACTGGTGGTGGGGGGCGTGGCCGTATTCATACCGCTGTACTTTATTATTCGCTTTACGGGTGGCGAAGCAAAGAAAATAGAGAATATCGGCGCCGTATTTAGCCGCATTAAGAACCCCATTGTATGGAGCGTTCCGCCCAATGGAGTGCGCTACGTCAACTACTTTCAGGGCGTAGCGGACGAGGGCAATAAATTCGTCTTGGTGGACGTCAGTATGAAAGCGCGCATGCGCATAGGTTTTCCCGTTGTTCCGCGCTGTTTTCGCCTGGTTGACGATCTCAACATACGCCACTATCCGCGCTCGCACTCGCCGTTTTTCATTGCCTATGGCGATTCGTTTTACATGGACCAGGACGAGGAATTTGTCGGCAAGCTGCTCTTTGAAATTCCCGCTAATAGAAAAGCGGAAAACCTGCTATTTGACCGCTTTAAAGAATAGGAGAATACCACTATGGCTACGGTAGAAGAAACGCTAGAGGAATGTGCGCAGCGGCTACAGCGGTTGGGAGGCTACCTTTGACATCGATAGCAAGAAAACACAGCTAGCCGCTCTCGAAGGAGAAATGGCCGGCGCCGACTTCTGGAACGATCGGAAAAAGGCCGAACAGACTTCGCGTCAGGCGCGCGTGCTCAAGGACTCGATTGAGTCGTGGGAAGCGTTGCAGAGCCAGCTACAGGATCTGCGCGAACTGCAGGAAATCGCCGGTGAAGAGGGCGATGCCGAAGCGCTAGCGGAGGTCGAAAGCGATTCTCAGAGCTTGGTCGAAGCCGTGGGCGACCTCGAGTTTCGCACGATGCTCGACGGCGATGACGACGACAAGAACGCCATTTTGGTTATTCACTCGGGGGCCGGTGGCACGGAGGCGGCCGACTGGGCCGAGATGCTGATGCGCATGTATACGCGCTGGACTGAGCGCAACGACATGGAGAGCAGCATCATGGATATGCAGCCGGGTGAGGAAGCCGGTATTAAAGGGGTCACAGTTGAAGTTAAGGGCGACTTTGCCTATGGCTACTTAAAAGCGGAGGCCGGCGTGCATCGCCTGGTGCGCATTTCCCCCTTTGATTCGAGCAGCCGGCGGCACACGTCTTTTGCCTCCGTCTTTGTCTATCCAGAAGTAGATGACGATATCGAAGTCGATCTCAGGGACGAGGATCTAAAGATAGAGGTGTATCGCGCCGGCGGTGCCGGCGGCCAGCACGTCAACAAAACGTCCTCGGCCGTGCGCATAACGCACCTGCCGACCAATATTGTCGTGCAGTGCCAAAACGAGCGCTCGCAGCTAAAGAACAAAGCCACGGCACTTAAAGTATTGGCGGCTCGCGTATACCAGCATTTCAAAGAAGAAGAGGATAAGAAACTGCAGGAAGTTGAAAGCTCGAAGAAGAGCATTGACTTCGGCAGCCAGATTCGCTCGTATGTATTCCACCCGTACAACCTGGTCAAAGACCATCGCACCAACTGTGAGACGGGCAATGTCCAGGCCGTTATGGATGGCGATATCGACGCCTTTATAAAGGCGTTTCTAACTCAGGAATAGCCGGTTGAGCGTCTCCCTGTTTATCGCCCGTCGCTATCTGCGTTCCAAGCAGACGAGCGGGTTTGTATCTGTCATCGCCTATATGGCCGTCGGCGGTGTCGTCCTCGGCGTAGCGGCGCTGGTTATCATTCTCTCGGTAACCAATGGCTTTTCCGGCGAGATAAAAAATCGCCTGGTCGGCATGAATGCCCATATCAATATCCGTCGCTTTGATGGAGGTGCGATTGGCGAATACCGCGAGCTGATTAAAAAGGTCGAACAGTGGCCCGAAGTCGTGGGGGCTGCACCGGTTGTCGATAGCAAAGTGATTATCGTCTCCAAGCGCGACTTTAGCCGCATTGACGGTATTCCTATCTGGGGCATCGATCCGCAGACGTTTCCGGCCGTTTCCGATTTGCCGCGCCATTTGCAGTATGACGAACGCGGGGAAATTGTGCTGGGCGACGTGCCGGATATGGGTAAGAAAGGCATTATTCTCGGCGAACATTTGGCGCGCCGACTGCAGGTGGGACCGGGATTTGACGTGCTGCTATTTACCATACGCAATCTCGATGTAGAAGAGGCGGTTATGGACGGGCTTACGCCCAAGACCTGGCCTTTTCTCGTTACGGACCACTTTGAAAGCGGCATGTACCAGTACGACGATAACTATGCCTTTATCCACATTGAAGACGCCCAGCGCATACTTGGACTGGGCGATGCGGTGACGGACATTCACCTACACGTGACCGATATATACAGCGCGCCTGCAATCCGCGCGGCGCTGTCCGAAGCGTTTGACTACCCGTATACCGTCAGCGATTGGACGCAGCTCTTTCCCGAGTTCTTTCGCTGGATCGAGCTGGAGAAGTGGGCAATTTTTATTGCGCTCAGCCTGATCGTTCTCGTTGCGGCGTTCAATATCATGTCGATCCTCGTTATGTCCGTTCTCATTAAGACGCCCGAAATTGGCATTCTGCGGGCTATGGGCTGCACGGTTGGTGAAGTGTACCGCGCCTTTGTCTATCAGGGGCTGATTATTGGCGGAGTTGGCACCGCGCTCGGCTGTGTCATTGGCTTTGCCACATGCTATGCCCAGCAGCGCTTCGACATTATATCCATTCCCGGCGACGTCTATCTAATCAATTCGCTGCCTGTCGATATGGACGTGGCCGACTTTGCGCTCGTCATCCTCGTGAGCATGGCGATTTGTCTGTTGACCTCTATCTACCCAGCCCGCAAAGCCGCCTCTCTGATGCCGGTGCAGGCAATTCGCTATATCATGTGAGCTGGGGCATGGCGACCGCTGATACCTTCGTGCTGGAAGCGCGCGATATCCGCAAGGAATACCGCTCGGGTGAGGGCGAGCTGCAGGTGCTCAATGGCGTCAATTTGCGGGTGCGAC
Organism: Gemmatimonadota bacterium; assembly: GCA_038128265.1. GTDB lineage: Bacteria > Latescibacterota > UBA2968 > UBA8231 > UBA8231. The sequence continues at coordinate 14,864 of JAYPJE010000047.1, forward strand.
GCGGCGAATTGGTTGCAGTGATGGGCGCATCGGGAGCCGGCAAGAGCACGCTGCTGCATATTTTGGGCACGCTGGAAGCGCCGACTTCGGGCCAGCTGTCTATTGCCGATACGGATGTCGCCACCCTCGACGAAGGGGCGCTTTCGCGTTTTCGCAATCGCCATATTGGTTTTGTCTTTCAGCATCATCGTCTGCTGCCGGAGTTTACCGCGCTGGAAAACGCTCTTATGCCTGCGCTCATCGCACGGCAGGGAGAAGCGCAGCGCGCTGCGGCGATCGAGCTGCTGGAGGCCGTTGGCTTGCAGCAGCGCATGAGCCATCGCCCGAGCGAACTGTCCGGCGGTGAGTGCCAGCGCGTAGCCATGGTGCGCGCGCTGATCATGCGCCCACAAATTGTGCTAGCCGACGAGCCTTCGGGCAATTTGGACGAGGCGACCAGTGCCGTGCTGCATGGGCTACTGCGCGACCTGGCTCAGCGCAACCAGCAGGCGTTTGTCGTGATGACACACGATGAACACTTGGCTGCCAATATGGATCGCATCGGGTATTTGGAAGCGGGCGTCCTGCGCCTGGAGGACTGAGCCTATGAAATGCGAAATTTGCCACAGCAACGACGCGACGACGGCGTATACGCACATAGTCGACGATGTAAAAAAGACGCTCCTGCTGTGTGCCAGCTGCATTCCCAAAAGCGCCGAGAGCGTCCAAGCGAAGCCGCCTGCGGGATCCGGCGACCAAGACGTGCCGGTGCTCGTCAAAAAAGTGAAAGTGGAGTTTGGCACATCGCCGGCGCCGGAAGCCACCGCGGTAGGGGACTGTGAGGGGTGCGGTATGACCTACCAACAGTTTAAAAAGGCGGGTCGCTTGGGATGCCATCGCTGTTACGAGGTATTCGGAGCGCAGCTGGAGCGCCTGCTAAAGCGAATTCACGGCGCCGATGCCCACTGCGGCAAGGGACGTATCGAAGAGGGAGCGGCTCCGCGTCCTGTAGAGACGTTGGATCGGTTGCGCAGCGAATTGAGTGAAGCAGTCGAACGCGAAGAGTTTGAGCGCGCAGCGCAAATACGCGACCGCATTCGCACCATCGAGTCAGAGGGTGAAGCCTCCGTAGGGGAGGCCGAGCGTTGAACATCGGCGAACTCGTTGGCAATCGCGCCCAGTGGCTCAGCGGCGAAGCGGACGGCGATGGAATCGTCGTGAGCTGTCGCGCACGCCTGGCGCGCAATATATCGATTGCTCCGTTTGCGCCCAAGGCGACCGTAGACGACCAGGAGCGGGTTATCGAGCGCGTATTGAGCGCCGCGCAGCACAGCCGACACATGTGCAGTGCGGCGTTTTTCAAAATGAACGCGCTGCAGGAGAGCGAACGCCGACTATTGGTAGAGCGCCATCTCGTCAGCCCGGCGCTGGCCGAGAGCAAGGGACAGCGCGGATTGCTGTTTAATCGGGACGAGGCGCTGAGCATAATGATCAACGAAGAAGACCACTTGCGTTTGCAGGCCATTCTGCCGGGGCTTCAGGCGCAGGGGGCGTGGAGCGCTGTAGATGCGCTCGACGACGACCTAGGCTCAGCGCTGCCATACGCCCATTCCGATCGGTGGGGATTTTTGACGGCGTGCCCGACCAATGTGGGCACGGGCCTGCGCGTCTCCGTGCTGATTCACCTGCCGGCGCTGGTGCTGACCGAAGATATGGAACGCGTGACGCGCGGTTTGACGCAGATGGCGTTTACCGTGCGCGGTTTTTACGGCGAGGGAACAAACCCGGTGGGCAATTTATTCCAAATTTCCAACCAGTCGACCCTCGGGGTAGAAGAGGGAAAAATCGTCGAGATGCTGACGACGATTACGCAGCAAATTATAGCGTGTGAAAAAGATGCACAGGATGCGCTCTTGAAAGAGGCGCGCTCGCAGGTTGAAGACAAGATTTGGCGCGCATACGGGCTGCTTTCGCACGCGCGTGTTTTGAGCAGCCAGGAGTTTATGAACCTGCTTTCCGCCGTCCGCTTGGGGCACAGTCTGGGGCTAGTAAAAGCGGTGGATTCCAGCTTTATGAACCATCTGATGATCGTCACCCAGCCCTCGCATTTGCAGATGGAACGCGGAGGCGAGCTGGCCCCGGAAGAGCGCGATATGTACCGCGCCGAACGGGTGCGTTCGCGCTTTGCGAATCTGCCTACAGACGAGGCTGGGTTATCTTGACAACGCTACGCCCTTTTGGTAGTTTCAGAAAAGGCTCGACGAGAGCCGATTTATTCCTAACACATTGATATTTATTGTAAATAAAGCACGCGCGGTGATCGATTAAAGAGGAGCCGCGGAGGTCTATTTCATGAATAATATGTTTACCGATGGCGTCAAACGCGTCATGCAGTTGGCCCGGGAAGAGTCTGCGCGCTTGGGGCACAATTACATCGGCACAGAACACCTGCTGTTGGGCATCATAAAAGACGGCAAAGGCAAGGCCGTTACGGTGCTGACCAACCTGGGGTTGAGCCTGGAGACGGTCAAGCAATCGGTCGAGGATTACGTGGCCACATCGGGTGGCACGATGACCATTGGCGAGGTCCCGTTTACGCCGCGCGCCAAGCAGATTTTGGAAGTGGCCGCCAACGAGGCCAAAGAGATGAAGACGCAGTTTGTCGACGTCGAGCACCTGCTGCTCGCCCTGCTGAAAGACAAAGAGGGCGTCGCCGCGCAGATCCTCGCCGCATTTGGCGTTGACTACAAGACGGCGATGGAAGAGACGCTGGCGGTGTTGGAGGGCAAGACGACGGGGCGCAAGGAAAAAGGCAAGAAGAGCAAGACGCCTTTTCTCGATCACTTTGGCCGCGACCTTACCCAGCTGGCGCGCGAGGGCAAACTGGATCCGGTCATTGGTCGCCAGAAGGAAATCGAGCGCGTCACGCAGATTCTCAGCCGCCGCAAGAAGAACAATCCCATTCTCATTGGCGATCCCGGCGTCGGCAAGACGGCCATCGTCGAAGGGCTTGCACAGCGCATCATAGAAAAGCGCGTTCCGCAAATCCTACTCGACAAGCGCCTGGTTACGCTTGACATGGGGGGCGTCGTCGCCGGCACCAAGTATCGCGGTCAGTTTGAAGAGCGCATCAAGGCGGTGATGAACGAGCTGCAGCAGAATACCGAAGTCATCATCTTTATCGACGAGCTGCACACGATCGTCGGTGCGGGCAGTGCTGAGGGCACGCTCGATGCGTCCAATATGTTCAAGCCGGCGCTGGCGCGCGGCGAGCTGCAGTGCATTGGCGCCACGACGCTGGACGAGTACCGCAAGCACATCGAGAAAGACGGCGCCCTAGAGCGCCGCTTCCAAAACATTATGGTTGACCCGCCTTCGGTCGAGGATACCATCGAAATTCTCAAGGGCCTGCGGACCAGCTACGAGGCGCATCACCACGTCGAATTTCCCGATGATGTAATCACCTATGTCGTGCGCCAATCGGATCGCTACATCAGCGACCGCTACTTGCCCGACAAGGCCATTGACGTACTCGACGAGACGGGCTCACGCGTCCATTTGGCACGCCTCAGCCCTCCCGAGCAAATAAGCAAATTGGAAGGCGAGATTCAGGACATAAATCGCCAAAAAAACGAAGCGGCCGAGCGACAGGATTTTGAAGAGGCCGTCGTTCTGCGCGACAAGGCGTTGCACTTGGGCGAAGAGCTGCAGCGCAGCCGCCAGGAGTGGGAAGAAAAGGTCCGCGACGAGGTTGTGCAGGTCAGCGAAGACAATATCGCCGAAGTCATAGCTAGCATGACGGGTATTCCCATAACGCGGCTGGCCAAGAGTGAAAGCGATCGGCTGTTGGCGATGGAGGACCAGCTCAAAAAGAAAATCGTTGGTCAGGAACAGGCGGTCACGGCCATATCGCGGGCCATTCGCCGCAGCAGGGCCGGCCTGCAGGACCCGCGCCGGCCCATCGGCTCGTTTATCTTTCTCGGGCCGACCGGTGTCGGTAAAACGGAGCTGGCCAAGCGTTTGGCAGAATTTCTCTTTGACGACGAAGAGGCGCTAATTTCCGTCGATATGTCCGAGTACATGGAGAAGTTCGCCGTCTCGCGCTTGATTGGCGCGCCTCCGGGCTACGTCGGCTTTGACGAGGGTGGCCAGCTGACGGAAAAGGTTCGTCGCCGTCCTTACTCGGTCATTCTGCTCGACGAGATCGAGAAGGCGCACCCAGATGTGTTCAATATTCTGCTGCAGATCCTCGACGAAGGGCGGCTGACCGACAGCACGGGACGCAAGGTCGACTTCAGCAATACCGTTCTGATTATGACCTCCAATATCGGCAGCCGCGATGTTGGCACGGGTGGCGTGCTCGGCTTCCAAAAGTCCGATGCCGATACGCTGCACGAGCTGATGGAGGGCAAGATAAACGACGCGCTAAAAAAGACGTTCAACCCGGAGTTTATCAACCGCGTCGACGATGCGATTATCTTCCATGCGCTGACCAAAGAGCACATCAATGAGATCATCGACATCACGCTCAACGAGTTTAAAAAGCGCCTAGAGAATCAGGACATCGGTCTGCGCATCACGCCGGGTGCTAAAAACCTGATGTCCGACAAGGGTTTTGATATGGCGTTTGGCGCGCGCTATCTCAAGCGCACGGTGCAAAAGATGTTGGAGGATCCGCTGGCAGAAGAGATTCTCAACGGTCACTTTGCTGCCGGTAGCCGAATCCGCGTCACGAAGAAAGGCGAGGAGCTCGTCTTTGACGAAGAGCGCGGCGATTCCGAGGAAAAGGTGGAAGAAAAGAAGGAAACCGCCAACTAAGCTCGGTCGTTGAACAGAGGAACTATATTACGGAGCCGCTCTATCAACGCTGATGGAGCGGCTCTATACTTGTAGCAACGAGGATGATTAACAGATGGTTTGCATACCGCGGGCGTTGATTGCGCTGGCTCTCGTCCTGCTCGTTTCGACGCATGGCGAGGCGCAGAAAGTCGTCGATATTGAGGTGCGAGGCGAACTGCGCAAGGTCGCCCAATCGCTGATCCTTACCACGGTGGGCTTGGAGCCCGGAGTGGAGCTGTCTCAGGAAAACGTGCAGCAGGCCGTGCGCGATCTTCAGGGGCTCAACGTTTTTGAGGATATACAGATTTGGGGCGATCCCGCACCGGGCGGTATGAAGCTCATCATTGTCGTATCGGAGTATCCGGCGCTGGAAGGGTTGCGTTTCAAGGGATACGACAATGTAAAAGAGAAGGACATGCAGGAAGCGCTTGGTCTGGTGGTTGGTCAGGTTGTCGCTCCGAAAGACCTAGTCCGTGGCGAACAAAAAATTCTCGATTTGTACAAAGAGAAGGGCTATCTGCGCGCCGAGGTAACGGGGCAGATGTTTGATGCCGAGGAGGAAGGGCGCGTCTATATCCAATATGACATACGCGAGGGCGACAAGGTGCGGATTCGCGGTATACGCCTGGTGCAGCACCGACTCGATGGAACGTCGATAGACAGCGATTCGCTGGCCCCGCGCAACCCGCGCCGACCCAAGCGCTGGGAAGCCGACAGCCCTATGCCTCAGCAGCTGCGCGCGCTTATGGAAACCAAGACCAAGCACTGGTGGCGCAAGGGTGAGTTTAACGGCGACGCCTACGCCCAGGACAAGGATAAAATACTGGCCTACTACCGGAGCTTGGGGTTCCAGCAGGCGGGCGTACTGCGCGACAGCGTCTACTACGACTCGACGCGCAAAGATCTGTTTATTGATTTGGAGCTGGACGAGGGGTTGCAGTATCGCTTAGGGGCAATGTCTTTCGCCGGCAATACGATTCTCTCAGAGGATAAGCTCGCGGAGAAGCTGCACCTCGACGAGGGCGATACCTATGGCCTGTCGGGTGCCGAACTGGCCGATATGGCCCGCTTTGCCTACTACGAAGAGGGTTATCTAGACACGCGCGTGGTGCCGTCAGAGACGGTGCGCGGCGATACGGTCGATGTGGCGTTCCAAATTTTCGAAGGACAGCCGTGGACGATTCGTCGCATCGACATTGTCGGCAATACAAAAACGCGCGAGAAGGTGATTCGCCGCGAGGTCGAGCTGCGTCCGGGCGACATTTACCAGCAGGATTTGGTGCAGGAAAGCCAGCGGCGCATTTACATGCTCAACTATTTCAAGGATGTGCAGATCCAGCCCGAGTACAGTCCCGTCGAGGGCGAGCGCCTAGTCGATCTAAAGTTCAACGTCGAAGAGCAGCCGACGGGCCAGGCGTCGATGGGGGCCGGCTACAGTGACCGCGATAAGCTGGTCGGCCAAATAGGCCTGCGCGTCCCCAACTTTCGCGGCAAAGGGCAAAACGTCGACTTTAGCTGGGAATTTGGCACGCGCCGCGAACAGTTCCTCGTCGGTTTTACCGAGCCGTGGCTCTTTGATACGCCAACGAGTTTGTCGCTGCGCGTCTACACCCTAAACAACCAGTACTACGACCTATACGATTTTCGCCGCAACTCGATCAGCCTGCGCGTCGGGCGTCGCCTGAAAAAACCGGCCTATTCCAGCGTGTCGATCGGATACCGTCTGGAGAGCGAGCGCTATACGGATTTTGGCGAGGACTTTGATCAGTCGCTGCTGACTAGTAGCGTGTACGGCAATCGCTACGAGCCGATTACAACGAGCAGTTTTGAGCTGGTATTCTCGCGCGACACGCGCGACCAGGCGCAGTTTCCCACCAAGGGCACGCAGATTTCCTATCGCCCCGAACTGGCGTCTTCGCTGGTGGCCGGTGACGTCGATTTCCACAAGCACGAAATCACGGCCAATTACTACCAGCCCAGCTGGTGGAAGTTTGTCTTTAGCCTCGAGTCAAAGGTCGCGGTAGTCGACGGTTTTTCCGACTGGGACGACAGAAATCTGTCCGTTTGGGAGCGCTTCTCACCGGGCGGTGTCGATATGTGGGACGGGCAAGTGCGCGGCTATCCCGACCGTTCGCTGGGGCCGCGCATCTCCGGCGTGCCGCTGGGCGGGCGTTCGATGATTGTCGTAAACCTCGAATACCGCTTTCCCATTGCCGAACAGCAGGTATACGGTATCCTATTTGCCGACGCCGGCAATGCCTGGAACGAAATTCCCGATCTCAACCCGTTTGACCTGCGCCGCTCGCTGGGCTTTGGATTTCGCGTTATGACGCCCATGCTCGGTCTCATCGGCTTTGACTTTGGCTATGGTTTTGACCGCGAAAAAGTCGATGGCTCGGCCGCTGGTTGGCATACGCACTTCCAATTCGGCCCGCAGTTCTTTTAGCGCAAAGCGCTTAGCAGCAATGTCCCTTATTTCTAAATGGCCTGCTGCACCTTATATTATCCACGCACATATAGGTGGTCGATTTTTATAAGAGGAGTCTGTATGAAACGCGTCGTTTTTTCAGCTGTGCTACTGGCCTTCATGTCTCTGTCCAATGTTGCGTCGGCCGAGGTAAAGATTGGCTATATCGATTCAGAAGTCTTAAAAGAGCGCCTGCCCGAGTTTCGCGAGGCACAGCGCAAATTGGACCAGCTGCGCCAGGACTACGAAAATCAGGCCAAAGACCGCGAAGCTAAGCTGATGAAGCTGCAGGACGATTTCCGCAAGCAAGAGTTGCTGATGAGCGAGGCGCGCAAGGCGGAGCTACAGGCTGATTTTGAAGAGAAGGTGCGTCAGCTTCAGGCCTTCACGCAGGAAAAATTTGGCCCGGAAGGCGAGCTGATGCGCAAGAATATCGAGCTTTCCGAGCCTATTTTCAAAAAGATAAACGACGCCATTAAAGCGCTCGCAGATGAAGACAGCTACGATTATATATTCGACGCTGCGGCGCCTAGCAGCGGGTTGGTGTTTGCCCAGGAAAAATACGATCTGACGGAAACGGTTTTGGAAGCGCTGGAAAAGCAGCGCACGGAAGAGGGACAATAGGTGAGCTCTTCCGAGGAGTTTACCCCCCTTGATCTGGTGCAGATCCAGCAGATCCTACCGCATCGCTATCCCTTTTTACTCGTCGACCGCATTGTCGAGATGGTGCCGGGCGAGCGCGTCGTCGCCGTCAAAAGCGTGACGGCCAACGAGCCTTTTTTTCAGGGCCATTTCCCCGGCTATCCCGTTATGCCGGGGGTGCTCATCATTGAAGCGCTGGCCCAGGCTGGTTGCGTTATGATGCTGCACGGTATGGAAGACCGGGAGAACAAAGTGCCGTTCTTTGCCGGCATAGACGGGTGTCGCTTTCGCCGCCCGGTGGTGCCCGGCGACCAGCTACGCCTCGAACTAACTGTTTTGCGCCAGCGCGGCATTTCTTGTAAAATGGCGGCGAAGGCGTTTGTAGGCGAAGAGCTTGCGGCAGAAGCCGAGATATTGGCCGTTGTCGGTGAGCGCACGTAGGCTGTTTTAGCCCCCCTATTTGTATTTCGCTGGTTAGACGATCTAGTTCCTGTAAGAGTAGGTCTGATGGATCCAACGCAAAACCCTCATGTCTACACCCTGTTTACGCAATCACCGCTACCCATGTGTCTCTGCGATGCCGACTCGCGTGAATTGATCGATATCAACGATTCAATGCTGGGGTTGTTGGGCTACAGCCGAGAAGAGTTTTTTGCCCTGCCTTCAGAACAAATAGAGCGCCTCTTCAGCATGTATAGCGCAGGAGATATGAGCGAAGTTTGGCTCGAGTTGCAAGAAAAAGGTTCTATAACACGCTTGGTTAATTACCGCGTCCACCAAGGCCAAGAGGCGCTGCTAAAAATCACCAGTACGCTAGTCGAAGATCCGCCCGGTCACCGCGTAGTGTGGTGCCAAGCCGAGCGGCAGTCGAGCACTTTATCAGAGCGCTTTTCTCATTGGTTTGAAGATTTAGAGACCAATGTGTTCTTCTATCGCCACACCGTTACTGATGGTCGGCTAATGGATCTGAGTGATTCATTTGAAAAGGTATTTGGTATACCTCGCGAAGAGGCGATTGGCCAATCATGGGCCACTATTGTTCAGTGGAATCCACAAACAATGGCCATTGCCGCTGAGAAACTCGCTGCCTTGCGTCCCGGTATGAGCGATCAGATGGATATGGAGTTTATTCATCCCAACGGTGAGCAGCGGACGATTAAGGTCGTATCGCATATGTTTGTCGACGAGCAAGGGCGAGTTTGCATAGATGGCTCGGCAGAAGACATCACGGTGCGCAAAGAAATGGAGAATGACTTGCGCGAGGCGCGTGCAGAGGCGGAGCGTGCCAATCGCGCTAAATCTGCCTTTCTCGCGCAGGTTAGCCATGAGCTGCGGACTCCGCTCAATGCGATTATGAGCTTTAGTCAGCTCTTGCAGGTGGAAAATCTTGCGCCTGGGCACAGTGCCTTGCTGCAGGATATCCGCTATTCGAGCGATCATCTGATGCAGCTGATAAGCGATCTGCTCGATATGCAGCAAATCGAATTGGGTAAAGTCCAACTCGAAATAAAGCCCGTAGATGTGGCCCAGTTGATAGATGGTGCTCTGCGCATGGTCGAAACAGCCACCGAAAAAAATGGTGTGCAGATTGAGGACTTCGCATCGGAAGGTCTTTGGGTGCAGGGTGATAGTCGGCGCATTCAGCAGGTGCTGATTAACCTATTGTCTAATGCGGTCAAGTACAATCGAGAAAATGGGCGCGTGCACGTTGTGGCAGAGCAGGTGCAAGGCGAGATGCTGCGCATATCTGTATCGGATACTGGTATGGGTATTTCCGAAGCGAACCAAGCGCGTCTCTTTGAGCCATTTGAGCGCCTGGGCGCCGACAAGACAACGGTTGAAGGATTGGGGTTGGGGCTGGCGATTACCAAGCAAATCATCGGACTGATGAATGGACGGTTAGGCGTGGTCAGCAAAGAGGGCGAGGGTTCGACGTTTTGGTTTGAACTACCGACTGCAGAGGCGGTGAGCGATGAGAGCGCAGTAGGTGGAAGCGGACCGTCAGTTTCTGCTATCGACCTGAGCGATGCACGCGTTGTTTATATAGAAGACAACCAAATCAACGCAAAAATCGTCGAGCACATCTTGCAGCGCTATTTTGCCATACAAGCGCAGGTTGCTCTATCGGCGGGCGAAGGTTTGGAGCTAATTCGGCGAGAGCGTCCGAGCTTGGTGGTGGTGGATATCGACTTGCCCGATATGAGCGGCTACGATGTGCTGGCGCACATCGCCGATGAGCCAACGCTAAAAGGCGTGCCTATCATAGCACTGACGGGCCATTTCGCAGCCAGCGATCGGGAGCGTGGGCTCCGGGCGGGTTTCTCAGAATATTTAGAAAAACCGTTGGACATTGAGAAATTTGTCGGAGCCGTGAGTCGGGCTCTGATCGGTGGAGGTGAAGCGTAGGCCTGATATACGCTAACGGTTTAAGGTGCAATTGCAAACGGGGGTTCGGCTAAAGCCGAACCCCCGTTTGTTGTAGCGTAGTGCAGAAGCTATTTGATCAGGGTCATTTTACGCGTATGGGTAAAGCCCGGCGTGACGAGGCGGTAAAAGTAAATACCGCTGGCGACACCGTTTCCTTGCGCATCCAATCCATCCCAGTCGATTCGGTAGAATCCCGCCGCTTGTAGCGGATGGGAGACGAGTTCGCGCACCTGCTGTCCCAAAATATCATACACCGTGAGTTGTACGGGCGCGTCTTCGGGCAGCGCATATTCAATGCTTGTCGATGGATTGAATGGGTTGGGATAGTTGGCGCGCAGGGCGTAGGCTTCAGGTCGCAGCGCGGCCGAGTGCAGCTGCACCGCCGAGCGCACGCCCAGGGTCGGCGATGCGGTATAGGCCTCGCGCAAATCGAGGACTACCGCGTTTGCATCGCCCAGACGCGTAAAGCGCAGTTCGGCCAACAGGCCCTGCCCTGATACGGTAGACCCATCGGTCAAACCGTTGCCGACAACGACCTGTCCGGGCTTTTCCCAGAATACGGAAAACAGGGGCGCATTGCCGCCCTTGCTGCCCAGCAAATGGCCGGGGCCGGGCAGGGCATGCTCAAAGCGCAGAACCGTTGGGTCGTATTCTATAACGACGCCAAATGCGCCTAGATCTTCCACCTGCCTGCCCCACAGGCGCACCGTCAGCTGGTTGTTTTCTGCGCGCGTGCCGCCGCGCGCTTCGAGGGCAAAGACCGACTTTTCATCGCTGGCTTGCGGAGCTGCCCAGCGTTTGCCGCTCAGCGTTTTGCCGAAGTTATCGACGAAGATAAAGAAATCGTTGAAGTCTACGCTGCCCCCGCCGTCCAGATCGTAGGCTGCGGCTTCGCCCGTGGCGCTCTGGCCGAAAAAGTCGACAAAGAGAAAAAAGTCGTCGAATGTGACGCCGCCGTCGCCGTTAAAGTCACCGGCTAGCGCTGAAGGATCGGCAACGACAAATGCTTCGGCTTGGGCAAACTCGCTAGCCAAATCGCCTTCGACTGCGCGTGCTCTCCAGTAGTAGGTCATGCCCTCTTCTAAGTCGCGATCGACGGTCCAACCCGTCTGGCCGGTGCCTATGTCACCGGATCCCTCTACCAAGTCCGAGACGGAAGCGGCCGCAGTGGAAAAGTCCGCGGCTGCGGAGATTTGTATCTCGTAGGTCAGCGTGCCGCCAGCGTTAAACGGGCTGGCGTTGGTAAAGAAGAACGTGGGCCGCAGGTAGTCGCCGCTGCGGCCCAATTCGCTCGGAGCAGACGGCGCTGACGCAGTGGTGGGCGTGACCGATACGGTGTCGGAAGCAGCGCTTTCGTTGGGTGGATTCTCCTTGTCAACGGAGGTCACGTAGTACTGGTAGGTGGTGTCGTTGCCGACGTTGAGGTCGGTATAGCTCGTCTTCTGCACGCCGGAGCTAAGCAGGGCAAATGCGCTGCCCGCCGCGCTGCGGTAGATGTTGAAGCCGTTGAGGTCGAGAGCGACCTCGGCTTCCCACGACAGGAGGACCTGCCGCGTTCCCTCCGTAGCACCAAGGCTAGTCGGCACGGCCGGTGCCGTCGTATCGGCCGCGCTCAGCGTGGTGAACTGGAGGGTATCGCTCTCCGTAGATGGATTGCCCGCGCGGTCCGTTGAACCGACGATGTAATAGTAGGTTTGGCCTGGCGTTAGGTTGGTCAGCGTGATGGTGTGGTCGGTAACGTCTTCCGTATCGCCAATATTGAAATCAAACGCCAGGCGATCGGTGCCAAATTCGACAAAGCTGTCGGACAGTTCGTCGGTGGTCCAGCCAATGATGGCCAGCGAGTCGGAGACGGTTGACTGGATGGACGATATGACGGGCGAACTCAGGTCCGGTGCTGCGTCGGTGGTGAAGGATAGTGTGTCGCTATTGGTAGGACCGTTATTGCTCAGGTCGGACGAGGCGACGAAGTAGTAATACGTCTGATTTGCGCTGAGGTTTGTGAGCGTTACCTCGTGCGTGGTGGCCGACGTAGACAGCGTGCGCACCGTGCCGAGATTGGTTGTCGTGCCAAATTCGACCTCCGCTGTAGACTCCTCATCGGTGGTCCAGCGCAGGGTCGCACTATTGTCATTTTTGTAGACGATGGAAGGGGCTGACGTGATCGCTGGCGCGGTAATATCTACCTCGGGATCGGTCGTGAAAGTAGCTGTCGCACTCTGCGTCGCGCCATTGCCCGCCGCATCTGTCGACCCGACTATATAGCTATAGGTGGAGCCCGGTTCCAGGTCGCTGAGGACGATTTTGTGCGACGTCTCGTTGTCTCCGGACGCCTCGCTGTTGTCGAGGCTCGTAGAGCCGAACTGCACGTCGCTATCAGCGGGTTCGTCCGTTGTCCACTCGATAACGGCCGAGTCGTGCGTCTGCGAGGTGACGGAGGGGCCGGACAAGATAACGGGAAACTGCGTATCGGCGGTGGAGTCTGTGGTGAAGCTGCCCGAACCGCCGGGCGGCTGTAGCACCTTGGCGCGCTTGAGGGCGGATGAGTTGTTGGGGTCGAACGCCACCTTTTTGCCGTTAGGTCCCGTCGCCTCAATTCGGTAGCCGTAGGTGGTTGCCAAGTCGAGGCCGCTGACTGTGAGGATGTGGTCGCGCGTAAAGCGCGCGCTGCCGTTGGGGTTGAGGTTGGCGAACTCGAACTCATCGGCCGTGCCCAGTGTGGCGTTCGTGCCTATGGAGCCCGTGAATACATTACCCGAAGTGGGAATGTCCGTCGTCCAACGGACGATGGCCACCTTGCCGCGCACGACGACCTGCGGGCCTGCAACGATAACCGGAGCCAGTGTGTCGCTGGATGCGGACGTGCGAAAATGAAAGTCGCGGTTCCACTGCTCGTTGCCGCGCGGGTCCGTGCTGAGCGTATCTACCTCATTAAATGCGGTAATGCGAAAGCGATAGCGCGTTGCTGATGACAGTTCGCTAAGCGCAATGTCGTGTACCGTTAAGAGCTCTTCAGACGAAGAGGTATCCGTATAGGCTATGGGTATTTCACGCAGCGGCGTATCGTCTTCTAGCGCGGCGTACTCGAGGCGAACGGACGCTGGCTGGTTGAGCTGTATGCGCAGGCGCGCGCCGTCGGATCCGACCACGTGGAAGGGGGGAGCGATAAAGCGCAGGCGTCGATCTATGGGACGCGTGTTTAGGAAGTCCGGCCGCGTCGCCTGCACTTCTTGCTCGGTCATACCTTTTGCCAAGTAGCTCTCCGCATTGATCAAGCGAGAGCCCACGCTAAACTCATAGCGGGTATTGGGCTGTAGATCGCGAATCTCGACGATATGCACCTGCGTGCCGTCTTCGTCGTTGATGATTTCAGCAGCTGTCCCGTCGACGCCTGTATTAAAGGTGTAGCGCGTGTCGGCAGGGCGGTTGGTAAACCAGCGAATTACGGCGGAGAACGGCGTCGACTGCACTTCAAAGCGCTCCAAGAAGAGCGGCCGTTTATCGACGGCTAGGCGCGTCCTAAAGAACCCTTTAAACGGCGGGCTGGGACGACCATTGAGGTCATACGAGCGCGCCGTAAATTCGTACTCAACTTCGGGCTCGAGATTGCTGGCAATCACTGTGTGGCGACGGTTGCCGAGTGCATCGTCGAGTTTGCGAATGGCGTTGATGAACTCGGCTGTGATGACAACGTCCTCAAATCGAGGAAGAGACTGCAGTACAGTGCGTATGCGCTCGTCATCGAGTACTTCTCGCGGTATAATGCCCCGTTCGAGCAGGGCCTTTAGCCCTTCGAGCATGCGCGGAGTAACGCGCTCGGCCAGTGGGTTGGTAAAGGTGCGCCAAAGCGAGTCGCCTACGGCGCGGACCCGTACGGTGTCGGTGAGACCGGGATCCTTGGTGCGCCAGTTCAGGGCGACGAAATCGCGTTCGCGAATGGTTTCTAAGTCGAAAATGGCGTTGGGAAAGAACTTTACCAGCTTGATGCCAAATTGGTTAATGCCAAAGCGCCGCTCGTCAAAGTCGGTCGAATTGGCGCCTACGCGCACCTTGGTGATGGAGAGCATCGCCCCCTGTTCGGGAACGGGGCCTACGATTTCGAAATTGATGGTGTACAGTACGCCAGCCCCTGCAACGGTTTTGTTGCCCGATACGGCAAATCCCTCGATGACGAAACCGTCATCTCGCGTAACGGGTGCTTGCGGCAGTGCCAACTGAGGTGGGATAAACGGGCCGGGTCCGATTTGCACGTTGCCTATGATGCGCGGATCATAGGCAATTTCGATTGCGCTCTGGCGTCCCGCCTCGACAAATTCTACGCCGACAGCAGCGCTGATGCGCTGTCCGACGGAGGGGTCGCGGATATCTCGAGGGTTGAATTGAACTCTGAAGGCTTCATTGGTGCCTGCCCACAGCGGTGATGCGATCAGTGCGAGCAGGATGCAGACGAGCAAGTGGCGGCTTTTGATACCCATGGATCAGCCCTTTCGAAAAGCGTGCGTAATACGCGTCAATTGGAGTCTGCTATCATACGGAAAAATCTCGTCCAATAAATATAGAGAAAAACGCTGCGCGCGTTTGGTGATGCAGATCATATAAGAGCAAGTTTTTACTTGCTCAGGTCCATAGAGGCCGTACATTTATCACTGGAAAACAAGGTAGAGTAGATGAGAGCCGAAAGCATACGCAATGGATAGCAGCCCCCCTGTGAGGGCTGTTTTTTTGTGTCAACTACCCATTGAGCGAGGGAGTGCAGGATGAGCGCGTTGAGCCATGTCATAGAGGCCCAGCAATTCGATGTGGAGTCGCTGCAGGCCATTTTTGCCACGGCGCGAGAGATGGAACAAGTCGTGCAGCACTACGGCTCAAATATTCTCAACCGGCGCGTTATGGCCACCCTGTTTTACGAGCCGAGCACGCGCACGCGGCTCTCGTTTGAGTCGGCGATGGCCCGTTTGGGCGGAGCCGTGTTGACTACCGAAAGTGCACAGGAGTTTTCCTCGGCGGCCAAGGGAGAAACGCTGGAGGATACCATACGAGTTGTCGCAGGGTACGCCGACGTTATCGTCCTGCGCCATTTTGAGAGCGGCGCCAGCCGTCGCGCCGCCGACGTGGCTGGCATTCCCGTTATAAACGCCGGCGATGGGGCGGGGCAGCACCCCACGCAGTCGCTGCTGGACATGTACACGATTGATCGCGAGGTCGGCCACATCGACTCGATTTCCATCGCATTGGTTGGAGATCTCGCCAACGGGCGCACTGTGCGTTCGCTGTGCTATCTATTGGCCAAGTACAAAGACCCCAAAATTTACTTTGTCGCGCCGCCCGTCGTGCGCATGAAAGAGGATATAAAGGAGTATCTGCGCCGTCACAATACGCGTTTTGAAGAAGTTGAGGATTTACACGCCGTTGCTCGCGAGGTCGATGTAATATATCAGACCCGCATTCAGCGCGAGCGCTTTGGCGATCGCATACACGAGTACGAGCAGGCGCGCGGTCGGTATATAATCGACCAATCCATCCTCGATTGCATGCGCAACGATGCGATTGTCATGCATCCTCTGCCGCGGGTAGATGAAATCGATCCCGCGGTGGATGGCGATCCGCGCGCGGCCTATTTTCGCCAGGCGCACAACGGGCTCTACGTGCGCATGGCCCTGCTGCGCATGCTGCTAGCGCCCTGAGATTCTTGACGCGCTATCGGCGATTGGATATATTTCGCGCACACATTGTCGTTCATGAGGATCAGAGAGGTCGTGCATGGGTTCCAGTAAAGGCAGGATTCGCGAGCGGGAGCTGCGCCAGCGTCGCAAGCGCCGCAAAGAGCAGTTGAAACAGCGTATTAAAGAGGCTAAGATGGCGCCGCGCAAGCGCTCGAAATAGGGCACTTGCCGTATCGTATCTGCGCCGTAAACGGACTAGATCGCAAGAGAGCGGGCAGTTTTCTGTCGGCTCTCTTTTGCGTTGAGAATACGTGACGGAGGAAAAATGCGCGTAGCAGTTGCCGGGGTGAACGGCATTGGCAAGCACCACGCCAAGTGGCATCATTTGGCCGGAGCCGAAGTCGTTGCGTTTTTGGGTAGTAGCGAAGAGAGCTGTGCCAAAGGTGCTCAAGCTCTGCGCGATATTTTTCCCTTCTCCGGGCGTGGCTACAGCGATTTTGACGCGTTGCTGACGCGCGAGCAACCCGACGTCATCGATATATGCTTGCCCAACGAGCTGCACTTTGACCATGCCCTAAAGGCGCTTGAACACGGCTGCCACGTGCTGTGCGAAAAGCCGCTGGTGTGGACCGACCAAGAGCCGGCGCGCATGCGTTCTCAGGCGCAGCAACTGGTCGAATGTGCGCAGGATAAAGGGCTGCGCCTGGGCGTGTGCAGCCAGTATGCGGCAGCGCTGCCCCATTACGCGCGTTTGCACCAGGCGCGTCGCGGCAGCCAAGAGCCCGCGCGCGCATTTTACGCCGAGATGGATACCCTGGCGCGCGGCCGCACGCGCAGCGCCGAGGAAATTTGGATCGATATGGGGCCGCACCCGCTCAGCCTGCTGCTGGCCTGGATGCCGCAGGGCGTCGTGCAGAGCGACTCATTAGACGTCGCTTTTAACGGCGGCGAAGCGCGCGCGCGCTTTGACTTTTCCGATGGGGAGCAGACGTGTCGATGCGAAGTTATTGTGCGCGATCTGCCCGAAGGGAAGCCGGTGCGCCGCTTTGGTATCAACGACTTTATTGTCGACTGCGAGGGGCGGGC
>JAYPJE010000048.1:0-4576 GCA_038128265.1 Gemmatimonadota bacterium
CCGCTCGAATCGCGCAGCGGCTTCCAATCCGAATCGCTCGGCCAATCGCCTGCGCCCGGCTGGGCAACTGCGTTTTGCGAGGTCAAAAGCAGCAGCCACAGGGCTGCCATGCTCACTCTACAGATCGATTTCACTAATCCAGTCATGAATAAAAATTTTGCATCGGCCATGAGAAAGTGCTCTCAAGGCGCCTAGGCGCCTCTCTGAGAGGCTATATTTTTTTAGACAAGTTGCCTATGTCTTAGTGCGGATTGTCCACATAAAGGCCATTTTAGGACGTTTTAGAGCATATTAACCGAAACGATCCAAAAATACAAATTTTTTTTTGGTGTGTTTTGATTTTTTTAGAAAAAACGGACACAGTGAGCGGTTCTTTACAAGAGAACACGCGCTCTTCGTGATAGGAACAGTAACCAGAACAAAAAAACGACCCAAGTTATCTGGTAACAGAATCTTGGGTCGTTTTTTTAGCGGGACAAAATGCCCCTATGGAGGACCGTAGTCTAGGTTTTTACCTCGGCCAGAATCTCAGCGAGACGCAAAAGCGAAATAATTTCGGTCTCTTGGACCTTCTGGTCATACATTTCGCCGAAATACTGCTTGTCTGCCGTTACGAAAAACTGACAATTGCTCCGGATGGCCGTGCAAAGCAGGGGGGCATCCTGGTCGGAGAGCGAAACCGGCAGGGGAAAGAGGACGGAAGAGACCATTTCCACGGTCTCTAGCAGCTCTTCAAAGGCGGGCAACCACGCGGGCCGTTTTACCTGCAGGTATTTTCGCGCTTCTTCGACGGCCAAGTCGCAGGTAACCAAAACGCCCTGCTCGTTTGCTGCTGCTAAGAGTCCTGCGGCATTACTCTCGCTATTGCTAGCCAAAAAGAGCACGTTTGCATCCAGAAAAAAGCGCTGCGACGCGCGCCCCCGAACCGGTTCGCCGGCCGGCGGCATTGGAGCAACGATCGTCTCTTCTTCGCTGGCAAACTCTTCAACGCGCGTCTCCGAGTAAAATTCTATGGCCACGCTGAAGGCCGGCCGCAGCATAATACCCCCATCACACCGTTCGACAATGAGCTCATCGTTAGCCTTGAGGCCAAATTCATTGCGCAAAGCCGCCGGAATGGTAATGACGCCGCGGTCGTTGATGGTAACTTTCGTCTGCATATGTGTCAGTATAACTGATTTACTGAAATAAAGCAAGCCGCATTTATCTTCATACGCCCCGCTTAAAATGGGCTAAACCATTGTATATTAGTATTTTATAGTCCCTACACACCCAATCTGGGGCCTCGTACGTCTTTTCTCAACCAATCGAGACATCCATCCATTTAGTGCAGGCGCTCGCAATAATACGAACCTATCTCCCTATACATTATATATAGGCGCCATGTGCTGGACCGACCACTCCCCATTCTGGTATTCTGTATTACAGAAAATACGCTTCCTGACAGATAGCCTCACTTCCCGTAATCATAGCGACCATACCCAACGCGCGCGCGTCCCCCAATACCCCCCAAAAAGGCGCTGAGAACCAATTCCCCTATACATTATATATAGGGCTCGCTATTAAACCCCCTTTTATTGCCCATCCACCCACCCTTACTGTATTACTGAATTCCCGCTGCGATAGCCACAAATTCCCGTTCTCCTTATGTCGGGGCATACTCATTCCCGATATGGGTCACATCGTGACAAAAGACCCACACTCGTAGACTCTGCGTCTCGCTTTCCGCCACTTAAACCTCTTTCACACAATAAAACCTTCCCCTGATTTCCTCTCATTCCACAGGTTTTGTTCATTTCACTGCATTTTTGGGGGATCTGGTATGCGTTTTGCAAGTCTAATGGGCAGGGCGTTACCCGTGCACGTGCGCCCGTAGCTATGCTAATGTGCCAAACGCCTCGATCTCCCCCAACGGCCCTGGCCCTCCCCACAGGACATCGTTATGAGAGGAGCGTGCGATGAATCCCATTCCGCATAGACTTACCGAACGCATTGCCGAAAATGCGATTGGCTGCCCCCTCTTTATCGACCTACACACCAGCCTTCGCTATGCAATGTCGTTGTTGGAGCTTGAAGGCTGGATCGATCAGGCCCGCAGGGCGTGCCGCGTTGGCTCGCTGACGCAAACGGAGTTAGACGCGTTATTAGAAGCGGCTCAAGACCTAGCCACCGATCTAGGTGAATAATAAAGTGAGGCTGGGTTACAATAGAAGTGAAATAGGAGGATTCGCCGGCGCGTGATTAGCGGAGTGTATATGAGGTCAATCCGACCGCCTTGAACATGCTCCAGCCGTTGGCTGTGCCATACGCTGAGATCAGCGACCTGTCAGCGACAAGCGAACTCGCATTTGAGGCGGTGTGCTGCTTTAGGTTAATTCCGCCTAGGCTAGTGCGACCTCTACCACGCGCCCCCCCGACAAAAGCCGTGCAATGGGCAGAAACTCGACATTCATCTGCATTGTTAATAGCGTATCGTATATATAGTCCGGTGCACTTCTTTGCAATGCTGGCTTTTATGTAATAATTTTCGACGTTAGATAATTTATCTGTTTACATTCGGCCCTCTTTTTTTTATCTTGTTGGGGCCTCGAATACTCGAGGTTCGATGAAATTTGGGTAAAAATCGCCGATGGACCTCCAATGAAACACCCCGTTGAACACAGCCAAAACGACACTCAGGTGCCGCATATCTCCGTTTTGATCGCAGATGCCGACAGCACCTATCAACAGCATTGTCAGCACGTTATTAAGCGTCCACACATCCAGGTTCACTCCGTTGACAGCGCGACTTCTGCACTAAAGCAGATCGAAGAAGACGTCTACGATGTCATTCTAATGGACGCGCTCATGCCGGACATGGACGGCTTGGAATGTTTTGCAAAAATTCGCCAGCAGGGCTGTCATACCCCGGTTATTTTCGTTTCGGAAAACAGCGACTTAAAAACGGCCGTTGAGGCTATTAAGCGCGGTGTCGCCGACTTCATAACCAAGCCATTCGACGCCGATGCCCTCGTAGAGAAGATTGAACGGCTGACCCTGGTAGACGACGATGAGTTGGACCGAAGAAGGCGCAAAGAGCGCCGCAAAGACGACCGGCGACAGGGCGATCGGCGCACGAGCGGCATAAGCGACCGCCGCGCGGGTGAACGCAGAACCGACGATCGGCGCAGGGGCGAAGATCGACGCCTGCGCAAGGACGACCCCGTCGTCACCTACATACGCCAGAACGCGACATCCATCAGCGGTCGTCGAGACGTGGCCGAGGCCATGGGGCTCAACGTCGATCAGGTATCCTCGCGCGTTCTCGTTGCAACGGGAAAATCGTTTCGACAGCTGCTAAACCAGTGCAGATTGCAAAAAGCCTGCCGCCTGCTCAAAGAAACGGACATGGAAATTGCCCGTATAGCAGAAAGCACGGGCTTTTCCACCGTACAGCACTTCAGCCGCGTATTCAGCAGCATCAACGGCCTGTCGCCGCGCAAGTACCGCCAAAAGAACCGTCGCGAAAATGCGATAGTTTAGCGGTGCATTACCGTTCGCAAAGAGATACTTTGCGCCGCCATCTACCCCAACGGTGAGCGAGAACATGAATGTCTGAAGAACAGTTAACCCCCACCGCCGAATTCTCGGTACTCGTAGTAGATGACGACGACCTCTTTCTGCAATACTGCCAGCGGGTACTAGCCAACCAGCAGGTGCACGTCGACTTGGCAAGCGATGGCTTGTTGGCCCTAGAAAAAGCACAGCTTTTCAAGTATGACGTCATACTGCTAGACGTCTCTATGCCGTACATGGACGGTCTGGAATGCCTCGACCGTCTGGGCAAGACCGAAAGCGATGCGCTGGTCATTATGGTAACGGGAGGGGGCGACGTCCCCACGGCGGTCGAGGCAATGAAGCGGGGAGCGGCAGACTTTATTCAAAAACCTTTTGGACCCGACAGCCTGCGCAGCCGCATTCAAGAAGCTTTGCGCAAAAAGAACGAACAGAGGCAAGAGGCCGAACAACTGTCGCGCGACCCCGTCGTCGCCTACATACAGAAGAACGCCACCAAAATAAACGGTAGGCAGGACGTCGCTGAAGCCCTCGGTCTGAGCTTAGACCAAGTTTCGGCGCGCGTACAAGCCGCTACGGGTCAATCCTTTCGCGGCGTTTTGCACACGTTTCGTTTAAAGCGAGCCAGCCGCCTGCTCGAGACGACCGAAATGGATATAGCGAGCATCGCCGAAGAGACGGGATTTGCCACCGTGCAGCACTTCAGTCGCGTGTTTAGCAATGTAAACGGCCTGTCGCCGCGCAAGTATCGCCAGCAGAGCCGCTTAGACCCACCTGAAGCGCAGTAGGCTCATTCAAATTGCTCTTTAAAGCGAGCAAATGCTTCGCGCAAATCAGCTAGTTCGGTAGTCAGCGACTGCACCTGCTCTTCGAGCGCAGCGATGCGTTGGCTTTCAGCCTGCACCTCCAACAGAGCAGCATCGACCGGGCCTTCTTCCTCCACATCCTCCAGCATCGGCTCGCCCATCAGCAAATGCGCATAGCGCGATTCTTTGCGGCCCGTTTGGCGCGGCAGCTGCAC
>JAYPJE010000048.1:4676-28830 GCA_038128265.1 Gemmatimonadota bacterium
GTCAGGCCGTTGAGCGTCAGCGGATAGTACTCGGGCGTAGTAATCTCCTTCTCAACCAGCGCTCCCAGCACGCGTACCTCTACGTCGTTTAGCAGGGTTTCCATCTATCTATTACTCTCCAGCCATTAGGTCAAATGCGTAAAAGCGATTGGTTCCTTCGCACCCCGTAATGCCCGCATAGAGTCGCTCGGGTAGATCCAGTCTCACGCCAACGCTATGCATCCCGCAGTGCACGGCCAGCGCGGGGCCTTCGCGTTCGACTTCAACCACGTAGCGCGTGTGCGCATCCACCGCAAAACGAGCCCACGCCACCCGGTGCCAATAGGGTCCCCGCTGGGCACTCCAGCGGTGGTGCCAAATGTTGATGCCCTCGTTGAAAAGCACGACTTCAACGTGCTCGCGATACACGCGCCGACCGCAAGCTTCGAGCACAGGTTCGGTCGCCAGGACAATCAGCGGGGCCATGCACTGGTCAAAGGCCATCTCAGCGCGTACTCTCAGCGCGCATTCTACGGGCTCCCGATAGAGCATGCTGGCATAGGTCTCACCGGCGCGCGGGCCCTGCATTTCCGCCGGCGTCGCGTCAGCCGGCACCTGGTTGCGAATGTGGTCGGGCTCGGCCAACCAAGTCCCTTCATGGGACCAGCGGGGGCTGCTGACGGGCAGCCAGTCTTCTGGGTTCCATGCTCCAGCGGCAAACAGACATGAATAGGAGAGAGTAGATGTCATCGTGCAGCCTGGCTGCGCTTTCCCAACGTCGGGAGCCCTTCTAAGAGAACGTCTACCACATCCTGCACGGAACAATGATCCATCGCCAATACCTGGTCTGCGGCCCTTTCCGCCCCTTCTAATGCTTCAAAGAGCGGGCGCAGCTGCTGATAGTGGGTGAGTGGCTGAGGTATATGGGGATGATAGCGGGGGCCGCGTTCGCTAATCTGCTGCCGCACCTGCCAGTACACGGATGTCGGCGCCAACGAGAGGAATATTAGCGCCGCTTCCTCGCCAATAAGGCGGCAGTTTTCCTGCTGTGCCAGCGTGCCCTCGCCGACGATAATCAACCCGTGCGGATGGGCATTGAGCGCCCGCTCCAGGTACTCGGACTCCCCCCGGCGCAGCGCGTCTTCGCCCTCTGCCTGCACAAAATCCCACAGCGACGTTCCCACCTGGTGCTCCAACCAGCGGTCTAGATCGACCAAGGTCAGCCCACTGAGCGTGGCCAAGTAGTGGCCCACTTCGCGATAGGGTGCACTCGGCACGCCGCCCAGCACAATGGGACGCTCTATCTGCACCGTTGGGTGATAATCGTAATAATCGTCAGACATGAGAATAAAAAGTGGTTGAATCTCCAATATTGTAACAATTGCGCTTTACATTATTGCGCGCATGAGAAAAACGAAACGACACGGCGCGCTGCGCTGGCTGCGCTGCGACCTGCATACCCACTGCGAAGACCACGGCATGGTCGAGGCCCACTTAGAGGGCGCGGCCGAGCGACTCGACGTCGTCGCCCTGACCAACCACGCGCAAAAACCTATTTTCTTCGAGCAGCACGCAATGGTTGAAAGGGCGCGCCGCCTGATGCCCGAAGGGCTCGTGCTCTTCGGCATGGAGTGGAATGCACCGCTCGGCGTCCACGCCAACCTCGTCTTTCCCCCCGGACCCAACGAAGCGGAGCACGCTTATGCCTTTGCCCGGACGTACGACCGTCTGGGTTCGGGAGGCACCCCCACGCCCGAAGGAGCGCTGGAGGCGCTAGCCGCTCTACCACAAGACGAGCGCCCAGTGCTGTTTTTCAACCACCCGTCGCCCGGCCAGTGGTCAAGCGAAACCATCGCCCGCTACCTGCGCGCCGACCGGGGCGGCGTCATTGTCGGCATAGAAGCGCTGCACGGCCATCAGCTGCACGCCAAGGTCGCTGCCCTCGATCCCTTTGTCTATCCGGGCAGCGCCGCCGGCGGCCTCTGCGACGACGTCTATGCGCAGGAACGCCCGTTTGCCCTATTGGCGCACTCCGACTTCCACGTCCACAAAATGAGCAGCCAGCCGGACTATTCCCTCGGCGTTTTTAACCACACGCGCGCTGGCGTGGCTCCCGACTGCTGGACCGCAGCAGATTTCTTCGCCGCGCTGCGCGGCGGGCGCAGCTGTGCGGCACAGGGCCACTGGCTAGAGCTGCGCGACTTCTGCTTGGGCGATGCGCAGATGGGCGACGCGCTGCGCGCAAACGACGATCCCTTGCGCATCGCATTTGCAAGCGACGAAGCGGTCGGGCGCGTCGAGCTCATAGGCCGCTTGAGCGCCAGTGCACCAGCCGCTGTTCTACACGACTTCGGACCGCTGTCCGCCGGCGCACACGCGCTCGAATGGGATGTCCCCGCCGGCGCGACCGGATTTGTGCGCCTGCGCATAGCCGCCGCTAGCCACCGGCGACCCGAGCCCGGCCCAGACGGCCCCAAGCTCTTCCAGACGGCCGCCATTATACTGGCGGCCTGAGGCACGGCTACACCTACGACGGCGCGCGGCGCAGAACGACCAGCGTCGCCCCCCAGCTGCCCTCGCCCATGCCGCCCAGCCGATACGTCTCGACGTCGTCGAGGCGATCCAGCAGCGCGTGCACGGAACGGCGCAGCGCACCGGTTCCCTTGCCGTGCACAACACGCACTTGATAGATCCCCTTTTCCCGACAGGCCTCAAAGTAGTCGGGCAGCAGCGTCTTTACGTCGCGCGGGTGAAAGGTGTGCAAGTCGAGCGTGCCGTCGATGGGCATTTCTACCGCGTCGGGCGCACCGTATTCCTCGTCATCGGCCATGTCCCAGAACATATCCGCGCCGCACCCTGCACACAATCCCGGCAGGTGCGCTCCCGCAGCATTGTGCCCGTAGCAGTTATTGGCTACTCATTACGTAACGCTAGGCCAGTAGACCTCTTTCGACGGAGTCCACCTATGACTACGCGCGCACCGCTGCGCATCGGTGTGATCGGCGCCGGAGCCTTTGCTTCGCGCCGCCACTGCCCCGACATCCTCAAGCACCGGGAAGCCGAGCTGACAGCCCTTTGCCGACGCGACGCGCAGGCGCTGCGCACAATGGCTGAAGCCTTTGACGTAGAGCACACTTTTTCCGACCACCGCGCGCTGATCGAAAGCGGGTTGGTCGACGCCGTGCTGGTCGCCTCGCCGCACGACCTGCACTACGAGCACGCGCGCGATGCGCTAGCGGCGGGGCTGCACGTGCTGGTGGAAAAGCCCATCACAACCGATGTCGAGCAAGGGCGTGCACTAATCGCGCTGGCCGACGAAGCGGACCGCACGCTGATCGTCGCACAAAATCCCCCCTATTGGAGCCACTGCCGCCATCTGCGCGACCAGTTCCGCAGCGGTCGTTTGGGCGAGTTGGAATCGGCCTCCATAAACTGGGTGGGCAACGCCCTGGCCGTGCTCGGCCTCGAACCCATGCCGGCGCAGATGCCCGGCGTCGTGCCGCCAACGCTCTACCGCGCCAGCGCCGACCAGAACGGCGGCGGCTTTCTCATGGACAACGGATCGCACCTGCTGTGCGAGCTGGTTTGGTGCTGCGAGCGCCGCGTCGTAGAGGTCGCAGCGCACATGGACAACGCCGCCTTTGACGTGCGCTGCGCGCTGAGCATGCGGCTGGACAACGGGGCGCTCGTAACGCTGAGCCAAACGGCGGACAGCCGTATTCGCGCCAAGCGCCAGCACAACCTCTACTACGGCAGCGAGGGAACCGTTGTGCTGCGCGGTTTCCCCTTTTCGCTAGAGTATACCCGCGACGGACAGGTCGAGCAGGTGCGCGAAGAAGACCTGCCCGAACCGCCGACGCCGGTAGGTGATTTCATCGACTGTGCTCTGGGCAGGAGCACAGGAGAAATCAGCGGGGAAGCGGCTGTGCACGTGGTAGAAATCGTGCGGGCAGCGCAGACCTCGGCCAGAGAAGGGCGCGCTGTGGCGCTCTAGCGCCGTGCGCCTTCCCTATGCCAACGAGCGCTTTGCTGGCGAGTGTGTCGTTGACCCGTCGAGCGGCCGCAGCGGATCGCGACTGGACGCCGTGCCAATCGCACCTAGGTTTAGGTGACCGCGCCCCAGCCTGAGCGTTGATCCGTCCAATGTCGGGCCACGGCACACGTATCCGATCCACTCCGCGAAAGACGCGATGCGCTTTTCTCTATTCCTTTGCCACATTGTGATCGCCGGCACCCTAGCCGCTCAAGACTACCCACCCGGCACCTTCCAACTGACACCGCAAATCGACCTCGGTCTGCGCCCCGTGCCCGTCGACGGACTGCCCGGGCGCACGCTCAGCCTGCCGCCTGGTTTCAAGGTGCGCTTTTTCAGCGGCGAAGTAAACCATCCCCGCTTTATGGCGTTTGATGGTAACGGCGTGCTGCACGTGGGGAATTTCAACACGCTGCGCAGCGGCTACTGGTATAAAGGGCCCTGGCGCGATGCGACGGTGCTGGCCATGCCCGATGCCGACGGCGACGGTCGCGCCGATCGCGTCTACGTGGCCGCCGACGACTTGCAGCTACCGCACAGCGTCGCCTTTTACGGGGGCCATCTCTACGTAGCCGACCACGACGTCATTTATAAAATGTTCGACGGCGACGGCGACGGCTACTACGAAGAGCGCGAGGTGTTTCTCGAAGTGCCCGGCGTTATGAACCGCTCCTCCGAGCACGTTACCCACACGCTGGTCTTTGATGAGCACAACAAAAAACTCTATCTCCACGTTGGCTCCGGCTGCGACCTGTGCCGCGAAGACGATCCCGAACGCGCTACGATCCTGCAGTTTAACGTCGACGGCAGCGGGCGCCGCATATACGCTTCCGGCATGCGCAATACCGTCGGCATGGACCTGCACCCCATCACCGGCCAGCTGTGGGCCGCAGGCCACGGCCACGACCGCGAGGGGCCCAGCCTACCACCCGAATGGATCAGCATCATTCGCCCCGGTTCCTTTCACGGCTGGCCCCTGGCCTACGCCTATCGCAGCTGGATCGATTTTTCCAATCCGCTATACGCCCGCGAGATGCTGCCCATTACAGCCCAGGACAGCGCCCTAGTAGAGCGCGTGGAGCGGCCAACGGCGCTGGTCGACGCCCACCTAGGCCCGATGGGGCTGCACTTCTACACGCGCGACCAGTTTCCCGAACGCTACAGGAACGCCGCCTTTATCGCCTTTCACTCGGGCACGGGCAGCAGCTTTGATCCGGGCTACAAGCTGTCGGTGCTCTTTAGCGAACCCGACGGCACGCATGCGCGCATGGCCGACTTTATGACCGGCTTTCGCCCAGATCCACAGGACAGCTTCTACTGGGCCCAGCCCATGGGCGTCGTCACCGACAGAGACGGCTTCCTATACATCAGCAGCGACCTGGTCACCCCCGGCATTTTTCGCATCCAATACGACCCCGAATAGCGTGCGGCAGGAAACATTTCCCGCTCTCCACTCGTCTCATGCTTCCAGATACGTCTTTTTGCATAACCCGGCGCGGCGCTGGCGCGTCTCTAAACGGGGTGGCCATAGACCCGACCCGCGACGAGCGCAGGAGAGCCAACTCCTCGCCGCCAATCAGCATACGCTAGACGAGAGAATGCACGATGAAAAAATGGATCGCCTCACTCGCCCTGGGCATAGCCCTTACGAGCGCCGAATCTTCGCCCGCGGTAGCACAGCAAGACTACCCGCCGGGTGAGCTACGCCTTGCGCCCAAAGTGGACTTGCATCTGCAGCCCACGCCCATCGAAGGGCTGCCGGGGCGCTCGCTCAACCTGCCGCCCGGCTTTAAGATCAAGCTTTTTTCGAACCGGGTGAACAAGGCGCGTTTTATGGCCTTTGACGACCGCGGCGTGCTGCACCTGGCCAATATGCACACTCGAGGCACCAACCAGTGGTCGCCCGACCCGGGACGCACCAGCGACGTGCTGGCTTTTCTCGACCCCGACGGCGACGGCCGCGCCGACAGCGTTTACGTGGCAGCCGACAGCTTTCTCTGGCCGCACAGCATCGCTTTTTACCGAGGCCACCTCTACGTGGCCGACCACGACATGATCTACAAGATGTCCGACGGCGACGGCGACGGCTACTACGAGGAACGCGAGGAGTTTATCCGAGTGCCCGGCATCATGGGCCGTGCCTCCGAACACATTACGCACACCCTCGTCTTTGACGAGCAGACCGACAAGCTCTATTTCCACGTCGGCTCCGGCTGCGACCTGTGCCGCGAGGACGACCCCGAGCGCGCCACGATTCTACAGTTCAACGCAGACGGCAGCGGGCGCCGCATATACGCCAGCGGCCTGCGCAACGCCATCGGCATGGACTTGCACCCCATCACCGGCCAGCTCTGGGCCGCCGGCAACGGACACGACCGCGAAGGAGCCGCACTGCCACCCGAGTGGATCAACATCATTCCCGAAAACTCCTTTCACGGCTGGCCCCTGGCCTTTGGCTACCAGAAATGGGTCGACTTTTCCATATCACAGTACCGGGACGCAATCTTTCCGATCACCGCCCAAGACAGCGCGCGCGTGACCAGCATCCGCCGCCCTGTAGCACTGGTGCCAGCCCACCTAGCGCCAATGGGGCTACACTTCTACACCCGCGACCAATTCCCGCCGCAGTATAAGAATGCCGCCTTCGTCGCCTTCCGCGCCGGCGTGCTGGGCAACGATCCCGGCTATAAAGTGTCCGTGCTGTTCAGCGAACCGGATGGGTCCAATGCGCGCATCGGCGACTTTGTCACCGGCTTTCGCCCCGACCCCAATAGCAACGAGTTCTGGGGCACGCCGGTCGGCCTAATCACCGACGATAGGGGCTTTCTCTACCTGACCAGCGACCGCTTTACCCAGGCCATTTTCCGCATCGAGGCCAGTTCCCTGCAGGGGCTATGGGAAAATCCTCCTGCCGACAGCCTGCTGGTCGGGTCGACGCTGCGCATCAACTCGACGCTGCGCATCGTGCGCCAGCCCGACCCGGAACAGCCGGTGCGCGCCGTTGCCGACCTAAGCGCCTTTGGTGGCCCGGCAGAGCTGCCGTTGGAGCGCATCGACAACGCGACCTATCGCCTGCAGGCCGAGGTGCCGGCCGGCCCAGACAACGGGCGCAGAAATATCACCATCGCGCTGGAACAGGCCGGTGAGCGCAATCAGATTACGCGCTCCGTCGTTGTCCTCCCCGAACGCGATCGCATCGTCTACGACGATCTGCTGCGCTGGAATCAGGGAACGCTCTTTAGCGCCGCGCTCGACGGGGCACAGACCGATACGACCTTTGCCGGACAAACTGCGCTGCGAGTGGAGGCCACCGGCTTCACCATAGAGTGGATGCCGCCAACACCGGTTGAACAGGCCGGCTACAGAGCGCTGCGCTTTGCGGTACATCCAGGTAATGCGACGGGCGGGTTCCGCCCCTCATTTTCCATAACGGCCAACGGCCAAACGGACCAATTGTTCAGCGTAATCGAGCAAATAGATCTGGAGAATCGCAGCTGGCAGGTCGTCGAAGTGCCGCTGGATAGGCTACCGCTTGACGGCCGCATAGAGTCGCTGCGCATAGTGGGGAGCCTACGCGGCACATTCTACATCGACGATGTGCGCCTGGTTGCAGCAGGCCCGCCGAACGGTCCAACCGCCGTCGAGGAAGCCGATGCGAGCTCCGCGCCGGTCGATTTCGCCTTGGAAGCCAACTACCCCAACCCGTTTAATGCGCGCACGACGCTGCGCTACCGTCTGAACACCGCCGGTTCGGTGCAACTCGATATCTACAGCCTCAGCGGTCAAAAAGTGCGCACGCTGATTGACGGGATGCAGCAGGCCGGATCCTACAGCGTGGTGTGGAACGGTGACGATAGCGACGGACGCGGTGTAGCCAGTGGGGTTTACCTGGCCCGCTTGGAGGGGCTGGGCGCAGCACAGGTGCACAAAATGCTCTTGTTGAAGTAGGCCAGTCGATGCATCTTCCACCCTCTACTTAACGCAAGGTGGAAGATGCAAACACGATGGTCTACCGCAGCGCGCGACACGACCCACGGAAAGCCCCTAGCGTGGCCGCAACAGATCTGACCACGCCGCCGCTCAACTTTCCGCGCACCTACGACTTCACTACGCGCACCGTCGACGGCCGGCGCGAGATCCTCGACGGGCTGCGTCGCCAGTATGTCGTCCTGACCCCCGAGGAATGGGTGCGACAGAACCTTGTGCAGTTTCTCGTGCAGGACATGGACTATCCGCGCGGCCTAATCGCCATCGAGCACTCCCTCGAAGTGCACGGTCAGCTCCACCGCGCCGATCTGGTCGTCTACGACCGCGGTGGCACGCCGCTGCTAGTGGGCGAGTGCAAAGAGCCGAAGGTAGCTATTTCGCAGGAAACCCTCGATCAGATTGCCCACTACAACCGCACCCTGCGCGCGCGCTACCTGCTCGTCAGCAATGGCCTGCAGCACTACTGCTACGCCATCGACCGCGAGCGAAACCAGTTTCGCTTTCTCGACCACCTGCCGCGCTACGCCGAGCTCTAGGCCGTTGGGCTAGTCGCGTGCTGGCCGAGCGCCACATCTATTTCCCCCAGCACCCGATCGACGGCCAGCAGTCGCACGTTGGCTTCGGCCAGCAGCGCCTCGGCCTCTAGGTAGAAGGACTCTGCCACTTCAAAAGACTGATCCTGTTCGATCTGCCAGCCGGCGGCAATATGCACGCAGGCGCGCTGGCGCAGCTCGACGGCGGTGCGCATATCGGCGTGCGTTTGTTTTAGTTTGCGCGGCGGCGAAACGGAGTCCAACCGATCGAGCACGGCCACCAAGCGAGCATCCAACACCTGACAGGCCGCGGCCAGATTCGCGCCCGTGGCGCGGTCAGTAGACCCCACGGCCATCGCACGCAGGGCCTGCTCGATGTCGTTGATCTCGGCGATGAGGGGCGCGATCTCGGCGCGATACGCTGCGACGCGCTCCGCGTCACCGTAGGGCGTTTCGGCGCGATCTTCGCCGCAGCTACACAGGGCCAACAACAGCAGCAGCGCAGCGCAGCGGTCTCGCATTTGCATCATTGCACGCACTCCTCTCGACACATCTATGACGTCTGTACACACAAGTCCATTGCCGTAATTTATCGACGCTATTGCCGGATTGCTTTTGCGGATTTTAGCGATGGGACAGCCGCCCGGGGCATGCCACACGCAGGGGATGAAAGCGCGGCGCGACGCGGCGATGGCCGCGAACCGCCCTATTTCTGCAGTCGCTCCCTGAAGTTTTCTAGCGTTGCCTTCAGTCCATCAATGCGATCCACTTTGGGCGCCCAACCGAGGATGGTGCGGGCGCGCGTAGTGTCCGGCTGGCGAATCTTGGGATCGTCCTCAAAGCCGGCCGGCAGCGGCTGATAGGTGATCTCGCTCTTATTGCCCGTCAGTTCGAGAATCTCCTCGGCCAGCTGCTTGATCGAAATCTCGACCGGGTTGCCAATGTTGACCGGCATGACTTCATCACTCATCAACAGCAGCCACAGACCGTCGACCAAATCGCTGACAAATTGGAAGCTGCGCGTCTGGCTGCCGTCTCCATAAATGGTGATGTCTTCGCCGAGTATGCCCTGACGCATGAAGTTGGGCAGACCGCGGCCATCGTCCAGGCGCATGCGCGGACCGTATGTGTTAAAGATGCGCACGATGCGCGTCTCGACGCCGTGCGTGCGGTGATAGGCCATAACCATGGCCTCGGCAAAGCGCTTAGCTTCGTCGTATACGCCGCGGTAGCCAATGGGATTGACGTTGCCCCAGTACGACTCTTTTTGCGGGTGTTCCAGCGGATCGCCGTACACTTCCGATGTGGAAGACAGCAGCAGCCGAGCCCCTTTGGCCAGCGCCAGCCCCAGCGCGTTGTGCGTGCCCAGCGAACTCACCTTGAGCGTCTGGATGGGCATCTTCAGGTAGTCAGCCGGCGAAGCGGGCGATGCAAAGTGCATTATGTAGTCGAGGCGGCCGGGAAAATCAATGTAGCGGGTGATATCGTGCTCGATCAGCTCAAAGCGGGGATGATCCAATAGGTGTGCTATATTTCCACGCGAGCCGGTGAGAAAGTTATCCATCACTACAACTCTGTGTCCCTCGGCCAGAAACCGGTCGCTCAGATGCGAACCCAAAAAGCCGGCACCGCCGGTTATAAGGGTAACGGGTGTATCGGACACTGCACATCCTTTCCAATCGGCAGAAGTGCTTCTGCGCGTGCAATTTTTACTGCGCTAGCTCCACGCACCCGACGGCGCGCCGCTGCGCTCAATCATGCGCTCCAGTGTCAGCAGGTTGCGCATCACGCAGCGCGGATGGTGGTAGTTTTCCTTGCGCGTGACGTGCTCGACAAAGCGCACGTTGCGATCGCCGCTGTACAAGTAGAGCGGAAAACCGTGCTGCTGGAGCGAAAAGCGCGCTTCGACGTAGTCAAAGGTGCGCTCAAACCACTGCGCCGGCCAGTCCCAATCGGTGTGCTCGAGTAGAATCAGACAGCCGATCATCACTTCTTCCTGCAACCACAGCACTTTGTCGTACTCGTAGGCGCCGTGCACGTCCAAGGCGCGCAAAAAGCCGCCGTAGACATCGTCCCAAGATACTTCTAGGTGGCGGCGAAAGCGCTCGGCGGCCAAGTCGAAAAGGTGTCGATCGCCGCGGCGCAGCGCCTCGGGCATCAGCATCCACAGCGTCTCAATGGCGTGACCCAAGTAGATAAAGGACTCGTTGGCGTCGTCCGGGCGCGAGTAGTCGTGGGCCAATACTTCGTTCATCAGACCGTACTCGGGATTCCAGTACTTGTGAACGATCGCATCGACCACGCGATCGGCGAGCGCCTCTAAGCGCTCGTCCTGCACCTGCTCCAGCATCTGGGTGAGGATTAGAATGAGCACCATATGGCTGCCCAAAGGCCGCTGCCCTTTGTAGCCGAGCGGGATATAGCCCTCGTCGACGGAGCGCTCGGGGTCGTCAAACAGCGCTAGCCCACGCCACAGCGCCTGCTGTGCCACCTGCATGGCCTCTTCGTCGCCCGTAGCGTGCGCATAGGCCTGCATCCCCTCGGCCACAAAAAGCGTCGCATAGCCGCGCGGTGTCGCCGGCGATTCGACTTGACCCGTGCGCGTCAGGCTCTGCACCCAATCGCCGCTCTCGTCGCGGCCGTGGCGCAGCAGAAACTCTTTCGCCTTGCGCGCTACTTCCAGATTTTCTTCGCCGCCAAAATGGCGGTAGAGGTAGGAGTAGGTCCACAGGCCGCGCCCCTGATACCACATGTATTTGCTATCGCTCGAACGCGTGCCGTCGTGGTCGATGGCGCACATAAAGCCGCCCAGCTCGCGATCAATGCCGTGGCGCTGCCAGAAAGGCAGATACTCTTCAAACAGGTAGCGCCGATAGTGATCGCGCAGCGCTTCTAGACTGTGTCGTCCTATGTGTGTTCGCGTCATATTTCGCTCCCCAACAGAGACCGTACCGCACAGCGCGCTAGCGGGGCTCTCGCCCCTTGTGCTCTAGAACCTTTTTCGTCAGTTCGTCTACTACGCACTCTATCGTCTGTTTGCCGATGGCCCACTCGCCAATTTCGTAGTAGAACGTCAGGTCCTGTTCGGCAGCAGAGCGGTTTAACTCATCCATCTTTTGCTGGGCGATGGCCATGTCCGAATCGAATAGGATGACGATCTCATCACCCGAGTACCAGCGCGCGACAACATCGCTGCGGCGGAAAGGAACGGAGAACATTTCCTTGACGCGGCGATCCACTTCGCTATAGCCCAGCTGTTCGTTCAGGTCGTGTATGCGGTTCAGATCGATAAAGGCCACACAGCGCGTAGCGCGCGGCATCACGTGGCAAAACTGCAGAAAGGCCTCGCGGGTCCACATGCCAAAAGAACTATCCCAGCTCAGTTCCTCAACTCGTCGACGCAGTTCGCCAATTTCGGCATCAAAGCCAAAAAGCCTGCCAACTAAATCTCTTAACATACCCAATCGTTCTCTAACGGGCTTCCGCGAGACAAACTGCTCAGGAGACTATAGTATAGCGCGATAAAAAAGGCCGCTCAAGCAGCGGCCAGTGATCCGCTTGCTCAGAGCGCGCATGCAGCCGGCCCGGGTCGCGATGCGAAATAGCTGGCCGACTGCGCCGCCTGTGGATGGGCTTCTGCATAAGCCGCCTGCCAGGCGCGGTTGAACTCGTCGGCGCGGTCTCGCTCGACCAGCGCCCACACGCCGCCGCCGAATCCGGCGCCAAAGGCCGACGCCGCTAGGGCGCCTTCGCGACGGGCCAAGCGCGCCATGTCTGCCGTCTCCGCAATCTGGTTGCCCAGAACATCGACGCCGTGCTGCTGCGAGCGGTCGACCTGACGACCAAATTCTGCCAGATCGCCACCGCGCAGCGCCGCGGACGCCGCGTCGATAATCTCTCCGTCCTCGATCAAAAAATGCTGCAGGCGCCGCTGCAGCGCTTCCGGCGCATAGGGTCCTTCGGCAGTCGCTCCCAGCGCGCTTTGCAGCCGCTCTGCGGCGCGCGGCTCTGAGCGCAGCACGTCGGCCAGATACACCTGGCTTTCGCCCGTGGCAGCACGCCACGCGTCGACGATGGCCCCCACCTGCAGCGCCGCCCGATTATATAGGTCCTGAGCCGCCCCGGTCTTTTCGGCAACCACCCCGCAAAAACCGACGGAGAACGCGTACTCCTCCGGCACGGCAATGCGCTGCTCCAGGCGCGCCGGACAGTAGGCAAACTGCCCCAGCTGGCCCGGCTCCGAGCATAGAATAGCCGTATGGTCCTCGCTGCCGCCAAAGGTACCGACGCCGCGATCGCCCGTCAGGCCGCCAAAGCTCTGGCCGTTCTCGACCGTGCCCAAGTAGGCGGCTAGCTCTAAATCGCTCCCGATGTGCTGGCGGTACTCGGCGCGCGCCGATAGGTCGTTGCCCGCCGCCAGTACGAGGTAGGTCGCCACCATAAACGCGCTCGAACTGCTCATGCCCGCCGCGACGGGCAGGTCGCTCAAAAAGGCGATATCGGCCCCGCGCAGCGCGCCAAAGTTGCGCACTAGACGCCGCATCACCGTCATGGGATAGTTGGTCCAGCCGCTTTCGGGCACGTCCATGTGCGCATCCAGCGCGCATTCGAGCCGCTCGTTGATACCGACGGCCGTTACCGTTACCCGCGCATCGGCGCGCGGCACGGCCACCATGCAAAAACCGCGTTCCACGGCGGCGACGATACTGCGCCCACCCGCGTAGTCGGTGTGCTTACCCAAAACTTCTATGCGACCCGGAACAAAGTAGGCGTGCACGGTGGCTGACCCGCCCGCTCCGCCCCCCTGCAGCGCCTCGGCCGCGCGCGCAAAGAGCCGGGCTTTAGCAAGCGCTTCGCGCGGCGACAGGCCGGCCCGCTCTAACGGCTCACTCGCCCGCCCTTCCATCAGCTCTGAAAGCGTCATAGCGCCACCTCCACATCGCCCAACAAGCGCGCCACCGACTCGACGTCGCCCTGATTCGACAGATCCAGCACGGCGGCTTGGCATATCCGCATGGCAAAGCGCACGCCGAGATGGTCAATGGCGTATTGGACGGCATCCGGCAGCTCAAACTCTCCGCGCGCCGACGGCCCGATTGCTCGACAGGCGGCAAAGATCCGCGCATCAAAGCGCCAGCAGTTCATGCTAACGCCTAGCGGCCCCCGCAGTGTCTCTACCGTCGCGTCGTCGGGTTTTTCGACAATGCGCTGCAGCACGCCGTCGGCATCCGCCTCGGCGAGGGCAAATTTGAGTATGCGCTCTGCGGGTATATTGCCCTCGGCAATCATACTGTCGCGCGCGAAGACGGCCAGGCCCGGGCCCTCCAACGCGCGCAGGCTGGACAGCGCTGATACTGGGTAGTAATTGTCGGAATTGACCACGGCAAACTCTTCGCCGGCGGCAAACTCTTCGGCGGCCAGTACGGCGTCGGCCGTGCCGCGCGGCTCGTGCTGCACGGCGAATTCTATCTTTAGGCGTCGACAGTCTAACTCCTGCGCGCAATAATTCCGCAGCGCATCGTGTTCGGGGCCGATAACCAGGCAGATGCGGCGATAACCAGCCTCGGCTAGCGCCCCCAGCGCATAGTCGAGAAAGGGACGTCCGATCGGTATCAGCGCCTTGATGCCCGTGGATGCAACGGCCGACTGCTGTGCGTCCAACTTCGCCTGCGGATTGGTCGCGCGCATGCGCGTTCCCAGCCCGCGGGCCATGATTACGGCTTTGTCCATTTGTTCCCTGTTTTTACGGAGCGCGGAAACGCCCACCGCCGTCGGCGTCCACCAGTTCTAGGGTCGCTGCACCGCGGTCGTCCATGTGCAGCGTCGCGCGCGTGTGCCCTTCGGCATCGTAGAGATCCAAGCGCGGCCGACCGTCCTTGCGCGCACCGAGTCCGGCGCGAAAACGCTGCTGGCCGTCCAGCAAGCCCATCCAGGCCAAGCCCTCCTGCAGGACGCCAACCATCGTTCGCGTGCATCCATCTTCGTCGCGCAGCTCGAGCAGGCACATGCCGTCGTCGCGCACGCGCAGCGAGGCGCGCGGGCGGCCGTTGGCATCCTGTAGCTTGAGCTCGGGTGCGCCCTGTTCGCCGAGGCCCTGCTGCAGGCGAATGCGGCCGCTGGCATCCATAAAGCTGAGCAGCATGCGGCCGTTATCCGTCGTTCCCAAGCCCACGCGCGGCACCCCGTCGGCATCGTAAAAACCCAACCCCGGCGCGCCGTCTTCTCCCAGCGCCCAGCTGGCGCGCTCGCACCCATCGGCATCGCACAGCTCGACGCGCGGCACGCCGTCGTTGCCCACCAGCAGGCGCAGGCGCGGCCGGTTTGCCGTGTCGGACACAACCAGTCCACCGCCGTCGTCGATATCCAAGCCGAGCCGCAGGCGGCCATAGCCGCGCGCGTCGCGCAGTTCAATGCCCCGCTCGGCAGAAATATGGACGCGCTCGCGTCCGCTGCTATCGCGCAGCACCAATGCGCGGCCGCTCAGCGCGGTTGGACGCAGTCTGCGCCAAACCATGTACAGCGAACCTAGCAGCACAACGGCCAACCCACCCAAATACAGCATGCGCTCCAAGGCCTGCAGGCGTTGGGTCAGGTCGAGGAGCGCTTGTTCTGTTCCCTGCGGCAGCGCCGCGGCGCTCTCCTGCTGCGCCCAGGTAATCTCCACCGATGCGAGGCACGCAAACGACGCACCGGCGGCCACGAGCAGCGCCCATTGTACGGTGCGATTGATCAACATAGGAGCTTTCTCTATTATGCAATGCAATGATGATACAACCTGCTTTCTATCCCGGCAAGCACGCCGTTTGGAGCTAGCGCATGTCGCTCACGTTTGACCTCTCTCTACTGCCCGATGCAGCGCACCAGTTCGTCGTAATCTCCGACACGCATTACATGATTGATCCCGGCAACGCACCGCTGGAATTTGAATCGCGCCGCCACCAGAGCGCCCGTGCGCTCGTCGCACTACAGACGGCGGCGGCGCTGCCCCGCGACGTGGCCGTTCACTTAGGCGACTTGGTGCAAGAGTACCCCGATACGCCCCTCTTTGCGCGGGCGCTGGACGAAGCGCTAGACCAACTGCGCGCCAGCGGCCTTGCACCCCACCACGTGGCCGGCAACCACGACGTCGGCGACAAACCCGATGCATCCATGCCAACGCACCCGACAGACGATGCCAGCCTCGAGACCTACCAGCGCCGCTTCGGCCCTTCGCACTACGCCTTTGACTGCGGCCCGCTGCGCGCCATCGTCCTCAACTCACAGACGCTGAACACGCCTTACTGCGCCGAGCAGCGCACCTTTTTTGAGCGCGAGCTAGCCGAGCACGCCGATCGACGCCTCGTCGTGTTTCTCCATCTGCCGCCCTACCTGTGGGATGCGAACGAACCCCACCTGGGCCACTACGACAACATCGGCGAGCCGGACCGCACTTGGCTACTCGACCTGCTCGTAGCGCACCGGGTAGAGATGCTCTTTTGCGGCCACGTGCACTTTGCCTTTTACGATCGCCTGCGCGATACGCGCATAGCGGTTGTGCCCTCGACATCTTTTACTCGTCCCGGCTTTGGCCATCTATTTGCCAGCGCTCCGGCATCGGAGCAAGGGCGCGACGACCGCGAGAAACTGGGGTTTTACTTTTGCCGGCTCGTCGACGACCGCATTGACCTCCACCTCGTGCGGACAGAAGGCCAAGAGAGCCTACGAGCGGACGAGACGCGCTTCTTGACGCGCACGTCGGCCGCCCTTCAGGGCGCGCCGCTGGGATGGACGCTGACCCACGCCCTCTGCCCGACGGCGCAGGTGCCGATCGCGTTTCCCTCCGTAGTGCGCCAGCGCGTGCGCAACGACTACCCCTTCCTGTCCATTCTGGAAATGGGTGCAACCTGCGCGCGCGCGCCGTCGACCGACTTAGGCGACCCGCTGCAAAACCGCCGCCTGCAGATGCTGCGCGCCGAGGGCGTGCGCGTACAGGCCTTTGTAGCCTATGATGACAGCGTCGACCTACACGCGCTGCTCGACAACCATCCCAACGCGGCCAACGCGTGGGAGGTACAGCTGGCCGGCAACCCGTGGCCGAGCGAGCGCTGTTTGGCGCATCTGGCCGACTGCCGGCGCCGCACGCCGCTGGCGCTGTGTCCCGTGCTGCCCGGACAGAACGTCTACGGCAAGCAGCACCCGCGCACGCGCATCGGCTATCGCGTTGACGAACTGGTCGAACTAAACGCGCGGCTCGCCCAGAGCGACCTGCGCATCGAAAGCGTCTGCTGCCGCATCGACGGCGACGGGCAGCCCATCGAAAGCGTGGACGCCTATCGAGCCTTGCCCTCTCTTTCGCACATTGGACGGGTGGACTGGCTGCTGAGCCTGCCGCACCTCGATGACGAGGCGCATGCCCTGCTGGCCTGTCGCGCGCTCTTTGCCGCCGCCGCGCTGCCCGACGGCTACCTCTTTGTCGATCCGCCGCAGGATCTGGACCGCACCATGGACGCGTGCCACGGCCTGCTCGATACGCGCTGCAATCCGCGCCCGGCCTTTCACGCTCTGCGCTCGCTCAACACGCTGCTGCACGTCTATCGAGGCGAGGGCTATACGCGCCCAGAGGGCGTCTACAGTATGCGTTCATCGCAGGGCTGTATTGAACTGCTGTCTGCCAACCAGGAACCATCGCACCGCGGTGAGGATATGCGATGGTACAATCTAGTTAACGGCACGGTGGGAAAGGGATATGATAGGGGAGATACAAATGCTGAACGGGCCCTTCAAATGTATTGGTCAAGCCCATAGAGAAATGGTTGAGTAGCATTAATGGGTTGACCACTCATTTTAATTTATTACTCATTAAGCGGCAGAGTTGGTTATCTGAACAGCGAACAGCACGTCAATAGATAGGAGTGTACTGTGAGCGAACTAGACCTATCATCACAGCCAGAAGTCCTGGCCTTGTTTGATGGTCCCGTATCGATTGTGGTCGGCTCAAGTAGCGAGCATAAGCGGCCTCATTTCGCGCGGGCCCAGGGTATTCGATCCGGCGAAAAGGCGAACGACGTCGTTGTGTTTATTCCCGAAGTTACGGCTCATTCTATTCTGAGCGATGTACAGGAGAATGACCATATTGCTGTCACCGTTGGTGATATCAGCAACTTCGAAACGCGCCAGTTCGTCGGTGTATGTACGCGCGTAGAGCAAGCTAGTGATAGCGACCTCGATCTCTGTGATACAATGCTCGCGCGCTCCGGAGAAATCGTTGCCATGTTTTTCGGGGAAGAAGGCGCGGAGGGCTGGAAGCGCATGGTCACGCGCCCGGCAAAAGCTTTTCACATTCAAGTTCTCAACGTGTACGACCAAACGCCCGGAAATCGCGCAGGAGTAAAGCTCTTATGATAGCCGAAGACCTCATACCCGCTCTGCAGGGCATTGTTCCAGCGTGGATCGTAACGACTTCTGACGAGAATATTCCCAACTGTACGTGCGTGAGCCAAGTCTACCCCGTTGACGAAACCCACGTTGCGATCTCGAATCAGTTTTTTTCCAAGACGTTCCGCAATTTGCAGAACAACAAGCACGCCGTCGTCCAAGTGATCCACCCAGCAGACAATAGCATGTGGGTCCTAGAGATAGAACACGTGCGCACTGAAACGGAAGGGGCTCTGTTCGACGAGATGGATATGCAGCTGGCTGCCATTGCATCCATGTCGAATATGGAAGATGTGTTTAAACTGCAAAGTGCCTACGTGTTTAAAGTGCATTCGGTCTCTCATTTGACCGAAGCTCAACACCCTGCTAAATCGATATGAGCGAAACGGGGTTGTCGCATGAAATAAAACAACAGATGTCGGAGAACCAGCGGCAGATTGATCAATTAAACGATCAGCTCAGTCGCAAAACCGACGAAATCAAAATCATTCAGACCATCTCCTCCGAGATCCTCAACACGCTCGATCTCGAAGTGTTGTTTGGCAATATCATGTCCCTTATGCACGAGGTCTTTGGCTTTGAACACTGCATGATATTACTGAACGAAGACGAACAGCTACGCGTTGCCGCCAGCCACGGCCACGAAGACCAAGGGATCGGTATGACCGTCCCCATGGGCAAAGGCGTCATCGGCACGGTGGCACAGCGACGCAAGATTATGCGCATGATGGGGCTGCGCACGCGGCGACGCTACGTGCAGCGAACAGCGGGCGCAGACGCCGATGCTCTTCCATCGCTGAAAGACGCCGACAGCCAGATCGCCATTCCTCTGCAGGTCAAAGACAAACTCGTCGGCGTATATACAGTGGAAAGCGACAAAGCCAATGCCTTTGATGCACTGGACGAAGAAATACTGACTATTGTATCCAACCAAGTAGCTGCCGCCATCGACAATGCTTCGGCCTACAACGAGCTGCAGAAGCTCGCCGAAGCAAACAGTCGGTTCGTACCGCGCCAGTTCCTGCGCCTGCTGGGCAAAGAGTCCATTACCGAAACAGAACTGGACGACCAAATAGAGAGCGCGATGACGGTGCTCTTTTCCGACATTCGCGACTTTACACCGCTCTCGGAGTCGATGAGCCCGGCCGAAACCTTTGCTTTTGTAAACGACTACTTGGGAACGATGGCACCCGTTATTCGCGAGCACGGTGGTTTCATTGACAAGTACATCGGCGATGCGATTATGGCGATCTTTCCCAACTCGCCTGGAGAGGCCGTAGCGGCCGGCTTGAAAATGGAACAGCATTTAGCCCTGTTCAATACGCGCACCGCAGAGCAAGGTCGGCCCCCCATTCGCATTGGCATCGGTATTCATACGGGTCCGCTAGTCGCAGGCATTGTGGGCTTTGCCGAACGCTTGGAAGGCACGGTAATTGGTGATTGTGTCAACACGGCCTCGCGGCTCGAAGGCGTAACCAAAGAGCTTTCCGTCACCCTGTTGGTCAGCGAGACCGTGGTCAACGAACTGGCCGACGAAAGCGAGTACGTCTTCAATTCGCTCGGTGAGGTTGCGGTTAAAGGCAAAGCCCAGAAGGTGCAAGTTTTCGGCGTTACCGAACGTCTGTAGACACAGTCTGCTCGTCGATCTCAAACGGATATGGCCACAAAAAAACGGATTCTTTACTCGGTAGTATAAACCCGCGGCATCGCCCACAACCCTAGCGCGCCATCCTAACACATCCATGTCCACCGCGGTCTTTACCTACGGCTCGCTGCTCTTTGCAGAAATTATGCAGGCCGTCACGGGAACGCACTTTCCATCGCAAAGCGCCGTATTGAAAGACTACGCGCGCTACCGCGTGCGCTGCGCCAGCTATCCCGGCATTGTGCCCGCGCCCGGCACCTCCGTAGCGGGTCGTCTTTACTTGGGCGTCGACTCCGCGGCCGTGGAGCACCTCGACTTTTTTGAGGGCGATCTCTACGAGCGCATCTCGGTCGACGTGCACACCGACGAGGGCATCCTATCGGCCCAAACGTATATTATTCCGCCTGGCAAAGCGCACCATCTCAGCGAGACGGCATGGGATCCCGACGCGTTTCGGGCACATGACTACGACACCTTTCTCAAGCAGTGCGAACCCTTATTTAGAGGCGGCGCACCCGATGCATAGCGCCGCGCTTTTCACGGAGAAGAACGCTCGATGAACGAACGCCAGAAATACCTATTCGATTTACAGGGGTACTTAGTAGTGGAAGACGTGCTGAGCGACGCCGACTGCGATCAGGCCATTGCCAAGATCAAAGAGCGCGTGCGGCCCATGGAAAAGACGCCGGACGGCTACGACGCCAACGGCACCTGGTACAACGCGGCTGGTCTCTACGAAGCCGGCGAGCCCTTTCTCACGCTGATCGACCATCCCGCTATCACCGACGTGCTGACGGAAATCATCGGCTCACACCTGCGCTGCGAGAGCTGCTACAGCTTTGTGCGCCACAAGGGCTGCCCGCCCTTTGAAATGCACGGCGGCCACCGCGGCGGGCGCGTCAACTTTCGCTATGGCGTGCACAACGGCCAGATCTACACCGGGCTTACGGTGGTCTCCATCGCGCTACAGGACATCAGCGAAGCGGACGGCGGCTTTGCCTGCGTGCCCGGCAGCCACAAATCGGATTTTTCCGTGCCGGCGGAAGACCGCAGGGAGCTCTTCGCCTTTGGTGGGCCGCTGGTGCGCAATATCGCCGCCCCGCGCGGATCGGCCATCATCTTTACCGAGACGCTAGCGCACGGGGCCGCCTCGTGGCAGAACGACGAGCCGCGCTACGGGCTGTTCTACAAGTTCAACGACCGCGCCGCCATCTACCACGCCCAGGAGCCGCGGCGACCCAGCGCCGAAGCCTTTGCGCAGATGACGGACAGCCAAAAGTGCTACTTTAATCTGGCCTACCAGGCCTTTGGCCCGGCGGACAATCCGCGCAACGAGGTGCCGCAGTTCGGCTGAGCGCGCAAGGCCCTAGCCCCAAACGCCGGCGTCGGGATAGTAGCCGATGCCGGCGGCCGTCAGCCGCGCGCCGTGGGCGCGCAATCGGCTCTTGAAGCTATTCCAGTCGCGCGCTTCCTGCGGTGACCACGCCACTTCGGCCAGCGCCACGACGCGGGGAAAGAGCATATAGGCAACATCCTCCGGCTGCGGCGTGCCCTCCGTCCACATGGTGCCTTCAACGCCGAGGATGTGGTGCGCCCGATCGGCGTCCAGCTCGGCGGGGATCGGCTCGTAAGAATAGACGTTTTCCAGCGTATTGACGCTCAGGCGCCCGCGCTCGTCTTCGCGGTCGTAGTGGCGGCGATCAAAGTAGACGTGCGTCTCCGGCGCCATTACTACATCGTGACCGGCCGATGCAGCCACGAAGCCGCCCTGCTCGCCGCGCCACGACATAACGGCCGCCTCTTTGGCCAGACCGCCCTCCAAGATTTCGTCCCAGCCAATGGGCTTTTTGCCGCGGGCCGCTAGCCAAGCGGCAAAGTGGCGCACAAAGTAGCTCT
The DNA here is from genome assembly GCA_038128265.1 of Gemmatimonadota bacterium. GTDB lineage: Bacteria > Latescibacterota > UBA2968 > UBA8231 > UBA8231. Next base: position 26,164 of record JAYPJE010000048.1, read on the forward strand.
GCAGTTCCTCTTCGCTTTTTAACCCCTCGTCGCGCATGCGCTGCTGACAGCGGGGACACGCCTTCCAGCGCGTCTTGGGACATTCGTCGCCGCCGATGTGCACGTAGTCGTCGGGAAAGAGCGCCAGGACCTCCTCAAATACGTCTTCCAAAAAGCGGAACGTCGCGTCGTTGCCGGCGCAGTATACCTCGTCGAACACGCCCCACTCCGTCACGACCTCAAACGGACCCCCCGTGCAGGAGTACTCGGGGTAGGCGGCCAGCGCGGCCTGTGCGTGGCCGGGCAGTTCGATTTCGGGCACGACGCGGATGTGGCGCTGCCGTGCATACTCGACGACCTCGCGCACTTCTCCGTGCGTGTAAAAACCGCCGTGCCGCGATCCGTCCTCTCCGGTGCGCCACGCGCTCACTTCCTGCAGCTTGGGGTACTTTTCCACGGCCAAGCGCCAGCCCTGATCTTCGGTCAGGTGCCAGTGAAAGACGTTGTACTTGTGCATCGCCATCCAGTCGAGGTAGCGCTTTACAAAGTCGACGGAAAAAAAGTGCCGGCACACGTCCAGGTGCATGCCGCGCCAGGCAAAGCGCGGCGCGTCCTCTATCTGCGCGCAGGGCAGCTGGGCCGCGCCATCGCAGTTGACCGGCAGCAGCTGGCCGATCGTCTGCGCGCCGTAGAAAAATCCGGCCGCCGAGCTGGCCGCTAGCCGCAGGCCGTCCTCGGCAACAGAGAGTTGGTAGCCCTCCTCGGGCAGCGCGGCGTTTTCCTCGAGAACAAACGCGCCGGCTTCGGCGGCCTCCAGCGCGATACCAGCCTCGGCCAACACGCGCCGCACCGCAGGTAGGGCCGCCGCGGCCGATGGGCCACGTGCAGCAATAGATTGCCCGCTGTGCAGCGCGTAGGTGCCGCTGTTTTCCGTAACGCGAACCGGCTGTGGTATAATCGATAGGCTCATATCGTTCCTCTGTGTGTTGTTTTATGCGTCGATTCTTTCAGGCGACGCGATAGCGCTCGACAACTTCCATATCCACTTCGATTCCCAGGCCCGGTCCCATCGGCACGGTGAAGTGCCCCTCGGACAGCTCCAACCCACCAGCTAATACGTCGGCCTCGCGCGTAAAGGGCAGCTCGTCGCACGGCAACGTGGCGTTGGGCAGCGTCGCCTGCAGGTGCACCGAATAGGCGGCCAAGATGCCCGTGCACAGGCCGCCCATCTGCACCCAGCAGGGCACGTCGGCCGCTTCGGCTAGCGCCGCGGCTTTGCGCACTTGAGCAGCCGAACCGCCCAAATTGACGTAGTCGACGCACTCGGCTTTAAGTGCGGCCAGCACGCCCGACGGCGCGCCCAGATGCAGAGCGATGGGAATGTGCGTCTTTTCGCGCAGCATGCGATACCACTCGAGGTTGTTCTTGAGCATAGGGTCTTCAAACACGGCGACCGTGCCCACATCTTCTAGCTCAGCCGCCAGGCGCGCCGCCGTCGGCAGCAGGGCAAATTCGGTGTTGGGATCGACGCCGATCGTGTAGTCTGGTCCGGTCGCCTCCCTCATTTGGCGCGCCGTCTCGACGATGTCCCACGAGCGCGCTTTGAGCTTGTGGTTGTTAAATCCCAGGCGCTGGCCCACTTCCGCTTCGGCGGCTGTCTCGTGCGGTTCCATATGACACGACCAGTAGGAGACGGGGACGCGGTCGCGCACCTGCTGACCAAAAAAGCGGTGCACCGGCAGGCCGTAGGCGCACCCGGCTATATCGAGCAGAGCGCAGGTAAAGGCGTCGGGTTGGGCAAAGGGATCCAAGGCCAGCGGGTCCTGGCCGACCAGCCCTTCGGCGGTGGCTGCGTGTGCGGCGCGCGTGCCCTGATACTCGCCCCACCCCGTCAGGCCCTCGTCCGTCTGCACGCGGCACAGCGTGATGTCGTAGATCTTGGGAAAGTAGCGTGCGATAGGAGCAATCGGCGGTATTTCTACTTCGTATAGATCGACTTGGGTAATCTTCACGTGGCACCTCCTCTGATGCGATGCCGCAAAGATAGGGTGCAACCGCCTTTGCATCTATCCCCCGCTCATAGCTGGCGCCGACCGCGCGGTTGAGTTCGCTTGATGGGGTGCGGGCCTATGCGTAGTTTGCAGCGAAAATTGGAGACTACGCATGAGGATAAAAGCGGTCCACACCTATCTGCTGTCTACGGCCAAGCTGTCGGGACAGACCACCTACGAAGAGACGGCCGGGCTCGTCCTGCCCGAACGCGCCGCCGATACCTCGGGCTACCGCGGTCGCCTCGACGAACGCCACCGCTGCGTTTACCCGAGCGACCGCTCTACGCTGCTGGTCTGCGTAGAGAGCGACAGCGGACTGCGCGGCTGGGGCGAAGCGCACGCACCGGTCGTACCGCGCGTGGCGCAGACCGTCGTTACCGACCTACTGGCGCCCATTATCCTCGGCCAAGACGCGCGGCAGATCGCTCCGCTGTGGGAACAGATGTTTTCTTCCATGCGCCTGCGCTCCCACACGCAGGGCTTTACGGCCGAAGCCATCGCCGGCGTGGATATTGCCCTGTGGGATTTGCTCGGCCACTATCGCCAAGAGCCGGTGTGGATGCTCCTGGGCGGCGCGTTTCGCACCAAGCTACCCGCCTACTCGTCCGGCGTGCCGGGAGCGACCGTAGAAGCCCGC
>JAYPJE010000049.1:0-28131 GCA_038128265.1 Gemmatimonadota bacterium
TCGCTAACAACGCGAAGGGTGCGCTCTTCTTCAGCAACGCTCAGCCGGGTCGCGTCGAGGTTGCCTCGGGTCGCATCGGCCGCGACTGGTCCGCCAGTGGCGACGCCGAGCTGGTCACCGTGCGCTTTGTCGCACTGGCCGACCATCCGGGCGAGATCGACGTGCTCGAAGGTCAGTTCGTTAACAGTGCCTACCAGGGCACCGTAATGCGGGTCGAAAAGGCGCAGGCGCTGCCGCTGGTAGCCGCTCTGCACCAGAACTTCCCGAACCCCTTCAACCCGTCGACGGAGATTCGCTTCGATATCCCGACGGCGCGCAACGTAGAGCTGCGGGTTTACAACCAGCTGGGCCAGACGGTCCGCACGCTGGTCGACAACCGGATGAAGGCGGGCTCTTACCGAATCAAGTGGGACGGTAAGACCGAGGCTGGACACAGTGTCTCCTCTGGAGTCTACTTCTACAGCCTGGAAGCGGGAGACTTCTCGCAGATCCGCAAGATGACGCTGGTCAAATAAGACCTGAGCCATCGCAAGGCACAAAGCGCCGCAGGGGGAAACCCCTGCGGCGCTTTTGCGTTGGTGGGAAAAAACTTCTCATTTTTTTTGGGCGTGTGGTCGATAAGAAAGAAGGGGGATGAAACAAATACATACTCTGCGATGTCCTAAATAGAGCGATGGCGGTTAATTAGGGGAGGGAGGCGCTGGATAGGAACGTACCGGCATGCAATTTGCATTGATCTGGCATATGCTCTGTAGCTACGGGACTCATCTATGAACATGCATTGGCGTCAAATACTGCTTTACAGCGTTGCTTTAGTGAGTTTGTGCACGCCGCTCTGGGCGCAGACGCTGGAGCTGCGCGAAGCCGGCACCAACCGCCGCGAAGTCAGCGTGCAGGTCGGACAAACCATAACGGTCGAAGTATATGCCGAGATATCCGGCATTGAAGCCGCCGGTATGTCGGTGTTTATCACCGTGCCAGACAATGCGTTTCAGGTGGTTGATCAGCGCCCGACGACCGGCACCACGGCGGGGCAGCCCGGCGTGCAGCCCTTTATCGCCGGTCCGCTGTTTCAGGGCGCCGGCGAGCAGGCCAACGACCTGATTCCCGAAACAGAATCCATTGCCAGCAATTTTGCCGGCCAGCAGCTCGAATATGGGGTGGTCATTGGCGGCGGCAGCGATCGCGTGCGCACGGGATCGGGCGTGGTAGCGACTTTTCAGTTGGTCTGCGTGCAGCCCATCGACTTTGGACAAATTCAGGTAAACGACAACGCCGTCTTAGAAACGCGCCTCGTGCTGTCAGACGGGATTAGCGAGCAGCGCTTTATCACCGTTCAGGGCATGCAAATATCGGTCACGGGCATGGAGTTGCTCGACGTGCCCGACGTGATTCTCAAGCCGGGCGAAGCTGACAGCACGCAAATTGGTCGCCTGTCGCGCTACATCAAGAGCGCGCGGCCCTCGGTCAATCTCGATTCCATACAGTGGTCGGTTTCACCGGCCGAACTCGACAGCATTGACATTGAAATCGATCCGCTGACCAGCCTGGTTAAAATTCTACCGCATCCCGACTGGTCGGGTCGCCAGCGCGTGTTTTGGACGGCGACGGAGCCGGCCAGTTCGGTGATTGAGGGGCAGCCCGTGCTCTCGGTGCAGGATGCTTCCGATATCATCGTCAACAACCCACCGGTCTTTTCCATCGAGCGCGATGCCGATGGCGTGCGACGCGACACGGTGCGCTTTGACGAAGACGTCTATTCATACCTGCCCGGCACCGAACCGAGCGTGCGGCGTGCGTTTGTCGCCCTCGACCTAGACGACTGGGTCGTCGATCCCGACGGCGATGCGCTGCGCTTTCTCGCTCTTAACTTCGGTGCCGATCCGGTGCCCAATCTGCGTGGCCAGGTATCGCCACAGACCAACGAGCTGCTGGTGTGGTCCAAACAGGACTTTAGCGGGACCGATTCGCTGCGCGTATTGGCCACCGACGGCCTGCGCGGCGGCAACGATACGCTGCGCGTGATTGTGCGCGTGCGCTCGTTGGCCGACGCACCGCGCTTTACGCTCGAGAGTGAGGAGCGCCAGCCGAAAATCAGCCGCGGCGGTTCCAAAGTGTACTTGCTAAACGATATTGTCACCGACCCCGATACGCCGGTCGACAGTTTGCTCTTTAACTGGACCGACGATCCCGACGGTCATTTTACCGTCGATACTACGCGCACCGCAGCGGGTTTGGAGGTAGCAGTCAGTGGCCGCGCGGACTATTCCGGCGATGGGCGCGTGAGCTTTGTCGTAACCGATCCAGACAGCCTGCAGGACGTTATGGTGCTGTTTTTTACCTCGGCCGAAGCGCTGCCGCCCACCGTTCTGCGAACCGAAATAAAGATCGACCTCTTTCCCGGAGGCGATCCGCACTTTGAAGATTTAGAGCAATTCGTCAGCGATCCGGACAATGCGTTTGATGATTTGCAGTGGAATATTCCTTCGGGCACGCGCAGCACGATCACCATCAGCGAGGATGGACAGCTCAGCGTAGCGGCTCCGCTGGACTTTATTGGCTACGAAGAGGTTTTGCTCAACGTCGCCGATCCCAACGGGCAGGGCGATACGCTCAAATTGCGCATCTATTCTTCTGACGGCGCGCCGGTAACGGGCGGTATTCCCGATCTGGTTATGGATCGGGGTGAGATCAATCAGCAAATTGATTTGGATAACTACTACTTTGATTCCGATAACAGCGATACGGAGATTACGTGGGAACTGCCGGGGTCAAATATCTATGCGCGCAACAACCTTGAAGTGCAGATCGATCCGATTACGCACATCGTCACATTTTTTGTTCCAGAAACGGCCAACTTTGCTACCGAGCCGGTGATTTTTCGCGTAACCGATCCGGCGGGCACCTCGGCCGCCGATACCATGACGGTGTCCATTCGCTCAGGAGGGGGGAGTGTCCCCGATCAGTTTAGCATTCGCCCGCTGCCGACGGGATTGCAGGTCGGCGTTAACCAGCGTCCCGATCTATTTGATCTCGACGACTACGTTATTGCGCCGGATGACTTTGATCTGACGACGCTAACGTGGGAAGTGTCGCTGCTGGCCGGCGATAGTTCGGCTCCTCGCATACGGGAAGGGAATATCGTCTCTGCGTTCGGCTTTCAATCCGGCACCGATTCGCTGCTTTTCACGGCGCAGGACACGCTCGGACGCGTGCAGTCGGCGACGATGGTGCTGCGGGTTGTCGGGGAAAGCGAGGTGATGAGAATTCTTTCGATTCCCGACGTTCAGTTTATTGCGGGGCAGACATTTAGGGATTATCACCTAAGTGATTATATAGAGGATCGAGAGGCCAATCCGGACTCGCTTGTGCAGTGGAGTGTCGAGCCCGTTGTCGAGTCGGGGTTAATTATCCGCGTTACCAGTGACAAGGCGGTGCAGGCTATATCGGACGACACGCTAGAAGTGGATGTCGTCTTCACGGCGCGCAATACCGAAACCGGCATTGTCGGCCGCGATACCGTGCGCGTGATCGCGCTGGATCCGGCGCTGGCCAACCGGCGGCTACAGGATTTTCCCCCGCTCGTATTTACTGCGGGGCGCAGCGACAGTTCCATTGTCTTAAACGAATTTCTGCCGCTTGAATTTCTCTCGATCGACAATGAGGCACCGCCGGTGACCTGGTCGGTCTCCGGCCAGAGCATTACACAGCCCTTTATCGATCCCGTGCCCCCGCATCGCCTGCGCGTGCGCGGGGTGGGTGAACGCGTAGGGGTCGATAGTCTGACTTTTTTCGCCGATATCAGCGGGGGCTTTCGCGCCAAGGGAACGCTGGTGGTGACGGTAGTCGAGCCCGTCGATGAATCGACGCTCGAACTGCAGGTGGTGCCCAACCCGATGCAGCCCGTGTATATCGACGTGTTTGTCGTTGCGCGCCGCGCGCTAGCCGGCACGCCCAACGTCATCCGCTCCTTTGAAACGATTGATAGCACGGTGGCCGTGCGGCAAATCGAAGACGATTTAGAGGCGCGGGGGGTGCTGATCTGGTCGGGCGGAGTGCAGCTGCACGGCGGCGCTAGTGGGCTGGTGAGCTTTGAGGCGCAGGCCTTTACGGAACTGGGCACCAACGTCAACGATACCGCTTCAGTCGATCTGGCTAGCGTGCTGCTTGGCAAACGAGTCGCCCTGGCACACGGGGGTGCCCGCCTCGACCTGGCGCCCGATGCGCTGGGGGCGGGAAAGGTCGTGGTGCTGCAAAGCGAACGGGCCCAATCCGACCGACGCGGCAAATGGGCTTCCGACGATGAACTGGTTCTGAAGCAGGAAATCAATGCGTTTCCCATAGGTGAGCCGCTGGCCGAGCGGGGGGTGCTGAGTTGGAGTGGGGCGGTCGAGCGGGGAGATGGAATCTACCAGCGAGCGAGCAATCAGTGGCACTATATGGGACCGGCCGACCAGGCGGTAGATATCGGGTCGCTGGGTCGCTTTGCCGTCTTAAGCGATGTGCGCGCACCGCGTCTGACGTCTCTTGGGGAAGTTGATGCGCGGTTGGGTATCTGGCCCGTTGCAGTAGAGGAGGAGGGCAGCGGACTGGGCGAAATTGAGGTATGGGTCGATGGCCGACGCCACGAGGGAACGTGGGATGGTCAAGCCGTGCGCTGGGTGCCGCAGGATCAGTCCTACAGCAACCAGGTGCGCGTGGAGGTGCGCGTGCGCGATCGGGCCGGCAACGAGGCGCTGTGGCGGGGGTCGGGCAGCACGCTGCCGCGGCAGGTCCAACTCGAGGCGAACTATCCCAACCCATTCAATCCGCAAACCGTCATTCCCTTTGTCGTGCCGGCGCGCGCTCAAGCGGTAAACCTGGCCGTTTACAACGGCGTCGGGCAAATGGTACGAGAATTGCTAAATAACGTCGTAATGGCGCCGGGCCGGCACGAGATTGTGTGGGACGGACGCGATGCCAACGGCTCCACGGTGAGCTCAGGGGTGTATATATACCGTCTGCAGACGGATGAAATTACTTCCGTGCGGCGCATGACGCTGCTGAAGTAGGGAGCGCAAATGAAAGCGATATTTTTGCTGGGAGTGGTCGTGATCGGCAGCGCCTTAGTGGCCTGTGGTGGCGGCAGCGGCGTGGGGCCTCAGGAACTGCTCAAACAGGAGCAGCAGCTGCGCGATCGCCTGCCCATCGATTGGAGTAATTACAACGGGGGCGACTACGAGGGAGCCATCGACTTTTTTACCAATACGCTCGAAAAAGCCGAAACCTACGAGGGGCCGGAGTCCATTCTCAACGAGATAAAGTCCGAAGCGCACAATGGCATTGGCTGGGCCTTTTTTCGCATGCAGAGTTTGGAAGCGGCTACCACCTCATTTCAGCAGTCTACTACGCTCAATCGCCGCAATGCCGACGCCTGGGCCGGCTACGCCGGGGTGGCTCTGGCGCGGCGGCTGTACAACGAGGCCGTCCAGTATGCCATTCAGGCGCTGTCGGTCGATGCCAATTACAACTCGTCTTTCCGCATTGACGAATCAGAGCGGCAGATGGGTCACGACAATTTCGACGATCGCCACCTGCGGCTGATCTTAGCCGAGGCCTATTTTCAGCTGGGGCGCTACAGCGCGATTGATCGGCCCGATCCCAACAATGCCTCTGCGCAGCTGCGCATGGTCAACGAAGAGTTTGTCTTTCGCGATGCCGGCCAGCTGCTGCAGGAACTGAGCCTGGCGGCGATCGATTTGCAGCAGGAGCGGGGGAGTGGGTTCTGAGGTGAGAAGAATATTCTCCTACGCCATCCTATTGCTGAGCCTTTTTGCCGGCCTACAGGCGGCACACGGTCAGAATCTGACGCTGCTGCGTCGCCCGGTGAACTCGGCGATCAGTCCGCCGATGGGACAGGGCTTGGACTTGCTGCACAGTGCCGAGCCCTTGGGCAAGGGGCGGTTTCGCATGCGCATGACGCATCGTTCGGATCCCATTGTCGTCCCCGAGTTGGGCGATGGGACGATTTACACCGGGAACTACGGCTTCGCCTATGGGTTGGGCGATGCCATGGAGTTGGGTTTTGCCGTGCCCTTTCTGCTGGATGCAGCGGGGGGGTTTAATAAGTATGGTTCGGGTGATCCGACCCTGAGCTTAAAGATCTCGCGTCCGGGCAGGTTGCCCAGCGGTTTCTACATGGGATATCAGGTCTTGCTCGGCCTGCCCTTTGGCTATAAGGGGCAGCACACGCTCGACAAAATTGGCGGCATTCGTTCGTTCAGCAGCGAATCGCTCGATATGGGGCTACAGATCCTGAGCGACATGCACTTCAAGAGGATATCGCTCTACTTGAATGGAGGCTACTATCGCTCGGCTAATCCCGAGGTGCTGACGCAGCTTGTCTATGGCCTCGGCATGGAAGTGGGCCGCGCCAACAGCCGCTTTAGCTTTAACGGCGAATATCAGGCACAGGTGGCCTTTGCCGAGCAGGCACAGGCCAGGGGTATCTTTAAATTCGGCGTGCGCGTAAATGTATTTCGCGGGCTACAGCTGGAGATTAATCGCCAGGTCGGTATGCTCGACTATCCCATCGCTTCGTCCGTCTCCTTTGGCCTGCGCATGCACGGATTTGCCACCGGACGTCGTCGCCTAGAATCGCGCTTTGGTATCTACGAGCCCAAGGTGCCGCCGCGCCGGCTATACCAGCCCGCCCAGGTCCTGCGTTTAGCCATCGTCGACTTTGAGGGGTTTGAGGAGTTTGGTGCCGGACAGCGCCTAGTCGAAAAAATAAAAACGCAGTTCGAACCGCATGACAGCCTGGAAGTCGTAGACCTAAAGCGCTTTGCCGATATCCCCAAGGAGGGTTTTCTCAAGCCGCGGCAGGCCCTCGAACTGGCCCAGAAGCTTGGTGTGGACGTGGTGGTAACGGGCGTAGTCTCCAATTATGACGTAGACCGCTTTGCCGGTCTTCAGGTGCCCTTTGTCATCAAATTGCCCGAGGCGCAGGTCGAGGTAGGGCTGCGCTATCGAGTGCTCGTCTTTGATGATACGAAAACGCAAATGCAGGCTTTTTCGCAGGAGGCGATGGGATTTAGTCGCCTGCGAAAGGGAATGCGCCTGCTGCCGCCAGACCGGCGCGATGTAACGGCTACCGCATCGGCAGGCGATCTGCAGCGGGTGCAAGAAAATGCGCTGGACAATCTCGTCAACAATATGCTGGCTTCGATGGCTTCGCAGTTTACCTGGGTTCCGCCCGACTTTTTGCCATGAAGCGAATTGCTCTATACGCCCGCATAGTTGCGGTGTGCACGGCGATGCTCGTTGTCGGCTGTGCGCTCTCGGTGGCACCTACCAGCTCGCAGAATCGGGAGATAACGCTCGAGCTGGCTTCCTATCCGGCCCGCATATCGGCCAACGATAGCACGGCCACGGCCGAGGTGTGGGCTACGATTCGCAAGGGCAGCAAGCCGGTCGCCGACAGCACGTTGGTGGTCTTTGCCACCACTGCGGGAGAGATCACGGCCGCCAGTCTCACGCGCGACGGATTGGCCATTGCGTTTCTAACTAGCCCCGGCGATGGGCGGCCACAGCGCGCAGAGATCATAGCCCAAGCGCTCGCCGTGCGCGATACGCTCGAGATCGATTTTGTTATAATCGAGTAGCGCTGCTTGACGTAAACCCCATAGCATCCATATAATTGGGTCTACACCCCCCAAGGGCAGGAAGGACCGCTCAGCGGCCGGCTTCTGTCTCCAGTTGCATCCCCTTTACATACAATAGCATCCCCTTGCTAGCGCGGCACGCGTATGCCCAGTGCAGACCAAATGGGGTTTGAGTTTGGCGAAGCCCGTCCTGTGCGCTCAAGCGGGGACGAGGTGGAGCGTGCCTGTGTGCGCTGCCGCACGGCTGTGCCGGTGCCGGCGTGGTATGCCGAGCTGGTCGAACTGCATTTTTGCGGCGATGCCTGTCGCCAGCAGTGGGTTGAAGAGCAACCCGATTTTCAGCCGCGGCTGGGGATGCACAGCCGGCGCCGGGGTGCCAACTGGGACGAGCAGGCGCGGCGCGCAAGAGAGCGAGATGGCTATGCCTGCCGAGTTTGCGGCGTCACCGAAGAAGAGGTCGGACGGCAGCTCGACGTGCACCACAAAATTCCCTATCGCAGTTTCAAATCGAACGTCGAAGCAAACAAGCTTGAAAACCTCGTTTCCGTCTGCGCTTCGTGCCACGCGAAACTCGAGGCGCAGCTGCGCCGCGAATTGCCCCTCTTTGGCAAGGTATAGCCCGGCGGCTGGGGGGAAATGAGTCAGAGCGAATTGGATTTTAGCATTGTAATGCCCGCCTTTAACGAGGCGGGGGCTATTGGCCCTGTGCTCGCTCGGCTGAAGGGGGAACTCGACGCGCTCGAGCGGCGCTATGAGATTCTCGTCGTATCCGATGGTTCGACCGATGGGACGGCTGATGAAGTGCGCGCAGTCGGGGGGGTGGTGCGCCTCCTTGAACATCCCTACAACATGGGCAATGGCGCGGCAATCAAGACCGGTATTCGCCATGCGCGCGGCCGGGTGCTCGTGTGTATGGATGCCGACGGGCAGCATCGACCGGAAGACATTCCGCGCTTTTTGGACGAATGCGAGCGCTACGATATGGTCGTGGGCGCGCGCAGTCGCGCTTCTCAGGCCGGCTGGCACAGAAGTTTAGCCAACCGCATCTACAATTCATTTGCCAGCTACGTGACGGGGCGGCGAATCGAAGACCTGACTTCCGGTTATCGGGCCATGCGGCGCAGCGTTGCGCAGCGCTTTGTCGGCCTGCTGCCCAACGGCTTTTCCTACCCAACGACGATTACGCTGTGTATGCTGCGCGCCGGTTTTAGCGTTGCCTACATTCCCATAGAGGCGCCCAAACGAGTGGGGAAGAGCAAGATCCGCGTCCTGTCGGACGGGCCTAAGTTTCTCATAGTCATCATGAAGATCTGCATGCTTTTCGCGCCGCTGAAAATTTTCCTACCCGTCAGCACCTATTTGTTTCTGATGGGGGTGGGCTACTACGGCTACACGTTTTTTACCGAGCATCGCTTCACCAATATGTCCATGCTGCTCTTTACGACTTCGGTCATGATATTCATGATGGGGCTGATTGCCGAGCAGGTGGCGCTTATGCGCTCAGAGCGAGCTGAGAGCGCATAATGGAAATGCGCATTGTCTTTTTTGGTACCTATGTCCTATCCGACGCGTACCCAGTCAACAAGGTCCTGTATGAGGGGACGCGCGCCGCGGCGCATGAGGTTCAGGCTTGCCGCGTCGAACTGTGGCAGGGCTTTCTACACCGCGCTTTCGGCGGCGGGCTTGGGCACTGGCTGCGATGGAGTTTGCGTGCCCTGGGGGGCTATGCCCGTCTGCTATGGCAGTATCTGCGCTGCGGTGAACACGCCGTTGTCGTCGTGGGCTATCCAGGCTATCTGGATATTGTTGTAGCACGGCTACTCAATCTGTTTTCGCGCCGCCTATTGGTGCTGGTGTCTTTTATCTCTCTCTATGACACGGTCGTGCTAGACCGAGGACGCGTTGGCCCTCAGAAGCTGCGAGCCCGATTGCTTTACGCATTGGACCGGCTCGCCTTTCGCTGCGCTGACTGGGTGCTAGTCGATACGCAGGCTCTCGCCACGTACTATGCCGAACTGTTTGACCTGCCGTTAAATACTTTTCGCAAAAGCATGGTGGGCAACGTCTTTGATCGGTTTCAGCCGGTCGCATGGCAGCAGCGAGAAGACGCCGTCCTGCGCGTGCTGTTCTTTGGCACCTACGTGCCGCTGCACGGGGCTGAATTCATCGTTGAAGCGGCCGAGGTGCTGCGCGCTGCGCCCGTCGAGTTTACCCTGATTGGCCAGGGACAGGACTTTGAATCTGTGCGCCGGCGCGCAGGGGAAAGTGGCCTGGAACATATCCGCTTTGTCGAAGAATGGTACAGCGTCGAGCAGCTGGCCGAGGCGATGCGCCAGGCCGATGTCTGTCTGGGGATTTTCGGTGCGACGGCCAAGGCCGCGCGCGTAATACCGTACAAAGTGTTTGGCGCGCTGGCCCTAGCGCGCCCCGTTATCACGCGCGACTCGCCGGCCATCCGCGAGCTGCTGGTCGACGGCGAATCGGCCCTGCTCTGCCCGGCCGCCGATGGGGAGGCGCTGGCCGCATCGATTGAACGGTTGCGCGCCGAGCCCGATCTGTGCCAACAGCTGGGCCAAAACGGCTATGCTCGTTACCAGGCACACGCTACGCGCGAGGCTATTGGCCGCGACTTTGTAGAGGCGCTAAAGGGAGAGGTGGACCAGCGTGGACGCTAGTGAGCCGATTGTGAGGGCCCACTGGGGTGAAAGCGAGATTCGCGGTCCCGTGCACCTGTTTCGCGAGCGCCTACTCATGCGCCTGTTCCGCCCATTGCTCGAACGGGGGCGCGTGCTTGATGCCGGCTGCGGTAGCGGCAGCATGGCATTGGATTTATGCGCAGCCGGTTATGAAGTCGACGCGGTGGAGCAATCAGACGAGTTTGTCGATGCCGTCCAGCATAAAGTGGCTGAGCGCGGCTGGCAGGAGCGCCTGCGCGTGCAGCAGGCCTCGGTGACGCAGCTGCCATTTGAGGATAATGCATTTGATGGCCTGGTCTGCGGTGAAGTGCTCGAGCACGTTCTGCCCGAAGACGGGGGAGATGAAGCGGCCGTGCGCCAGTTTTACCGAGTGCTCAAGCCAGGCGGTGCGCTGGTGGCCAGCGTTCCGCTCAATCCGCGTCTGTGGGATTTTAGCGACGATTGGGCCCGCCACGTGAAGCGCTATCGGCGCGGCGAATTTATCGCGCTCTTTGCAGACAACGGCTTTGCCGTTGAACGGGTGCGCGTTTGGGGGTTTCCCCTCGGCCGCATATACCACCGCCTGCTCTTTGCTCCGTGGCTGCTTCGCACGCAGGGGCAGAATATAGCGCAGCGGGAAGGGCGCGCTGATACGCGAGCCGGACGCCATCGCCTAGTTGTTGAAAGCATTGCATGGGCGCTGCGCGCCGACGAACTCTTTGCGCGCTGGCCGTGGGGACGCGGCGTAGTCGTGGCCGCGCGGCGCCTGGCCTAGCGCGGCTATTAGAGGATACAATATGGTGGGGATTGCCGTAGTGGGCGCCGGCTATTGGGGCCCGAACCTAATACGCAACTTTGCAGCTGTGGGTAGCCTTGCAGGGGTGATAGATCGAGATGAGGAACGTTTAAATCGACTTCGCTCGGCCTATCCCGGCGCGCTCTTTGCTGCGGATATCGACGATGCGCTCGCCAGCGAAGCGGTGCACGGCATTGCGTTGGCCACGCCGGCAGCTTCTCACTATGCGCTGGCAAAGCAGGTGCTGCGGGCAGGCAAGGCTGTGTTTGTCGAAAAACCGCTGGCACAGACAGCAGACGAGTGCCGCGAGCTTATGCACATCGCCGAAGATACGGGCGCGGTACTGATGGTTGGGCACACCTTTGAGTACAACGCCGCCGTGCAGTATGTCGACGAGTGCATCGCGCGCGGCGAATTGGGGCAGATCTACTACATCTATTCGCAGCGCCTCAACCTAGGTGTCGTGCGCCGGGATATCAACGCGCTGTGGAACTTGGCGCCCCACGACATTTCGATCGCGCTGCGCTGGCTCAAGCAACGCCCTCGGCGCGTCGATGCGCGCGGTTATACCTATCTGCAGCCGGGTATTGAGGACGTGGTCTATCTAAATATGGAATTTGACGGCGGCGTTGCCGTGCACGTGCACGTCAGCTGGCTCGACCCGAGCAAGGTGCGTCGTATGACGGTAGTCGGCAGCGAAAAGATGGCCGTCTATGACGACGCCAGCACGGAGGCCAAGATACAGCTCTACGACAAGGGCATTGACCGGCGCGGCATCGACGGTTCGCTGGGGGACTTCGACTCGTTCGGGAAATTTCAGCTGATTCAGCGGGCCGGCGATGTGCTGCTGCCGCGCATCGATTTTTCTGAACCGCTGCGCACCGAGTGCCAGCACTTTGTCGACTGTATTGCCGAAGGGAAAAAACCGCTGACCGACGGCGAAAACGGCCTGCGCGTGGTCGAGGTGTTGGAAGCGGCGTCGCGCTCGCTGGAGCGCGGAGGCGTCAGTATCGAAATAGACTAGATGGGGGGCTGCACGTGTATAAAGACAAAAAGATATCGCTGGTCATTCCGGCCCACAACGAAGAGCGTTTGATACGCCCTACGCTGGAAGGCGTGCCCGATACCATAGATCGGGTCTACGTAATTGACGACGCCAGCCAGGATAGCACCTGCGAAGTAGTCGAGCGATTCGCCGAGGAAGACGGGCGCGTAGTCCTGCTGCGCCACGAAGTAAATAAGGGCGTTGGTGCGGCTATTATTACCGGCTACTTACAGTCGAGCACTGACGGCTACGATATCGCGGTAGTGGTCGGCGGTGACAACCAAATGCCGTTAGAAGTAGTCGATGAGCTAATCGAACCGGTGGCTAGCGGCGCTTTTGACTACGCCAAGGGGAATCGCTTTCTCATGCCGCAGGTTGGCTTGGACGGCATGCCGTGGACGCGCTTTATCGGCAATGCGCTGATCTCTATTATGACCAAAATGGCCTCGGGTTTCTATAAGATCTTCGACGTGGTCGATGGCTATACGGCCATTAGCAAGCGCGCGATCGATATGATCGACTGGAACAAGGCGTGGAAGGGCTACGGTTATCCGATGGACTTTCTCGTGCGGCTCAATGCCTACGGTCTGCGCGTCAAAGACGTGCCGCGCCGGGCCATTTACCTGGAGGGGGAGCGTCAGTCGCAGATCAAAGGAGTCGACTATGCGCTGCGCGTAACGCCGATGATGGTGCGGGGTTTCTTTTGGCGCCTGCTGAGCAAATACCTCATTCGCGACTTTCACCCGCTGTTTTTCTTTTATCTCTTTGGTCTGTTTTTGCTGCCGTTGGGCGTGCTCTACGGTGCTTTTCTCATTTACCAGCAGTTTACCGGCGAAGGCGTAACAGGGCCGCGTTCTGTGGTGTGCGCGCTGATGATTATCATGGGTATCCAATTCCTGCTCTTTGCCATGCTCTACGATATGCAGGAGAGCGAATGACGCCGGGCAAGGTGCTGATGCTGACGACCGGTTTTCCGCGCTTTGTCGGCGATCTCTTTGGCTCCTTTGTGTTTGAGCAAGCTCGCGCCCTTGCCGCGCGCGGCGTGGCGGTAGACGTGCTGGCCCCGCACGAGCGGGGTATCGCGCGAAGCGAAGAGGTCTGCGGCGTCGGCGTGCGGCGCTTTCGCTATGCGTGGCCGGCCGCGCTGCAAAAAGTAGCCTACGGTGGGGGGATTCCAACCAACGTACGGCGCAGTTGGTTGGTGCGTTTTGAGCTGCCCTTTTTCCTGCTGGGCTATGTATTAGGCGCACGTCGTTGCGCCGGTCGGGTCGACTTGGTGCACTGCCATTGGACCGTATCCGGCCTAGTGGCCCTGTGGGCCTTCGGGCGCAAGAAAAAGATCGTGTTGAGCGTGCGCGGCAGCGACGTCAACCTCTTTAATAGAGGCATTTTGCGCCGGTTGAACGGATACATTACTGGGCGCATGGATCGCATCGTAGCCGTCAGTGCCGACATTCGCGAGCAGCTGGCTGCTGGGGGCGTTGAGCGTGAGAAAATCGCCGTAATATACAACGGCGTCGACGAGCGCTTTTGCCCCGGGGATCGGGAGAGACAGCGCCAAGCGCTGGAGATCCCCCACGACCACTTTGTCCTCTTATTTGTGGGGCTTCTCGTGCCTGTAAAAGGAGTGGAAACCCTACTTGAAGCGCTCGAGGCGTGGCAAGGGGAGTCTAATTGGACCTGTCTCCTTGTGGGGGATGGGCCGCTCAGCGACGAGCTGAAGGCGCGCTGTGTAGAGCTAGGCGTTGCGGATGCCGTGCGCTTTGTCGGTCGGCGTCCGTCGGGGGAAATACCGCAGTGGATGCAGGCGGCCGATGTCCTCGTGCTGCCCAGCTATTCGGAGGGCCGGCCCAATGTCGTGCTCGAGGCGCAGGCCTGCGGTCTGCCCGTTGTCGCCACGCGCGTGGGCGGTACGCCCGAATTGGTGTGCGATGGAGAAACGGGTGTGCTCGTTGACAGCGGCAGCGCCGAGCAGTTCCACGCCGCATTGGATGCCCTGCGCAAAGAGCCTGCCCGTCGAAGCGAAATGGGGCGGCAGGCGCGCCGGCACGTGGAGGAGAGCGGACAGACCTGGGCGCGCAGTGCCGAGGCGCTGCACGCTCTCTACGCGGACGTCCTCGAGGAGAGCTAAAATGTGCGGCATTGTCGGAACCGTATACTCCGAAGGACAGGGCCCGGTAGAAGAGGCCACGGTGCGCGCCATGTGCGATGCCATCGTTCACCGCGGTCCGGACGAGGAGGGCTTCTTTTTTGAGGGGCATGTTGGCCTGGGCATGCGCCGTCTGCGCGTTATTGATCTAGAGGCTGGACAGCAGCCGATGGAAAACGAAGATGGCAGCCTGCGCGTCGTCTTTAACGGCGAAATTTACAACTTTCAGCAGCTGCGTAAGGGGCTGCGCGAGCGGGGCCATGTCCTGCGCTCGAATTCCGACACGGAAGTAATTCTCCACCTTTACGAAGAGCACGGCGTCGAGTGTTTTGCCCATTTGCGCGGGATGTTCGCCATCGCGCTGTGGGATCGCAAGCGCCGCGAACTGGTCTTGGCGCGCGATCGGCTGGGCAAAAAACCCCTCTTTTACGCGCAGACGGCGCGTGGGATCAGCTTTTCTTCAGAGTTAAATAGTTTACTCTGCGATTCACAGATCGAGCGGGCCATCGATCCGCAGGCGCTTGACGAATACCTCAGCTACCTTTTTGTGCCGCATCCGCGCACGATCTATAAGGGGGTGAGCAAGCTGCCCCCAGCCAGCTGGGCCGTGTTTTCCGAAGGGCAACTGCGCACCGGGCGCTATTGGCACGTCGAGTATCGAGAGCCCACGCCGTCGCCTCCACTGAACGAGCAGGTTGATGCGCTCGATGCACTGCTGCGCGAAGCGGTCGCTCTGCGCCTGGTGGCTGACGTTCCGGTCGGCGCTTTCTTGAGCGGCGGGCTGGATTCAAGCCTAATCGTCGCACTGATGCGCGCGGTGGGCCACCAGCGCGTGCGCACTTTTTCCATCGGGTTTAGCGAATCGTCCTTTGACGAGCTGGCCTATGCGCGTCAGGTCGCCGATGCACTGGAAACGCAGCACGAGGAGTGCGTCGTCGACTATCAGGTGGATGAGCTCGTCCCCCGCCTGCTGCGCCACTTTGGTGAGCCCTTTGCCGACTCATCGGCGATTCCCGTCTATCACCTGGCGCATATGACGCGACAGGGGGTAACGGTTGCGCTCAGCGGCGACGGCGGCGATGAAATCTTTGGTGGCTATCGGCGCTATCAGGCGCGCCTGCTGGCCGATCGCTACAATCGTTGGCCTGGCTGGGCCGGGCGCGGGCTGGGCGAGTGGGCGTTGGAGAGCGTGCCCGAGCCCGACGGCTATTACGGCAAGAGCTGGCGCAAGAAAGGGCGGCGTTTTGTAGAGTTCGCGCGCGCTGTGCGCGAGGCGCCGCATACAAGTTGGGCTTTTTTTTTACCCAAAAAGAAAAAAGTGCGCTGTATGCGGAAAATTTTGCCGATACACTCAGTAAGGAACGGGCAGAACCAAGTTATACCGAGTATTGGGAAGCGGCGGCGCGGGCAGGCGAGCAGCGCATGCTGCGCACCGATCTGAGCACCTATTTAACCGACGATATTTTGGTAAAAGTTGATCGCATGAGCATGGCGCACTCGCTTGAAGTCCGTTCGCCGCTGCTCGATCACGAGGTTATAGAATTTATGGCGCGCGTGCCTCGCCAACAGAAATATACCTACGGGCAGAGCAAGATCCTGCTGCGCGCGCTGGCTGAGCGCTATGTGCCCAAGGCGATTCTCGACCGACCCAAACAGGGATTTGCCATTCCGCTGGGCGCGTGGCTGCGCGGTCCCTTGCGTCCCTGGCTTCAGGAAGTGCTGCTGGCGCCTAGCGCTGTTCAGCGCGGTCTGTTTGCGCGCGATGCGCTGAGGTCCATGGTGGACGACCACATCGCGCAGCGGCGCGACTACAGCCAGCAACTGTGGGCTTTGCTCATGCTTGAAACGTGGTTTATCGAAAGGGAAAAAGCGTGAAAATGCGCTGGGCACAGGGCGTGCGCGCTGTTGGTCTAGGCATTCTTGCATGGCTGATTACCCGGGCTGATTGGGGACAGCTACACGCGCATCTAGTTGGAGTAGATATTCACTACCTGCTTGCTATGCCGCTATTTACGGTATTGATGGTCGCCGTGCGGGCCTGGCGTTGGAATCGCCTCTTGGGCGTGCACGGGGCGCCTTTTTCGCCTTGGAGGGCGTGGACGGCCTATGCGACAGGTGTGTTTTTAGGCGCGTTTACGCCGGGGCGTCTGGGGGATCTGGCCAAAGCCCTGTATGCGCGCGACGAGCGCGGTTTGCCGTGGAGTCAGGCCTTAGCCGGCGCCGTGTTAGACCGCCTATTCGACGTTGTATGCATGGGTCTGTTGGCGCTGTGGGCGCTCGCCCACCTGGGATGGTTGGGCGCGTGGCGAGGGGGGGGACTGCCGACCGAAAGCGGGTGGGTGCTTGGTGGCTTGCTTTTTGCTGTGGCTGTAGGGGCGGGCTGTGTCCGCCTTATGCTGCGCACACAGCTTTCCCATGCAGGGACTTTGGTGCGGCTAAAGGCCTTTTTAGGCGGCATGGGGGACCAGGTCAGCATGCTGTTTCGCGCCGTTGGTAAGAGCGCGCTGGCGCTCACCTTGCTCGCCTACATCATCTATTTTGCGCAGACGATTTGCATTGCGCGGGCCCTCTACCTTCCGCTGTCGGCTGCCGACGTTGTAGCGGCGATTGTTCTGGTGGGGTTGGCCTCGTTTTTGCCGCTCTCCGTTGCCGGTTTGGGCACGCGCGAGGGCCTGTTGGCGCTGATCATGGCGCATAGAGCAGTGCCGGAGAGTTTGGAGGCGGCCCTGGCTTACTCGGCGCTGTTTTTTGCTTTTTGCTTTGCCATCCCTGGCCTATTGGGTTTTGCCTGTTTTTGGGCGCGCCCGCTATCTCTTGGGGCACTGCGGAATACGGCGAGCAGTGAATTTAACGCAGGGGAAGACGGATAATGGACGAACTCTTTGCACTGCCTAACGGCGTTAGTGAAGACGCATGCGATGTCTCGGTTGTGCTGGCTGCCTACAACGAAGCGCACTGCATCGAGCAGGAGTTGGATATTGTATGCGAAGCGCTAGACGCCTCGCGCTTTAGTTACGAAGTGTTGGTGATCGATGATGGTTCAAGTGACGCAACGGCCCAATTAGTCGAGGCCTATGGCCATTCCTGCGTCAAACTGATTCGCCATCGGCGCAACCAGGGTTCGGGGGCGGCACGCAAGACCGGCACGCTGGCCGCTCGCGGGCAGTTTGTCGTCTGGTCCGACGTCGATTTGACCTATCCCAACGGTCGCATCCCAGACCTGGTTCAGCACTTGATCAACGCCGATGCCGACCAAGTCGTTGGCGCGCGCGATAGCGAACGCGGCACGATGAAACTGCTGCGCGTGCCGGCCAAGTTCTTTATACGCCGACTCGCCTGCTTTCTAACCGGAACGCACATCCCCGACCTAAACTCGGGCCTGCGCGTGTTTCGCCGTGCTGTGGGGCTGCGCTACGTGGATTTGTTACCCAAAGGTTTTTCCTGCGTGACGACCATTACGCTGGCTTTTCTCTGCAACGGCCACAGCGTCGAATACGTGCCCATTCGCTATGCCAAGCGCGCGGGCAAATCAAAGTTTCATCCGCTCAAAGATACCTATCGCTACATTACGCAGGTCGCGCGTATGGTAACCTATTTTGAGCCGCTAAAGATCTTTCTGCCGATGAGCCTCGGGCTGATTGGCATCGGCGCCCTTTCCAGTGCGTTTAACCTGTGGCGCACGGGGACGATGCAGGAAATGGATATGATGATCGCTCTGGGCGGTTTTCTCGTCGGCGTTCTGGGATTGATAGCCGACTTATTTGTTCAGTATCAACGCAAATTGGAGAGGTTGATTTCATCGCTACCCGAGACTGGTGCCGAGAAGGCGAGTTTATCCTCGGAGCCGCACCGCGAATTTTAAGTCAGCAGGATCGCGACCCTGACTCGCTGACCTATGGGAGTTTTGATCGCAGCCACTGGCATTTTAAGATACGCGACTTTTCTTCGGCGGTGCTGCAGCAGAGCGCGCTGACGCTGGCGCTGCTCTACGATACTCCGCTGGAACACAGCCCGTATTATCAGAGCGACCGGGTGCGCGATTGGGCGCTGGCCGGCGTGCGTTTTTGGGCGGGTATTCAGCATGCCGATGGTGCCTTTGACGAGTACTACCCCTGGGAGCACGGCTATATTCCGACGTCGTTTTCGCTCTTTGCCGCGGCTGAGGCGTGCCGACTGCTGGGCTGCGAAGACGATCGGGTAATGCAGTCCTGCCGGCGCGCTGCCCGCTACCTCGCGCGCAACGAAGAGCGCGAGGCGCTCAACCAGGAGGCGGCCAGCATTCCCGGACTATACGCTGCCCACCTGCTGACGGGTGAGGCGTGGATAGGGGATGCGGCTACGGCTAAGTTTGAACGCTTTGTCCAGCGGCAAAGCCCGGACGGTTTTTTCGCCGAATACGGCGGAGCCGATCTGGGCTACCTGAGCACAACGCTCGATTTTCTCCTTGAGTATGCGCGCTTGAGCGGCGACGACCGCGTCTGGCCCATTGCCGATAAAATCGTCGATTTTTGCAGCTATTTCGTGCATCAGGATGGCAGCGTGGGCGGCCAATATGGATCGCGCAACACGGAGTACTTTTTGCTCAGTCCACTGTGTCTGCTGGCCGATCGCTCACCGATCGCGCGCGCCATGCTAGGGCGTTTGCGCACTGGAAAACACGGTGCGTTGGCCTTTTACGGAGCCTTTGACGATCGCTATCTAAGCCACAATATGCTGCACTCTCTGCTGCGCGCCGTGCGGTATGCGCCGGGGGGCGATGAGGTCGGAGAAGATTTGCTGCCCTGCGATAGCGAGCACGAACGCTATTTTGAGGATGCCGGTCTGCTCAGCATCAACCAGCGTGGTGCACATCTCGTGTGCGGGCTCAGCAAGGGCGGCGTCATGCGTCTGTTTAGCGCCGGCCGCGAAATTTTTAGTGACTACGGCTACCGATTGGAGGACGCCCACGGCACTCCATCAGCCAGCAGCTGGCTGCGCGCCGATGCGCTGCGGGGCGGTGCGCAGGGAACCTATCGCGTTGAGGGCGCTTTTGCTGAGGTCCCGCGCCAGCGCGTCACGCCCCTCAAGCATATGGGGCTGCGCCTTCTGGCGCGCGCGTGGGGCAAGCGTCTCATACCGCTGCTAAAAAAACGCCTGATCTTTGTCGATCGCATCGGGCCAGGGCGCTATGCCAGACAGATTCGCTTGGATCGGGGCATGCTACACATAGAGGACGAATTGACATTGGAGCGCGGAGCCCGGAGGGCGTACTCGGCCGATAAATTTTCTCTGCGCCACGTGGCATCCTCCAAATACTACGCAGCCGACGAGCTAGTCGGACGACCCCCACTACAGTGGCAGGGGACGGGGGCACACCGCCTGGTGCGACAGGTCGACTTGTGCGAGGGACGCGTTCAGGTAATAGAGGAGAGCGTGTAAGGAGTGGTAGAGGCGATTCGACAAGAGGGAAGCTCCAGCTCCTCGTTTGGCGCACTGAAAGACGAGGTAATCGACGCGGGGCTGTGCACGCGCTGCGGCAGCTGCGTTGGGGTTTGCCCGGACAGTGCGCTGAAAATCGATGATGTACTGGGCGAATGCTTGCCTGTACAGGTCGATGCCTGCAGCGACTGCGGTTTGTGCCACCAGGGCTGTTCGGGAAAAGATGTGCCGTTCGCACAGCTTAATGAGCAGGTCTTTGGTCAGCAGCCAACCAATCGACTGTTGGGCAACGTGCGCAATCTATTTGTCGGACACGCTAGCGCGTTGGGCGTGCGCGCGCGCGGGGCCAGCGGTGGTGTGATTACCGCCGTGCTGCACTATCTGTTAGAGACGGGTAAAATCGATGGCGCCATCGTGCTGGTGATGGACGAGGAGCGTCCCTGGGTGGCTAAGCCTATCGTCGCGCGCACCGCTGAGGAGATTCAGGCGGCGGCGCAGAGCAAATACAGTCTGAGCCCCGTTAACACGATCTTTTCCGAACTGGCCGAGTTGGACGGTCGATTTGCCTACGTCGGTCTGCCCTGCCAGGTGCACTCGCTGCGCAAGCTGCAGGCGGCAGGGCATCCGGCGGCATTAAAGATCGACTATGTGCTTGGCTCATACTGCGGCAATATCCTGCACTTTGACGCGGTGCGCAGCTTTTTGCGCAACAACGGCGTCCATTCGGTTGAGGAGATTGCCGATTTGCAGTATCGCGCCGGTGAGTGGCCCGGTCAGATGCAGGTCACGATGCGCAGCGGCGAGATGATCGCCCTCAAGAAGTTCTACGCCAACTATCTCATTCCCTTCTTTATGGTAGACCGCTGCACGATGTGCACAGATCTGGCCAACGAATTTGCCGACATTGCCTGCGGCGATGCCTGGTCACCGGTATACGAGGAGCGCGGCAAGGGCTGGTCGCTGGTGATGGGGCGCACCGAGCGTGGGGCCGCGCTGCTGGACGAAATGGCCACGGCCGGTTATCTAACGCTCCAGGGCCTCGAAGAACGGGATGCCGTCGGCATGCATTCGCATATGCTGGACTTTAAAAAGCGCGGGGCGTTTTTGCGCATGGAGCGACGCGAAAAGCAGGGGGGAGCTATCCCGGACTATGGCTTCCGAGCTGTTGATATTCCCTGGCAGCGGCGCGGCTTTGAGTGGCTGCTGGCCCTGCTGTTTTGGATGTGTAGGCAGCCTGCGGCGCGCTGGGCTGTCGAGCGCTTTCCCGTGCGCATTACCGGCGAGCTATTTGAGCGCGCGCGGCGCGGTTGGAAACGCATGACGCGCACGACTAAACGCCGCGGCTTGACCGACGTGCAGTTTACAACGACGGGGGATGGTAGAAGTGAATAAGAGTAAAGTGGCCTTTCTTGGCGTAGAGCAAACGCGCGATTCGGTCTTGGATTCTGTCGCCCGTGCCATGGAATTGGTTGCTTGGGATGAGGGCAGCGAACCGAGCAGCCTGTTTCTCAAAGTTAATTTGCTGAGCCGCGAAGTGATGCCGGGCCAGTGCACCTCGCCGTGGGTGTTTGAGGGGGTACTGCGTCAAGTGCGTCAACGCTATCCGAAGGCCGATCTATTCTATGGCGACTGCGAGGTGGCTACGAGTCGTCAGGTCGATGACGCCGTGCGCAACTGGGGCTTTTTGAATATTGGCGAGCGCTACAACGCCCGCTTTGTAAATTTGTCGCAAGCAGGCACGCGGCCGGTGGAGGTTGGCCCTATTTTCGGCCGTCTCGATATGCCCGAAGTGCTGCTTGATAGCGATGCGCTGATCACACTGCCCATTATCAAGACGCATTGCATAACGCCTTTTACGGGGGCGATGAAAAACCAGTGGGGCCTGCTGCCGCGCGCGCGCTTTAAGTTTCATCCCGTCGTGCACGAAGCCATTGGCGAAGTGAACGCCTATTTTTCCGGACGCATGCGTCTGGGCGTGGCCGATCTGACCGTTGCGATGGAAGGTCCGGGTCCGCGCGTAGGCCTACCCAAGGTATGCGATCGCATTATGGCGTCGCGCGATTTGGTCGCACTCGATACGTTGGCCGGACAGTATATGGGCTTCGAACGCGATGAAGCGGCTTTTTTATTGCATGCCGAAAAGAAGGGATTGGGCAGCATGGAAGTAGAGGTTGTGGGCGATCCTTTTGAGCGCAATCCCTTCCAGCGCGGTCACGGTGAGGACTACGTCGTTTATCGCTGGCGCGACCGCTTTGCCAGCATGCCCGTGTTCAAGACGTTTCTGCAACAGGACTGGTTTTTCAAGCCCCTGGGATGGGTCGCTTCTTGGTATGCTCGAAACGGCTGGTACCGCAAAACGGGCTTTCCGCGCGCGCAGCACATCTGCCGCACGACGGGCTATGGGGAGGAGTTTACGCCTTTGTTGGAGCGCTTTGAATGAAGGAAAATCCGCTAAAATACTCGTTGACGACGCGCTTTAAGGAGCGCCAAATCTTGCGCCTATTGGATATACAGCCGGGCGATCGCCTGCTCGATGTCGGCTGCGGTATTGGCTATTTGAGCGGTTTGGCCCGTGCCCGAGGTGCCCACGTTGTGGGAATCGATATGAGCCATCGGGCCCTAGTGCATGCGCGGGAGCGCGTGGAGGGCGATTTTGCTGCGGCTGGTGCCGGCGGATTGCCCTTTGCCGACAATAGCTTCGACAAGGTGATTTTTGCCGACGTTATCGAACACGTGCCCGACGACGGCGTGGCGCTGGAGGAAATCGTGCGCGTTGCCAAAGCGGGTGCAGTTATCGTCATATCGACCCCAGCGCTGGAAGGCGTCTTTACAGAGACCTGGCTCAAGACCTATCTGCATGGAGAAGATGACGAGTTTCAAAAAAACTACCGCGAAGGGTATACGACGGATTCGCTATGTCAGCTCATGCAAGCACAGTCCATTGCCAACACGCGCGTGGCCTATACCAACTTTTTCCTCAGTGAAATTTTGCTCGGCGTGACCAAGCTCGCCTATGCATCGCAGAAGGAGCGCTACAATACCCAAGCGGATTTGGTAGACGTCGCTGAGTCATGGCTCTTTAAGGTATATAAGCGTGCCGTATTTCCCGTGTTCTTGGCGCTGGGGCGCTTGGAGGAGCTATTGGTGCGGCGCTGGGCGAAGGGGCACTGTTTAATCGTTGGAGGGAGTGTGTGCAAGTAGCGTGGAAGAATATTGGAGCGGATAGCCGTTCGCTCGATTTCAACCGCGACGTTATCGGTCAGACCATAGCTGGTCTCTTTGGGTTGCTCCTCGGGGTTCATTGGCTTGCCAGCTATAGCTATTCGCTCGGGTACGACCTGCCTCTTTGGGTTTACAACGGTTGGTTTTTAAAAAACGCACTTTTTGAAGGTTCCATTCCCAATTGGAGTTTTTTGGCGGCCAGTGGCCAGCCCTTTTTTAAGATTTCTGGATTATCAGACGGCGTATTGGTCGCCGTTGCCATGCGCATTTTTGGTGATTATTTCGGCGTCCAAGTTGTTATGTGCGCTCTCTATGTAATTGCTGCGGTGGGATTTTTTACGCTGGCTCGCGTCTTTATCGGCTGCCGTCATAGTGCCATGGCGGCCTGTGGGGCCTATGTCCTGTCGTGGTTTATGACTTTCACGGCCAATTTCCAAGCGTATATAAGCAATTTCTTTGTTTACGCGCTCCTTCCATGGTTCGTTCTCTTCGCCCTGCAGGCACTCCTCTATTTTTCCTTGAGACCGGTATGTTGGGCGGCCATAATACTCGCCCTATCGATTCTTGCTAACCCGCAGGTCGCCATAAAAGCGGTGGTCATTGGGGCAATTGTTACGGTGCCTTTCGTACCCTCAGTTGGTCTGCGCAAAACGGCGTTAGCCGCTGGGGGAGTCCTCCTTCTCGCACTCGCTCTTTCGGCGTTTGATATTATTAGCGCGGTGCGGCTTCGCCAAGAGGTCATGACGATCAACTCTCGGCAAAATGGGTATATAAGTCCTTTTGCGCTCGTAGCCATA
This sequence comes from Gemmatimonadota bacterium, assembly GCA_038128265.1. GTDB lineage: Bacteria > Latescibacterota > UBA2968 > UBA8231 > UBA8231. The sequence continues at coordinate 23,746 of JAYPJE010000049.1, forward strand.
CCCGCATACGGCTTCTCTTTGCTCTGGGAAATGCTGGCTAGCGTGCGGTGGCCTACAATTACCCTACACGAATTGCTCTATTCAAAATACCCCGGGATGAGCGTTCTCGCTTTGGCACTCCTTTCACTGAGGCGAGTGCATAGTAGTCGGGCGGTCGTCCGTTGGCTGATGGTTGTAGTGTTTGTCAGTTATTGCGTTTTCTTTGCTATTATGCCGCATATCCCCGCTGCTCCTTGGATTGGCATTAGTCATAATCTGATAATCGTCCCCACGTTCTGTCTTGCCCTTTTGGCCGGCCTTGGTCTTTCCTCGCTACGCCATTGGCTGCTTGGGCGGTGGGGCCAAAGAGGTGTTTTTTCGTTTAGTGTTGGTGTTTTGGGCGTGGGTTTTGTCGAATTATATGCTCTATTCTTTGGCGTGCGCACATATGGTTCCGTGCGTGATACACCGATCAATTTACCAGAAGCGAATGTGTGGACAGAGCTCGCTCAACTAGTGGAAACGGAGCCGTTTGCACCGCGCTTCCTTTCGTTAAACCCAGATCACTCCACGAGTTTATTCCCGGTTGTAACGGGCCTACCTACGGCTAATGTTGTCGATCTACGGCAACGTTTACCCGAATATCAGTCCTATTTGGACTTGGTTGAGCATTGCGGCCTTTCAGGCACCTGTCAAACGCCGATGAGCGCACTGCTTGCCCCTCTCAACGTCGGTTATGTCGATGTGCCATTGAAGTTTTTCAGGTATAAAGGGCCAGTGGCACAGCCAGGTGAGTACAGAGAATTTCAGGAGGGTTTGACAACGTTTGAACGCGACCCACTTATGGAGCGCGTGTTGACGCGTACGATAGACACAGCCGATCTCAGGCCGCATGCAACTTCAGTAGAGTGGTCGCCTTTTATCCAGCATAAAAAGATCGTAACCGATGGGCTGCCGGCACAAGCTATCTTTCGCAATACAGTGCGGTCTTCGGCCTATGTTGCGGATCGTGCCTTTGCCATTGTCGGTGAGGGATTAGCACCTGAAAACCTATTTGAACAGATCGTGCTCTTACCCGAATACGAGCCCGGCCGCTTTGTATTTATTCTGACCGAATCTCTGGAAAGCTTGGGGCCTAGACAGCGCGAAGCGCTTGATGGCTATCTCGTAGTTGAACGGGCCGACCAATCGGGTCCTGATGGTCAAATTTCTGTTGATGGGGTGCGTTCCCATTATATGGAGCCGAGTCGGATGTGGCCTGAAATCGCTTTTTCTTCAGCGAAATCGGAAGAGCTTCGCATCAATCTTAGCGGGCCGGTTCAGAGCGATCGCTATATATTTGTCTCACAGCAATTTTTTCGCGACTGGCGCGCGAAAGACGATATGGGGAATCGCGTTGACGTATTTAAAGCTGGAGGTGGGTTGGTCAGCCTATTTTTGTACGAAGGAAGTACGCTCATAAATGCAGGGTATCGCCTTCCGCCCGTTGAGTATATGGGTAGGCTGTTTTCTGCCCTAACTTGGTTAGGTGTGTTTTGCGCGCTGTATTTTTCACGATATAAGAAAGTATCTCTAAGTGCGCTCATGCACTTATTTAGTTCTATTTGGCTTCCAAGCTACAAAAATAGATTGTTTGGCAAATGAGTGACCATCGCGCGAAAGAGCAGGAAGGGGAATGCGATCCATCAACCCCTATGGTGCGAGTTTTGGAAACAATTATGGGCTTTACTGCTGCCATCGTAATGGCATACTACTATCACAGTAAAGGGTATATAGACTTATTGCGTCAGATCGCGGGGGCCCTATTTGGTTGAAATAGTGTTCCTTTTACTCATTGCAACCGTTTCTGCGGGAATAGGCTTGACTATTTTGCGTAGGGTGGGGCCTATCTGCGATTCACGAATAGAAGAACTGGTTTTTTCTGTAGGTTTGGGCTTGGGCCTACTGGCCCTTATCGTCATGGCGTTGGGCTTTGTCGGCTTACTCTACCCGGACGTTTTTTACGGCTTATTATGTCTGTGCGCTTTGCTGGGGAGAAAAGAATTAATCAGTCTTGCCGGGCGCATACAGGTGCGTATGGCAGCAAGTACCTTTTCGATTACCTCACTGTATTTTTGGATTTTAGCTTGTATTGCTGCCGCCGCTCTACTGGGTCTATGCCGGGCACTTATGCCGGCTCATGGTGCGGTTGATCCGCTCGCGTATCACTTGGCGCTACCTGCCATCTACCTTTCTAAACACTATTTGAGCTTTGAGCGCACGCTGACCGGGGCGCTCTATCCTGATAATGTAGGCATGCTTTACCTACTGGCACTTGGTGTGCGGGGTGCTTCACTCGCCCAGCTAGTGCACTGGTTTATGGGGATGACTACGGTGGTGGCGGTGTGGTGTTTTTGCCGCTCCTATTTCAACAGTCGTGTGGGGATTTTTGCTGCTGCGTTTTACGCGTTTACCCCAGCTTTTGTGTTCTTCTCATCGCTGGCCTACGTTGATGTCGGAGTCGCTCTATTTCAATTCTTGGGTATTTGGGCATTAGGTAAATGGCTGCGCGATGGATCCCGGCGTTCACTCGCGCTGGCCTCTGTTTTTATGGGTCTGGCCATGGGGTCGAAACATACGGCTCTTTTTTTGGCCCTTTCCTTTGCCGTTATCATATGCGCCGTTCTCATCGTCCGCAAAGAGTCGCCCCGAACAATATTAGAAATGCTTGCTCTATATGGAGGCGTATCTGTCGCCTTGGCCGCGCCGTGGTATACAAGGGCTCTAATTGAGGCGAGCAATCCCGTTTGGCCTGTAGCAAACGAGTTGTTTAATGGTCTTCCCTACGGCAGCTCATTCAGTATATCAAATGACATTGGCCGCGAATCGCGGACTGTTGATTACGACAGAATAAAAGAGCTGTTCTACCTATCGTATGCCTCACTATGGGAATGGGCATGGACTGGCCAATTGGGATGGCAGCGGGCAACGGGGATCCACTTTGTAGTGCTCCTGCCCGTTGCACTCTGCCATTGGGGTGTGCGACGCGTGCGTTGGATTGCGGTAGCGGCAGTAGCATATTACCTGCTGGTCGTCTTGTACATAGACGGAAGTCCGCGCTACAGTCTAGCGCTATTTGCCCTGCTGAGCGTGCTGGCGGGATGGGCTGCGGAGCGGCTGTGTAACCCGGGAACGCCTATTTTGGGTTATCCATTTAAAACGGTCTTTATCGTTTCGTTCGGATTTAACTTAGCTCACATATTTGCTCTCTCTTATCCGTCGATAAACTACGCTTTCTCTGGTCAGGCGTCCGAGCAGTATTTGCAGGAAAAAGAGGGCAATTACAGGGCGTTTAGTTTTGTCAATCAACAGCTACCTGCCGATTCGAAGGTGCTGTTGCAGGGCATTGTAAAAGGTTATTATTGCGAACGAGAGTATCTTTGGGATCACCCCTACCAAAAAGTGCTGCAATACAGCAACCATGCAAGTGCTGAATCGCTGTCAGGTCGCATGGCAGAACTTGGCGTTACACATATTGTCCGCATGATTAATATTCCGCCCTCGCGCCTCTCACTTGGATACCCACAATACTTCACAGATCCGCTACAAGAAGACTTTCGCAAGAAATATTTAAAGCTGCTCTACCGAGACGGCGGTTACGTGGTTTTTGAAGTCCTATACCCTTCGTAATAGCACGAGACTCATGACCAACTTGCCACACAAGGTGTATTTTATCGCCTGCTGTTTCCCCCCTTTTGGTAGGGGCAACGCCATTACCAATGCCTGTGTGGCAAATGGGCTGGCTGACAAATTTGATGTGCATGTCGTCAGTATGGCGCTGGAAGAGGGGGGGGTGATTGCCTATCAGCAAGACAAGAGCTTGGTGGAAGGTTTGCACGCTAAATTACACGTACATCGGATTGCCGGTTCGCGCGGGCGGGCTATTAGCACGCTGCTCTACGCTCTCGGCATCCTTCCCTGCTACTTTTTGAACTGGGCGTGGAGTGTATGGCGTCGTCGGGAAGAACTTTTTTGCGGAAGAGCGATGGTGTTTGCCGTGTATCCGGTCTTCTCTGATTTGGTCGTCGGCTATTTAGTGAGCCGACGGTATGGGTTTCCCCTCTTAATCGATTTTCGCGACGATTTTTCCGGTGTGATGACCCGCGGTTGGCGGCGTGTGCTGCGGCCATATTTCCGCTATCTGGAGCGCCGCATTATTCGATCTGCCCATCGCATAAGCGTGACGACGGAAATGCTGCGTCAAGATTTGCTAGCGCGTTATGGTTTACCAGAAGAAAAGATCGAGGTTGTATACAATATAGTGCCAGACCCAAAAGGGGAGCCTAGGGGGGGACATAAAGTAGAAGAGGGCCCCTTGCGGATCATATATGCCGGGGCTATGTCGCGCGTGCAAAAGCCCGAAGTGTT
>JAYPJE010000050.1:0-27592 GCA_038128265.1 Gemmatimonadota bacterium
GCGTCTCGCTGCCGGGCCGATCGCTCTCATAGGGATAGGGGCCGGCCGTGCCGCTGGGCTTGTAGCGCTGGCCGTTCTGATCCACCAAAAATGTGCGCGCGCCGATGTCGGCAATGGGCGGCTCGGCGGTCGCCTCTTCGCCGTTGAGATAGACCACAAACACTAGGCGATTGTAAAGCGTCAGGCCCCAGCGCTCGTCGTAGTGGTCGCGCAGCATCGGATACTTAGGGTCGTAGACCTTCTGCATCAGGCGATCGATAAACTGGTCGCGGAAGGCGTTGAACTTCTGCCTTTGCAGCGGATTGTCGGGATTAAACGTGGGATCTACAAAAACGAGGTATTGCAGGTAGAGGCTGTTAAAGTCCGTGCCGTCTTCGGCCGGATAGGTGCCGTCTACGTAAGAGTGAACGATTTGCTTGAGGCGGTACTCCAGCTGCTCCTGGCCCAACTCTTCGCGCTCGGCCCGAGCATAGGCGCTGGCAATTTCGTAGGCAAAGGTGCGCAGCGTGGCCTGCACGAAGATGCCGTCGTTGCCGTCTTCCTTCTCGTTGACGACCTGCCAGGCCTCGTCTTCTATTTGCTCAAAGGGCCCCTTGGCATACTCCGAGCCGCAGCCAGCGGCGCTGAGAAAAACCGCGCAGAGGGCGATTCGAGACCAGGCAGACATAGTCACTCTCCGTCGTTACCGGGTGGAAAAAAGGCGGGCGCCCGCAGGCGCCCAACACTCCTTAATCTACGCAAAAAACCCGGTGATAACAGCCGTGCGGCCGCTTACTCTTTTACGACCCAGAGCTTGACCTTGGCCGTCACGTCGGCGTGCAGACGCACATCGATGGTGTAGACGCCCAGTGCGCGGATCGGCTCTTCGAGCTGAATGGCGCGGCGGTCGATTGCGTAGTCCTTCTCGGACAGCAGGTCGGCGATATTCTGCACCGTAACCGAACCGAACAGGCGATCCTCTTCGCCCACGCGCACCTGCGCCGTCAGCGAATCGGCTTCCAGCTGCTTGGCCAGCGCTTCGGCGCCGCGGCGCTCGCGCTCGGCGACGGCCGCGTGCTGCTTGCGCTTGGACTCGAACTGAGCCACGTTGGTATCGCTGGCTACCAGCGCATGGCGCTGCGGGATGAGAAAGTTGCGCGCAAAGCCGGCTTTTACCTGCACCACGTCGCCGGCACTGCCCAGGGAATCCACGTCTTTTAAAAGTATTACTTTCACGGTATCGTCCTCCACTCAGAGGGAAACATCTGTTTTAAATTTCGTCTTCTTCTTCGGCATCGAGCGGCGCGGGCCGCAGGCGCCGCCAGTCAAACCAGGTATCCAACAGCCCTATGCCAGCCAGCACCAGCATGGCTAGGCCCGCTACCAGCAGCAGGGCCAGGTAAAACGGCAGTTCCACGACGCGCGGCACGCCGTGGCGCTGGGCGAAAAAGCGCAGGACCGCCAAGCCCTGCGCAGCGTAGATCACGGCCATCACGACCGCGGCATTGAGCGCCACGTCCTCCAACCAGCCCACGCCCAATAGCGAGAGGGCCAGTGCGCCAATCATGACCCAGATCAGCTCTTCCCAAGGGCGCCACAGCGGCATCGGCAACCCCTCGGGAAACGCCGTGCCAAAGCGCGGCGCCAGCAAGAATGCCAGGCGATAGGCCAGCAAAAAACTCAGCAAGAGCGAAATAAATTCGACCGATGGCTGCACGCGCAGCACCAGGTGAATCATCGCCTCCAGCGCCTGCGGTTCCATCGGCACGTCCAGCACCTCGAACTGCTCGGCGACCAGGTCGGAGCGCTCCTGCAAGACCTGCGGATCGCCCGCTGAAAAAACCATCCACAGACAGAAAACGGCCACCGGCAGCAGCGCGCCGGCCACCATGCGGCCAAAGCCTTCGCCGCGCTCTATTTGGAACGCGCCGGCCCACCCCATGAGCAGGGCCAAGCCAAAGCCCGGTCCCAACAGCACAGAGGCCGCCAGACCCGACAGGCCAACGAGCGGCAGCGCAGCGCGCGAACCGACGCGCGCGCTGACTAGTAGCGCAGCGCTTGTCAGCACGATGCCGATAAAAATCAGCATGGCCTAGCTCGCCGGCGCAGCGGGCGCCGTATTATTCGTCCTCTTCCGAAGCCGAGGAATCGCCGCCGTCATCACCGCCATCACCGGCTGAGTCATCGCGGCTGTTGCTATCATCGCCATCACCGGCCGAATCATCGCGGCTATCGCGGCGCGGACCCCGATCGGGTCGATCGCCGGGACGACCGGGACGGTCGCGGCGCGGCGGCGCCAGCTGCTCTTTGAGGAAGTCTTCCGGCATCAGCTGGGGCACGCGAATAAATTCGCCGTCCACGGCAATGACCAAGTGGCGCAGCAGCTCGCCGTCCAGCTTCATCGACTGCTCCATCGGCGCAATCAGCGTCGGCTCGGCCGTAAACTGATAGAGCACGTAGTAGCCCTGGCGACGGTTCTTGAGGCTTTGCGAAGTGTAGGCCATGCGGCGCAAACCCCAGAGGTCGATGTTGACGATCTCGCCACCGTTTTCGGTGATATGGGTCTTGTAGCGATCAACGGCCTGCTCAAAATGGCCTTCGCCGATTTGAGGGTCGAAGATGCAGACGAGTTCGTAATTCTTCATGTAGTATTCGCTTCCTTGGTTATAGTCCGAAGAGCGGTTCGTGCCCTTAGACGAAAAGCGGTGCCAGCACCAAAGAGATAACCGACATCAGCTTGATGAGAATGTTGAGAGAGGGACCCGAGGTATCCTTGAACGGATCGCCAACCGTATCGCCGACCACGGCCGCCTTGTGCGGCTCGGAGCCCTTGCCTCCAAAATTGCCTTCTTCAATCCACTTCTTGGCATTGTCCCAAGCCCCGCCGCTGTTGGACATCATCAGCGCCAGCAGCACGCCGCTGACGGTGGCGCCGGCCAGCATGCCGCCCAGCGCAATCGGACCCAGGCCAAAGCCAACGACGACCGGAGCCAGCACGGCCAGCAGGCCGGGCGCGATCATTTCGCGCAGCGCGGCCGACGTGCTAATCTCGACGCAGCGCTTGGTGTCGGGCGTGCCCGTGCCCTCCATCAGACCGGGAATCTCGCGGAACTGACGGCGCACCTCTTCGACCATGGTGTGAGCCGCCTTGCCGACCGACGTCATGGTGATGGCCGCGGCCAAGTAGGGAATCATCGCGCCAATAAAGAGGCCGATGACGACGATGGGTTCGGTTACGTCGATGACGACGGGTTTGCCGGTACCCTGCTCAATGGTAGAGGTGTATGCGGAAAATAGCGCCAGCGCCGTGAGCGCCGCCGAGCCAATGGCAAAGCCCTTGCCGATGGCCGCCGTCGTATTGCCCAACGAGTCGAGGCCGTCGGTGATCTTGCGCGTATCGGCGCCCAGACCGGCCATCTCGGTGATGCCGCCGGCGTTGTCGGCGATGGGCCCGTAGGCATCGACCGACATGGTAATGCCCACGGTGGCCAGCATACCGACGGCGGCGATGCCGATGCCGTAGAGGCCGGCAAAGTGGAAGGCCAGAAAAATAGCGCCGACGATGCCCAAGATGGGCAGCGCGGTGCTCTCCATGCCAACGGCCAGACCGGATATGATGTTGGTGGCCGAACCCGTTTCCGAAGCCGCAGCGATATCGCGGATGGGCTTGCCGCCGGTGTAGTACTCGGTCAGCAGGCCAATCACAATGCCGGCAATACAGCCGGCGCTCAGCGCCCAGACGACATTGTTGGACAGGCCGAGCTGACCCGCTGCCCAGTAGGCGCCGCCGATCATCAGCGCAGCGGCGATAAACGTCGAGTAGCGAAGAGCAGCGCCCGGGTCGGCGTTTTGCATGAGGCGCACGCTGAATATGCCGACCAGCGAAGCGAGCAGGCCGACCATAATGACAATCAGCGGAAAGCTCATAGAAGAAAGGCGCGCCGCCTCTTGGGTCGCACCCGGGGCCAGCACCTGCAGCGCGGCCAGCGAAGCGGTCGCGGCAATGGCGATCGTGGCGATAACCGAACCGACGTAGGATTCAAAAATATCGGCGCCCATACCGGCTACGTCGCCGACGTTATCACCTACGTTATCGGCAATAACCGCCGGGTTGCGCGGATCGTCTTCCGGAATGCCGGCTTCGACTTTGCCCACTAAGTCGGCGCCGACGTCCGCCGTCTTGGTGAAGATGCCACCCCCCACGCGGGCAAAGAGCGCGATCGAGGAGGCGCCCATGGCAAAGCCGTTGATCGAGGCCGATGCGCCGGGGTCGCTCCACACGCCGAATAGGTTGGTTAGCGCGCCCACGCCCAGCAGCCCGAGGCTGGCCACCGACAGCCCCATGACGGCGCCGCCGGAAAAGGCCATCATCAGCGCCGGCCCCTGGCCCTGCTGGTTGGCCGCCTGCGCAGTCCGCACGTTGGCGTGCGTGGCCGCTTTCATACCCGTAAAGCCGGCGGCAATCGAACAGACGGCCCCGGCGAGAAAGGCGTAGGCCGTTTGGCCGCCAATAAAGCTAAAGAGCAGTCCAAAGACGACGACGACAAAGACGAGTAGTATGGTGTACTCGCGCTTCAAAAAAGCCATGGCTCCTTCGTGAATGGCGTCGGAAATGGCGGCCATTTCCTCCGTGCCAACAGAGCCCTTCTTAATGAATGAGTACAGCAGCAGCGAGCAGAGTAACCCCGCCAAGCCCAAATAGGGCGCTGCCATTGTCCAGCTTTCCATTTCTTCCCCTTTGCCCCCATGGGAGGGCAGTGCTTCTCTTGCGGTTTATTGGAGGACCCCGTTAAAGCGGTTCATGGCCGCCTCGACGCCCTCTGCGAAATAGGTATCCAGTGCCGCTGCGCCGCGTTTCACCAGCGCCTCCACGTCGCCATCGCCCTGCGAGAAAGGCGCCAACACATACTCGACGATGTCGCCGCCCTCGGGCGGCTGGCCAATGCCCATGCGCAAACGCGGCACCTCCTGACTGGACAGCTCTTCCAATACGGAGGCCAAGCCGTTGTGGCCGCCGTCGCTGCCGCGGCCGCGCAGGCGCAGGCGACCAAAGTCCAACAGAAAATCGTCGTAGGCGACCATCAGGTCGCCCGGTTCGGCCGAAAAGCGGCCACACAGCGCACGCGCGGCGCGGCCGCTGCGATTCATATAGGTCTGGGGCTTGGCCAACAGGACCGGTTGGCCGTCCCACTCGACCTGGGCCAGCAGGCTGTGGTCGCGCGCACTGGGCGCCCACTCGACCTGCGCGCGCAGGGCCAGGTAGTCGACCAACGCAAAGCCAATATTGTGGCGCGTATCGGCATAGCGCGCGCCCGGATTGCCCAGACCGAGGACGATCTGCAAGGCGCGCTACTCTTGCGACTCCTCCTGTGACTCTTCCTGCGATTCCTCATCGCCCTCATCGCCCTCATCGCCCTCACCGCTCTGAGTGCCGGATAGACGCGGTGCCAGAATATTGACGATGGTGCGCGATGGATCGGTGCTGATGCGCGGCTCCTGCTCGAGCAAATCGCTGACGTGCAGGCTGTCGCCGACGACGAGCGAAGAGATGTTGATCTCGATAGCAGCGGGCATTTCCGAAACGACCGATTCGATCTCGATGGATGTCAAGGTCTGCTGCAGCGCGCCGCCGCCGTTGCGCACGCCCTCGGGCACGCCCGCCGTGACTAGCGGCACTTCGGCGCGCAGCGTCTCGCCAGCGTTGGTGCGCAGCAGGTCAATGTGCATGGCATTGCCGCGCACCTTGTGATACTGAATCTCGCGAATCAGCGCGCCTTCTGACTCGGTCCCATCTTCGTATTCGACGTTGATCGTCGCGTTCTGGCCACCCTTGCTCAAAATCTGCTCGAAGTTGTGTGCGTCAATTTTGAAGGCATAGGGATCCTTCTTATGACCGTAGAGCACACCGGGTATCTGGCCATGGAGACGCCTGAGCTGACCCACGGGACCTTTGCCCTGCTCCTGGCGGTGGGCAATTTTCAGCGAGACGTGCGCCCGCTTGTGGAGCTTGAGTGGAACTGCCGGCATGGGATACTTCTCCTTAGAAAAAATGGCAGCCCGGCGAGGACTCGAACCTCGATAAACGGAACCAAAATCCGTTGTCCTGCCAATTGAACGACCGGGCTACCCTAACTCTGTATTGTGTCGCTGGCCATCGGTTGACAAAAAAAAGACCGGTGACCCTGCGCTCGTAGCTCTCGTTGAGCCTTGAGGGCGGCGTTCCGGTCGTCGAAGAGGCCGTAAACCGTGGAACCGCTGCCCGACATGGATGTGACGCAGGCACCGGCTTGCTCCAAATGAGAACGAAGCGTTGCGACGATGGGATAGGCGCTTTCGACTACGGGCAGGAAGTCGTTCTCCAACACTTCCATCAATTCCCAACAGTCAACGCACCCGCCGCTCAAGGAATCAACAAAGCTAATATAGCGATTGGGGTCTGTCAAGGCAGCGCGGATTTGCCCGTAGGCCCAAGCGGTGCCGACGGCTACGCCCGGGTACACGAGGACATACCAGACGTCGCCCTGCCAGCCCAAGGGTTCGAGCACCTCGCCGCGACCGCGCATCACGGCTGTCCCCCCTTCTATAAGGAATGGGATATCCGAGCCCAGCTGGGCGGCTAGGGCGCGTAGATCCTCTGCGTCTAGGGGCGACCCGTGCAGCGCGTTGAGCGCGCGCAGGGTGGCCGCTGCGTCGGCGCTGCCACCGCCCAAACCGGCACCAACCGGTATATTCTTTTCCAGATGCACGCTGAAAGGCCGACAGGGCACCGGCGCGCGCTGGGCAAACAGCGCCATCGCCCGCAGAACGAGATTGTCGCCGTCGACGGGTATATCGGCCACCGTGCAGGTCAGCGCACTGCGCTCGGCCGGCCTGAAGCGCAGAACGTCCGCCAAATCAATGCCCTGCGCAACGCTGAGGATCTCGTGATAGCCGTCGGGGCGTTTGCCCAAAATTTTCAGTCCGAGATTGATCTTAGCGCCGGCGCGCTCAACCCATTCGTTCTCCGCCATGGAGCTTGACCTCGTTTTGCGTATAATCTACTATGATAGGTAAAAACTGACAGAATGGCAGGTCTATGTCCGCATTAAATTACGCGGCGCGCTTTGCCCTAGCGGGGCTCTTGCTCGTCTCACCCGCGGCGGCACAGCAGAGCGGCGACGACGATTTCAAACTGGCGCGCAACCTCTATCGCGACGCCGGCGACTACGCCACGGCCTCCACGCTCTTTGCCGAATTTCTGCGCAACTACCCCGACAGCCCGCAGCGCGCCGAAGCGCGGCTGATGCTGGCGCGCGCTTACCGCAACAGCAACCGCTGCGAACTGGCAGCGGCTGCCTACGAGACCTTTTTCCTCGATCATCCGGATCACCTAGCCACCGCCGATGCGCGCCGCGAGCGAGCCGCCTGCCTGTCGCAGCTGGGCCAATACACCGAGGCGGCGCGCGCCTATGAAGACGTGCAGCGGCGCTTTAGCGCCAGCGATTTTGCCGCCGCCGCACTGATCGATGCCGCGGCCAACCACACCTATGGACAAGACGTGGCGCGCGCAGTCGATATATACCAGCGCGTGCTCGACGAATACGGCACCAGTGCAGCCGTCCACCAGGCCCGCTACCAGCTGGCCCGGCTGCTCTTTGCCGCTGGGCGGCCCGACGAAGCGCAGCGGCTGCTGGGGCAAATAACGGTTGCTCGACCAGTCCCTGAGCAGGCGCCCTCGGCCCAGCTATTGAACGGTCGCATCGATCTCTTTTTGGGCAATCGCGACGGTGCGGCAGAGAAGTTTTCCGTGCTCTACGAGCGCTTTGCGCGCACGCCCCAGGCCGATAGCGCCCATGTCGACTACGCCAACCACCTCTACGAACAGCGCCTCTTCAGCCAGGCCGGCGATGCCTTTGCACGGGCGCTCTCCGCCGCAAGGGATGCGTCGCTGCAGCGCCGCGCCCTGCTCGGACTGGCCGATGCCCGGCGCCAGAGCCGACAGACGGCCGAAGCCCTCGAGCACTATCAACGCCTGCTGCAACAGCTGCAGGCCGGCGACGAAGATTATCTGAGCGCGCGCCTAGGCCAGGCTATTGCCCTGGGCCAGGCCGGGCAATTTGCCCTAGCCGTAGGCCTGTTCCAAGGGCTGATACAGATTGGCGAAGGCCCGGAAGCGCTGGCCGCGCTGCGCGAGCTGGGAGCGCTTTACCGCACGCGCGGGGACCACAGCCGCGCCATCACGTGGTATCGCCGCTACCTGCAGGAAACCGACGAGGCGGCCGCTGACGCCCAAGCCGTGCGCGCCGTGCTGGCCGAACTCTACGCCTCGACCGGCTATCGCGAGGAGGCGGTAGCCATCTACCGCCAGCTGGCATCTGGACAGGGCACCGTAGCAGCCGAGGCGCAGTACGGGCTGGCCAGCACCTTTGAAGCGGGCGGCCAGCCGCGCGAAGCATTGCGCGAATATGTGGCCTATCTCGAACTATTTCCGGGCGCACCGCAGGCCGAAGCCGCGCGCCAGCGCATCGAGTACCTGCGCGAGTTTACCGTGATGCACCCGGCCGAGCTGAGCCGCGCCCTGCAGCAAGCCTGGATCGACGAACTCAGCGGCACCCCACGCCAGAGCGTGCAGCTCGACGTGGCGCACGCCCTCTTTGAACACCACGACTTTGAGAGCGCAGCCCGTTCGTTTGAGCACTACGCGGCGGCCTATGCCAACAGCACCTACGGACCCGAGGGCCAATTCTTCCTGGCTGAGAGCCTGCTCAATCTGGCGCGCCAGCGCACTATGGAAGAGCGTCCACAGCAGGCCGATTCCCTGCGCGAGCTGGCCTTGCAGGAGTACCGCATTCTCGCGCGGGCCGAGGGGTCTTCCTGGGCGCAGCGGGCCCAGCTGCGGCTGATTGAGGTCGAGGCCGACAGCGGCCCCGATTCGCTGCGACTGACCACGCGAGAAGAGGGGTTTGCGCGCTTTGTCAGCACCTATAGCCGCGAGGGCAGCGAACACCTCGACCGGGCCCTGTTCCAGCTGGCCGAGGCGCGGCGGGCGCTGGGTGACGACGTCAAATTGAAATCGGCCATCGCCGACTACCAGAGTCTGCGTCGGCTCTTTCCACAGAGCCCACTGGTGTCGCAGGCGCTCTTTGGCATCGGCCTGTGCCTGGCCCAGAGCGGCCAGTACGATGCGGCCGCCGACTCGCTGGAGCGCATGCTGCAGAGCTATCCCGACAGCCCGCTGGCAGCCAATGCCCTATTTGAGCTGGGCCAAATGCGCCTAGCGCAGGCCCGGCCCCAGCAGGCCATCGGTCGCCTGCAGGAGCTGCGCTGGGGCTATCCGGCTTTTCCGGCCCGGCGCCCGGCACTGCTGCTGCTGGCCGATACGTACTTCGCGCTGGGCGAATACGCCGCCGCCGCCGAAATCTACCGGCCGCTGGCCGAGGCTACCGGTGTGCGCGATCCGGGGGGCCGCGTGCGCCGACAGCTAGCCCGGGCCTACCACTACATGGGACAGTATGGCCCTGCTCTACAGACCTATCGACGCCTTGTAGACGAAGAGGCTGAGGTCGCCGCGCGCGACAGCATCTATTTCGATCAGGCCGTCTTGCTGGTGCGCCTGGGCCAAGAGGACGAAGCCGTGCGCCAATTTCTCGCCGTGCGCGATGCTTTTCCCGATGCGCCGTTGGCCGACAGAGCAGGCGCCCGCGCCGGCCACATTGCCTTCGCCCTAGAGCAGTACGACGAAGCCCAGCGCATCTACGCACCCCTGCTGGAAAAGGACATACCCGACTCGCTGGTCTACGGCCAGTATGCCCTGGCCCTCTTTCGCCTGCAGCGCATTGAAGAGGGGCGCAAAGCGGCCAAGCGTTACGCCGACCGCATGGGCAGCAAGGCGGAGTGGAACGGGCGCTTCCTGCTGGAAGAAGGGCGCTATTACCAGCGCACAAAAGACTACGACAAGGCGCTCAACGCCTTTCGCGACGTAGTTAAAAAAGGCGGCAGCACCGCCAGCGAAGGCGCCTATTACGCGGCCGAGGCGCTCTGGCAGCAGAATGCGGCAGCTCCCAGCGAAGAGGGCGCGGCCCGCGCCTTGGAAGCTCTCGTGCGCTTTGTCCAAGACTACCCGGACACGCCGCAGAGCGCCGACGCCTATCTGCGTCTGGCCAACTACCAATTTGCCCTGCACAACTACCTGCAGGCAGCCGGGGCCTACAAGCGCGTGCTCGAAGCGCCGAGCGCCAAGCGCGAATCGCAGCGCGAGGCCATTTGGAAACTGCTGCAAAGCTATCAAGGTGCGCACGAATACGAGGCAGCGCACGGAGTGGCTGACCAGCTGCTGCGCGACTTTCCCGACCACCCGCGCCAGCTCGAAGCGCGCTTAGAGCTCGGCGTCATCCTCAAAGAAAAGGGCCAGTACGCCCAGGCGATCAACCACTTCGAGACCTTGCTCAACGAGCAGCGCCTCGACGCCAACGATGCCTCGGAGGCGCGCTTTTACGTCGGCGAGTCGTACCAGAATATGGGCGAATACCGCAAGGCCATTGAAGCCTATTACAAGGTGAGCTATCACGGAGCGGGCGGCTTTAGCCAGTGGATTACATCGGCCGACTTTCAGCGCGCCAAGTGCCACGAATCGATGAGCGAATACGCGACGGCCATTGCCGTGTACGAGCGCATCGTGCAGCGCGAAGGAGGCGGCACGCCGCAGGGCGAGATGGCCCAGGAGCAGATTGCCGCGCTGCGCCGCCGCGTGGGTCGACTCAACTGAGCGGCGCGCGCCGAAGCAGACCTTTCAACGGAGAGCCGTATGGACAAACACTTTCTGCGTAACGTCTCCCTCTTTGAGGGCTTGAACGACGTCGAATTGGAGGCCATTGCCGAACTCTCGTTCACGCGCAACTTCGCCAAAGAAGGCGTCATTATTCTGGCCGAAGAAGAGGGCGATACGCTCTTCATCATAAAGGAGGGCCAGGTCAAGGTGAGCATCGTCAGCGAGGGGGGGCGCGAGGTCATCTTGTCGCTGCTGGGACCGGGTGCCGTCTTCGGCGAACTGGCGCTATTGGACGGCAAGCCGCGCTCGGCCAACGTCGTGGCAACGGACGATACCAGCCTCGTCATGCTGCGCCGCTCCGACTTTCAGCAGCTCGTTTACAAGACCCCGCAGATCGCCATGGCCCTGTTGGCCGAGTTGGCCCGGCGGCTGCGCCGCACGGACCGGCAAATCGAGGGGCTGGCGCTGCTCGACGTGGCCAGCCGCATTTCGGAGACCCTGCTGCAGCTGGCCACCGATCAGGGCAAGGAGACGGCTGAGGGCATCGCCATTGAGAGTCGGCCAACTCACCAAGAGCTGGCCAATATGTCGGGCACGACGCGCGAGACCGTTTCGCGCGTGCTCAAACGCCTTGAAAACCAGGGCTACATCGCCTGCAAGGGACGTAAGATCGTCGTTCTACGCGAAGAATATCGGAGTCGTTCTACACTGACATGAGCCTGGCAAAAAGACGCATACTCCTCGTTGCCGACGCCGCCGGCGAGCGCTTTAAAGAGGCGCTGGACAGCGGCCGCATCGTCGACGTGACCAGTCCGGATATCCTAGCTGCGCTGGTTAAGCGCGACGTGGATTTAATTGCAATCGACTTGGCACAGGGCGCTGTGCTGGAAGAATACGCCGACGCACTCGCCCCGTTTAGCCAAATTCCGCTGATGGGGCTGGGTGAAGAAAACGCATCGTGGCACCTGTTGGCCAGCAACGCCCACGTCGAGGGACGAATCGATCTTACCGCCTCCGACGAGGCGATGCGCCGCATGGCCGAATCGCTGGTTGAAAGGGGACGCTTTCTGCGTGGCGGCGCCGGTCTGATCGGCCGCTCAAGCGCCATGCAGCGACTGCGCGAGCGCATTCTTATGATCGCCGCCACGCCCGTTTCCACCGTCTTGCTAACGGGCGAAAGCGGCGCCGGTAAAGACAACGTCGCCGAGGCCCTGCACCGCTACAGCCTGCGCCGCGAAGGCTCGTTCAAGCCGATTAACTGCGCTGCCATACCAGAAAACCTGCTGGAAAACGAGCTCTTTGGTCACGAAAAGGGCGCCTTTACCGACGCCAAAGAGCGCTACCGCGGCATTTTTGAACAGGCGCAGGGCGGCACGGTATTTCTCGATGAGATTGGCGAGATGGCGCTCTCGGCGCAGGTGCGCCTGCTGCGCGTGCTCGAAGAGCGCAAGGTCACCCGCATCGGCGGCGATGCCGCCGTGCCCGTCGACGTGCGCGTAGTCGCCGCGACCAATCGCGACCTGCAGGAGGCCGTCGGCCGCCGCGAGTTTCGCCTCGACCTTTACCACCGGCTAAAGGTCGTCGAGTTGAACATACCGCCCCTGCGCAAGCGCAGCGAGGATATACCCGATCTGGTCGCGCACTTTGTCGAGGATCTCACGCGTGAAAACCGGAGCCGCTTCGAGCGCTTCTCGCCGGCCGCGCAGGCCCTGCTCGACGAGTACGCCTGGCCTGGTAACGTGCGCGAGCTGCGCAACCTGATCGAACACCTGGTCTTTTTGGCCCCGCGCCGCATCGTCGAACCAGAAGACTTACTGCCGCATTTGGAACAGCCGCCCGAGCCGCAGCGCAACCTGCCCGTGCCGACCAATAAGAGCCCCGACCAGTCCGAGCGCGAGCTGATTTACTTCGCCCTCCTCGACCTCAAACGCGAAGTCGCCGAGCTGCGCAGCCGCCTGGATCACTTTATGGACGGGCAGCAGCCCGTTGTGCACGGCGACGGTACACAGGCGATCTTTCCCATCGAAGAGCCGAGCGCTGCACCGCTGGCCGACGGCGATGCGCGCGCCATTGAGCCCTTGCTCAGCCTGCGCGACCGAGAGCGAGACGCCATTGTCGACGCGCTCGATCGCGTCGGCGGCAACCGCCGCAAGGCCGCCGATATACTCGGTATAAGCGCGCGCACGCTCTATCGAAAACTGAAGGAATACGGGATCGAATGAAGCGGCTGATGGGGCGTGCATTCTTGCTATTGGCCGCCGCGGCGATCGGCTGGCTGGCACCGACGGCCACCGCACAGGACGCTACGGCACACCTGCGCCAGCTCAGCGATACGTTTCGCAGCACCTACGAGCAGGTCAAACCGGCCGTCGTGCAGATTGCCACCACGCGCTCGTGGCGCGCTGGCCGGCAGATGCTGCCCGATTCGCACCCGCGAATCGACCCTGAGGCCTTTCGCGGTCTGGGCTCGGGCACCATCGTCAGCGACGACGGCTACATTCTGAGTAACTACCACGTGATCTCCGGCGCCGACTCCATTCTCGTTACCCTACCCGACCGGCGCACGTTTGACGCCGAGGTCGTCGGCTTTGATTCGCTGATTGACATCGCCCTGCTGAAAATCGAAGCCCTGCAGCTGCCGCACGTGCAGCTGGGCCAATCGTCCGATCTGCAGATCGGCGACTGGGTGCTGGCCATTGGCCACCCACTGGGCATGGGGTCTACGCTCACGCACGGCATCGTCAGCGCCTTAGACCGCCGCGCCGATATCTTCAACGGCTCGGGCTACGCCATCGAGAGCTTCATACAGACCAACGCCGTAATCAATCCGGGAAACTCCGGCGGCCCCCTGCTAGACCTCGATGGAGAAACGGTCGGCATCGTGACGGCCATCTCTACGCGCACGGGATTTTACATGGGCTACAGCCTAGCCGTGCCCATCGATCTGGCGCGCGAAGCCATGAACGATATACGGACGCACGGACGCGTCGTGCGCGGCTATTTGGGTATTGGCATGGAGGCTGTCACGCAGGACGTGGTGCGCATGTACGATCTGCCCATGGAGCGGCCGCGCGGCGTGCGGGTGCGCGTCGTGCCGCAGGGACCGGCCGCGCGTGGCGGCCTGGTCAACGGCGACGTCGTGCTGAGCGTTGACGGCCGGCCGGTCGACCATCCCAACCAGATTCAATCGATTGTATACGGCCGCGATCCGGGCGAACGGGTGCGGCTGACCCTATTGGATCGCGACGGCGGCGCGCGCGACCTGGACGTCGAGCTGGGCGAGCGCGAGGAAGAGCGCCGGCTTGCGCAGGGCGAAGTGCGGCTGCAGCAGCTGGGACTGCGCGTAGAGCCGCTGCCCGGCGACCTGGCCCTGGAACTGGGCTTCACCGGCGACGTGGCCGAAGAGTTGGGCTTCGGCCTGGGCGAGCGACCGGTTATTGTCATCGACGTCGATTCGCTGAGCCTAGCCGCCGACAAAGGCATTCGGGTGCGCGACGTCATTACGGAGATCGATCAGGAGCGCATCACTTCGCTGCCGCACTTTGTGCGCTCCGTGTCCAATTTAGAGGCGGGACGCTCGGCGCTGTTCTGGCTGTGGCGCGCCGACAGCGGCGTCGACGTGCGCGCCCTGCGCATACCACAGTAAGAGACCTCTTACCCCGCGTCGATATTCCGCACACTCACTCACCCAATCCACTCCGGAGCTATGCGATGTCATTTGAATTGGGCAGTGCCGACGCACTGCTAATGGTCGGCGCCAGCGAACACCTGGCCGACCTTTACTACGCCACCCGCTTTCGCGCGCCCGACCCTTTTGTCTTTGCTTGGACCAAGAGCGAAACGCTGCTGCTGGCGCACAGCCTCGAAATCGATCGCGCGCGCCAACAGGCCGAAGTGGATCGCGTGCTGGCCTACACCGCCTACGAAGAGAAGGCGCGCGCCGCCGGCTGCCAGACCCCAACGACCACCGATGTGCTGCAGGCGTTTATGCGCGACCTTGACCTGAAGCACGTGCTCGTGCCCAGCGACTTTCCCTTGGGCACGGCTGACGCGCTGCGCGCGGCCGGTTTTGTCCTGGACATCGCGCCTAGCCCGCTCTTTCCGCAGCGACAGATTAAAAGCGCCGCGGAGATCGCGGCCATTCGCACCGCCCAGCAGGGCGCCGAAGCCGGCATGGCCGCGGCGGTGGACATGCTGCGCGCAGCGCACGTCGAAGACGGCGCGCTAGTGCACGAAGGCCAGGCGCTGACCTCGGAACGGCTGCGCCGAGCCATTCACCGGGCGCTCATGGAGCGCGACTGCACCGGACAGCACACCATCGTCGCCGGCGGCGAGCAGGGCTGCGACCCACATCAGGAGGGCCACGGACCGCTGCGCGCCAGCGAGCCCATTATCATCGACATTTTTCCCAAGGACGACCGCAGCGGCTACTTCGGCGACATCACGCGCACCTTTGTGAAGGGTCCCGTTCCCGACCGCGTCCGTGCGCTCTACGAAACCGTGCTGCAGGCGCACGAGACGGCGCTAGCGCAGGTGCGCGCCGGCGCCGAGGGACGCGCTATCCACGAAGGCGTGCAGCGCTTCTTTGTCGAACAGGGCTACGAGACGGGCGAGAAGGACGGCTATATGCAGGGCTATTTTCACGGCACCGGCCACGGACTCGGTCTGGAGATACACGAGGGACCGAGCCTAGGCCGCCGCGGCGACGTGCTGCAGGACGGCCACGTGGTCACCGTCGAGCCCGGGCTCTACTACCGCGGACTAGGCGGCGTGCGCATTGAAGATACGGTCGTCGTGCGCGAGGACGGCATCGAGAACCTGACCACCTTCCCCAAAGCGTTAGACATCCCCTAGCGGTGCCCGAAGAGGCTTCGACAGATCCGCTGACGCTCGGGGCGCTGCGCTACCTGCAGACACCCACAGGCCAGCAGCTGCTCGCCGCCGCCGCACAGGGCGGTGGCGACCTGAACGCCCAGGAGGCCCTGCGCGCCCATTTTCCGGCCGAGATGTGCCGGGCCGCGCTGGCGCTGGTCGCCGTGCGCGCAGCCGCCGGCGAAAAATTTGCGCGCGCCGAACGCATGCTGTTCGACCGCGAAGGCTTTGAAATGGCCACGCGCGCCGAGGTGGCCCAGTATCGCGCCTGGCGGCTGCGCGGGTGCGAGACCATCCTCGATCTGTGCTGCGGCATCGGCGGCGATATGCTCTACCTGGGCCGCGACGCGCGCGTGATTGGCGTGGACGTCGCGCGCCGACGCCTGGAAATGGCGCGGCACAACTGTGCGGTATACGAAGTCGGCAATGCGCGCTTTGTCGCCGCCGATGCACGCGGCATCCAACCCAACGCCGACGCCGTATTTTTTGATCCGGCGCGGCGCGGCGAGCGCGGCCGGCGCCGCAGCGGCGCCGAGTACGATCCACCCCTATCTTTTGTCGAGGCGCTGCGCGCCCGTGTTTCGCGCGTCGCCGTCAAAGTCTCGCCCGCCATTCCCGAAGAGGAACTGCCCGGCGATGGCGAAGTGGAGTTCGTATCCAGCGCGGGCCAGTGCCGCGAAGCCGTGCTCTACTTCGGCGCGCTGGCCACGGCCCGGCGCCGGGCCACGCTGCTACCCGAGCGGCACACGCTGACGGACGACGGCTTAGGGGCCGAACCGGTAGGGCCCGTGGGCACCTACATCTACGACCCGGATCCGGCCATCGTGCGCGCGCATCTAATCGACGAGTTGGCGCGCCGTTTGGGTGCGTGGAAACTGGATGCGCAGATTGCCTACTTAAGTAGCGATACCCTAGTTACAACGCCGCTAGCGCGCGCCTACCGCGTTCTGCAGGTGATGCCTTTCCAAATCAAGAAGCTGCGCCAGCACATGCGTAGGGCGGGCTTTTTTCCGCAGCAGATCAAGCGACGTCGCTTTCCGCTGGAGCCGGTGGAAGTCGAACGCAAACTCGGCATTCGCACCGGCGACACACCGGTTGTTTTAATCCTCACCCGCCTGGAGGATAAAACAGCCTGTTTGATTTGCGAAACCGGGGTGAATTAAGCAGATTCTAGTGTATTCATTCCGTTCTGTTTCCCATGTGAGAGATCTATGCATCGCCATAAATTTACCGTTGGTGCGTTCGTCGTCGCCGCCGGTCTGTTCTACCTTTTCCTAACCGGTTTTCAGCAGTCGTCTTCGACGCATATGACGCTGCAGAACCTGATGGAAGCAGCCCATAGCGACGCGTTGGAAGGCCAGCGCATTCAGCTCGGCGGCAGCACGGTGGTTCCCGGATCGATCCAATGGGACAAGTACCGTTCGAGCGCCGAGTTTGACATCACGGACGGCGAGCGCTCACTGCGCGTGCGCTACGTGGGCAATGCCGTGCTCCCTGACACCTTCAAAGACGAGGCCCTCGTCGTGTTGGAAGGGGAGTATCAGGCGACGCACGGCGCCTTTGATGCCGAAGTGGTCTTTGCCAAGTGCCCCTCCAAATACGAAGGACAGGACTACGAGGGACACGTGCAGGCGATGAAGGACCAGAGTGGTTCCTAGCCGCATCCCTTTTTCATTCGCTTCTTTCCAGACTAAACCATGATTGATTTTGGCTATTTTGCGCTGTGTTTGGCACTGCTGTCCTCGGGCTACGCGGTGGTCTCTTCTGTAGCAGGGGGGCGCAGCGGCAGCTTAGCGCTCGTCCGCTCGGGTGAGAATGCTCTCCTTATTACCTGCCTGTTACTCACCGTTTCGGTGGGCGTGCTGTGGCACGCACTGCTTACGCACAACTTTCAGGTGCGCTTTGTCGCCGAGAACAGCAACCTTGCTATGCCGCTGTTCTACGTGGTGACTTCCCTGTGGGGCGGGCAGGCCGGATCGCTGCTGTTTTGGGGGTGGATTCTGTCGCTTTACATCGCCGCCGTAGTCGTGCTCTACCGCCGACGCTACCGCGAGCTGATGCCCTACGCGGCGGCCGTCATGGCAGCTACCAGCTTTTTCTTTTGCATTCTCCACCTATTTTCAGCCGATCCCTTTGTCACGCTGCCCTTCAAGCCGGAAGACGGACGCGGACTCAACCCGCTGTTGCAGCAGCCGCTGATGGCCATTCACCCGCCCCTGCTCTACTTGGGCATGGTCGGCATGGTCATTCCCTTCGCCTTCGCCATTTCCGCTCTGGCCTCTGGTCATTTGGACTCCACCTGGCTGCGACCGGCACGACGCTGGATGCTCATCCCCTGGGCCTTTCTGGGCGCTGGGCTGCTGCTGGGCGGCAAGTGGGCCTACGTCGAGTTGGGATGGGGCGGATACTGGGGCTGGGACCCGGTAGAAAACTCGTCGCTGATGCCCTGGCTGGCGGGCACGGCCTTCTTGCACTCCATCATGATCCAAGAGCGCAAGGGCATGCTCAAAGTGTGGAATATGGTGCTGGCCATCCTCTGCTACGGCCTGTGCATCTTGGGCACGTTTATTACCCGCTCGGGCATTATCTCGTCCGTGCACGCCTTTGCCAAATCGAATATCGGCCCCTTCTTCGCCGTCTTCCTAGTGGTAATACTGGTCGTTTCCTTTGCCCTGCTCTACCTGCGCCTGCCCCACTTAAAACCGGAAAACCGGCTGGAGTCTTTTGCCTCGCGCGAGACGGCTTTCTTGCTAAACAATTGGATTCTGCTAGGTATCCTCTTCGCCGTGCTTTGGGGCACGCTGTTCCCGCTAATCTCCGAGGCTTTTACCGGCCAGCAGATCACGGTTGGCCCACCCTTTTTTAACCAAGTCAACGTGCCCATTGGCCTAGTCCTCATGCTACTGACGGGGGCCGGACCGCTCTTTGCCTGGCGACGTACGTCGGAGGAGAGCCTGAAAAAGAGCTTTGCCGTGCCCGTCGCCGTCGCCGTGCTATCGCTGCCCGTGCTGCTCGGACTGGGTGTGGACGACTTCTACGCGCTGGTCTCGCTGGTGCTCTGCACCTTTGCCGCGGCCTCTATTGCCCTGGAGTTTCACGCCGGCACGCGGGCGCGCATGCGCAGCACGGGCGAGCCCTACGCCACGGCCATCTACCGACTCAGCGCCAAAAATCGCCGGCGCTACGGCGGCTATATGACCCACTTTGCGCTGGTGCTGCTCTTTGTCGGCTTTACCGGCAAGGCCTTTACCAGCGAGACGGAGTTCGTGCTGCAGCGCGGCGAGACGACGGAGGTCGGCCCGTACGAACTGACCTACGAGACGCTGGCCTTTAAAGAAGACGCCAATATGAGCTCTACGGCGGCGGCGCTCACCCTGCGCCGCGACGGACAGCGCCTGGGAACCCTACTGCCCGAGCGCCGTTTTTACAAGGCCTTTGAGCAGGGTACGACTGAGGTGTCCATCTACTCGGATCTGCGCGAAGATTTCTACCTGATCCTGGTCGGCTCGGCCAACGACGACAGCGCCAAGTTCCAAGTGTATATCAACCCGCTGGTCAACTTTGTCTGGCTGGGCAGCGTCGTGCTAATCCTCGGTTCGCTGTGGGCGATGTGGCCTACGGCGCGCGACCGGCGCATAGCCCACCTCGATCGACGGGCTTCGATGCCCATGGCCGCGGCCAGCCCGGCTGGTTAATCGCCCGATGCGCACCGGCATACTCTCCCTGCTGCTCTGCCTGCTGGCAGGACCGGCGCTGGCCGCTTCGACCGAAGAGATTAAAGAGGTCGCCGCAGAGCTGGTCTGCCTGTGCGGCGACTGCAACCGAGAGTCGCTGGCCACCTGCCTGTGCAGCGAGTTTGCCGTGCCGCAGCGCGAGCGCATCGGCCAGCTGCTCGACGAGGGCAAAAGCCACCGGGAAATCATCGACGAATACGTCGCGGCCTATGGGCAAATGGCCTTGGCCGCGCCGCCGCCCGAAGGGGCCAACCTACTCGCCTGGATCGCTCCTTTCGCGGCGCTGCTCTTTGGCGTCTTTCTCATCCGCTCCGTGCTGCGCAGCTGGCGGCGAGAAGAGCCCCTACCTGCCGACCCGAGCGCACCGAGCAAAACGACGTCCAACGCGGCACAGCGCGAGCGCCTGCAGCGCGAGTTGGATCGCTTTGACGAGGGCGAATAGTCAATGGATACGACGGCCATCGCCGCCTGTGCTCTGCTCTTGCTCGGCTGCGGGTACTACATCGCCCGTCCGCTGCTCACCCTGCGCAACGCCTCCGCTGGCAGCGTGGGCGTGCGCCAGCTGAGCGAGCGCAAAGAACAGCTCTACGCCTCCATACTGGAACTGGAGTTCGACCGCGAGCTGGGCAAGCTGCCCGAGTCCGATTTCCAGCGCATGCGCAGCGAATTAGAATCGCAAGCGCTGGCCATTATCGAGCAGATCGAACAGATCGAAGAACCGACGGCCCGCGATGAGTTGGAGCAGCGCATCGAGCGCGAGATCGCCGCGCTGCTGTCCGATGACGACCCGTCGCCGCAGCCGATGCCGCAACCACCTGCTTCACAGCCTTCGGCTCCCGCGATAACGACCAAGTTTTGCGGTCAGTGCGGCACGGCGCGGCGCGACGCAGCGGACCGCTTCTGCACCCAGTGCGGCAAGGCCTTTGAGGAAGCGACCTGAGCGATGGCCCGGTGGCTCTTCTGCGGTCTCGCACTGATTGGCTCCCTAGCGCTAACAGTCCCCCCTACAAACGCTGACTCAATCGACGGCTACGTGCTCAATCCCAACGGCAACCAGCGCGTGGGCGGCGTCGAAGTGGCCTTTTACGTGCGCCAAGACGATCAGGTTTCCGAGATCATGCGCAAGACGGCTGACGAAGCGGGGCGCTTTCGCTTTGCCGGACCGTTTCTCACCGCAGGCACTCCGTTCGCCCTGGCGGCTTTTTATAAGGACGTCACCTACTTCAGCTCGATGTTAGAAGTTGGCGCGCAGAAGCAGGTCATTCTGGAGGTCTACGAACCAACGGGCGATGAGAAGACCATCCGCATCGTATCCCACAATCTCTTTCTTCGCGTCGAAGAGGGAAGCATAGAAGCCATTCACCTGGCGCAGTTTTACAATGGGGGTGAGCATGCCTACGTGGGCAGCGGCCAGGGCAAGGAGCGACGGGTTAGCGAGTTTCGCTTGCCAGCCGGCGCCTTCAATATCCAGAGCCACTCGGGACACATACACCAAGCCGACGAGACGACGTTTTTCGACAACCAGCCCCTTCTTCCCGGACATTCCCAGCTCAGCTTTTCCTTTGATTTAAACACCGACCTGCTGGACGGGGGCTACTGGCACGAGGCGGCCTACCCCACCGAGCGCGTAGAGCTCTTTGTGCAGCCGAGCACCCTGGAGGTGGGCGGCGGCTGGACCGATGCCGGCGTTATGGACCTGCACGGGCAGCAGTATCGCCGCCTGCTCATGACCGATGTGGCGGCCGGCCAGCGCCTGCTCGTACCGCTGCCGATCGATGCGCCTATGCGCTGGATACTCAAGTGGATTGCCCTGGGCGGCGGCGCACTCATCGGTGCCGTCGTGTTGCTGGTGTGGAAACGCATCGGCGAACCGCCCCAACCCCTCTCGCCCGCGCCGCCCGATCCCGGTCTGGTGCAGCAGCGTCGGCAGCTGCTGGAGGCCATTGCCCGTCTCGATCGCACCCACGCCGAGGGGGGCGACGAGGAAGTATACCGACAGACGCGGCAGCGGCTGCTCGACCAAGCCATCAATCTGACGCGCCGCTCAGAGGGACAACAGTATGGCGGATGACGACATCGTCATCGAAGGGGTCAGCAAGTTTTTCGCTTCCTTTGTCGCCCTGCACTCTGTCGAGCTGCGCATTGGGCGCGGTCAGTTCGTCCTGCTGGCCGGCGCCAACGGCGCGGGCAAGAGCACGCTGCTGCGCCTGATGGCCGGCATTAGCCGACCCAGCAGCGGGCGCGTGCTGATCGCGGGGCGGGACCCGCAGCGCCACGCCGCGGCGCGCGCGTCCATTGGCCTGCTATCGCATCACACGCTGCTTTACGACGACCTAAGCGCCGACGAAAATCTGGCCTTTTTTGCACGGCTTTACGCGCTGCCCAACGCCGCGCAGCGCGTAGACGAAGTCCTCGATCAAGTGGGACTAACCGCGCATCGGCACCGGCGCCTGCGCGGCTTTTCGCGCGGCATGCGCCAGCGGTTAGCGCTGGCCCGCGCCACGCTGCATCGACCTACTGTCCTGCTGTTAGACGAACCATTTACCGGTCTAGACCAGCCCGCCTGCGACGGGCTGAGCGAACGCCTGCGCGCGCTGGGGGAAACCGACAGCACCTGCGTAATGGTCACGCACAGGTTGGAAGAGGCCGCCGAGCTGGCCGATCGCCTCGTCGTGCTGAGCAGGGGGCGCATCTGCCACGACGAAGCATGGAGCGGTTCCCCACAGGCGCTGATCGACACCTGCGCCCCTTTTTTGGGAGCAACCCGTTGAGCTTTTGGCAGCGCGCGCTGGCGATCCTGCGCAAGGATCTCGTGGCCGAGTGGCGCACCAAAGAGCGGCTCAGTCCCATGGCGTTTTTCTCGCTGCTCGTCCTGCTCGTCTTCAACTTTTCCTTTGAATTGGGTGGGGCCGCCCTGCACGAGATTGGGCCGGGCGTGCTGTGGTCGGCTTTTGTCTTTGCCAGCCTGCTGGGTCTGAGCCGCTCTTTTGCCGACGAACGCGAAAATCACTCGCTCGATGCCCTGCTCATGGCCCCGGGCGACCGCGGTGCCATCTACCTGGGAAAGATGTTGGGCAACCTCGTTTTTCTGCTGGTTATCGAGCTCATCTGCTTGCCTTTCTTTGCGCTCTTTTTTAATCTCTCCCCTGGTTTTTTCCTGCTGCCGCTCTTGGGCGTATTCGTTCTCGGCTCGGCCTGTTTGTCGGCTGCCGGAACGCTCTTTGCGGCCATGTCCAGCTCGATGCGGCTGCGCGAGTTGCTGTTACCACTGCTGCTGCTGCCCATGATACTGCCCGCGCTGATTTCCTGCGTGGAAGCGACCGGTTTAGTGCTGAGCAACCGGTTTGACGCGAGCCTGTTTTCCCACCTGAAAATGCTCGCCGTCTACGCGATTGTTTTCGTCACGCTTTCGCTCATGCTCTTTGAATATGCGATTGAAGAATGAACGCACATAACCCGTTGGCCAAGATGTTGCCCGCCCTGGCATTTGCCGCGATGCTGCTCGCGCTGGGCGCGGCCTTTCTCTACGCGCCCACCGAAAGCGTGATGGGCGATACGCAGCGCATCTTCTACTTCCACGTCCCGGCGGCCATCTCCGCTTTTGTCTGCTTTTTTCTCGTCTTTCTCGGCAGCGCACAGTACCTGCGCACCCGCCAGACGCGCTGGGATCGACTGGCACTGTGTTCGGCCGAGTTGGGCGTGCTCTTTGGACTGATCGTGCTGGTCAGCGGACCGCTGTGGGCCAAGCCCATCTGGGGCGTGTACTGGCGCTGGGAGCCGCGCCTCACTTCCATGCTCATCACGTTTGTGATCTACGTTGCCTATTTGATGGTGCGCCAGCACGGAACGAGCACCGGCCAGGCCCCGCGCCTGGCGGCCGTGCTCGGCATCGTCGCCTTTGCCAACGTGCCGCTGGTATATTACTCCGTCGACCTGTGGGCCGCCGATCAGCAGCTACACCCCCAGCGCAACGTGGGTTTACAGCCGGAAATGCGCTACGCGCTGTGGATGTGTTTCATCGCCCACTTCTTGTTATTGACTCTGCTTTTGCTGCGCCGCCTCGACGTGGCGCGCGCCGAGGAAGCCGTCGAAAAACTGCGCCAACGCGCCTTGGCAAAGGCGGATTATTAGAGGACCCTCCATGGACAACTTGCACTATTTATTCGCCGCCTATGCCTTTATATGGACCGTTTTGTTCGCCTATATAATGCGCCTCCAACGCCGCACGAACGAACTGAGAGACGAGCTCGAACGCCTGGGCAAGGAGCTGGGCGAATCCGATGCCGCTACAGGTGAATAGGGACGCTGTCGGCGGCCGCAGCGCCAAGTTGACACTCGCTCCGCGCGCATGTTATATTCTCACGAGTTGCCGTCGATCTAACTCCCAACCCGCGTTTTTTACCCAATGATCCGAATGGAAGTCAGCGGGGTCTACAATAGCAGCCCCCAATCCTCCTATCCTCAGGTCGTCCTCAAAGAAGTGGACGGTCAGGCCTACCTGCCCATCATCATCGGGCGCTTTGAGGCGGCGGCTATTTCCATGGCGCAAAACGACCAGAGGCCGGCGCGGCCCATTAGCTACGACCTAGCGCGGCAAATTTTGGTCGGCATGGATTCGAAAATTACCAAGGTGGAAATCACCGATCTGCACGAAAGCACGTATTACGCCCAAGTCCACGTAGTGGACGGTGACGGTTGCGAACACGTGTTGGACGCGCGTCCGAGCGACGCCATTGCCCTGGCACTGCGCTTTGGCGCACCCATTTTCGCCGCGCGGCAAATCTTGGAAGAGGCCGGATTCCTCAAAACGGCGGAGGCGGCCCTTGCCGAGCCGCTGGCGAGCGACGACGATGAACAGCCCGTCGACGAGCCCGAAGAGAGCGCACTTCCCGCCGTTGTCGCCGAACCACTAAGCGAGTTGGAGCAGTTAAAACGCCGCATGGAACAGGCCATTGCCGAAGAAGTGTACGAAGAAGCCGCACGGCTGCGCGACGAGATACATCGCCGCGAAAATCTCGAATAATCGAACGGATACTGGGTTTTAATACAATGGGTGCCGCTTCTCTGGTTGAAATGGTCGTCGTAAAAGTGAGTCCCTACCTGCGCGAGGACCGACCGCTCGTTTGGCTGGGCGAGAAGAGCGCCGAGCAGCCGCGGCTGCTGCCCATCGCCATCGGCGAGTTTGAAGCGGCGGCCATACAGATGCAGCTGGAGGAAGACGAACCCATCCGTCCCATTTCCTACGACCTGCTCTCTTCCATGCTGGGTCGCCTACAGGTCGACGTGCGCCAAGTCGTCATTCACACCGTTCGACGCTCCATATACTACGCCAAAGTCGTCGTGGAAAAGGGCCATAAGATACAGGACGTGGATTCGCGTCCAAGCGATGCCATTGCCCTAGCCCTGCGCACGGGATCACCCATCTTTGTCTCGCGGGAGTTGCTGGACAAGGTCGGCCTCGAACCGCTCGACACCGAAATCGATATAGAAAACACCCTCGATCGCTTTTACGAGATGGAGCCGCAAATTGCCGACGTGCAGTCCGACGCCGGAGGAGAGATTGGCGGCGAAGACCACGCCTTGGAAGACGTCGACGACGGCGAAGAAGGGCGGGAAGACGTTGAGGAATTGGATGCGTTGGGCCTTCTCCAAGCGCAATTAGAGCAGGCCGTCCTGTGCGAAGAATACGAAGAGGCTGCGCGGCTGCGCGACGAAATCGAGTCGCTGGGCAACGAGAGCGGATCCTAAACGAACCCTTGCGGCGAGCAGCTTTCCCTCAGAAAATCAACCTTTTCCGCGCAAATCACCCATGAAGCTACTTTCTTGCGCTGCTACGGCGCTCCTCCTTTGTCTCTACTGGGGCTGCGATGCTCAGAACGAGCGCTTCGATACCCCCTACGCCACTTTTAGCGCGCATCAGCAGGCCATTGAAAAAGGCGATTTAGACCTGCTTTGGGATACCTATAGTTTGGCCTATCGCGACCAGCAGGTGCGCGCCAGCTGGCGGCGTCAGTGGCGCGAGATGGCTCCCGAAAAAACCCGTGCCCTGCTGCGCCGAGAGATCGCCAAAGAAGAAGTTATAAACGACCAGATTGCTTATCTGCTCCTCGATCCAACCACCCTAGAGAACGAGCGCCAACCGCCTTTCTTCTATTTTATACGCGAAAGCGATGGCTGGAAGATAACCACTCACCTGGACAGCAGCTTCCACCAGGCGCTGGAAAGGGCCATTGAGAAGGGCGACTACAAGTTGCCCGAGCACTTTTAGCTCTGGCCGGGGCATCAAGCCCCACTCTTTTTCGCTCCTGCTAAAAAGATACGGGATGCACTGCGGGCTGCTGCTGCGCCGGAGCAACGGCGTCAGGTGGGCGAGGCCGTTCGCGTGCGCGACCGCTTGAAGCCGCGCCCCGCTCTGCTATCGAAGCAGGGTAGGTGGGCCCTGGGTCGGATCCTGGCCAAAGCAGCCATACCAGCGCAACGGCAACGGCGATGCCCCAGCGCAGCGTGCGCCGAGCTCGGCGCTGCTGCCTGAGGCGCGCCTCGCCTAAACGGCGGTCCAGCCGCAGTTGAAATGCCGCCGACGGGCTTTCCCCGCCCAGCCGGTGCAGCGCCTGCGCCAAGTGACGCATTCTCCCCAGCACTTCAGTGCACCGGGGACAAAAGCGCAGGTGTCCCTCCAAGAGCTCTTTCCTCACGCCGTCTAAGGTATCTTCGGCGTATTCGGACAGCCACTCCTCAAACTCTTCGCATTCCAAAACAATAGAAACCCCCTTTCCGGCAGCGATATACCACATCGCACCCATTCCAATAGGACCCCTACCGGACGGGCCAAGTTCCCAATACATTCTTCAAGAAATAGGCACCTGGACCGATAAAGAGGATATGGAACGCATCTGCAAATATGCCTGCTGGGCCCGATGGAGTGGATCGTATCGCCGCACGATCGCCATCGTCGCGGTGCTCGTTGCCCAGTCGTGGGTGATGGGCTGCGGCGTGCGCACCATCCCGCCCATCCGCTACTTGCCTATTTTGGGTAAGGAAAAAGAGGTAAAGACCACCCAGCTACTGGCCAGGGCGCTGGGGGATCGCGACCTAGCCGTGCGGGCCCAGGCCGTGCGCCTGCTGGACGTGCTGAGCCAGAGCAATGACAATGGGATAAAAAAGCAGGTCTCTCGAGTGTTGGGCATGGCGGCCAAGGACAGCGACCCCGGCATACGCCTGCAGGCCATTGAGAGCCTGGGCAAGATGGAAGCTCGGTACGGCAACAAATATCTGCACGCTGCACTCAAGGACCCGAATCCCTTTGTGCGCGAGCGCGTCATGCAGGTGCTCAACCAGCGGCAAGCGCAGCTACCGGACTCCTAGTCTGAGCACTTAGCCGACCCGACCGCTAGCAGCACTCCTACTCGTCGGGCTCCAACCCCATGCTTTCCAGCATAGCCATCAGCCCGTTCCACTGCTTGTCGTTCATCGCCTCCACCAGCTTGATCAGACCCGGCACGTTGCGCTTTTTCCCAACCTCGTAACACCGCTCAAACGCATCTACCCAATTGGAATCGGATAGCCCGGCGGCAATTGCCGGGCGGCCCAGCGCGTCCAACACGTTTGGATCAAAGGGCGCATCGGTTTCCAATAGCTGGCTAACGACGGCATCTGTTAGGGCGCGCTCCATAAGCGAGAAAAGCGCCCGCGCAGGGGCCGGTGAGTCGGCGGCGCGCGCCTCGTAGGCGGCGAGTAAAACGCGTGTCGTATCGAGTTTCAGCACCTCGGCCAGCTTTACACACACTTCGTCGGATGGGACCTTTTCGCCCTTTTCTATCTGGCCCACGTAGGTCGCCCACACCCCTTCGGGCTTCTGCGTCGTCTTCAACTGCTCGGCCAACGCGCGCTGACTGATGCGAGCGCCGAGGCGAGCATCCTTTATCATGTCGGCAAATGACATTATATAAGTTCCTGTAAATTATGTACTTGTGTGTTCTAAAAATAGAATATTATTTCACGCCACACCCCATTAATATATACACCAACAAGTGTGTGTGCAAGTTCTCAGGGCATTTTCTATTTCCGACAAATAATTCTTGACAACACAAAGTAGCGTGTGTAAATTATGGTAGGATTTAGGTACACTGTCGCAAGCAAATAGTTAACACACTCCCTTGTGCGTGTGTTAAAAAGGTTTTGAGTGTGGCGGTCTGCTGAGTGAATAAATCCTTACCGTAAAGCTCGGATTCCCCTTTTCGGGCCACTGGGGTCTTCAAAA
>JAYPJE010000051.1:0-4699 GCA_038128265.1 Gemmatimonadota bacterium
CATCCAGTCCATTTTTCTCGACGGCCACTTCGTCGTCGAGCACACGGCGCGCAGCCGCTCGGGTCGCTTCTTCAATTTCAACGGAACCGGAGGCATGTGGCGCAAGCAAGCTATCGTCGAGGCCGGCGGTTGGCAGCACGATACGCTAACGGAAGACCTCGATCTGAGCTATCGCGCACAAATAGCGGGCTGGCGTTTTGTGTTCCTATCTCACGTAGAAGTGCCGGGCGAAATTCCCGTAGAAATCAACGGATTCAAGTCGCAGCAACACCGCTGGACTAAGGGAGCGGTACAAGTTGCCAAAAAGCTCCTGCCGAGCATCTGGCGCAGCGACGCGGCGCTCAAAGCCAAGGTCGAGGCGACGTTCCATCTGACGGCTAATATCTGCTATATCCTCATGCTGCTGATGGCGCTGTTAACGGTGCCCGTGTTGGGCATCCGCACCCACCTAGGCTGGGAGCGATTGCTCATTATCGACCTACCGCTCTTCTCCTTTGCGACCATGGCGATCTCGGGTTTTTATCTCACCTCACAGCGCGTGCTCTATCCCGATTGGAAGCGACAAATCAAGCTGCTGCCCATGCTGATGGCCGTTGGTATGAGCCTGTGTATCAACAACACGCGCGCCGTCCTCGAAGGCATCATTGGCCACGAAACCGCATTTTTACGCACGCCCAAATACGGTGTAACGCACGCGGTGCGCGCTCCGCAACAGCGCATCTACTCAAGCCGACGCACAGCGCTAGCGCTGGGCGAATTGGCCATGGCCGCCGACGTCGCCTTCGCGCTGTATCTGGCCTGGCTTTCCGGCCTGTACATGGGGCTGCCGTTCCTGCTGCTCTTTCACACCGGCTTTCTCTACACGGGATCGCTATCGAGCATGCAGCAGTGGCTTCTGCACCTGCGGCCTGTCACCACAGCGCCGTAAACACATCGGCAGCGCAAACAAAAAAGCCCCCGAAGCTTAGGTTCGGGGGCTTTTTAACATAGGGCGGGTGCGTCGCTATTCCTCGGGCCAAGCCAGTGGGAACGGCTCTGCGACTTTCTCGCGCAGCCACAGGACATCGATTGCCTTGAAGTGCAGTTTGGTAAACTTCTCAATGTGGCGCACGCCAATGGCGACATTGCCACGCTCGCGGCGCAGTTCGTTGCCCTTATCACTAGCCAGTTCATTGGCCTGAGAAATCTGTCTCATATGCGTCGTATAGGCGAGGCGCAGCGCTCGGTACTCCATTTCAACAGGGTCGATTTTCTCGAGGTCGCTTATATAGCTGGCGATCATCCCGCGCACCTTCTGCAGATCGTCGGGCGTGACGTCGATACTCGGGTCATCCAGGATCTCAATCTGTTTCAGAACCTCGCGGTTTTTGGCATCGAAATCCTTGAGCTTGTTGACATAGCTAATTAACTCTAGCTGCTCTTCGTTGCCGCCGCAGGCAACGAGGCCCATGGCCAATACCAGTGTGGTGACTGCTCTCAACATGATACCCTCCCTATATTTGGTTCTCTTCGCATAAATGCGCGGCGAGATTGGACTTCAGTGCCTCAAGATACGCCGCAAAAGTTTGAAAATCAAGCTGCATTAAAACGGCGTATTGACGATCGGCACAGCACGCATAAATTTGCTCGGAACCAACCAAGAACGTCCCACAGGAGCGATGCGCCGCCATGATCAGTCGCGAACAGATTCAATCACAGCTCGACAACTGCCTGTTAGAAGCTCATTTCCCGCAGTGGGGTAGTCAGTATAAGAAGGGCAAAGTCCGCGATATGTACCTCTTGCCCGACAAGCGCGTGCTCATCACAACGGATCGCCAGAGCGCATTTGATCACGTGCTCGGCGCCATCCCACTCAAGGGACAGGTTCTCAATCGCATCGCCCAGTACTGGTTTGAGCAAACGCAGGACATCGCACCCAACCATATCATCGAAGTACCCGACGGCAATGTGACCATCGCGCGCGAGCTGGAGATAATCCCCGTGGAAATCGTCGTGCGCAAATACCTAACGGGCTCGTCTGATACGGCCATCTGGACGCACTACAGCCGCGGCGTGCGCCAGTACTGCGGGCACACTCTACCAGACGACATGGTAAAAAACCAGCCTTTTGAAAGGGCCATTATCACGCCGACGACCAAAGACGACGTGCACGACGAGTTGATTTCACGCGAGGAAGTTCTGGCGCGGCACCTCGTGCATCCAGACGTGTGGGAGCGCATCGAAGACATCGCTCTGCGCCTGTTTGCACGCGGCGAAGAGCTCGCCGCAAAGCAGGGGCTCATTTTGGTTGACACCAAGTACGAAATGGGGCTCGATGCCGAAGGCAACGTGGCACTAGCCGACGAAGTGCACACACCCGACTCCTCGCGCTTCTGGGTTAAAGACAGCTATGCCGAACGCCATGCCCGCGGCGAAGAACCGGAGAACCTGGACAAAGAGTTCCTGCGTCTATGGCTGCGCGAAAAGGGCATATCCGACACCCATATTCCGCAGCTCGACGACGATATTCGCACACAGGTTGCCGAGCGCTATATCGACCTATACGAGCGCATAACTGGCCGTGAATTTAGCGCCGAGCTGGACGGCAAACCCATATTGGAGCGCATCGAAGAACGCATAGCCGGTTACTTCTAAGGTCGACGAGCGCATGGCGCAACGCGCCCCGTTTGGCACGGAGTAGCTAGCGTCTATGGCAAACGGACTCTTGCGCTCCCCGCGGTCAACGCGCTCATTTACACCGACATGGTTAAACACGTTATTCGCGCCCTCTTCGTCCTGCGCCTAGCTTCGCGCGCACCTAGCCTCACAGCGGCGTCCGTATTGTCCCATTGGCGCACGCGCCCGGCTATTCACTTCGTGCTCGAGGAAAATCGGGAAACGCGCCGCCACCGGATTAAACGGAAACTCGATCAGGTCTACCCTTTCTGATGCTACACCGCCAATTGCGCAATGCTCTCGAGGAGATCTTTGGCACCGAATACGTGGCCGACGCGCTGGCTAACCGCGAGGCAGCCCAGCTTGTACTCTACGATCGACCCGACGAATTCAAAGAGGCCGTTCTCGGCTTTCAACGCCTCAACTTTCGCGACGAGCACACCTCGTACGCCTCGAGCATGGAACGCGAACTAGGCTTCGCCTTGGTGTGCTCCCTGCTCGACGGCGACACGCGCGACCTCGTTGCCGAACTCGGACTCAACTACCTATGAGCACGCGCACTATGCTGGCCTTCGACCTGGGCGCCGAGAGCGGCCGCGCCATCGCTGGCCGCTTTGACGGTCGACGCCTGCAGTTGGAGGAACTGCACCGCTTTTCCAACGGACCAGTAGCCGTTCACGATCGGCTCTACTGGAACCCACTGGGCCTCTTCGACGAAATGAAGAAGGGGCTGGCGCTGGGGGCACGCAGCGCGGCCGGTTCGCTCGATTCGGTCGGCATCGATACCTGGGGCGTCGACTTCGCCCTGCTCGGGCCCGGCGATGCGCTGCTCGACAATCCGCGTAACTACCGCGACCCGCGCACCGACGGCATGCTGGAGGCCGCCTTTGCCCGCGTTCCACGTGCAGAAATCTTTGCCCATACGGGCATCCAGTTTATGAAGCTCAATACGCTCTACCAGCTGCTTTCCATGCGCGGCTCACCGCTGCTCGACCAGGCACACACCCTGCTGCTTATGGGCGATTTGTTCAACTTCTTTTTTACCGGAGCTAAGGTCTGCGAATTTTCCAACGCCACGACCACGCAATTTTACAATCCCAGCACAGGCGACTGGGCGCGCGAACTGCTCGACAAACTGGACTTGCCGCATCACTTCCTGCCCGACATCGTCGAACCGGGCACGCAGGTGGGCCACCTATTGCCCTCCATCGCCGACGAATTGGGCATACCATCGGTGCCCTTTATCGCCCCGGCAACCCACGATACCGGATCGGCCGTGGCAGCCGTGCCTACGGAAGACGCCCACTACGCCTATATCAGCTCGGGCACCTGGTCGCTCATGGGTGCAGAAATTGACGCCCCCATGCTCGGAGCAGGAGCACTGGAGCACAATTTCACCAACGAGGGCGGCGTCGGACGCACTTTTCGCTTCTTGAAAAACATCATGGGACTCTGGCTGGTGCAGGAATGCCGGCGACAGTGGGAGCGCGAAGGCCAAGCGCTCGACTACGCCGAGCTAACGGCTATGGCGTCGCAAGCGCCGGCCTTTAGCGCCGTAGTAGACCCCGACGACGAGCGCTTTATAGCACCCGGCGATATGCCCGCGCGCCTGCGCACCGTTTGCCGGGAAACCGACCAAGCCGTGCCGGACGGCCCCGGTGACGTGGTGCGCGTTGCGCTCGAGAGCCTCGCCCTCAAGTACCGCTATGTGTTCGAGAGCTTAGAGCATCTCTTCGACCGCCGCTTAGAGCGCATTCACATCGTCGGTGGCGGCATTCAAAATCGCCTGCTCTGCCAGTTCACGGCCGATGCCACACAGCGACCAGTCGTCGCCGGCCCGGTCGAAGCGACGGCCATAGGCAATCTCATGGTGCAGGCGCTGGGATTAGGCGAGGTGGGCAGTCTCGACGAAGCGCGCCAGGTCGTGCGCGAATCGTTTGTCCCCCAACACTACGTCCCCGGCCCCAGCGACGGCTGGGACGCAGCCTACGAGCGCTTCTGCCAGCTGCTCCACTGAGCGACCGCCCCACCACGCGGCGCACCG
>JAYPJE010000051.1:4799-27012 GCA_038128265.1 Gemmatimonadota bacterium
GCGCACCGGAACTTCTGCGCCGGCGATCCGTCCTATAGAGCGAGCCCCTCTCCTCGCAACCTAGGCCCTTCTGCTTATGGACGAATCAAACCGCTCAGTCACCGCCTACTGGCGCGATATTCAGCACTACGAACCGCTCAGCCGCCAGCGCGAAGGCGAATTGTTTCGCCGCGCACGACGCGGCGATGCGCGCGCGATAGACGAACTCGTACAGGCCAACCTGCGCTTTGTCGTGCGCGTCGCCAAGGAGTACAACGGACGCGGTTTGTCTTTTCTCGAGCTTATTTCCGAGGGCAACGTCGGACTGCTCGAAGCCGTCAGGCGTTTTGATGAGACGCGCGGCTTCAAGTTCATCACCTATGCCGTTTGGTGGATACGCCAGGCCATTCTCAAAGCCCTAGCGCAAAACGGCAAGATTGCACGCCCCCCCTTGAGCCAGGTCAACGACCTCCAGAAAGTAGAGAAACACGCCAATGTTCTCGCTCAGGACTTGGGGCGCACGCCCACCTTGGATGAAGTAGCCAACGCCGCCGATATGAGCGCGCGGCGCGCCCATAATGCGCTGCTAGCCGCCAGTAGCGACCTCTCTCTCGATGGACCGGCCTTCGCCGACGAAAACGAGACGCATATGGCCCATCTACGCGATGAAAACAGCGATATAGAAGCAGCCTCCGAGCGCGACTTTTTGCTCGCAACGCTGCATCGGTGCCTAAACGTGCTCGACGAACGCGAGGTGCGCATCGTCCGCTGCTACTTCGGCTTAGACGGCAGCGAAACCATGACGCTGGAGCAAATTGGCGAAGGCATGGGCCTCACGCGCGAGCGCGTGCGCCAGCTGCGCGACCGCGCCCTGAACAAAATCCGCAGCCGCTACGGCCACCTGCTCGGGGAACTGTGCAGAAACTGACCGCGACTCCTACTTGATGGCGTGCGCTAAATCCCTTTTCTTATATCCTCCGTACTGCGTTTTTGCTCTGTCGCTTTGTCGTTTCTGCACAGTGCTTTGCGCGTCGCCAAGCTCGGCATATAGCGCGGCGCATTTCACACTGGAAGGGACCGTCGTGCGCTATAACCTGGCCGATTTACACACGCATTCGTTCTGTTCCGACGGCATGCGCACCCCGACACAAGCTGTCGAGGAAGCCCGCGATGCAGGCCTGAGAGCGCTTAGCCTCACGGACCACGATACCGTAGAGGGTATTGCCGAAGCACTCGATGCGGGCAGTCGACTGGGTATTGAGGTCATACCGGGCACTGAATTGAGCGCCCACGTGCGCGACCGCGAAGTGCACCTGCTCGCCTATCTCATGGACTGGAACGACGTCGATCTCAACAGCGGGCTCAACCAAGTGCACCAGGCGCGCCGCCAGCGCGGCGTCGCCATCGTAGAGCGGCTCAACGACATGGGGCTAGGCGTTAGCCTGGAAGAGGTGTTGGATCGGGCACAGGGCAGCCCATTGGGGCGCCCACACATCGCTGCCGTCATGGTCGAAAAGGGTCTCGTCGCCGACAAGGACGAGGCGTTCGATCGCTATATTGGCGACCGCGCACCCGCCTTTCGCGCCAAGCCACATATCTCCGCCGAGGAGGTCATCGCGCGCGTGCACCGCGCCGGCGGCGTCACTGTGCTGGCCCATCCCGGCCACAGCCTGCCCGACGCCGTTATTCAGCAGCTTATCGGCTTTGGACTCGACGGCGTCGAAGTATACCATCCGGCCCACCAGCCACCGCAAATCGATTTCTACAACCAACTGGCTGAGCGCCACGACCTGCTGGTCTCCGGTGGCTCCGACAGCCACGGCGATGCCAAGGGCACGCGCATCGGCGATTACGGCATCGGCTACGAAGCCATCGAAGCCATGCGCGCGCGCGCCGCGCGCTACGCCGCCTAACTCACTCCCATCCGATTGAATGCCTAGATTCACCCGAACTGCACGTTCATCGCGTTTCCTCCTTTGCTTTGCGCTCCTATTGCTCCCGCTTGTCGCACAGGAAGCGCAGGGAAGGCCGCAGCGTTTTCACCAGAGCGCAGAACCCGTCGAGCCCATATCCGGACTCTTCGGCACGGAAATCGGCGATATCGCCTGGAGCGGGCGCTACCTGTGGGCCGCAACGGAGAGCGGCGTCGCCCGCCTCGACCCAGATCAGGCCAGCGGCACGTCTGTGGGCGACTGGGTGACCTTCACCGCGCTCAACGGCATCGGCCGCGGGTCCATAAGCGCCCTCGACGCCGTTGGCGATACGGTTTGGGTCGCCACGATCATCGATACGACGACCAGCATCGGAACCCGTCAAATGGGCACCGGTTTAAGCTTTTCGCACAACGCCGGACGCACCTGGACACACATTCCCAACGCGGCCATCTTCAATCCGCAGATCCCCGGTTTCGAGCGCGGACCGGGCACGCAGATCGACAACGGCTGTTTTGGTCTTTCCATTGGTAGCGGCGAGGTATGGGCCGCATTCTTTGCCGGCTCTACGGTGCGCCTGAGCGCCGACGGCACGAGCTGGCAGCGCGCCCTGCCCGACGGCGCCGACCAGATCGTCTACTTCGCCAGCGACACCGCTGCCGACAGCCTGCGCATACTGGCCGACAGCTTGGCCAACGCCGGTGCCGACCCGGCACTGGTCGCCGCGGCACGGGCCGGGTCCGACAGCCTGGCCAGCCAGGGATTGCTGCACCGCACCTTCTCCGCGCTGGCCTACGGTGACACCGTGTGGATCGGCACTTCGAGCGGACTAACGCGCTCGCTGGACGGGGGGCAGACGTGGAAAAACATCAAGGTGCGCCTCGATGCCAACGGCGCGGTCGTGCCCGGCCAAATCGGCGCCAATTGGGTCCTGTCCATCGACCGACATATCGCCGCAGACGGCACGTCCACTGTCTGGGTCGGCAGTAACGTAACGGGGCTGCCTGGCGAAGTCGCGTCCGTGGCCTACAGCCGCGATGCCGGCGAAACGTGGACCGCGACGGGCCCCACCTTTGCCTGGAACTTCGCGTTTAGCAAAAACTTTACCTGGGCCGCCACCAACCGAGGGCTCTTTGCCCGTGCCAGCGACGAAGATAGCCGCACTTGGAACCAAGTGGAGGTCTCCGGCGGTGAAACGTTAGACGGAACCTTTGTCGGCCTCGAGACCGTGCGCTTGGACGAGCGGGAAATTCTGTGGGTCGGCGCCGAAAATGGCCTGGGTCGCAGCGAAGACGAGGGCACTAATTGGCGCATTATACGCGATCTGGTGCGCGTCCGCACCCTTGATTCAGACGGCTTTGTCGGCGATGGCGGCGTGCGCGATAGCAGCGCCGTAACCTATGCCGCGCCCAACCCATTTTCGCCCTCGGCCGGCGACCGCGCCCTCATCGTCTTTAGTTTGGTGGATGCTTCGAGCGTCGATATCGACATCTACGACTTTTCCAGCCGCAGGGTGCGCTCATTAGTCGCGGGCAGCGACTTTGCCGGCGGCATAGATCACCAGGTTCCCTGGGATGGCCGCGACGACGACGGGCAGTCGGTAGCCAACGGAACCTACTTCTATCGCATCGCGCTCAGCTCCGGTCGACAGGCCTTTGGCAAGGTCGTGGTGCTGGATTGAACGCTCTATCCCTCCGATGCCTTTGCGCTTTCCTGCTCATAGCCGCTCCACTGCGCGCAGCCGACTTTGCCGCCGCCTTTTTGCAGGCGGGCATCGGCACGCGTGCACTGGGCATGGGCAGCGCTTCCAGCGCCGTTGCCTCTGGGCCCGCTGCCGCCTATTGGAATCCGGCCGGCCTGGCGCGCACCGAGGGCAAGGGCCTGCAAACCTCCATGCAGTCACTGCCTCTGGACCGCCGCATTAGCAGCGCCTCCTTTGCGCTCAACCCGCGCGGCGATATGGGCTTTGGCCTGGCCTGGCTGCACGCCAGCGTGGGCGATATAGACGGACGCACCGCCAGCGGCCAACGCACCGGCAGCATAGCAGACGCGGCCAACGCCTTTCTCGTCTCCGTCGGCCGCACCCTGGGCCCGGCGCTGAGCGTCGGCTTCAGCATGAAAATTTTTGACCAGCGCATAGAAGCGCCCTTTTCCGCCGCTTCCACGGCCAACGGCCACGGCTTTGACGTCGGCATCCGGTACGAACGGGGCCAGCGCACGACCTTTGCCCTGGCCGCTCGCAACCTGAGTGCGTCGCTCAACTGGAAGGTCCGTTTGACCAACGGACAGAGCAGCAGCACCGAAGACGCCCTCCCGCGAGTCCTTGCCCTCGGCGCGGCCCACCGACCTTTTGACGGCGCGGTGCTCGCCGTTGAAGTAGAGCGCGGCGATGAAACAACGGCCCATATGGGCGCCGAGTGGACGCTCAACCCTCTACTCACGCTGCGCGGTGGCCTGCGCCATATCGGCGGCGAAGAGCGCATCGGCCTGCTATCGGCCGGGCTGAGCCTGCGCCCCATGCGCAGCCAAAAGCTGCAGTTCCACTACGCCTATGCCGCCGACCCACTCGATGCTGGAGGGCGCACGACGATTGGCCTGGAGGTCGCCTTTTAGTATGCGCGGCGCTGCCTTTTTCTCCGCACTGCTCCTGCCTGCGCTGCTCGCGGCACAGACCGTCGGCTTTCCATCGCTGCGCTTGAGCGGCGCGGCCCGACCGGCCGCCATGGCCGATCTGAGCGCGGCGCTGACCGGCCCTGCCGCATCAAATCCAGCCGCTCTTGCAGCAGCAACAGAACGCGCGTACGCCTTTTCGCATAATGCGTGGATTGAGGGTATCGACCAGCAGCACCTGCACCTGGTGCAGCAGCGCGCGCATAGCGCCTGGGCACTGCGCGCACAGGTCTGGCAGGCCGACGGGCTCGAGCGACGCAGCGGGCCCAGCAGCGAACCGCTGGGCGAGTTTGGCGTCTACGATCTAGCCGCCGGCATTACCTACGCGCGCCACCACCCCAGCGGACTTCGTCTAGGAGGGCAACTCAAGCTGCTGCACCAATCGATCTCGACCGAGTCGGCCAGCGGCTACAGCGCCGATTTGGGGCTGCTGTATCCCCTAGCAAACGACGTTCTCGCCGGCGCGGCCCTGCTCCACGCAGGAGCGATGAACAAACTCAACCGCACGGCCACTCCGCTGCCCACCGAGCTGCGCGCCGGCCTCACCTACGGCGGCGTCGCCAACCTGCTCGTCGGCGTAGAGCTGCAAAAGGCGCGCGACACCGACCTCAGCCTGCATCTGGGCAGCCAGTATCAGGTACAAGAGTTCCTGGCCCTACGCCTTGGCTACCGCACGGCGGAAAACCGCCACCTATCTGCCGGTTT
Source organism: Gemmatimonadota bacterium (assembly GCA_038128265.1). Taxonomy (GTDB): domain Bacteria; phylum Latescibacterota; class UBA2968; order UBA8231; family UBA8231. Next base: position 10,085 of record JAYPJE010000051.1, read on the forward strand.
GGGCCTGCTCGTCGGTTCCTGGACTATCGACTATGCCTACATGCCCTTTACCAACGGACTCGGCCAGGCTCATCAGCTAAGTCTGCTGCTGGCGGGCGGAGATTCGACGCCATGAATCTGTGGCGCAAAACGCCGCCGGTGCATCCGCCGCGCTCGCTGCACCCGGTTTCCTACCAACCTACGTGGTATGCTGCACCTCCCGTGCCTCCCCCACTTCCTGCACCGCAGCCAACGCGCGCCTGGATGCACGTCCTGCTCTTTGCCCTAACGCTGGTTTCTATGATGGCGGCCGGCGCCATGCAGCAGGGCGTCGATCCCCTCGTTTCGCTGCGCACGCTGGTTCATCTGGTCGAGGGAATACCCTTTGCGGCAACCCTACTTACCATTCTGACCGTGCACGAATTCGGCCACTACTTCGCTGCGCGCAGTTGGGGCGTCAAAGCCTCGCTGCCCTACTTTCTGCCGCTGCCCTACATTTCGTTTCTCGGCACGCTTGGCGCGGTGATTAAAATCCGCTCGGCCATCCCACACAAGCGCGCACTGCTCGACATTGGTGCCGCTGGACCACTGGCCGGCTTTGTCGTTGCGCTGGCCGCATGCGCCATTGGACTCACCCGCTCGCACGTCGTTGCCGGCGACTATTTCTACGGCCCGCCCATTGAATTGGGCACACCCCTGCTGTTCCATGCCATCGCCGAATTGACCCTGCCCGCCGTTGCCCCCGGACAGCACGTCCTGCTCCATCCCATTGCGTTTGCCGGCTGGGTTGGTCTCTTTATCACCGCGTTCAACCTATTTCCCATCGGCCAGCTGGACGGTGGCCATATCACCTATGCCCTCTTCGGACGCTGGCACCGACGCATCGCCCGCGTCGCCTTTCTCTCGCTGATGGCCATGGGAACCTACGGAATCGTCACGCTGGTCTGGGAAACGACCTGGCCAGCAGGTTGGCCCGGATGGCTGGCGCTGGCCTTTTTCTTAACGCTCTTTGGCAAGGACCACCCCGCGCCCTACGATTCGTTTACCGAATTGGATCGGCCGCGGCGCTGGATTGGCTACGCATGCCTGATCGTATTTGCCCTGTGCTTTTGTCCGGTTCCTTTTTACGCAGGCTAGCGCGGTCCTGCGGCACGGCATTGGCGGCCATGGCCCTTGCCGGCTGTGGGCTCGGCGATTCCGAACAGGCCGAATGCCGCTGCGGCCCTGACACTAGCACCATTCTCTTTCCGCACTGCGCCGACGCGGCATCGAGCCAGCCAGAAGATCCGGCCAATCCCTTTGCTACCCAAGTGCCCGAATGTCCGAGCGGCCAACAGCTGTTTTTACTGGAGCGTACGCGCCCCGAATACGTGCTGGCTAACCTGCGCACCATTTTTACGGCCCCGCCTGAAAGCCGCAGTCCAGAGCAGTATATGGAACAGCTGACGGATGGCTTCTCCTTTGTCCCAGACGAGGAAGATATTCAGCGCCATCCCGAAATTTACAACGCCGCGCAGGACACGCTCTGGGGCGCAGCGCAGGAGCGCGACTTTGCCCGCGCCATACTCGACCCGGAGCGCACGCAAAGCGTGCGCTTTATTCGCTGGTTTCAATCGGCCATAGACGAGCGCGTTCCCTCGGCCGACCAGCTGAGCGAGACCTTTATCTTTCCCTACGAACTCGAGTTTACCGAAACGGCCGAGGAGGGCTCGACGTCTTCCGCTGGCAACGTCATTGCCATCAAGGGATTCATGGAAATCGACCTGGTGACGCCAACGGCGGAAAATCCCGTCTGGAACGTCGCCCAGTGGCGCGACCTGCGCGATCGCGCATCGGCCAAGTTCTCCTGGGGGGAACTGCGTGCCCTGTTTGCCCGCTAGCTGAAACGGCGGATGTATTTAGCGAAAAACCCCTTATATTACTTAGTGTATTACAGACTGTAAAAAGACCAACAAAGGAGCAGCATTAATGCGCCCCACGGCCTTGCTTATCGCCTTTCTCATCGTCGCACCGCTGACGGGCTGCGGCAACCCCTTCGCACCAGACAAACAGACGGGCACAGGAGATGTTCAGGGACCGGCTCCCGATGCTTCGACGCCAGAAATTCTCATGGACAACCTGGCGCGCGCCATGCGCGACCGCGATAAAGACCTCTATGAAAGCGTCTTAGACCAGGGCTTCTGGTTTACCGAAACGGACTGTGCCGGCGACATCGTGCTAGAAAACGGACTGGAACAGGAGCTGGAATTTCTCGGCGGCAGCCGCGACGGATCGCGCCCCGGCATCTTCGATATATTCCGCTCGTTTGAATTCGACTTTCAGCTTATCCGACGCAGCGTCGAGCTGGGCCCCGACTTCCCCGATGCTTTTGAAGACGACCCCGACGGACACCCAGACGAGGATTGGCAGGTCTTTCGCGGCCGCGTGCAGATGCTCATGCTGGACGAAAACGGCGACGGGTTTCGCGTCGACCAAATCATGACCTACAAGCTGCGCGCCGGCGACGACGGCCTGTGGCGCATCACCCGCTGGATAGACGATCCGCTCTCCGGCGACTGCGGCACCGGCAAGCGGTCGACGCAGTTCTCCGACTGGGGTAGCGCCAAACAGATTGCCGCACGCTAGTTGATGAGTCGACGCTCTGCGCGGCCGGGTCTGGTAAAAAAACCGCGCTCGGCCGTCTGGCATCTGCTGCTTTCAGCGTTTGTGCTAATTGCAGCCGCGGCGACGGTGCTCCACCTTCAGTGGCGCAACCGCCCGCTGACGGAGCCGGATATTGCACCCGTTGAACAGACCGAGTATGCGCCTGTTCCCGCCGGCGATGCGCGCCAGTTTGCTGACGCGCTCTACCGAGACATCGACCGCGTCCTCGAAGAGCGCGGCCTGTGGCCATCCCTAATCCGCAAGCGCCGCGGCGACATCGACCGCATAGACGTTGCCGTGCCCGCCGACCTACCGCTGGCCGAAATCAACCTGGCCATCACACGGGCTGCCCGGATGCACGGCGGCCACGTGCTGCGCGCCGTCGAAACCCAGCGCGATGCGCGCGTGGAGATGGCATGCGGCTTTGATTCGCTGCACACCACATCGATCGTCCTCACACCCAGCACTCAACGACGCCGCACCGGCTCCATTGCCCTCGTCATCGATGACGTGTCGGGTGATAGCCGTTTCTACCAGCGCTTCTGTGCCCTTCCCCAGCATCTCACGCTGGCTCTCTTGCCCAATGCCGGACCCATCGAGATCGTCGCAAAGCACGCGGTGGCAAACGGCCATGACCTGCTCGTCGGCCTGCCTGCAGCCTTGGACGACGACGCGGCGCGCGACCTCGATGACGAAGCCGTGCGCCGGGCACTTAGAAGCGCGCTGAAACGAGTGCCGGCGGCCATTGGCTTTAGCCGCTACGCAGACTTGAGATCCGATGGCGATGAGCGCATATTGCGCGCGCTTCTGAGCGAAGCCAAAGCCCGCAACCTGCTCTTTTTGGACGGCCGTGCGGTGCCCCTTGCACCCATTGGCGACCCGAGCCAGACAACAGGCGTGCGCACGCTTCAGCGCGATGCGCTCATCGATGAGATTGATGCGCGCGACGCCATCGAGGCCAAGCTATGGAGCCTAGCCGAAACAGCCGGGCGCACGGGCAGTGCCATCGGCATTGGCCGCGACCGACAAAATACGCTGCTGGCACTAGAGCACGTGCTGCCGCGCCTCGAAAACCGCGGCTTTCGCTTCGCCTCGTTAGAACAGCTCGCGCCATGACAGATTCATTCGCCTTCGAACTCATCGCCCGCGACGAGCAGACCGGTGCACGAGCCGGACTGCTTCACACGCCGCACGGCAGCATCGAAACACCGGTCTTTATGCCCGTGGGCACGCAGGCCACCGTCAAGACCCTCGACCAGGGCGACCTATTGGAAGCCGGTGCGCAAATTATTCTAGGCAACGCCTACCATCTCTACCTGCGGCCGGGACACGAGCTAATCGACCGAGCCGGCGGCCTGCACGCCTTTATGAACTGGCAGCGCCCCATCCTCACCGACAGCGGTGGCTTTCAGGTATTTAGCCTCGGCGATCTCAATAAAATCAGCGAAGAAGGCGTGCGTTTTCAGTCGCACCTCGACGGCTCTTACCACTTGTTCACGCCGGAAAAGGTCATGGAGATTGAACACGGCCTGGGCGCCGACGTCATCATGGCCTTTGACGAGTGCACGCCCTACCCGTGCGAACGCGACTACGCCCAGCGCTCCATGGAGATGACGCTGCGCTGGGCCGAGCGCTGCCGCGTGCGCCACCGCCAGCTCAGCGACGAGCGCAGTCACCGCGCACCGCAGGCCCTCTTCGGTATTGTGCAGGGCAGCGTCTACCCGGACCTGCGACAGCGCTGCGCCGAGAAATTGGTCGATATGGACCTACCGGGCTACGCTATCGGCGGTCTGGCCGTTGGCGAAAAGCGCGAGCAGATGATTGACGTCATTGCCGCAACCGAACCACACCTACCAGCTGACAAACCGCGCTACCTGATGGGCGTGGGGCTACCGCACGACCTGGTAGAAGCCGTCGGGCTCGGCGTAGATATGTTTGACTGCGTCGTGCCCACGCGCAATGCGCGCAATGGCACCGCCTTTACCCGCAGTGGACGTCTGCGCCTCAAAAACGCGCAGCACGCCGAAGACAGCGCCCCGATCGAAGAAGGATGCGCCTGCAAGACCTGCACCCACTACAGTCGGGCCTATCTGCGCCATCTTTTCCAAACGGGAGAGTTTCTCGGCTTGCACCTGGCTACCTTTCACAACATTTTCTTTTTCCAACAGTTTATGCGCGAAGCGCGCCAGGCGATTATCGCCGGCCATTTCGCGCAGTGGCAGCGCGATTTCCTCGCCCAGTACCGCGACCAATAAGTCGCTCGACCGGGGCGAACCTTTTTGTTTAATTAGCTAAGAGGCCCTTATCGACACCCCGCCCGACTTGGCGCAGATCAGAGTTTTTCGTTTATTAGCGCGCCAAATAGAATGCATGGGAGAGACACCGCTATGAAGTGCCAGATTGGCCTATACAATGAAATCGACTTAGCCGTCGATCAGTTTGTCGCGCTAATTGACCTCGAGTGCGACTACTCTGCGCGCGACCTGCTCAACATGCTCACGCCCTTCCTCAAAGAATTTCACTGCGAGCACGGCATGGATGACAGCCAGACGCTGGCGGCCTGGCTCCCGTGGCATCTCATTGAAGTCGGCCGCGACGAATTTGCCGATCTCAGCGCCATCGGCATCAGCCGCCAGATTGACGCACATATCAATTTCTTTATCAAGCTCTCGCCCGGCCTCGTCGAAGTCTTTCGCATCGACGAGCTATTGGAATGGCATCCACTGGCCCAAACGGAGATTACCTGCGAGTCGGTCGAGGTGCCGGCCTACGAGGTTGAGCCCGACGCCGCCGGCGATCGCTAACGCATAGCGCAACCGCATACAAAGAGGCCCTCCTGCATTTGGGAGGGCCTCTTTGTATTTCTCTGGGTCGCGCGCCGCTACAGCGCACTATCGCACGGTTCGCATACCAAGGCAAAGCGCCGGCCGTCGCCGCCGCCCAGCTCGGTTGCGAAATCTTTTTTTACCGCGGCATTGGCCTTGCCGCAAAAATCGCATTTACCGCGCTCGGGGTAGTTGGAGATCGCCGCGGCGGCAAATTCCACGTCCCCACGCTGTTTGCGCCCCTTGGCAAAAAGGCGCGCAAAGTTGAGCACCTGGCGATCGCCATCGCGCTGCAGCGTGCGATCGATAATGGCATCGAGCGCTGGGTCGTCGGGCTTGCCGCCATCTTCCAGCGTGTGCCACGCCGCGCGCCGCACTTTCACATCGTCGTCCTCGAGCATCCGATAGAGCGCTTCCCACACCTCGTCAATGCGACGCCGCACGTGGCAGGGACATAGATAGGAGGCCGCCGTGAGGCGATCGGCCGGGTCGCTGCTGCGCGATAGGTCCAGCAGTTCCTCTATTTCCTCGCGGCCCACGCGCTCCTCGCCCGGACGAAATGCGGCGCGCTGATGCTTGTTCAGCAGCTGGCTACCGCCCTTTCCCCTTCTGCGCTTACCCATGCTCGTTCCTTTCGGTCAAACGCGAAAAAGGGTACGCGTGCGCTGGTTCACCTGTCAAGGCAGACGCGCGATGGATGCGACCAACTCGGCGCGTCTGCGCTGCTCATAACGTGCTGCATTGGCACGCAACAGGCCCACTGTAAACAAGTGACGGCCAGCGCAAAATCGTTATATTCTCTTATCCAAAACGCTATTTTTCGTACAACCGAAAGGACTCATTGTGTTCGATCTCATCTCTTCAGCCCACGCTATGGGTGCGCCGCCGTCCGACGGCGCTAGTCCCAACCCCATTGCCTCTTTGCTGCCTTTCGCGCTGATGTTCGTCGTGCTCTACTTGCTCATCCTACGTCCTCAGATGAAAAAGCAGAAAGATCAGCAGCGCATGATCGACGAGTTGGAAAAAGGCGACCAGATCGTCACCAGCGGCGGTATCCACGGCATTATCCAAAACATCAAAGATGACGTGCTGGTCGTTAAGATCGCCGACAACGTGAAAATCGAGCTATCGCGCGCCGCCGTCTCCCGCGTTAAGACCGAGGAAGACGAGAAGAAGTGAAGGTCGTCTTTATGGGCACGCCGCACTTTGCCGTGCCCACCTTGGAACGCCTGGCCACCAGCCGCCATGAAGTGCTAGCCGTCGTCACAAACCCCGACCGGCCCAAGGGACGCGGACGCAAACTCGCAGCTCCACCTGTAAAGGAGAAGGCGCTGGAACGAGGGCTGGCCATTTTACAGCCCGAATCGGCGCAGGATCCAGCACTCCACGCCGCGCTAGCCGATCTCGCGCCCGACCTCTTTGTCGTCGTAGCTTTTTCCATTCTACCAAAAGCGCTGCTCGCCGTGCCGCGCATCGGCTCGGTCAACCTGCACCCGTCTCTCCTCCCCGCCTACCGCGGGGCCGCTCCCATTGTCTGGGCCGTTGCCAACGGCGAAAGCGAGACGGGGATTAGCACCTTCCTGCTCAACCCGCGCGTCGACGCGGGCGATCTGCTCATACAGCGGCGCGTTGCCATCGGCGCCGATGAGACGGCCGGCGAGTTGGAGGCACGCCTGTGTCCGCTCGGCGCCGATATGGTATTGGAAACGGTCGATGGCTTGGAAGCGGGCACCCTATCGCCCCTGCCGCAGGACAAGCGCGGCGTTACGCGTGCCCCCAAACTCAACAAGGAAGACGGGCGCATCGACTGGAGCCTGCCTGCCCAACACATCCGCAATCGCATTCGCGGATTTAATCCTTTCCCTGGCGCCTTCACGACCCACGGCGGTCAGCAGCTCAAAATTCACCGCGCCCAGCAGGTCGACGGTGCGGGGCCGGCCGGCCAAGTCCTGCAGGCGGACAGGGGCAATGGCTTGGTCGTGGCCTGTGGCCAGGATGCCCTATGCCTGGAGAGCGTCCAGCCAGCAGGCAAAGCACCCATGGCCAGCAGCGCATTCTTATTGGGCCATTCCATTGCTCCGGGCACGCGCTTAGGCGACTGAGCAGTATTGGCGATCATGTCTACCCGCCTCGTATATCGGCTCCTCGGCCTCGCCCTTGTTCCCCTATGCGCAGCGGCCCAGCCCATCGCCGTCGCGGACAGCGCCCTCGCGGCGCGAACCGACAGCCTGCGGCCGGGTGCGGCGCTGCTGCGATCGGCCCTGCTTCCCGGCTGGGGCCAGTTCTACAACGGCAAGCCCTACAAGGCGCTGCTCTTTGCCGGCACCAGCGCAGCGCTATTTTCCCTGGCCGCCGCCGAGCACGCCGCGCTCGGCAATGCGCGCAATGCGCAGGAACACGAGGACCGCATTGCACGACGCAATACGCGCATTCTATTTTTTGCGATCTCAGCAACGCTAGCCGGTATCGACGCCTATGTGGACGCACACCTCGACGATTTCGCCGACGCGTGGAACGTGCGTGCAGGCCCTGATGGAAGCTCCATCACACTGTCTATCGACCTGCCCAGCAAGGAGAGATGATATGTTAACCAACGAGGAGATCGTTCGCTTTCGCGAAGAGGGGTACCTAGTTTTTGAACGCCTTATCGACGGTCCACGCCTGGCCCACTACCTATCTGTGTTCGACGAGCTCGTAGAGCAGGGACGCCAGCTAAGCGCCTCCATCGCCCATTTTTCGCTCGAAATAGATAAAGACGAACAGCCTATTGCCGGTATGCTGCACAAAGTGCAGGGCGTATGCGTTGCCGAACCGCGCATTCTCGAGCTGGCCAAGGAAGCGGCCATTCTCGACCGCGTTGAGGCGTTGCTCGGTCCCGATATCGACGTCTTTGGCACAAAGTTTTTTCCCAAATTAGCCGGCGGCGGCACCTCTACGCATTGGCACCAAGACAACTTCTACTTCGGCACCGACTCGCCCGACGTCCTTTCGTGCGGCATCTATCTGCAGGACGCCGATGCGGAAAACGGCTGTCTACAGGTCGTGCCCGGCAGCCACCGCAGCGGGCAAATCGCCGAACACCAGCGCAATACGCGCACGCACGGTTCTTGGACACAGGTCGACCAACAGCGCGCCGTCATGCTGCCGGTGCCTGCCGGCACCGTCGTGCTCTTTTCTGCTAACCTGCTGCACGGCACGGCCGACAACGCGAGCGAGCGCACGCGCTACAGCACCGCCTGGCACTACGTACCCGGCGCGCTCCAACTGGCCCAATTTCCGCGCGGTGTCTACGAAGATCGCCACATAGTGCGCGGTCAATAGTGAGCGATCTTGCCCGATCGCGTCCTGCGTGCTATTGTAATGTGGTAGCGGTTCGCGTCTCCTATCATCTGACCAACGCCGACGCACCGCGCAACACCTCTGGAGAACATCCATGCCCCAGCACCGCATCCTTGTCGTAGAAGACGAAGGTATCACTGCTCTGCATTTACAAGATCTCCTAGAGCAGCGAGGATACGAAGATGTCTCGACGGCAGGCAGCGGCGAAGACGCGCTCGAGCTGGCACGGCAAAGTCCGCCTGACTTAGCCATGTTAGACATCAAGCTAGCCGGACAAATCGACGGACTTGAAACGGGTCGGCGCCTGCGCGCGAGCGATCCGGAACTGCGCATTATCTACATCACGTCGTACTCGCAGGCCGATATACGCGCTCAGGCCGCCGAGACCAATCCCGTCGGATATCTCATCAAACCCATCACCAAAGACCAGCTGTTCACCGCCCTCGACAGCGCATTTCCCGAGTAGGTGCGCTCCCAGGTCTATCGGCCCGCAGCCCGGCGCTCCATTAGCAAAGCGACGCGAATGCTTTATTTTCTGCGTGCGCGATTGACCCTCCATTTGCATCGCAGCAAATACGCCCATGGGAGCAAACACAGATGAAGAAGTGCATCGCCTTAGTCGCCCACGACAATCGCAAAAAAGACCTGATTGGCTGGGTCCGTTTTAACTGGCACACCCTATCGAAGCACACACTTGTATGCACCGGCACAACGGGGCGACTGGTCGAAGAGGCCATTCGCGAAAAGAGCGATCGGGGACTCGACCTGCACAAGCTGAAATCGGGGCCCCTAGGCGGCGATCAGCAGTTGGGTGCCATGATCTGCGAGGGCAAGATTGATATTATGATCTTTCTCTGGGACCCGATCAGCGTACAGCCGCACGACGTCGACGTCAAAGCGCTGCTGCGCATTGGCGTGCTCTACAACGTGCCGACGGCGTGCAATCGCGCGACAGCAGACTTTATGATTTCTTCTCCGCTCCTAGAAGAAAACTACACGCCGCAGAGCAACGAAGAGCGCATTCAGAACTATTTGCAGAGAGAATTGCCCGTATAGCTTGCGGGCAGCGCGTTCACAACGCTCTCTGCCCAAGAGGAGGAGACGAATATGGTAACCCGCTGGCTCGGGCGATGCAGAGCATGTATTACAACCGCACTCATTAGCCTATCTGCTCTGGGTGGCACCGCGCACGCCGACGTGCCTATCATAAACCCAGGTGCACCCGGGCAGCCGGTGCGCACGCTGAGCGCCGAAGAGGCGACGCAGCTGGCCCACACCGGCTACTCGCGCGACGACGTGCGCTTTATACAGGACATGATCCCCCACCACGGCCAAGCCCTAGAGATGGCTGCCCTAGTCGCCGATCGCACCAACCGCTCCGAGCTGATCGACATCGCTGGACGCATCAATTCGTCGCAGGCTGACGAGATTGAGTTTATGGAGCGCTGGTTAGACGAGCGCGCACAGCCCATGCACGCCCACCATGGTCACACCCACATGTCGCACGAAATGATGGGCATGGCCACACCCGAGCAGATGGCCGAGCTGACCGCGCTGCAAGGGACCGATTTTGATCGCCTCTTTCTCACGCTGATGATCCGCCATCACGAAGGTGCGGTCGATATGGTCGAAGAGTTGCTCGACCAGCCCGGTTCGGCCTACGATCCCGTGCTGTTCGAATTCACCTCGGACATCACCAACGACCAAACGGCAGAAATCGAGCGCATGAGCACTCTGCTGGCCACGCTCTCGTCCGATCCGCGCGTCGGCTTGCGCGCCGGCTTTGAAGACGCCGAGCAGGCTATTTCCAACCTGCAGCTGATCGCCTCACTGCCCAAACCCGTCGGCTTTTTCGATCCGCAAAACCCGGCTGGGCTGCCGCCTGAAAAACCCGAAGAAGCCGACAGCACGGCCGCAGCAGCTGCCGATTCGACTAGCGCCGACAGCACCGCCAACAAGGAGGAGGACGACGACCGTCGATCTCCCCTGCTGAGCTTTTCCAATACCGATATGGCCTTTGACGGCGACGTGCTAGCCGTGGGCAGCTACCACGGCTTTAACCTGTACAAGCTGCAGAAGGACGGCACGCCCAAACACATCAGCTCCATCGTCTGCCCGGGCGGCCAAGGCGACGTGTCCATCGTCGGCGATTTGCTGCTGATGTCCGTCGAGCAAACGCGCGGCCGCGTCGACTGCGGCTTAGACGGCGTCGGTGAAGACGTTAGCGAGGAGCGCTTTCGCGGGCTGCGCATTTTCGACATCAGCAATCTCAAACGGCCCAAACAGGTTGGCGCCGTGCAAACCTGCCGCGGCTCGCACACGCATTCGGTCGTGTCTGGCCCCGGTGAAGAAGGCAAGATTATCGTATACAATTCCGGCACTTCATCCATTCGCGACGAAGAAGAGTTGGAAGGATGCATAGACGGCACGCCGGGCGACGACCGCACGGCGCTGTTCCGCATCGACATTATAGAGATTCCCGTAGACGATCCATCGCAGGCGCGCATCATCGCCAGCCCCGCTGTATTTGCCGACCCAGAAACCGGGTCGCTGGCCGGACTGTGGCGCGGCGGCGACCACGGCGACCACACGCAGAGCACGCGGCGCACCGACCAGTGCCACGACATCACCGTATTTCCCAAGCGCCAAATCGCCGCCGGCGCGTGCTCGGGCAACGGCATCCTCTTCGACATATCCGATCCGCTCAACCCGCGCCGCATCGACGCGACGGTCGACGCGGGATTCGCCTACTGGCATTCGGCCACCTTTAACAACGACGGCACCAAGGTCATCTTCACCGATGAATGGGGCGGTGGCAGTCGGCCGCGCTGCCGCGCGCACGATCCGCTAGACTGGGGCGCCGATGCCATCTACGACATCGTCGACGACAAGCTGATTTTTCGCAGCTACTTCAAAATGCCGGCACCGCAGACCGAAGAGGAAAATTGCGTGGCGCACAACGGCTCCATCGTGCCCATTCCCGGGCGCGACGTATTCGTGCAGTCGTGGTATCAGGGCGGGCTTTCCATGGTCGACTTCACCGACTCGGCCAACCCCGTTGAAATAGGCTATTTCGACCGCGGCCCCATCGATGAAGAAACGCTGGTCACCGGCGGCTTTTGGTCGTCCTATTGGTACGGCGGCCGCATCTACGCCACCGAAATTGTGCGTGGGCTCGACATCCTGGCCTTGGCGCCGAGCGACCACATGTCGCAGGCAGAAATCGATGCAGCGCGCTTGGCCGAGTACGACAAGGGCTTCAACCCACAGCAGCAGTTTCCCGTTACCTGGCCCGCCGAGCCCGCCGTGGCCCAAGCCCATGTCGACCAGCTGACGCGCAGCCAAATGCTCGATGCCGACACCGCAGCAGCGCTGACAGATGCACTCGAGCGCGCAGACGAGCGCCTAAAAAAATGGCGCAAACGCGACGAAAAGCTGGCCGACGAACTGACTTCTTTAGGAACGGCGCTGATGGATAAAGGCGACCTGCCCCAAGGGCAGCACTTGGCCACTCTGCTAGGCCAAATAGGGGCGCGGCTGCGCTGAGCAGAGGTAGCGCATGGAGCAAACGACCTTCCGCCTGCCGGCCTATCCGCGCGGCTTCCACCTGGTAACGCACCACGTCGAAGCCGCGCTGCCGCCTCTCCCCCAGATCGGCCTGTTGCACCTCTTTATTCAGCACACGTCGGCCGGTCTCACGCTGAACGAAAACGCCGACCCTACGGTGCGCAGTGACTTTGCCGCTAGCTTTGACGAGCTCGTGCGCGAAAACGAACCGTACTACCAGCACACGTTTGAAGGCCCCGACGATATGCCCGCCCATATCAAAGCGTCACTAGTGGGTAGTTCCGTTAGCGTGCCCATTAGCCAAGGCCGTCTCAACCTAGGCACGTGGCAGGGCATCTACCTGTGCGAGTTTCGCGACCGCGGCGGCGCGCGCACACTCGTTGCAACGATTTTAGGCTAAGCCCTTAGAAGGGAAGTGCCCCATGGCCCCATCCGACGAAGAACTACCCGAGCACGTGCTAGAAAATCGTCGCTACTGGGACGGCATGGCCGACCAGTGGGTCGCCTCGGGCGAGCGCCTTTGGGCATCTGAACCGCAGTGGGGCCAGTGGGGCGTGCCCAACGCCGAAGCGCCGCTGCTGCCCGACGATCTGTCCGGTCAGCACGCCATTGAATTGGGCTGCGGCACCGGCTACGTATCGGCGTGGATGGTCCGGCGCGGAGCCGAAGTCACTGCCGTCGACAATTCGGCCAACCAACTGGCCACCTGCCGACGCCTGCAGGCCGAGCACGGCCTCGCTTTCCAAACGCTGCACGGCAACGCCGAGACGCTGCCCTTTGCCGACGCGACCTTCGACTTTGCCATCAGCGAGTACGGCGCGGCGATCTGGGCCGACCCCCACCGCTGGATTCCCGAAGCGCACCGCCTGCTGCGGCCCGGCGGTCAGCTAGTCTTCTTGGGCAATTCGCCTATCCAGATGCTCTGCGTGCCGACCGACGGCTCGGAGACCACGACGCAGCTGGAGCGACCGTACTTCGGCATGCACCGATTCGACTGGCGCAGCGTTGAACTCGACCCCGGTGGCGTGGAGTTCAACCTCACGATCTCGGCGTGGGTCCAACTCTTTTCCGCAACCGGCTTTGTCGTTGAAAATTATTTAGAACTGGCCGCACCGGCCCACGCAAACGGTTCGCCTTTTGGCGTGTCGGCCGCCTGGGCGCAGCGCTACCCCAGCGAACAGGTGTGGATGCTGCGCAAACCCACCTAAGACACCAATCAGTCCTGCGCACTGCCTTCAACCACGCGCAGCACCTGATTGGCCTCCACGTCGTAAAAGTGATCCGTCTGGCCGCTGGGCCAGTCGATGCGCAGATGATCCACCTGGCGCGCAGCGCCCAATCCCAGCTCGATTGGCAGGCTGTTGGTCACGCCAAAACCGCTGCCGCCGTCGACGGTAGCGCGATGCACGCGCTCACCCATGGTGGCGACGACAACTGCGCCCACCGCATCGCGATTGCTGGCACGTCCCTGCAGCTGCACGACGAGCCAGCGGCCATCTGTTCCCCGATTGCGCAGCAAATGGTTGGGTTGGATATTGCCGGCATTGCCGCCGACTCCGCCCTGCGGCGAGTAGATATCCAAATCGCCGTCGTTGTCGTAATCGCCCATGGCCGGACCGTGTCCCTTACCCGTCAAGTGCAGGCCGCTGTAGGCGCTGATTTCAGCAAACGTGCCATCGCCGTTGCTAGCCATAATCAGGTCGGGCTCAAAGCGGTCCATCGTCGGCCCGCCGTTGGCCAAATACAGATCGACGTAGCCGTCGTTGTCGACGTCGCCGTAGGTGGCCGCCATCGTGCCCAGCGTGCGATCCAATCCCGAACCCGGCGCGATGTCGACAAACGTGCCGTCGCCCCGATTGCGATAGAAAAACGACCGGTTGCCCTCAAACCCACCCGGGCCGCCGCGCTCTGCGCTTCGAATCACATCGGCGAGCCACAGCGCATTGTTCGAAACAAATAAGTCGAGCCAGCCGTCGTTGTCGTAGTCGGTGAAAAAGCTGACAAAGCCAAAGACTGGCTCGGTGACGCCAGCCGCGCGCGCCCGATCTTCGAAGGTGCCGTTGCCCCTATTGCGATAGAGCGCGTTGTCCATGCCGTTGTTGGCCGCGTATAGATCAAGCCAGCCGTCGTTGTCGTAGTCTCCCCACGAAACGCCGATGGTCGCACCGTCTCCATTATCGACGCCGGCCGCGCGCGTAACGTCGGAAAATGGGCCGTCGAGATTGTTCTTGTAAAGCGCGTTGGGCGCCCCCTTTTGCGCAATGCCATTGCCTATATAGAGGTCGACGCGTCCGTCGTTGTCGTAGTCTCCCCAAGCCGCGCAGAAACTATCGCTGACACTGGTCAAACCCATCGCCACCGTTACATCGACAAAGGTGCCGTCGCCCCGATTTTGGAAAAGCGTATTGCGCGCTATGCCGCTAAATCCGTCGCGGGTGACAAAGAGGTCGCCATCACCGTCGTTGTCGTAATCGACCCACAGCGCACTCCACCCGCCGAGCGGATCGGCAATTCCCGCCTGCTCGGCGATGTCGACAAAGGTGCCGTCACCCCCATTGCGGTAGAGCTTGTGCGGGCCGTCGTCCTCAACCGTTATCAGATCGAGCCAGCCGTCGCCGTCCATATCGCGCCAGGCCGAACCGCGCCCCATACTGCGCTGATCGACCCCGGCCTGTGGAGCGACGTCTTCAAACCGCACGGGGTCGTTAAGGGGCGGCGGCGTAGGGACCATGTCGAAACGATAGCGATCGGGGAGCGCCACGGGGTCGGCGCCGGTCTTTAGCGCGCACAGTCGCCGGTGCCAGCGCGCAAGCGGATGTTCGGGATCCATGTCGAGCACCTGTTCCAGCAGGGGAATTGCGCCGATGAAATGGTCCATGCGCATATGCGAAACGGCCATGTAGAATAGCGCCTGCACGTTCAGCTGCTCGAAGGGCGCCAGTTGACCGGCCGAAAAAAATGTGGCCAACGCCTGCTGAAAGCGACCGGCCTTGAGCTGCAGCATGCCCAGGGCCAACTCGTCGAGACAGGCCGTCTGCACGGAGACGCGCTGCACATCAAGCACATTGTCACTCAAACGGTTGTCGCGCAGATCCGGCGCACTGCGCCCCACGATCTGAATGCCCGCCGCATAGCCGGACAGCGCGTTGTCGACAAGGGCGACCTCGGCCTCCCCCGTCGTGCGGATGCCGATGTGGCGCTGATCTACGCCCGCAAACGCGTTGCCGCGCACGTGGGCCTGCGCACCGACTAGCTGCAGCCCGTGCTGGGCGCCGCGCAGTCTATTTCCCACCAGCTGTCCGCGTGCACCTTCGGCCATATACACGCCGCCATCTACCCGACTCTGCCGCACGTCGAGCCAGGTACCGGGACCAGCGCGCAGCGCAATACCGGCAGCAGCTGCGGCCAGTTCGCTTTCTACCACCGCGAGCTGCCCGCCCGAGCGCACTTCGACGGCAGGACCCATTTCGCTTTCAATGCGACAGTGCAGCAGGTCCAGATAGCCCTGCGACAGCTCAACGGCAGGACGCCCGGGCACGCGGCCGGCGCGCAGCGTGAGATCGCGCACGTGCACGCTGTCTATGTCCTCTGCCGATACGTAGCTGTCGACGAGCACGGTCTGCTCACGGCCGGCACCGCGCAGGGCGACGCCGGGGCGCAGCGCAATCTGTTGCCCGGAATACGCGCCGGCCGCCAGCGCCAGCGTGTCGCCGGCAACGGCGCGCGCTAACGCTGCACGGATAGCGCTCCCGGCCGGCACGACGTGCACAAAATTCGCATAGCGTTCCACGCTAAAGTCGAGGCTCGTATCGGCAGCGATATGCAGATCGTCCAGATCAAACGGCTCAATAAATTTGCCGCGAATGTGCACGCGGTAGATGCGATCCGCCTCTGCGCTGTCCTGCGCACGCTTGGGAGCTACTGCCGGCCGCGTAGCCGAGCCATCCAGCAAGGTTATTTTGCGCGTCAGATAGGCATGGTCCGACTCGAGCCGAACGATATATACGCCAGCGGCTGCGCCGCGCCCATCAGCCAGGCGCCCATCCCAATCGACGGCGTAATAACCCGGCTCGTGCGGCGCATCGACGAGCGCGTATACGGGCTGGCCCAGCGCGTTGTAGATGCGCAGCCGCACGTGCTCGCGCAGACCAACTCGGTAGCGGATACGCGTGGAAGGGTTAAAGGGGTTCGGATAGTTGGGCAGGAGTGCGTGCGCCGTAGGCTGCGGACCCGCCGCGCCCATAACATGGGTTGAGCGGGCGAGCACCGCCCGGTAGAAACCCGCTGTATCCGTCTGCGCAGAGACGGTCTCCCCCACACCTGCCTGGCTGATAAAGCGCACCTCGACGCCAACAGCGGGCCGCCCCTGTGCATCGCGCACCTGTCCCAATACCGTTAACGCATTGGCACAGGAGGGCATGGATAGCAATAGGGCCATGACCGCGGCTGTTGCAACACCCAGTCTATTTATGACCAATATAACACGTCCTTATCTCCATCTTGTAGGGGTATCGTAGACGGACGAGATCGCTTTATACGATTTCACAGATGGCCGTCTGATAATTTATCTAGATT
>JAYPJE010000052.1:0-25812 GCA_038128265.1 Gemmatimonadota bacterium
TCGCCGACGTAGTAGTTGCCGTCGCTGCCGATATACTGATAGTCATCGCCGAGCAAGCTGGCGAAGATGCCGTCGATGCGCCCGTCGTCAAGCAGGGCTGACAGGCGCTCGCTCTGGTCTATAAAAGGCACTAGGCACGAGCGCTGCTGTCCGTCGTGCGGCCTGCCGTCGTGGCCGCCGCCGTGCATCGTCCACACACCCTCAAATGCGGCGATAATTTCCTCGATGCAGTCGTTGAGCAGGCCGGGAAAATGCAGATAGCCAAAGGTATCGATAAAGGCGAGCTGCTGTTTATTTAGCTGCAGTTTGTTCATCGGAGCCTCCTCTGCGCGTTGATGGCGTCTCCTAGGTGGATTGATTATAGTTTAGCGCATGGCTGCAGCGCAACTGCGCTGGGCAACCTCTCTCCCTAGGAGTCTACAATGAAAATTGGCCTCTACGCCTCTATGTTCGGCAAGGAAAAGCCGCCGGCGCTGGAGAGCATCGAAAGCTATCTCGACTGCGCCTATGAGCTGCGTTTGGATTTAATCGACTTTCGCCGCGACCGTGGCTTTGATTCAAAGGATCCCTCGTACTTATTCGAAACAAAGCTCAACTGCCTGCGCAAGGGCCTGTCGGTAGGCTATCTCGCTTCGATCGGCCACTTTTCCGGCACGGACGAAGAGCTGGCCGAAAAGGTGGCGGCCGCCAAGGAAGACGTCGACGTGGCGCTCTTCTTGGGCGCGCCCATGATCCGCATCTTTACTGGTATCCTCGAAAGCCGCGAGGATCAACAGCGCGAGGTGCGCTGCTTTCAGGAGATCGCCGATTACGCCGCGCAGAAGGGAATCTCCGTCGGCCTGCAAAATCACCCTTCAACCGGAGACGAGGTTCGCCGAATTCTCGAAGAGACGAACCGGCCCAACTTCACGTTTCTGCTCGATACCGGACAGTGGAAGGACGCGCCGATGTACAACGGTGGCGGTCCGACCCCGGCAGACCATCCGCTCTACGACTACATCCGCGAGACGGCGTCCTACGCGACGCACGTGCGCGCCAAGTTTTTCAAGATCGACTCGGGAAGAGAGGAGTATCTCGACTACGATCGCATTGTTCCGACGCTGGTCGATGCTGGCTATAACGGACCGCTGACGGTGGTTTTCGAGGGCAAGGACATCAATGCCTGCGGCGATCGCGACGTTATTCGCCTGGCAGCAGCCCAGCTGCGGGAATTGGCCGTCAAATACGCCTAATCGGAGCTGGCATATGGATCCCAGAGAAATCGAGAAACCCGATCTGTCCTACCGCTACGAGTTTTCTGTCGATGAACTCGACGCGGCCATAGCCTGCATGAACGCGCACGGCTTTTGCGTTATTGAGGATCTGTTGCCGGACTATTTAGTCGAAGAGCTCAAAGAAGCCGTCGTCGAGGCGGCCGACCCCGACGGCGCGCTGCAGCCGGGGCAGAGCTATACGCACACGTCGTTTGTCGAGACGGGGCCCAAGGCCTGGCAGCTGTTAGACTACGAGCCCTTTATGCGCGTACATGCTGCTTTTATTGGCACCGACGAGCTAACCATTCACCGCTCGGCCTGCATTATCCGCAAGCAGGGTTCGCAGCCGGTCACCTGGCACACGGACTGGCGCGGCTTTGAAGAAACGCCCGCCGTCGATACGGGCGGCGTGTTAAATCGCGGCGATTGGCCTTCGGGCAAGTGGTTTTACATCACCGGTTCGCGCCCCGAGCACGGCGGCCTGTGCGTCATTGAGGATTCGCACGTGGAAGGGTGGACGGGTCCCGAAGGGTTCCATCTGACCGCAGATCGCACGTCGTTCTATCCGGTCGACGAGCCGGAGAGTCGCTACAGCGGCTTTGATATACCGGGCCTGGTGCCGTTCTTTACGCGCCCCGGCGATATGATCGTCTTTGCCCATCGCACCTATCACGGTGCCTTTTCCAATGCGCTTGAAGCAGACAGGCTGTCTTGCGCCATTGGCTTTCGCCGTCGCGACCACCGCATTGAAGCGCCTTGGGACCTGCCCGAATCGGCGCGCGCATTTATCGATGCGCTGCCCGACCATCTAAAGCACTACGCCGATGGCTACACCGGCATCGAGCGCAGCTGGCGCGGCTAGCGCGCATCTGTCATTCCGCGGCGCGGCGCGCGATGGAGCCTTCTTGCGTCAGGGCGAAGATTACCGCGTTGACCGTCATCTGCTGAAAGCGCATGCTGCTAAACCGGCTGACGCGCGCCTCGTTAATCGCTTGCACGGACTTCTCGTCGAGCTGCGCCACGGCGGCGCGGTCTTCGTCTGAGCCCAGTTCGCGCACGTTCTCCTCGCGAATTTGGCGCTCGTCCTGCACGCCGAGTCCGGCAAAGGAAATCGCCGCCAGGCGGTCGCGCACGAATAGTCCCTGCATACCCGTGGGCGAGGGCAGCATATTTTCTTCTAAATTGATGTCGAAAAACGTGCTGAAAATGGGGTGGCCATCCGGCACGCGTTCCGCCCAGGCGTCGCGGCCCCAGACGAGCTCACCGTACTTTTCCAGTCCTTCGCGGTAGGTGTCAAAGCCCAGCGATGCATCGATGACGAATCCGCCCTCCAGCAAATAGGCTGCTAGCTGCGCTAGCTCAACCTCGTTTGGCGGGCTCTGCGGGATGATAATGGGCAGGTCGAATAGGCGCGGATCGCTGTAGGTTATGCTCGGCGTGATCTCTGCGCGCACTTCTGTGTACTGATTGACGACATCTACGATCATCTCCAGATCGCGTAGATTGCCCACGCGCGTCAGCACGTCGGTATTGGAAATATTATCCGACGCCACGCGCCCCATGCGGAAAAAGCCGGACACCGATTGGGGGGTCGCCGGATCGAAAACAATTTTGGCGGCAAACCGCTCCCTTTCGTAGGCCTGCTGCTTTTCTTCGGCCGTTTGCGGTGTTACGGCCAGCGGCGTGCACGCGGCTAAATAGCACGCACTAAGGACCGCACATAGGTGGCGCACCGATGCTCTTTTCATCGGCAGTAGCTCCTTGTTTTAAGAGTCTCATAGAAGAGACCAAGCAGTTCATCTCGATGCTGCGCCTGCACGTTGAATATACACCTGACCCACAGCACGTCCATCTACGCTGGACTTTGTGATTAGAGCGCCTCGCCGCCCGGCATGGGCGCTGGCTGCAGGTCGGTCAGAAAACGCGCAAAGGCCTCCCACTGCTCCTCGGCGATGGAAACCGTCGCGTGCCGGATGTTGTCTTCCAATTCGGCGACGGTGCGCGGACCGACCAGCGTGGCGCCAATGCGCGGCTCGCGCAGGCTAAATTGGACGGCTAGTGCGCCGACCTCAATCTCG
The DNA here is from genome assembly GCA_038128265.1 of Gemmatimonadota bacterium. Classification (GTDB taxonomy): domain Bacteria; phylum Latescibacterota; class UBA2968; order UBA8231; family UBA8231. The sequence continues at coordinate 3,332 of JAYPJE010000052.1, forward strand.
CGTTGACGGCACCAGGCATCGATCTGCCGCGCGCGCTCAATATCGGGATTCTCACCCTGGCTAGCCGCCATGGCGTCGAGATCGATGCCGGCCAGCAGGCCCGCCTGGTAGGGCGAGCCGTTGACCACGCCTACGCCAGCTGCGCGAGCGTGATCGAGCAGGGGAGCCATCGATTGGCGAATAGGGTGGTAATCGTAGGAGGGCAAGATGACGTCGGCGCGTCCGCTGTCGATGATCTGGCGCTGCCAGCGGTGGGTGCGGTTGCCCAAGCCGATGGCGCGAATTTCGCCGCGCGCACGCAGGTCTTCGAGCACTTCGAGCGCGCCGCCCGGCCCCAATATGGTCGCCATATCCGCGTCCGAACTGGGATCGTGGACAAAGACGATGTCGATTGGGCCGAGCAATGCCCGGCTATTTTCGTAGCACCAGCGCACGTCGTCGGCCCCGTAGGCGTGAGGGCGATCGGGGTGGGTGCCGACTTTGGTCGACACCGTTAGCTGCGCGCGCACGGCCTCTTCAAGCGCGGCCAAGCCGGCGCCTAGATGCTGTTCCGATTCACCCGCGCCGTACATCGGCGAGGTGTCGAAGTAGCGCACGCCCAACTCGACGGCGCGCTGCACCGCGCGGATGGCTTCCGCGCGCCGCTCCTGTGGGTCATCGGATTCTCTCAGCAGGCCTAGGTGACCGCCGACGCCCAATGCGGTGGTCTCAACGCCGCTGCGTCCGAGCGATTGCATGGGTAACATATCTTCCTCCTGATGTAAGCGTTTAGCGAACGCTGCCGGTAGGTCGGTGGGCGCGGCAATTGACAGCGCTATCCTAGCGACGGCATACTTCTACCGTAAGAACGCGCACCGCTCTGCTGCAGCGCGATAAAAATTGGGGATTTTTATGCACGCTTTTTATCTACACGGTGCAAACGATTTGCGCCCGGCCGATATCGAACCTCCCGTCCTAGCTGCCGACCAAGTGCTGGTGCGCGTTTGCGCCACCGGCATTTGCGGCTCGGATTTACACTACTACGCGCACGGCCGCAACGGCGACTTTGTGCCGGCGCGCCCGTTTATTCTCGGGCACGAATCGGCCGGCGAAATCGTTGACGCTGGCGCCTTTGCCGACGTGCTGCCAGTGGGCACGCGCGTGGCCATCGACCCGGCACATCCATGCAAGACGTGCACCTACTGCACCGATGGACGCTACAATCTCTGTCCCAATATGCGCTACTACGGTTCGGCCGCTTCGTCGCCGCCGTTTGACGGCACCTTCCGCCAGTGTGCTCCGGCGTTGGCGAAAGGCTGCTACCCCATTCCCGACGATCTGGACTATCGGCAGGCCGCCCTGCTCGAACCGCTCGCCGTTGCGCTGCAGGCGGCTAAGCGCGCCGACGGCATCGCCGCACGGCGCGTGCTCGTTTGCGGAGCCGGGCCGATTGGCCAACTCGTCGGTCTGGTTGCCCGTCACTACGGTGCGGCGTGGCTAGCCGTATCCGACCTGCGGCCATCGGCTCTCAAGCTGGCGGCCGATACGTGGGCCGACGAGCCGCTGAGACCCGACGAACCGAGCCAGCTGGCCCAGGCTGCACGCCGCGGTTTTGACCTGGTGATCGAGGCCTCCGGTGCGCCGGCTGCTCTGGCGGCAGCCTACGAGTGCTGCCGACCGGGTGGCACCATCGTGCAGTTGGGCACGCAGCCAGCAGAAGTCAGTCTGCCGGTCAACCTCGTTATGGCCAAAGAGCTGACGCTGCGCGGGTCCTTCCGCTTTGCTCACGTTTTCGCACAGGGGCTCGACTTGCTGATGCGGCGGTGCATCGATCTGAGCCCTTTGATCACGCACCGCTTTGCCTTTGACGACCTGGTCGCCGGTATGGAAACGGCCTCTAGTCCAGATTCGATCAAGGTCGTCATAGACTATTAGAGGCCTTGCCTAGTCCTCGTCGACGGTTTTAAACGAAGTGCCCCAGGCCTTGATGCGGGCGTGATGGACGCCGTTGTAGTCTGCCTTTTCCCACATGGTTAGCAGGACGAAGTCCTCTGTTTCGCTCTCGTTGTACAGCGCGTGTTTTGTGCCGCCGGCGATAAATACGACCATACCCGGCTTTAAGTCGTGCGGCTCGTCGTCCAAATAGAGGATCGCTTGCCCGCGCACCGCGTAGTAGAGCTCGTTTTCCTTGTGGACGCCGGCTTCTGTGCGACCGCCCGGCTTGAGCGTGCCCTCGTTGATATTGATCGCTGCGGTGCCGGCGACAAAGTCATCCATGAGGAGCTTTGACGAGTAGCTGTCGTCGCATATAAAGGGTTTTACCTGCGCTGGGTCGACAATTTGCTGTGCCATGCCATCTCTTCTCCGTTGTTGGGTGAAAAAAGAACGCTGTTATCGGTCTGCTTCTGCGCAAAGCGCATTTGGATATGCGCTTATAAAGCGATGCGGATGCGCTCTGGTCAAGCGGCGTTGACGTCTATTGCAGCGCCTGCTATCTTGCGGCCTCGTCTATGGGTTGTCTTCCATCCACTAACAGACGCGCCAATTTCACACGAGGTGTAGTCATGTCGCACGCGCTTTTTGATTTGCAGGGACGGGTTGCCGTCGTATCCGGTGCGGCCAGCGGTCTGGGCAAGGCCATGGCGACCGCGCTGGCTGAAGTGGGGGCCGATCTGGTGTTGGCCGATATCAACCGCCCGGGGGTAGAACGGGCGGCCCAAGAAGTGCAGGCGCTCGGCGTCCGCGCCCTTCCGGTCGAGTGCGATATGTCGGAGCCTGCGCAGATACGCGCCTTATTCGAGCAGGTCGACAGCGCCTATGGACGCGTCGATATCCTCGGCAACGTCGCCGGCAATGCGCGCGGCGGTGACCCGCTGACGGTCGGCGAGGTCGACGTCGAGTTCACCATGAAAAACCTCATTGTCGGTCGCCTCGTCGCCTGTCAGGAAGCGGCGCGGCGCATGGTCGAGACGGGTAGAGGTAGCATCATCAATTTAATTTCAATTGCCGGCATCACGGCGCTTGGGCGCAACCACCTGCCCTACTCAATGGGCATGGCCGGCGCCGCGCAGATGACGCGCGAGCTGAGCACGGAGTGGAGCGGGCGTGGCGTGCGGGTCAACGGCATTGTCTGCGCGCAGATTATGAACGCGGGCCTGGAGGCGCGCATCGCGGCCGATCCCAAGCTGGGCACGACCTATTTGCGCGGTATTCCGATGGGCCGACTCGGGCGGTCGGACGATATCAAGGGCGTATCTATTTTCCTGGCCTCTGACGCATCGGCCTGGATCACCGGTGCACTGATTCCACTCGACGGCGGCAATCTGGCTAAGAACGCGGGTGGCAGCCACCACGGCATGCCCGGTGCGCCGGACGAGCAGCGCTGAACACGACCATCTGTGCAGAGAGAGATGCCGATGACGCTTTTTAAAAGGGATAATTTGCTCGCTTGGTGCATCGTGCCATTTGATGCAGCCAGGCGGAGTCCGCAGCAGCGCGCCGCTATGCTACAGCGCCTGGGTATTCGTGCGCTGGCCTATGATTGGCGCGACGAACACGTGTCCTCGTTTGATGAGGAGCTGCGCCAACTGTGCGACCATGGCATCCGGCTGCACGCATTTTGGCTGGCGGGTGGGGCGCCCAAAGACGCCGATGCAGCGCGCGCCGACGGATCTATTCGCGTGGCGCTGGACTTTGTCGAGCGCAACGACCTGCAGATTGAAATGTGGAAGACCTGCGGCGGCCGCCACCTCGAAGAGATCGCCGACGAGCGGCAGCGACTAGATGCGGCGGTCGAAGAAGTGACCGTGCTGGCCGAGCTTTTTGGCGATATGGGATGCACCTATGGACTCTACAACCACGGCGGCTGGGGCGGCCTACCGCAGACCATGGTCGATATTGCCGAGCGCGTCGGCCGGGCGGGCATCGTCTACAACTTTCACCACGGTCACGAACATCTGGGGCAGATGCCGGCTGATTTCAACGCCATGGTGCCGCACCTGCTCTGCGTCAATCTGAACGGCATGGCCGCTGCCGGCCCGAAGATTGTGCCGCTGGGTCAGGGCGACGACGACCGGGCGCTGCTGGATATGGTAGCCAATAGCGGCTATGGGGGTCCAATCGGCCTATTGGACCACCGGCCGGAGATGGACGCAGAAGAGAGCCTGCGGCAAAATTTGGACGGGCTGCAGGGCCTGCTGGCCGGGCGCGGCGACGCGGCGGCGCTGGCTACCTTTGGCGAATAATGCCCGGCCGTATATCCCCGCAAACTGGGAGCACCCTATGCGCAACCATCCGCTCGACGGCATTCAACGCGAGAAATTGACGATACGCGACGTGCGTGTCATTCCCCTATCCTATGTCGACCCAGACGGCGATCTGTGGCGTAGTGGGTCATACCAGGTGTGGAAAACGGACGGCGCCATCACGCAGATATTCACCGATGAGGGGTTGGTGGGCATCGGCGAGGGGTCGCCCTACGAAGACCCAGCCGCGATCAAAGCGTATACCGAAGCGCATATACGCCCGCTGCTGATTGGCCAAAATCCCTTTGACGTCGAAGCGCTGTGCAATCGCGGCAACGAATCGCGGCACAGCCGCGCGCCGTGGGCCGGTGTCGATGCGGCGTGCTGGGACCTGATCGGCAAAGCGGTCGGCCAGCCCGTTTACGAACTGCTTTGCACCGAGGGCGCGCCGCAGCGCCAGATCAAAATTTACGCCAGCGGCGGCGTCGAACACGCCTGGTATGACGGCGGCGAGCAGGCGCTAATCGAAGAAGCACTGCGCCACCAAGAGGCCGGCTACGACGCCTTTAAGTTCCGCCCGGGCACCGACTGGCAGGCGGCCGGTATGACGCTGGAAAAGTACGCGCCGATTTTGGAGAGGCTGCGTGCGGCCGTTGGTCCCCACTTTCGCCTGATGCACGAGGGCTTGGGTATGAGCCTGGGATCGCTAGAGGCAATTATAACGGACTTTGCTCCGCTGTTGGAAGAGCTGGGTTTTTACTGGTTTGAAGAAGCCTTTGGCGGCACGAGCATCGAGCATATCGATCTTTTTATTCGGCTGAAGGAGGCGCTGCCAACGGTGCGCGTTTCTGGCGGCGAGCGCTTTCGCGAGCGCTTTGAAGCGCAGGTCTGGCTCGACCGCCAGGCGCTCGATATCGTGCAGACGGACTGCAACGTCACCGGCGTGACGGAAAACTGGTATATCGCGCGGATGGCGCAGCTGCGCGGGATTAGCCTCATACCGCACAACTGGCACGGCGGCGGCACGACGATGGCCAATGCGCATCTAGTCGCGGCCATCGCCAATCGCGAATACTGCGAACTAAACGGGACGCATAATCCGCTCAAGGAAGGCATTTTCAAGGAGCCGCTGACGGTCCAAAACGGCGTGATGACGCTGCCTGACAAACCGGGTTTTGGCGTCGAGCTCATCGACGACGTAGAAAAGCGGTTTCCCTTCCAGCCGGGATCCTACCAGAAGCCCAATGCGCGCGTTTCGCGCTGAGCGAGGGGGCCGTTTGCCGGTATATTCGATGCATATACCTCAGGAGACGCGTCCCGATGCCCGAGTTTAATTTTTCTTTCACAGTAGATGCCCCGCTGGCGCAGGTCAGCCGATTTCACGGCGATACGAGTGCGCTTAAAAAGCTGTCGCCGCCGCCGATGATCGTGCAGATCCATCGCGTCGAGCCGTTAGCTGAGGAGTCGCGCGCCGAATTCACGCTGTGGTTCGGGCCGCTGCCCATTCGCTGGGCGGCCGTGCACCGTCAGGTCAGCGAGGGGGGGTTCACCGATATACAGGAGCGCGGTCCCATGCAGCGCTGGGAGCACACTCATCGCTTCACCGCACTGTCGGAGCATACGACACAGATTAATGAGCACATAGAGTATGCGCACTACGGCGGCTGGCGCGGCCTGTTCAGTCGCCTGCTCTTTATGCGCCCCGGTCTCTATATGCTCTTTACGGCGCGCAAGATGCTCACGCGTTGGCATCTGCGCCGCGGCGAAGCAGACTAAGTGTATCCTCCCACGCCGAGCAGCATCTTTGTTTCCCCGTCGGCGCTCTCCAACAGCTTTTTGGTCAGGCCATCCTCTGGCTGCACGCCGTAGGGCGAGCCGCGAAACCACGTTGGCTGGTAGCTCAAAATCAGCATGCGGCGCCGTGCGCTGAGCGTTGGTCCGCCCCGGTGCCACACGTTCGAATGCATCAGCACGGCGCTGCCAGCTTTCAGGCGCAGCTCAATCTCGCCGTCGATAGGCTCGTAGGTATCGGGTGGTTGGCGATCGAGCCACGCGTGCGATCCCGGCACCAGGCTCACGAGCCCCGTTGCCTCGCTGAGGTCATCTAGGTAAATCAGTGCGTCGAGACTGTGCGGCACGGAAAACCACGGCGGCATTGGCTGGGTTAACACGCGCAGGTGCTGGTGCAGCGGTGTCTCCTGCCGCTCGGCGCCGGGAAAGGTCACGCGCGCGCTCAGGCCGCGCAGCCGGACGAGCGGTCCCATCATCGCCTGCGCGATGGATAGGATGGGCGGGAATTTTAGTAGTTCGAGAAAGATCGGATCCTTGTCCATTAGATGGCGCAGAATAATGCCCCACGAGCGCTCGCCAATCGGCCGGTTTCGGTGATCGTCCCACTCTTGCTCAACGAGCCGTTCGACGCCGTCTCGCAGGGTTTCCAATGTCGCTCCGGTAAAGAGCCCTTCGCGGACCAAGTAGCCTTCTCTATCCAACTGTGCCAATTCTTCTGGCGTTGCGTGCACATCGATGGTGCGCGTGCAGTCGTCGCCTAAGTTATGGGCGTTGAGAATCTCGTAGCACAGCTCGTGTCGTTCCATAGCGGGCCTCGTGTTGGAGAGGAGCAAATTGCAGCGCCCATAAAGTAAGGCATAGGGGTCGTTTGCCGCAGGAGTTGTCGCCTAAATAGATTAACACCTGTGTTGTATCAGTCTACCATGCTCCTGTATGAAGTAGTGGGAAGACCAGGACCGTGAACGGAGCTGTATTTCACCCCTATACACGCGATGAGAGAGTGCAATGAGCGAATGGATATTTGAACGGGTGGCCGGCCCCTTTGGCTTTACGGAGGGACCGCTGTGGATGGGCGATGCGCTGATCTTTACAGATATGCCCGGCGATCGGGTGCTGCACTTTGATCCGCAGACGGGTGCGTGCACTGACTGGCGCACGGGCACCAACAGCGCCAACGGGCTGACGGCCGATGCAGAAGGACGCATCTACGCGGCCGAAGGAACTTTTGTGCCGGGATGCGATCGCTTTGTCGACGGGCCCGGCCGCCGCATTGCCCGCTACGAGCACGACGGCTCGACCACCGTGATATGCGAACGGTTTGAGGGCCAGCGCTTCAACAGCCCCAACGATCTGGTCGTCGACGCCAAGGGCCGCGTGTGGTTTACCGATCCGCGCTATGGCGACGACCGCTCGCATATGGAACTGTCGCATGAGTCGGTCTACCGTGCCGATCCGCAGCCGGACGGTAGCTACGTAGCTGCGCGCGTCACTTTTGATACGACTAAGCCCAACGGCCTTATTGTGACGCCGGATATGCGGACGCTCTACGTAGCGCAGAGCGATTACGGAGCGGACACGCTGCGCGAGCTGCGCGCCTATCCCATCGCCGACGATGGATCGCTCGGTTCATACGACGTCGTGCACAACTTTGGTCCGCACCGCGGCATTGACGGCATGCGCTTGGACGCCGAGGGGTGCATCGTCGCTACGGCAGGGTGGAAGGAGAGCGGGCCGGGGCCGATGATCTACGTGTTTGCGCCGAGCGGTCGCGTGCTGGAGACGCACCCGTTCCCTATGAATCCGACCAACTGCGCCTTTGGCGATGCCGACGGCCAGTCGCTCTACGTCACTTCTGTAGACGGTTATTTATACAGGGCGCGGACGCACCGCAGGGGATAGCGCCGGGACGCTAGTTGGTGGCGGGTAGGTTTTCTACGACGACGCCAATTTCATTGCGCCGCATAAACGGCGGGGTCCATGGGTCGTTGTAGCGCATCAGAAAAGGTTCGCCCTGCGTTTGGATGCCGCGCTCGCGCAGCGCCGCTAGCAGCTCGGCGGTTTTTTTCTCCACGCGGTCGGAGTTGGTGAGCCACGAAAATTTGAGTGTAGCGACCTGGCGCGGCGCCACCGTAGTAAATTCGATAGGCTGGCCGTTGGGCGTCGGCGCACTTTCCTGCGATAGGGCGGATGGCAGGATAAAAGACATCGTACCGTCGGTGATAACGGGCGCCGTCATCGCCACATTCTGTCCCTCTTTGTTGTTGCCAAAGATGTAGGATGCCAGCACGGAAAAAGAGGCGTTATCCGTTGTGCCCACCGTGGAAATCCAGGTCTGCTCGCCGTACTGACGCACCTCGATATTTTTCGCCAGGCGTTCGAGCACTTCGTACTGGGGGCGTTCGATGCCGTAAATAACGTATACGCCCCATCCCACCCAGAGAGACATCAGCACGCCGGCGGTAACCATCATAATCAACCCCACTTTCATCGCTGGGACCTCGCTTTCCACTTTGGGCCAGAACGTACCAGGCTGCGTTGTGTTGTCAATTATCGACCTTCACGGCAGCCTCTATAAGGCCGCGCATATAGCCGACGGCAAAGAGGCGCCCCTGCATGGTATAGCCGCTTTCGCCGCTCTCACCAACGAGCACCGGGACGTGGTCGGGGCGCATAACGCCGGTAAAGCCAACGGCTTGGTAGGCGCGCATGGCGGCGAACATATCGGTGGGGCCTTCGTCGTGAAAGGTCTCGACAAAGTGGCTGCGATCGCCGCGCACGTCGCGGATATGGGCAAAGCGGATATGGGGTCCAAGGCGGCGAATGGTCGCCGGTATATCGACGCCCATGGCCGCAAAGTTGCCCTGGCAAAAGCAGATGCCGTTTGCTGGGCTAGGTGCCAAGTCCACCAGTCGTTCGAAGGCTTCCGGATCAATCATGATGCGCTCTAGTCCGCGCAGCGGCGTCAGCGGCGGGTCGTCCGGATGCATGGCTAGCGCCACGCCGGCTTCCTCGGCAATGGGCAGGATATACTCCAAAAAGCGCGCTAGATTTTCCCATAGGGCGGCCGCGCTTACGCCGCCTTCCAACGGCCCTAGCGCTTCCGTTTGCGCCAAGTCGAACTCGCTGCACAGGGCCCCGCCGCGCCCCGGCGTGCCGAACGAAGTGCGCGTCCAGTCGGTCAGTCCCATCCAGTTGTAGCACAGGACGCTGACATTCAGCGCACCCATGCTGCGCACGAGTTGGCCTAGTTCGTCCAACTGTGCGCGATAGCCGGGTTGGCCCAGCACGACTTGTTCAATGGGCAGGTAGCCTTCGACGACGGAGACGGTCATGCCGTGCCGTTCGACCTGTTCACACAGCGGCGCTAGATCTTCGATGCGGCAGCCGGGGTAGCGCACGACGATGTCGGTAACGCCTATTTGGCTAGCTAACTGCAGATTGTGATCGGTAAAAGGGGTCGCTACGAGTGCGATACGCATGGCTCGATTCTCCTATGTGCAGGGGTACTCATTGGTTCAAGTACAGCGCGTAGGCGGTCGCCCGTTCCAGGTGCAGGCGCAGCAGGTAGTCGCCGTCGCCGAGTGCGGCTAGGCTGCGTTCGCGCCAGCGCACGTCCTGTGCCAGCCCGTCTTCCCGGATGGGCACGGCGTCTTCTTGGCCAAAGCCGCGCAGGCGCTTGCCCGCTGCGCTGAGGACTTCGGCGCGGATGCTGCCGCCGCGCGCATCCGCGTTGAGGGCAAGCCGGCTGTATTGTCCCAGTTTGAGCGGTTTGAGCGTAATCTGTCCGACGTGCTCCAGCGGACCTAGCTGCGTCGGCAAATCGCTGTGTTCAACGGGACGCAGACCGGCAAAGCGGTCGCGCGGCAGCACCGCCAGGCCGACGCCGCTTTCGTGCGAGCGGTCGTCGGCGCCGGTTGCGCCCTGCGAATAGGCCCCGTAGTAAAAGCGCATTTCTCTATCGAGTAGTATGGGCGTCGCGTTGGTAAAGAGCGAGCCGGCGTCAAAGTCTCCAGCCGGTCCGCGCGCGAGAAAATAGGTTGAGCGAAAGGGTCGCTTCCAGTCAAAACCGTCGCGGCTCAGCATGAGTTCAATGTCAATAACGCCGCCGCCAACGGCGCGGTCCAGTAGTTGGTTGAGACAAAAGTAGACACCGGCGTGATAGAAGACCGGCGTGGTGTGGAACTCGACCTGCGGCGCGTCGAGGTCGTCGGGCGCACAGATCAGCTGTGGTTCAGACCAGTCGACAAAGTTGCGGCTTTCAATGCGGCCCATCGCGTGCTTCCAGCGCATGCGCCCATCGGGTCCATCGATCCACATCTTGCCGTACCAGGCGTAGACCTGGCGCAGTGGATCAAAAAAAACGTCGGTTCCATCGCTCATCGACAGCGGAATATCCCACGGTCCGTCCTCTGCATCGTCAAAGGGGACCTCTTCAGCTAGCTGGCCGTACGATATTTTTGACAGGGGCGCGTGCGGGTGTGTGTGCCAGCGCATTCCGTCGGGAGAAAAGGCCACGTGCAGGCCGGGATATTCGCCCTGCGGCGTCTGCGCCCAGTCGAAGTAGGCCATTTTGTAGCGTCGATCGGGATCGCCGTCGCGTTCGTCGACCAGCACGGAGTTGCAGTAGCGCAGTGAATGGCCACCGCTGCCGATGAGCACGATGTTGGTCTGCTCTATATCGCCGAACGGGAAGAGGTCGAGCGCGGGTTTTACAAAGTGCACCCCGTCATCGGATTCGGCGTAGCACACAACGCAGCCGTAGCGTCGGTCGGGCGCGCGATCGCCGGTATAGGCCTGATACCAGAGCTGGTAGCGACCGGTCTCTGCATCGCGGTGTATGCTGGTCCAGCCAATGGCCACTTCCCACGGTTCGCTTGGCGCCAGCACGCGGTGGGATGCGGGGCGCTGTGCGGGGCAGAAGATGCGTTCGGTGCCCGCGCGGTAGAGCACGTGATGATCGTCGACAAAGAGCACCGTTTGCGCGCCATCGGCCATGTGCGTTTTCTCCTTGATGTCACTACGCATGGGCGCTGTGCCCAATGACTGCACTATTATTAGCCAATAGGAGGGCGCGGTGCAAACGCACTCGGGCTCGCTTGACGGACGCGGCTCAGCCGCCTATACTGCCGAAAAAAATACGGAGCCGATTCTATGAAATTGGGCGTTTTTATGATGCCGCTGCACCCGCCGGAAAAAGATCGCACGCTGTGCTTTGAAGAAGATATCGAGCTGATCGTGTGCGCCGACGGACTCGGATTTAGCGAGGCGTGGATCGGCCAGCACCACAGCGTTGCCTGGGAGCCAATCCCGGCGAACGATCTCTTTATTTCGCATCTAATCCCGCAGACGCAGCAGATTCGCCTTGGCACGGGCGTTACCATCATGCCGCAGCACCACCCGGTCAACGTCGCGGTGCGTATGGCGATGCTCGACCACCTGTCGCGTGGGCGCATCAACTGCGGTTTCGGCCAGGGCGGCGTGCCGACCGACTGGGGACTTTTTGATCTGCCCGATCCCAAGACGCAGGGCCTAATGACCGTAGAGGCTATAGATCTCGTGCTCAAGCTATGGCAGGCCGATGCGCCGTTCGACTTTAAGGGCGCGCACTACCGCGTGCGCATTGACGAGCCGCAGCCCGAGTTGGGTATCGGACAGCTGCTCAAGCCGTACCAACAGCCGCATCCGCCCATCGCAATGAGCGTTATCAAGGGCACGTCGCTGGCGGCGCGCATGGCCGGGGCGCGCGGCTATATGCCTATTTCAACGAGCCTGGTGCCCACGCCGACCCTCGTCGAGCACTGGGACACCTACCGTGCCGGTGCGTTAGAAGCGGGGCTGGACGAGCCCTCGCGCGCCCTGTGGCGGGTCTCCCGCAGCATCTTTGTTGCCGACAGCGATGAGGAGGCGTGGGACTACGCGCTCAATTCGTCGTTTAGTCGCGCCTTTGAGTATCTGATCGAAGTGCTCGGCGCGGTCGGCAATCTCGCGCTGATGAAGCACGATCCGTCCTATCCCGACAAAGACGTGACGCCCGAGTACCTGATTCGCACGCTGTGCATCGTCGGCAGCGTTGCGTCGTGCCAGCAGCAGCTACAGGCGCTGTGGGACGCGACGGGCGGCTTTGATACGCTGCTGATGATCGCACACGACTGGGACGAGCGCGAAAAGTGGCTGCGCTCAATGGATTTGCTGACGCACCAGGTCGTGCCAGCGCTGCCCTCGCTCTAACCACTGCCGGGCAGCGCGATGTCCGAAAGCGCCTCGTAGACCTTGGCTACGGCCGCGTCGTCCAGCCCGCCCCAGCCCTTGGAGGCTGCCATCGTAAAGAGCTGGCTGGCGGCGGCGGCCAGCGGCAGCGGGAAGCGCAGCTGGCTGCCCGTATTCAGCACGATCCCCATATCTTTGACGAAAATGTCGACGGCGCTGCGCGGCGTATAATCGCCCTCGAGAATGTGCTGTCCGCGATTTTCAAACATCCACGAATTACCCGCCGATTCGCTAATGATGTCGTAGAGCGTCTGTGGATCGAGTCCATTCTTTATGCCGAAGCTCATCGCTTCGGCTGCAGCGACAATATGCACGCCGGCCAGGAGCTGGTTGATCATTTTGTAGGCCGACCCGCGGCCAGCGCGATCGCCCAGTTCGTGCACGGTGGCGGCTATGGCGTTGAGCAACGGCTGGGCGCGCGTGAAAGCGTCCGCCGAACCGGAGGCCATGACGGTTAGTGTGCCTTCGGCCGCGCGGGTTGTGCCGCCGCTGACGGGCGCGTCGAGATAGTGCAGTCCGAGCGCTTCGACGCGCGCGGCCAGTGCCTCGGCAAAGGGAGGGGGCACGGTGCTGCAAACGATGACGACGGCATCCCGTTGCAGCTGCTCGGCGGCTCCGTTTACTCCGAACAGCACCTGCTCAACTTGCTCGGCGCTCACGACAACGACCAGCAGGGCATCGCAGTCAGACGGAAGCTTGTCGGGTGCGTCGATCGCGGTAGCTCCGCACGCTGCGATGCGCTCGAGTGCGGCGCGGTCGATATCGCAGCCGACGACGTCGATGCCTGCGCGCAGCAGCGAGCAGGCCATCTCAAAGCCCATTGATCCCAAACCTATAACCGCAGTTTTCACTCGCTCGCCTCCTGCTATATGCGCGGCATGACGTTGCCACCGGCCACGGGCAGGTAGACGCCTGTTATAAAAGAGGCCAGGTCAGAGGCCAAAAAGGCGACGGCGTGGGCGATGTCCCTATCGTCGCCGCGTCGGCCTAGCGGCACGTTTTTTACGTAGTTGGCGTCGTCAGCCGGCTCGGCTCGGTATTTGTCGCTGATCATCCAGCCGGGGGCTACCTGGTTGACGGTAATGCCGTGCTGGCCCACCTCGCGCGCCAGCACGCGCAGCACGCGGTCTTGTCCACCCTTGCCCGATATATAAGCCGATTGGCCCGGGTTGCACTGCATGGTGCATTCGGTATTGGTAGCAATTACGCGCCCCCACTGCTTTTCGATCATGTCGGGCACAAAGGCCTTGGCCATCAGGACATTGTGCAGCACGCAGGTGCGAAACTGGCTCGCGTAGTCGGCTTCGTCCTGCTCCAAGACGGATGTCCATCCATACTGTTCGACCGCGTTGTTGACAATGATATCGGCGGGGCCAAAGGCCTCCTTGACCGCATCGCGCAGGGCGAAGACGGAGGCGCGCTCGGATACGTCGGCCTGCACGACGATGGCTTGTCCGCCCGATTCGACGATTTCCGCGCGTGTGCCCTCTGCGCGCTCCTGTCCTTTGTAGTAGTGTAGGACTACGCGTGCACCGCACGAAGCGAGCGTGCGGGCTATGGTGCGGCCGAGTTCACCGCTGGCGCCGGTAACGACGGCGACGCGGTCCGTCAGGTCCATGGTTAACATGGCGATCCTTTCGTCCGATATGGTTATTGAGCTCAGAACTGTGCGGCCAGGTCGCACAGCGCCTGTCCGGTGACGCGCTGCACGGTCCACTCGTCCTGCGGCTGGGCACCCAGACGTCGATAAAAGCGCAGGGCCGGTTCGTTCCAATCTAGGACTGACCACTCCAAGCGACCGCAGTTGCGTCCGACGGCTAGCTGGGCCAGATAGCGCAGAAGGGCACCACCAAACCCGCGCCCGCGCCAGTCCGGTTCGACAAAGAGGTCCTCCAAGTAGAGGCCCGGCTGGGCGAGGAACGTTGAATAACTAGAGAAAAAGAGGGCAAAGGCAACCGGCTGTTCGCCGTAATAACCGAGGATTACCTCAGCGGCGGGGCGTTCGCTAAAGAGCGTTCGGCGCAGCATGTCTTCCGTGGCCACGACTTCGTGGCTGAGCTGTTCATACTCAGCAAGCCCTTCAATAAAGCGGAGAATCTGCGCACAGTCGCTCTCTGTAGCGGGGCGCAGAGTAAAGCCGTTGATGCGCGTAGCAATAGCGGTCACGTAGAGTTCCTCGTTGGGAGTGTGGAGCGGTAACAGTGTGCGCGACAGAAGAGCTGCTCACCATAGGAGAGAAAAGACGAGTCGGTAGAGCCGGTAGCGCAGCGGGCTGTAGTGCTTGCGCGCAAAGGCGGTCAGGCCCTCGCGCAGCAGGCGTTTGCGGCGCGCTCGATCGATCGGCACCTTGTTGTGGTAGTGAAAGGCCTGGGAAGAAGGTGCGTAGAGCACGGGCCGTCCAAGCAGGTGGCTGCGGTAACATAGGTCGGCGTCTTCGCCGTACATAAAAATCTCGCCGTCCCAGCCGTTGAGCGCATCGAATACATCGCGGCGTATCCACAGATAGGCGCCCGTAGTCCACGCGACGTAGCGCTCTCTGTCGTAGTGTAGGTAATGGCGCTGAGAAAAGCGATCGAGCAGCGGGCGCAGGGGCGCCGCCAAACTCAGCAGGCGGTCGAGAAGCAGGCTCGTCAGGGTGGGTAACGCGCCGACCGACCGCTCTGTCTGGCCGTCGGCGTCGGAGAGTTTGCCTCCAAAAATGCCGCAGTGTGGCTGGCGTTCGACGACGTCGAGCATCGCGCGCAGCGCGCCGGGAGGCACCTCCGTATCTGGATTTAAAAAGAGCAGCAGCGGCGCGCTCGTTTCGGCCGCGCCGATATTGTTGTTCTGCGCAAAACCGTGGACGTGGCTGTTGCGGACGAGTGCGACTTCGGGAAATTCACGCTCGACCAGTTCGCAGCTGCCGTCTTCCGAGCAGTTGTCGACAACGACGATCTCTAGGGCCACGTCATCGTGCGCGCGCAGCGATTGCAGACAGCCGCGCACCCAGTCGCGGGTATTCATGCCGACGATGACGATGGCGAGTTCGGCTGCCACGTCTCAGAACAGCCCCACGATGTGACCGTTCTCATCAAAGTCAATCGCCTCGGCGGCCGGCACGCGCGGCAGACCTGGCATCGTGACGATATCTCCGGTCAGCACGACGATAAAACCGGCACCGGCCGAAAGGCGCACTTCGCGCACGGGCACGTCAAAACCGCGCGGTCGCCCCCTGAGCTGGGGATCGGTCGACAGCGAGTACTGGGTTTTAGCCAGGCATACGGGTAGGTGGCCGTAGCCAGCCTCTTCGAGCTGGGCAACCTGTTTGCGCAGGCGCACGTCGCCCATAATATCGTCGGCCCCATAAATCTCGCGCGCGACCGTGCGCACTTTTTCCCACAGCGGCATATCGTCGGGATAGAGCGGTCGGAAGCAACTCGCTTCGGCATCGATCGTCTCGACGACGGTCGCGGCCAGTGCCTCTGCGCCTGCGCCGCCGCGCGCCCAGTGCTCGGACAGGGCTACGCGCACGCCGAGGTCATCGCAGGCTTCCTGCAGAGCATCCAACTCGGCCGGGCTATCGCCGCTGAAGGCGTTGATTGCCACGACGACCGGTAGACCATAGCGACGCACATTCTCAACGTGCTTGGCCAAGTTCGCCGCGCCCTTCTTCACCGCGCCGACGTCTTCTTTAGACAACCCTTTGCGACCCTTACCGCCGTGAAACTTGAGCGCGCGCACCGTGGCTACTAGCACGGCGACGTCGGGTTGCAGGCCAGCTTGACGGCACTTGATATCGAAGAATTTCTCCGCCCCTAAATCGGCGCCAAACCCTGCTTCTGTAATGGTGTAATCGGCCAGCGACATGCTCAGGCGCGTGGCAATCAGCGAAGAGCAGCCGTGGGCAATATTGGCGAAAGGACCGCCGTGCACGAAAGCAGGATTACCCTCCAACGTCTGCACTAGATTGGGTTTAATGGCGTCCTTGAGCAGCACGGCCATCGCGCCGTGCACCTTGAGGTCGGCAGCGCAGATGGCCTGGCCGTCGTAGGTGTGGGCGACGACCATGCGCCCCAAGCGCTCCTTGAGGTCGGCGGCCGATTCGCACAGGCACAGGATGGCCATGACCTCCGAGGCGACGGCGATATCAACGCTCGTTTCGCGCGGCATGGAGTTACCCGTCCCGCCCAGACCGATGACGATGTCGCGCAGGGAACGATCGTTCATATCGAGCGCGCGGCGCCACAGCACGCGGCGTGGATCGATAGACAGGGCGTTGCCGTGGTGCAGATGGTTGTCTACGGTGGCTGCCAGCAGGTTGTTAGCCGTGGAGACGGCATGGATATCACCGGTAAAGTGCAGGTTGATGTCTTCCATTGGCGCAATCTGCGCGTAGCCACCGCCGGTGGCGCCACCCTTCATGCCGAAGCAGGGACCGAGCGACGGTTCGCGCAGGCATAGGGCCGCGCGCCGCCCTATGCGATTGAGGCCGTCGGCAAGGCCGATGCTGGTCGTGGTTTTGCCCTCGCCGGCCGGCGTTGGGTTGATTGCCGATACGAGGATAAGCTTACCCCGTTTACGCTCGTGCGCGATGCCGAAGACGTCCAGCGAGATCTTCGCCTTGTCGCGTCCGTACAATTCTAAGTATTGGCGATCAATGCCTAGTTTTTCGCCGACCTGCTCAATGGGCAGCAGGTCGACTGCGCGCGCTATTTCTATATCGGGTTGCAATAGATGCCTCTCTATTTTGTTGCGTGGGGCTGTGATAAGCTAGTCGGAAGCTTTTTGTAGAAGGCCCACGGCGCCAAACTCGTAGCTGGCATCTTTGTCGGGCAGCTCTTCCAGGTACACCGTGAAACGCACGGGCAGGCCGTTGTCGGGCATTTTCTCCTTCCAATAGCGCGCGTAGGATTCGGCGTATTCTCTGCGAATACGCCCTTTCTCGGCGGCGTAGCCCTCCGGGTCGACCAGTGCGTTGGGGGCCTTGGGAGCGGCTCCGAAAGAGTGCACCTCGAGAAAGTCCACATCGGCCAGCGATTGGCAGATACCCGCTTCGCGCAGATACATCTCCCAGGTATCAAAAATGCGCGGGATTTCCCGATCTGGGTTCATTTTTGCGACTTCGTCTAGTCCCAGTTCATTGGTTGCGGCAATGGCGCCCGTCATGCCGACAAAGCGAATTTTTAGATCGCCGTTATCCAATTCTTCGACGACTAAATCCGAAAAGACGTCGTTGCTCTTTTTGCGGTAGTAGGTCACGCGGCCGCGTTTTTTTATTTCCCAATCCATTTGGATCTTTCTGGTTGAATGGCAGTCGAGCTGCGGTATCGATTCGTTTAGAACTCGTAGTCGATCGACCACGTCAGCGCCTGCCCCGGGGCTGCGCTGCGTTCGAGAAAGGGCTCCCAAGAGAAGGTGTTTTGGTTGCCCCAGATGGGAAAAAAGCTGGGCACGTAGGAGCAGGTTGCCGCCACCAGACCAACGACGGGATGCTTCTGTAGAATCACCAAGTTGCTGTGCGCCTCGTGCGTCAGTGCCTGGTAATAGCCCTTTTCCCAATTTGGCCAATTTTTACGTGCGATAAAGCCGCTATCGGCCAGGCCGTAGCCGTCGTTCTCCGGAAAAGAAACGGGAATATTGAACCGACACAGCTCGTCGCCGTCCGTCTGCGGATAGAACGGGTGGGGAAACCAGCGAATGGGGATGGGGCGCCGGCCGGTGTTGTTGAGAACGATTGACGAGTGCACGGTGCGGCCGTGCAGCGCTACTTCGCGCGTTAGCGTCAGGGCGAAGTGAGCAAATTCTTGTTCGGTGTGCATGCGAAGGGTGCTGTCCTGCTGCCGCACGTCCCAGTGGCAGAATTCTTCGACCTCGTTCCGTTCTAAATCGCAGCGACCAATGCCAATAATAAGCGCCTGCGATTCGGACGACTTGGCATCCTTGAGCGGGCTCTGATTAAAGGCGTCGGGGATGCCCTGACCGTCGAAGGTATTGAAGCTGTTGGGATAGGTTGGCCCGGAAAGCAGCGGGCCCTTCTGCGCATCGGTTACCTGGAAGATATAGCCTCCGGTGCAGTAGCGCGTGCCAAAGCGCTCCACGTCGGCGATGGGGTCGAGCACGTCTACGGAAAGCTGGTCGTTTTGCAGCGTATACACGGTTGTCTCCTATGAGAAATAAATGCACCTGAGAAGTGGATTGCTTGGCGATTTCACGGCGCGCATAGCCGCGCCATACAATATAGGAATCTCTCTGCAGGGCGAGCCAACGGCGAGGGGTGAAGCCGCCATTCCAATGGGGTGTAGCTGCCTTCCCGCGCGCGGTTTCTACCAGCGCTCGATAGCGCCCAGCAGCATTTTCTGCTCGGCGCTGCCTTCGGCGCGCAGGCGCTGGGCAAAGGGCCCGTCAAAGGGTTCGCGCGATTTCATCCACGCCGGCTGGTAGCACATTAGGCAGGCGCGACGCGGTGCACTAGACTGGTTGGCCGCTCCGCGGTGGTAAAGGCATCCGTCGAATAAGACCGCCTGACCCGGCTTGGCCAGCACGCGCACCTCTTCGGGGAAAGGGGCGTGGCAGACGGGTGGGCGAAAGGGCACGCGCTGCGATCCCGGCACGACGACGATGGGTCCGTTCTCCTCGCTGAGCGCGTCTAGGTAATAGCCGCAGTTGATCTGCCCGGGAATGGCGCCGTAGGGTGTGCCCTCGGGCGCGACGGGCCAGGGCACGTCGCGGTGCCAGTTCTGATCCTTTTCACCGGGCAGGGTGACGCGTGCCGTAGCGCTGTGCAGCTGCACGCACTGACCGAGAATGGCTTTCATGCGCGAGAGCACGGGCGGATGGTCGAGGAGAAAGGCGAACGCCTCGTCGCACTCTAATAGCTGGTGAATAAACTGTTCGCCGCTGCGTGCAAAAGCTGCATCGAGGGCCGTGCGCAGTGCGTCGACCTGCTCTGGGCGGAGTGCGTCGTCGACTACCAGGTAGCCCCATTTTTGGAAAAACGCGACGTCGTCGCGCAGCGCGGTCGGGCATTCGTCGTTGAGGTATGCAGGATACGGTATGGAGGCCATGCGCCACTCCTATTGTCGAGCACGTTGTGCCTCAAACTAACCGAGGGAGCTGGTAGAAACAAGGCGAATAGAGGCATGATCCGCCCATTGGAGCGTACCGTCGGCGCACCCATTCGCGCAATAGACGCGATTTTTTCAGTTTAGTGTAGTCAAATCGGAGGCCATCCTATGCTGCGCTGTCTACACATATCCGCGCTGCTGCTGTCCGTTTGCACGTCGCTGGGCGCGGCCGAAGTCGCTGGGCGCATTGTCGATGCACAGGGGCGCGGCTTGGAAAATGCGACCGTGGAATTGGTCGGCACTGGGCGCGGAACGCTCAGCGACCGCCAGGGCACGTTTCTCATAGATACCCTGCCTTCGGGGCGCTATCTCTTGCGCGTTGCGCATTTAGGCTATGCCGCCGTCCTCGATTCCATAGACGTGGGGGCGGATCAGCGCGTCGAACGGGCCATTGTCCTGCACAGCACGCTCTACGAAATGGAAGGCGTCGAGATCGTCGGTTCGTTGACCAGCGCGCAGGCGCGCGCCCTCAATGACCAGCGCAGTGCACTGAACATAAAGCACGTCGCCTCAGCGGAACTCTTTGCGCGCTTTCCCGATCGCAACGCCGGCGAGACGCTGCAGCGCATGCCCGGTATCGCGCTCGACCGCGATCAGGGCGAAGGCGAGTTTGTGCAGGTGCGCGGGCTCAACGCCCAGCTCAACGCCGTGACCGTCAACGGCAAGCGCATTCCCGCGCCCGGTGCGAGCATAGAGGAGGGACGCGCCGTGGGATTGGACCTGCTCCAGGTGCACCACGCCGATCGCATAGAGATTACCAAGGCGCTTACGCCGGACATGGATGCCGATGCGCTGGGTGGTGCGGTCAATATGGTGCTCAAGCGTGCGCCGGATCAGGCGGAATACGCGCTGAGTGTGGCCGGTGGACTCAACGCCGAGCCGGCGCCCCTGCGCCAATGGGGACGCGAAATCGGCGAAGTTTCGGGGTCGCTAGCCCGGCGCTTTGCCGACGGCAGGATTGGGACGCTGGTAGGGGCCAGCCTGTATCGAACCAATAGGGCGTCCCTTCTGCATCAGGCCGGCTATGCCAGCGACGACCGCTTCTCTTATACGCGCTGGGACAATTACGACGTGCTGCGCCAGCGCGCCGGGCTGCTGGCCGCGCTCGACTACCGGGTGCATCCCGCCCACGAACTGCTTCTTAACTACACCTATCACGCATTTGACGACGACGAGATTCGCCGCCGCCGCCATTTCGCCTTTGCCGAGAGCGAAGAGGACATGGAGGTGCGCAATCGCTTGGAGCAGCAGCGATTCTATCTGTTTGAGCTAAGTTCACAGCACCGCGTCGCCGGGCTTGAGCTGCATCTGAGTTTGTCGCAGTCGCGTGCCAGCGAAACGCTGCCCGACCGCACCTATTTTCTCTTTCGCCGCGAAAACGATTACGGCGGTCTGGATGCGAACGGGCGACGGACGCTCGGTTTTCAGCACGCGTTTGCCGACTTGGGCGCATTTTCGCTCGTGCGCACGCGCTTTGACAACGAGGCGTTTGCCGAGCGCGACCGCGTGCTGCAGGCCGACGTGGAGCGCGCCTTTGTATGGGGCGATCGACAGGGTCTGTGGAAAGCCGGTGCCAAACTGTGGCGCAAGGATAAGGAGGCTTCGCAGCGGCGCTGGCAGCACTTTCCCGAAGGGGGATTGGTCGCCGTTGACGAGAATGCGTTCGACTTTGTCGACGTCCACTACGACGATGCGCGCGCGCTGGCGCTGTTTCCGCTGAGCGGCTATCGATCGGTGCCGCAGCTGCTCAACTACGACGCGCGCGAAACGATCTACGCGGCCTACGCGCAGCAGACGCTGCAGTGGACAGATAGACTGTCCACCCTCGCAGGTCTGCGCTATGAGCAAACGCGCCATGCCTATGGGCACCGCGCCAGCTTCGTGCGCTCCGGCGAGCGCTATGCCAATGCGCTGCCCTCGCTGCACCTAACCTATCGGGTGGGTGCGCGCAGCGCGCTGCGCCTGGCGTTGACCAGCGGCCTGTCGCGTCCGGAATACACGCGTCTGCTGCCCATTACTACGCCCCCCAGCGACGGACGCATTCTGCAGGGCAATCCCGAGCTAAAGGCGACGCGGGCGCACGGCGTCGACCTGCTTTTTGAATCCTTCCCCGGCGCGCTGGGGCTGTTTTCCGTCGGGGCCTTTTTCAAGCGCATTGCCGATCCAATAGTGACCTACGCAGAGGATCGCACGCCCTTTGTGCTGCTGACGCCGATTAACGGTCGCTCGGGGCGCCTATGGGGTGCCGAATGGGCGCTGGTGCACTACTTAGGGCGCTACGGGATCGCCGCGCTGCGCGATGTGGGCCTCTATGCTAACTACGCGTTCTCAGCCGCGCGGATGGACTACGGTTCGGCGCGCAGGGATCGAGGCCCGCTGCCGGGTCATGCCCGCCACACGGGTAATGTGGGGCTGCTCTACGACGATGGCCGAGCGGGGCGCATGCTGACACTGAGCGCCAACTATCGCGCGCCCATGCTTAAAGATATTGGAGCCCAACCCGGAGAAGATGTGTGGTACGAGGGCGAATGGCACGTCGATCTATCGGCGCGCCAGCGACTAAGTGCGGGCTGGTCGCTCTTTGTCAAACTCAACAACCTAAGTAATGCGAGCGAGCGCGAGGTCTTTGGCAGTCCCTATGGGTCAGCGCCGACGCGCTGGCGCGAGCGCGAGGTCTACGGCCGCTCGGGCCAGCTGGGGTTGCGCTGGTCGATATAATGCAATGCGTGCGCCTTTTGCCCAGCTCATAAATCTGTTATTCTCTCTGTCCGTTGGCATCTGACCGTCACCTTTGCGAGGATCCATATGCCCTATCTGAACCCGACCTATCTCGAGATTGATGCGCCCATGCCGCCTCCGGCGTGGGCCGTTATGCAGTGGGAGCTGCTGCGCGCCCAGTCGCGTGCCTGCCGCCAATTTTTCGACCACTATTTCGACGAGCGCGGCTATTTGGAGTGCATACCGCGCTGGGGCGGCAACGACGGCCCGGACGACGCCATCGAAAATCTGGTCCACTGGCCGGTGCTCTACGCGCTGGGTGGCGATGCGCATCTGCGCGATATGTGCGATCTGGCCTGGGAAGGCCACCTCAAGCAGT
>JAYPJE010000053.1:0-25570 GCA_038128265.1 Gemmatimonadota bacterium
CTGTGATTTTCACTTCCTCCAGGAAGCGCTGATCAGCCCCTCACGGAAATACGTAATCGCCAATCCGCCCCTCGTTGACGGCGCGTGCCTTATCGGTGATGCGCGCCAACCAGGGAATATCACCAATGACCATGCCGCGCGCGCGCGGCTTGAAATCGAGAACGTCCCAATCGCTCATAATTGCCTGTGCTCCTCGTGCATTAATTCAGTGTGAAGAGAGCGCGCACGCGTCGAATATCTCCATCATCGCTCAACGGTTCGCCCAGCGCACGCGCCATAGCCTGCAGCCGTTCGCGCGGGTTCTTCCAGGCGCGTAGCAGCGCGTCATTGGACGCCTCCAGCGGATGCTCAAGCGCACCGCACAGAGCCGCCGCCGCGTTGAGCTGGAAGACAATCTGATGCCCTTCCAGCGCGCGCACGACGCACGGATCGCCGGCCAACTGACCATAGGAGCAGGCCGTGCGCGCATCCAGTATAGAGCGCATACCGCCGTTGCAGCGCCCGCCGCCCATACTGGTAGTATACTGCACGATGCGGCGTTCCGTCCAGTCCCAGCTCAATTTGGAAAACTCGATAAAAAACGCCGCGCCTGCCGGCGATATGACGACGTTGCGCGCGTTGTAATCGCTGGAGCCCAACACGGGCGGGCGCCGCGCCAGTTCGGCGCAGAGTGCGCCAATCAAATCGAGGGCCGCTCTGCTCAACGGCGGGCGCTGCAGATGACGCTGCAGTGCCTCGGCTCCCCAAAGCGCCCGCTCGCTGGCCCACTGCCAAGCGGCGAGCAAATCCGGCCGGCTGCCGCCCGGCGCAACGCGCTGCGACCACCCCTTATCGCGCTTGAGCGCACCATCAATAGCCAATGCGTTGCGCAGTGCAGCACGCGCCAACTCAGCGTGGTTGCCGCTCTGCTCCTGCACCAGATCGTCTAGCGTAGTGCCCCCCACCCATTCGTAGAAAGCGATACAGGCCGTCTGATCGAGCGCCACCATGGCCGGCACGCGGCAGCCGGCTTCGACCAGTGCGCGCAGCACGTCGCGCTCGACCTCCAATACGTCGTATGCTCTGCCGCGCGTGAGGGGTGCAAAAATGTGGTATTTAGCAACATACTTTTTGCCGTCGACGCACAGGCACCACACGCCCGATCCCATCTTTTCAATGTGCCCAACGGGGCCACCCAGCAATTCGGGGACGCGATGCCTCAGATAGGCATCCACCTCCCCATAGGCGTCCACTAGGCGTCCTCGGCCTCAAAGACAATGACCTGTGCAACGAGTTTGCCCGCCTGATTATTGCGCTCGGGATGCTCGTTCATCGCAAAGAAAATAACGCCTTCCTCTCTGCAGATAAAATCGCATCGCGCACCGATGGCAAAGGCTTCGCCATTGCCTATGCGCGCGATGAGTGCACCGACGTTCGCACCCGGCATGCGATAGCCCTCACCGGCGGGAAAGCGATAGAGTCCATCCGCGCCGCACCAGGCAATTTGGTCGCGCATGTCGGGCGACCACGTTTCTTCGGCATCGACTACGATCCGCTGCCCTTGCTTCACGCGGATCAGCGAGTCCTGCCATTGCGGACTCGGGCGTATTGTGCGCATAATAGTGACGGCCATACAATCTCCTAAGTGTACACGCGTTGTGCTGCGATCGCAGGGACAGTGATAATTAAAAGACGCCCTCACCCATGTCAACAAATGCGTGAACGCTCCGTCCCATCTGCTCCGTGCGCAACGAGGTAAAATGCCGATGAACACATTGGAAACAGACGTAGAGCTGCTGCGCGCCCTGCTGCACATTCCCTGTCCTTCGGGACGCGAAGAGCGCATGGCCGATTTTATCTGCGCATATATCGACCAGATCGGATTTACCCCCCACAGGGACGCACAGGGCAATGCGTGGACCCTCGTGCCGGGACGCGATGCCGAAGCAGGCCCCGTCGCCCTAGCCAGCCATATGGACGAGATTGCCATGGTCGTGCACGCCATCGAAGCCGACGGCACGCTGCGCGTGCAGCGCAGCGGCGGGCTGCACCCCTGGAAGCTGGGCGAATGCCCCGTCGTACTGGTAGGCGACGGCGACAGCTTGGTCCCGGCCCACCTCAGCTTTGGGTCCGGCCACACCAACGACCCCGACGATCCCATCGCCCAATTTGCCAGCGGCGCGCGCGGCCTGCAGTGGTCGCACTGCCATCTAATCACCGGCCTAACGCCCGAACAGCTGCGCGCGCGCGGCGTGCGCGTGGGCACCTGCGCCGTGCCCGACAGCGCGGTGCGCGGACCCCACTTGCTCGGCCCGGCAGAAGACCCGCTGGTATCAGCGTGGATTCTCGACAATCGCGGCGGCACGCTAACGCTACTGCGCCTGCTCGAAAAAATACAGCGCAGCGGCCTGCAGCCCGCGCGTCCCCTCTACCTGTGCTTTATGGTGCAAGAAGAAGGCGGCCTGCTCGGCGCCAAGGGTTGGGCACACCGCAATGCGGTTGAAACCTTTATCGCCGTCGATTCCTCGCCCATTCCGCGCGGCGCTCAACTGGCGCTGGACGGCCGTCCTGCCACCTGGTCCAAAGACTCGGGCGCCCACTTTCACCAGGGCCTAATCGGCGAGCTGGCCAGCGCTACCGAACGGGCTGGGAGCGAACTCCAATACGCCGTCTACGGCGCCGCCGCCTCGGACGCAACCGGCGTGCTGCAGGCCGGCCTGGCGCCGCGCGCGGCCACCATCGGCTATCCGCGCGCCAACTCGCACGGCTACGAAGTGTGCCGCCTGAGCGTATTCGGCCACCTCGTCAACGCGCTCTTTGCCTACGTAGAAGACCTGGCGTGACCAGCGGCGCGCTCGACCAGCGGCGCATTGCCCTACTCGGATTCGGCGTAGAAAATCGCGCGCTGGGCCACTTTCTCCTCGCGCGCGATATCCCTTTCTCCGTGTGCGATGCGCACCCACCGACCGAGGATGTGCTGGCCGAGTGGCCACAGGTGCAGCGCTGGCACACCGGTCCCTCCTACCTAGACGAGCTATCGCACTACGACCTGCTCTTCCGCACGCCCGGCCTCAGCGCGCTGCATCCGCGCTTGCTCCAGGCCACGGCGCGCGGAGCCGACGTCTCGAGTCAGATGCAGCTATTCTTCTCCTGCTGTCCCAGCACCCTGCTCGGCGTGACGGGCACTAAGGGCAAGGGCACGACGACGACGCTCCTGGCCGCGCTGCTCGGTGCAGACCCGGCGCAGCGCGTTTTCGTCGGCGGCAATATCGGTCAACCGCCTATCGCGTTCCTAGACCAACTGGGACAGGGCGACCTGGTGCTGCTCGAGCTGTCCAGTTTTCAGCTGCAGGATCTGACGCAGAGCCCACACCTAGCGCTAGTGCTTTCGGTGACGCAGGACCACCTCGACTACCACGCCCACCGCGATGAGTACGTCGATGCCAAGCGCAATATCGCCCGCTACCAGCAGCCGACCGACCTGCTGATCACGCACGCCGACTGCCCCACCGCGCGCACTTTCGCCGACTGTTCCCCCGCGCGCCACTGGTCTTTTAGCAGCCGCGCGCCCGTAGAGAGCGGCGCGTGGATTGCAGACGACCGCCTGTGCGTGCGCCTGCCCGGCCAGCCGAGCGTCGAAATCTGCCACACCCATGCGCTGCGCCTGCCCGGTCGGCACAACGCGGAAAACGCCTGCGCGGCCATCGCTGCAGCTGCAGCCCTCGGCGTGGAACCGGCGTCCATGCAGGAGCCGTTAGCCGATTTTCGCGGCCTTCCGCACCGCCTCGAATACCTAGGTGAGCGAGCGGGTATCGCCTACTATAACGACTCGCTAGGGACTACGCCCGACGCGGCCATCGCCGCGCTGCGCGCGCTCGAACAACCGGTCGCACTCATAGCCGGCGGCGCCGGCAAGGGCGCCGACTTTGCCGAGTTGGGTCGAGCGATAGCCGCAGCCGCTATGCGGGGCGTACTGTTGTTGGGAGAAGAGGCCCTGCGCCTAGAAAGGGCACTCGCCGCAGCCGGCTATGCGGGGCCGCTGCGGCACTGCACCAGCATGGAAGAAGCAGTGGAATGGGCGCGTATGTGGACGCGCGACGGCGATGCCGTGCTGCTGTCACCCGCCTGCGCCAGCTTTGATATGTTCGTCGACTACCGCCAACGCGGCGAGTGCTTTAGAGAGGCCTGCGGCTTTGCCACTTCCTAGCGCATCTGCGCTAGATGTTGTAGTGTAGCCCGCACTCTTTCTTATCGTCTACGTCGTCCAGCTGATTAAACCAGCGCCAGCGCCCGGCGCGCTTGTCCTCGCCCGGACGCACAGGCGTTGCGCAGATAATGCATCCAAAGGAAGGGTATCCCTGCGCGTAGAGCGGATGCGTTGGCACGTCGTTGTCGCGCATGTACGCCTCTAGGCGCTCTTCGCTCCAATCAACCAGCGGATTGAGCTTGAGTATTTTGCGCTGCGTGCCGTACTCGCCGATTATTTCGGCTTTTTTGGCCGTGTCCTTGCGGTGCGCCGACTGGTCCCAGCGCTGACCAGAAATCCAGCAATCAGCCGTCTTGAGCATTTCGTTGCGCGGTTTGGTCTTGCGCACGTCACAGCAGTGTTCCTGCTTTTCTTTCGAGTCAAAGAACAGATATTCGCCAAATCGATCTACCATGCGGCGCAGATGCTCCTCGCGGGGTTGCCACACTTCGATCTGGCACCCGTAGCGCTCCCCAACCAACTCCATAAACGCATAGGTTTCGGGATGCAGGCGCAGGGTGTCGAACGTCGCTAGCCGCAGATCGATCCCGCCACTGACGACCATGTGTAGCATCGCCATGCCCGTGTTCTGAAAGCTGGTCGCCAACACCGCGCGCGCGGGAAAGTTCGCGCTGGCCCAACACAGCGCATCTACGGCCTCCATGCCGTCCCAATCAACGCGGTCGAGGCAATTTTTCAGGCGCCCGTTGTGTTCTTCCAAATTCTTGTTTTTCAAATTTTTACCCGCCCTATTGGCCACCGCCTTTGCACTGGTAGACGGCCGGCCGTAGCACATATTGAACAAAGCATATAATATATGAGTAGATACTCCTTTGCAAAGATGAGCGGCATGCAATCCTCGATGGACCCATACGTGTTATTCTGGGATGGCGACTGTGCGTTTTGCAGTCGCTGCACTGCCTGGGCACTGGCGCGCAGCGGACCGTCTATACGCGCCGTTCCCTATCAGCAGGCCACTGATCCACCGATGGATGACGCGCTGCGCCGCGCCTGCCGAAGCGCCGTGCATCTGCAGCTGCCCGACGGCCGTATGGAACGGGCGGGGCGCGCCTGTCTGACTGTTCTATACCTGGTCGGCTATCGACGCACGGCGTCTGTGCTGCGCCTCCCCCCTCTGGTCTGGTGTGTTGAGATAGGCTATTGGGTGGTGGCGCGCCAGCGCGCGTTTTTTTCTCGTTTTCTCTTTCGTACCTAACGCACAAAGATCTCTAACAGCCACTCGACGACGCGCATAATGAGCGAAATAGAGCCCTTAATAGAACCCGCCAGCGCTCACGTAGAAGCGGCTATCGACGCGATCCTCGATGGGGACGAAACGCTCCTCGTACGCGCGGCATGCGACATGGACGCCAGCGGACGCTTTGTGCGCCGATGGATCGCCCTTACACCCCGGCGCGTTCTTATCGCTTCGGACGATTGGGAAGATATTCAGTCCGTGCTCCTAACCGACATAAGCGACAGTCGCACCGAAACGCTCGTTGGCGGCGGTCGCCTGGAAATCGAACGCGTCCGTGCGCCGACAATTTACATCTACTACAGCCGATCGCAGTCAGATAAATTTTCGGAAGTAGCGCGCGGCCTAGAACAACTGCGCAAAGGGGATGCCTTCCTAATAAAGGGGATGCTCGACCGGCTGCGCTGCCCGCAGTGTGCGCGCCTATTGCCAGAAAAAAATGGCCTCTGCCCGGCCTGTATCAAAAAGGGCGAGACCCTCAAGCGCATTGCGCACTACCTAACACCCTACAAGGGCAAGGCCCTGCTACTGGCGCTGTCATCAGCGGCCATGACGATGGCAGAATTGGCGCCTCCACTCGTGACTAAGCACATCGTCGATGACGTTCTGGTGCCGGCCACCGGCAGCGCGGCAAGCAACGATGAGCGCCTGTCGCTGCTGGGCTGGCTAGTGCTAACCCTAGTTGGCCTACGCGTGCTGAGCTGGGGTGCCGAATGGGTGCACGGCTGGATCATGTCATGGCTCGGCGCACAGGTAACGGCCGACATCCGCTCGCAGCTCTACCAGCGGCTGGAGATGCTGTCGCTGCAGTTTTACGACAAGCGCAAAGTCGGTGCGCTGATTTCGCGCGCTACGCGAGATGCCGGCATGCTACAGGAGTTTCTCGTCGACGGGCTACCCTATCTCATCATTAACGGCCTCATGGTGCTGGGTATCTTCGCCTTCCTGCTGTGGATGAGCCCGACCCTGAGTCTCTATATCATGCTGCCGGTGCCGGTGCTCATGATTTGGGGCATCGTATTCTGGAAGCGCATGCGCGGCTATTTCAACCAGTGGGGACAGGTTTGGTCTAACCTAACCGACCGCACGGTCGAAGCCCTGACCGGCATTCGCGTCGTAAAAGCCTTTGCCCAGGAAAAGCGCGAGATGGAGGCGTTTGCCAAACACAACCATCGCCTGCGCGAAGTAGCGGTTCGCACGGCGCTCAACCGAGGCATTTTCTTTGCGACCATCACCTTTCTGACCGGTCTGGGCATGCTCATGGTCTGGCTCTTTGGCGGCCAGCAAGTCCTCGAAAATGAAATAACCCTCGGCACGCTGCTGGCCTTCTACTCGTACATGTGGCTATTCTACGGCCCCCTAGAGTGGTTTGGCCAAGTCAACGATTGGATGACGCGCGCCTTTGCCGGAGCCGAGCGCATCTTTGAAGTAATCGACACCGATCCGGAGGCCTACGAGAATCCACACGCTGTGCGCATGCCGCGCATGGAGGGTGGCATACGCTTTCGCGACGTGCGCTTTGGCTACGATAAGAGCAAGCCCGTCCTAAAGGGCATTGACTTAGAGCTTAAACCCGGTGAAATGGTAGGGCTAGTCGGGCGCTCTGGCGTGGGCAAAACGACCGCTATCAACCTCATCGCTCGGTTCTACGACGCCGATCACGGCTCGATTGAAATTGACGGCGTCGATATTCGCCGCATCCACCTGCGCGACCTGCGTTCGCAGATTGGCATCGTACTGCAAGAGCCCGTGCTCTTTTCTGGTACCATAGCCGATAATATTGGCTACGGCAAACCGGGCGCTACGTTTGCAGAAATAATGGACGCGGCGCGCGCGGCCAACGCACACGACTTTATCATCAACAAAGCGGACGGGTACGAAACGCAGGTCGGCGAAAAGGGCGCCGGGCTGTCCGGCGGCGAACGTCAGCGCGTATCCATTGCACGCGCCATTTTACACGATCCACGCATTCTCATACTCGACGAGGCGACCGCTTCGGTTGACGTGCAGACGGAAAAACAGATCCAAGAGGCCATGGGACGTCTCGCCAGGGGGCGCACGACCATTTCTATCGCGCACCGCCTTTCCACGCTGCGCGAAGCCGACCGCCTTATCGTGTTGGACGAGGGCCGCATCGTCGAGCAAGGCAGCCACGCCGAACTCATGCAACGGCGCGGTGCGTTTTACGATCTGGTACAGCTGCAGCAGGCCGTGTCACAGATCATCGCCATCGGAGAATAGTCGTGTCCCAGTTTATCGAAGAGCTACCGAGCACAGTCGCCGATAGGGTGCACGCAGTCAAGGAGGCAGACGAGCATGTGGTAATCCAGGTCGCCACCGATATGGCCGGGCGCGAGCACTTCTCCAACCGCTTTCTCGTAGTCACCTCCAAGCGCCTGCTCGTACTCAGCCCCAATAGCAGCGACGACGACGTGCTGATGCCCATAGGCCAGATTAAAACGGCTCGCATTGAGCCACTTATTGGCGGCGGCCGACTCGACGTGGAAGGCAGAGAGAGCGAACCGGCCCAACTCTATTACTCCAATTCGCTAGCGCCGAAGTTTGCCGAAGTAGCCGAGGGAATTAACCTGATCTTGGAGGGCGAAGACCCCAACCTACCGCTGCAGCTCGACCAGACGCACTGCGCCCAATGCCAGCGACTGCTACCCGAAAAGGGGGGTATCTGCCCTGCGTGCATCAAAAAGAGCGACACGCTCAAACGCCTGCTGCGCTATATGATTCCCTATAAGGGGCGCGCACTGGTGCTGATTGCCCTGACGCTCTTTACTTCGCTGATCGAATTAGCCCCGCCCTACATCGCCAAACACATTATCGACGACGTCCTCACCGCACAGGGCGGAGTCGACCTGCTCTATCTCTACGTCGGCATGCTCTTTGCCCTAGCCATTGTCCGCTGGGTGGGCAACGTAGTGCGGCGCTGGCTCAACACCTGGGTCGGCTTCCGCGCCATTGCCGATTTGCGCGCTGATCTATTTCGCGCCATGCAGTTTCTGCCGCTGCGCTTCTACGACAAGCGCAAGGTCGGCTCACTGATCGCCCGTATGAATAACGATTCCGACCTAGTCGAAGTCTATCTGATATTCGACGCCCCCTTTATTCTGTCCAACGCGACGATGATCGTCGGCATTCTCGGCCTGCTCTTTTACATGGACTGGCAGCTAACGCTCTACGTGCTGCTGCCGGTACCGCCCATCGTCCTGGGCTCCAGCCTAATCTGGAACCGCATGCAGGGTTATTGGCGCCGCTGGGGTGCGCGCTGGTCGCGTCTGTCGACCCACCTAAACGAGTCCATTGGCGGCATCCGCATCGTCAAGGCCTTCGCTCAGGAGCAGCGCGAAAGCACGCGCTTTGACCGCCATAACCACGCTCTGCGCGACGTCAGCGTCAGCGCTGAGCGCTCGTGGCTGGTGTTCTTTATGATCACCAACTTCTTCATGAGCTTTGGTGCGTTTTTCGTGTGGTACGTCGGCGGCGCGCAAATCCTCGACGGCCAGCTACAGCTGGGTGCGTTAATGGCTTTTATTTCCTACCTGTGGATGCTCTACCAGCCGCTCAAGTGGTTTGGCGATTTCTACAGCTTTATGGTCCGCGCTTTTGCCGGCGCCGAGCGCATCTTTGAAGTAATCGACGCCCGTTCCGAACCCTTCGAAGAAGCCAACGCGCTGCCGATGCCGGATATGCGCGGACGCGTGCATTTCAAGAAAGCCGCCTTCGCCTACGATCCCGGAAAAATCGTGCTGCGCGATATCGAACTCGAAGTGCAACCGGGCGAAATGATCGGCTTGGTGGGGCGTTCGGGCGTGGGCAAGAGCACGTTGATCAACCTCATTACGCGCTTTTACGACGCCTCCCGCGGCCGCGTGGAAATCGACGGGGTCGACATTCGTTCGATACGCTTAGAAGACCTGCGCTCGCAGATTGGCCTCGTCGCTCAGCAGTCGTTTCTCTTTAACGGCACCATTGCCGACAATATCGCCTACGGCAAGCCCGGCGCCTCCTTTGAAGAGATCCTGCGCGCCGCGCGCGCGGCCAACGCACACGAGTTTATCGTCAACAAAACCGACGGCTACGATATGATTGTCGGCGAACAGGGCAACAAGCTATCGGGCGGCGAGAAACAGCGCATTGCCATAGCGCGCGCCATCCTGCACGACCCCAAGATCCTCATACTCGACGAGGCGACGTCTTCACTAGACACGCCAACGGAGAAGAAAATTCAGGAGGCCATCGCCCGGCTGGTAAAGGGGCGCACAACGTTTGCAATCGCCCACCGCCTGTCGACCTTGCGCAGCGCCCATCGCCTCGTCGTGCTCGACGGGGGTAAGATCGCCGAAGTCGGCACGCACGAAGAGTTGATGGCGCGACGGGGAATCTTTTATAATTTGGTGCAGACCCAGCAGGCCACATCGGCCGTTATGGCTAAGGAGAACTGAGCAATGGCTGCAGACAGTGCGGATAGTGCGGAGAAGAAAGATCCGGTTATTACACCCATAACGGTGACGCATCCCGAACAGGTAGACGTCGAGACGCTGCGCCTCTTTCGCGAACCAGCGTGGACGCTGCGCCTAACTATTGGAGAGGATCGATCGTATACGCGCGTCAAGATCGTGCGCGCCGCGCCGCTTTCGCACCCCGACCAATACATTTCCTTCCTCGACGCCAAAGACGAGGAAATCTGCATGGTTGACGACCTCAAGCAAATGGACGACGCGGCGCGCAGCATTATCAAAGAGGAGTTGGATCGGCGATACCTCACCTCGACCGTACAGCGCGTTGAGTCCATACGCAATGAATTTGGCACCTCGTATTGGGACGTGCAGACCGATCGCGGACAGCGCGAGTTTGTAGTGCAGAACGTAGCGGAAAATGCCCAGTGGCTTGGCGACCACCGCCTGCTAATCATCGACGTGGACGGCAATCGCTTTGAAATACCGCATTTAGAAGCGCTCGACAAACGCAGTTTGAGCATGGTTGAACAGGTATTATAGCCGCCGATTAGCGGAGCCCTAATTAGCGCGACACCGCTTCGCGCAGGATATCCAAGTAGCGCTCGCCATAGCCTTCGTATTCCAACCCCTCGCTGAACATCTGACCTGAATCGCTGTCATCTCGCGCAGTTGCCGGAGCGCGAATGACCGGTTCGATCTGCGTATCCTCATGCCATTCGTTCCACGACGTAATTAGCAGCATATGGCCGGTCGAATCGTCGGTGTAATCGACGGCCTGTTCCAGCATGGCGCGGAACAGCGAACCAAACTCCGCCTCTGCGTCGAGCTTGCGCGACGTGGCGGCATGCCCCTCGCGCACGCCCTTGTCGTTAAAGCCCGGCGTAGCGGCCGGAATAAAAGCCGCACCCGCCGCATGCGCCTTTTCGCGCCAGCGCGCCTGCGCGGCGTAATAGCGATCGACCGCTCCCTGGCCGGCGTAGCCCTGAGCGCCCATGCTACCGTAGACGTCGTAGTTGGTCACCGCATCGAGCAGACTCAGCGCTTCTACCGTAGCCGGCGGCTGACCAAACACCTGGTCACCGACGATGTAGAGTTCGTGTCCGGCTTGTGCAGCGGCTGCGCGCATGGCACCAACGACCGGCTCCAGCGTGCCGTTGCGCGACAGCACGCGCGTCAGATAGACAAAGAGCACGGGGTTTCCATCTATGCGCAAGTAGTTGGGGTGATCGAAGTAGTGCTCGGCCATGTAGGTCACATCGGGACCAACCGCGTCAAATTCGGCAAAGTTTTGCGTGCGGCCGGTCGTCTCGTAAAACAGCGCGATGCGCATATCGCCCAACTCGGTATGCGGTAGCACCGCTTCTAAGAGGGTGCGATCCTCGCGCTTGCCCGGGCCCCACCAGCTGGCCACCCACAGCGATACGCGCGCCTGGCGACTCCAGGCCAAATGCTGTGCGACCACGGCACTTTCGCGATCGTCATACTCGCCCAGCACGGGATACTGCGGCGGCACGAGGTGTTCGCGCAGATAGCGGCCACCGTGAAAGTCGCCACCGTACCACGGATAGTAATAGACGCCGACCGCATAGGGCGATGACCCATTCTCTTCGCTGCGCATTGCATCTTCTCCGCTGCAGGAAACGGCTACTGCTGCAAGTAGCACTAGGGCGTATATCGCCTGTGCCCGAGTGCGGGCTCCCGCACAGGCGTTCATACGCCCGGCACATTGGCCGGGCGCGGACCGCCCGTTGCCCAATCGAGCAGCTCGACGGTGTGCACTACCGGCACCTTCAGACCGCGGGCAATCTGCTCCATACAGCCGATATTGCCGGCCGCTACGATCTGCGGCTGCACGCGCTCGATCTGCTCGACCTTGCGCTCCTGTAGGCGCTTGGCCATTTCCGGCTGCAGCATGTTATAGGTGCCGGCGCTGCCGCAGCAAATATGCCCCTCGGGCACTTCGGCCACGTCAAAGCCGGCCGCCTGCAGCAGCTCTCGAGGCGCGCTCTTAATATGCTGGCCGTGCTGCAGCGAACAGGCGTCGTGGTAGGCCACGCGCAGACCCGCCGCACGCTTTGCTTCGCCCAAACCAAGCTCTGCTACGACCTCCGTTATATCGCGCACGCGCTCGACGACGGCTTTAGCCTTATCGGCCAGTTTGGGATCGTGGCGAAATAGATAGTCGTACTCGCGCACGGCCGTAGCGCATCCAGACGTATTGAGCACGATGGCATCCAACCCGTCGCCTGCGATCTCCCCGTGCCACACTTCAATCATGTGCTGCATCAGTTTGCGGCTGCGACGTCGCTCGCCCATGTGAAACGTCAGCGCACCGCAGCAGCCCGTATTGTTTGGGATAACGACTTCGGCCCCCAAGCGCGTCAGCAGGCGCACCGTCGCATCGTTGATCTGCGGCCCCAGCACCGACTGCGCACAGCCCGTTAACAGCGCCACCCGCAGGCGCTTCTCCCCCACTGCCGGAATGACGCCAGGCCTGGCAACCTGAGCAGGGCGCGGCAGGTGCTTAGGCGCCATGTCGAGCAGGGGCCCCATATTATTGGGAAGCAGAAAAGAAAGCGTGCGCCCCAAACCCGACATCTTGAGGGCCATGCGAAAGCGCGCAGGGTATGGCAGCAGCAGCGTCAGCAGCCGGCGCAGCAGGCGATCGGCTAAAGTCCGCTTGACCTTTTTTTCCAGTCGCGGGCGCGCCTCTTCCAACAAACGCGAATAGTCGACGCCGCTTGGGCAGGTCGTCTCACACGATAGGCACCCAAGGCAATTGTCGATATGCTGCAGTGTCTCGCGACTGGGTGCTATATGGCCTTCCAGCGTGCTCTTCATCAGATAGATGCGGCCGCGTGGCCCCTCCAATTCGCTGCCCGTCAGCAAATACGTCGGACAGGTCGCATTGCAAAAACCGCAGTGCACGCAGGCGCGCAGGGCCTCTTCGGCATCTTTTATATCGGGATCTTGCAGCAGGTGCGGCGCAATCTCCGTGCGCATTATATTGCCTCCCTCACTCTATGGGCGCCTTCGAGCGGCGTATAACCACGCAACGCACCACGTCGCGCGGCGCCTGGTAGGGCGCGCCCTTGCTCATACATCTTCACCTCGCAGCCAGCGCGAGAGCGCCTTGTCCGGCGCGGGAATTTCCGCCAGCGAAGCGTAGTAATAATCCTGCCATCCTCGACGCGGCAAGCCGGTAAACACCATCAGGTTTAGCGGATACGCTTCGCAGTCGGTGCAGCGGCGGAAATCGTCGCGAAAGAGAAAGGTCTTTTTGCCCAGTGCAATCGCAGCGCCCAGCTCGATCATGACGCCCTCGTCGGGCGGCGTGCCGTTGACAATAGCAAAGATCGCATCGGCCTCTACCACGTCGCGCAGATCGGCGCGGCCCACTTCGTACGCCCAGCCTTCCTTGGAAAAATCCACCTGGTTGTTGCGCGCGAACGGCTCCCACACCTCGGCGCCAAGCCCCTCTAAAGCGAGCACGAAGTCGGGTAGCAGCTTCTCTTTCCACTGCGCAGAGAAACCGTAGGGCGAGGCCAGATAAATTGTCTTTTTCATAGGCTATAAGAAAGAGGGCTGCGGCGAATTGGCGCAAGCGGACGGGCGGCCTATCTTATTTTTTGCCATGACGATCCTACCTACCCATATCGCCGAGCGCATCGAGTTAGCCCCCCATACTACGCTAAAACTGGGCGGCCCGGCGCGCTATTTTGCCACCTGCAGCACGCTTGAACAGCTGCGCCGGTGCCTGCAGTGGGCCGAAGCGAGCGACCTGCGCGTGCAGGTGCTAGGCGGCGGCAGCAACGTCGTCTTTGCCGACGATGGCTTTGACGGAATCGTGCTCAAAGTAGGGCTGCGCGGCATCCAATTTACCGGAGAGCGTGCCGTCGTCGCCGCCGGCGAAGTCTGGGATACCTTTGTCGCGCAGAGCGTCGAGCGCGGCCTAGCCGGCGTCGAGTGTCTATCGGGCATACCCGGTCAGGTGGGCGCCACGCCTATTCAGAACGTCGGCGCCTACGGACAGGAAGTGCGGGAGACGATCGAGTCAGTCCGTGCCCTTGACCGCCAGACGCTAGAGGAAGTCGAGTTTTCTAACGCGGAATGCCGGTTTGACTACCGCGATAGCCGCTTTAAGAGCGCGGAGCGCGACCGTTACATCGTAACGGAAGTGCGCTATGCGTTACGCGGCGACGGGCGACCCCAGCTGCGCTACGCCGAACTACGAGACAACATGCGGGGGACGGATCTACCCGCAGCCGGCCCCACAGCCCTTCAGGCCGTGCGCGACGCCGTGCTTGCGGTGCGCGGCAGCAAGTCCATGCTGGTTGATGCGGACGATCCCAATAGCTGTTCGGCCGGTTCGTTCTTTGTAAATCCAGTCGTGTCTACAGAGCGCGCACAGCAGCTGCGGGCGCAGTGGCACGACATGCCCTCATTTGCCGATGCCAGCGGCGTTAAGATTCCCGCTGCCTGGCTTGTTGAAAACGCCGGATTTACCAAGGGACAGCGCCACGGCGGCGTCGGCATTTCGCAAAAACACGCGCTGGCATTGATCAACTGCGGCGGCAGCAGCGACCAACTGCTCGAACTGGCATCGCGCATACAGCGCGCGGTGGAAGAGCGCTTCGCCATTCACCTAGAGCGCGAGCCCGTCGTCGTAACATAGCGCGCTGGCTCGACACACAGAGGACGCGGCATGGCTACGATTTTTGTACTGCAGAATGCACAGCCGGAAAATCTAGGAATTATAGGTCAGATCTTCACCCAGTACGGACTGCAGGCTGAGTATATACGCACCTTTGAAGGAGAGCCGGTGCCGCGCTATATGGACGATGCCGCCGGGCTCGTCGTGCTGGGCGGCCCGATGAGCGTCTACGAAAACAATCGCTACCCGTTTCTCAACGACGCCATGCGCCTTGTCGACCAGGCACTCAAGCGGGAAAAGCCCATTCTCGGCATTTGCCTAGGCAGCCAGCTGCTGGCCGCAGCGCTCGGCGCCAATGTCTATGCAAACGGGGAAAGGGAAATTGGCTGGCACAACGTCACACTGCACGATCCCGGCGCCGATGCCCTATGCGCCGGCATGCGCTCGCCCTTTGTCGGCTTTCACTGGCACGGCGACGTCTTTGATCTGCCCGACGGCGCCCGCAGCCTGGGCACTTCCGACCGGACCGCACACCAATTTTTTTCCTACGGCGACAGGAGCTATGGCGCGCTCTTTCACATGGAAGTAACCGAGCAAATCATCGCCGATATGACCGAGGTCTTTGCCGACGAGGTCAAACAATTGGGATTGGATGGTGCCGCCATCCGAGCGGAATCGCAGCGCCACCTCAAAGCCCTGCACGACAACGCGCGCATATTCTACCAACAGTGGGCGGCGCTGTGCCTGCAAGCCTGATGGCTCGCTACCAGTAGCGCATAGCCGCGGCAAAGAGCGCTGCCAGCTCTTCCTCTCCAGCCGCACGCGGCGATAGCTTGGTCACGCGGTGCTGCGGCAGCGTGCCCTGCACCAGCGCCGGAATATGCTCTTCTCCATAGCCTAGGGCGCTCAGCCCGTTGGGCAGCTCGAGTTGGCGCATCAATTCGACGATGCGCGCAGCCAGCACCTCACCCGCTTGCTCGAGGTCCACACCGTCTACGCGCGCACCCAGCACCTCGGCGGCGTGTAGATGCCGCTCCGGGCAGGCCGGAGCCGTAAAGCGAAAGACGGCCGGCGCGTTGACGATGACGGCAATCCCGTGCGGCACCAGCGGATAGTCAATGGCATAGCCGGGCGGAACAAACGCCTTTATCATGCCGGCTACCGGGTAGGACATGCCGTGCGGCAGGTGCACTCCGGCATTGCCAAAGCCAATGCCGGCCAGCGCCGAGGCCATAATCATCTGCGCGCGCGCCTCGTCGTCTTCCGGGTCCGCTACGGCACGCGGCAGATAGTCAGCCACCAAACGCAGTGCCTGCAGCGACCACAGGTCGCTGATTGGATTGGCGCCCTGGTAGGCAGGTCGCAGCTGTGGACGCTCGGGACGCGGACGCCTGTCGTAGGGAATCGCCGTATAGGACTCGAGCGCGTGGCTCAGAACATCGAGCCCCGTCGATGCCGCCACGGCAGCGGGCATCGTGCGCGTGTTGTCGGGATCGACCAGACCTAAGGTCGGTTTCAGATAGCGGTGAGCAATGCCCGTCTTCGCTTGCATCTCTACATAGTCGAAAATCGCTACACCAGTCGTCTCGCTGCCGGTGCCGGCCGTTGTTGGAATAGCGATCAGTGGCTTGGTCGGTCCCGGCACGGGCTGGCCCTGGCCAATGGGTGCATTGACGTAGGTGAGGAAATCGGCCGGATAGCTCGTATAGAGATTGGCCGCCTTAGCCGTATCGATTGTCGAACCGCCGCCAATGGCGACAAACGCGTCGAAATCGCCTTCCTTGGCAAAGGCAATGGCTTCTCGAAACGACGCGTCTGTGGGCTCGACGCGGACGCAGTCAAAGACGGCAAAGTCGACGCCCTCCGCTCGCATGGAATCCTGTGCGACCTGCACCGGCGGCAGGTCGCGTAACGTCTGGTCGGTCAGCACCATAACGCGCTTCAGACCGCGGTCTCTCAGGTCCATCCCCACCTCGCGCGTGATGCCCGTGCCAAAGCGGATATTGGATGCTGCCATCTCAAATGCCGTGTCGCGCTCCATTGCCATTCTCCTCGCTTGCGCTCGTTCACACCATAGAAAACGTTCACTCCGCGCGCCTGTCAATATGCCCCCCTTGCGTCCACCACAGCACCGTGCTACACTACCGTCAACACCCTATAACGCTCGCGGAACGCATCATGGAATTCAAGCAGACCAGTGGCATGCTCAGCCTAGAGGAACTCGAACAGGCCGTGCGCGAGGACCGCGTCGAAACGGTGCTGGCCGTCTTTCCCGACCTCTATGGACGCCTCGTCGGCAAGCGCATTGCCGCGCGCTACTTTCTCGACCACGTCGCCGAGCACGGCATGCACGCCTGCGACTACCTCTTTACCGTCGATATGGAAATGGACGTCGTCGAAGGCTATGATTTTGCCAACTGGCACAAGGGCTATGGGGACGTCCACTGCGTGCCCGACTGGTCTACGCTGCGCATGGCCACGTGGCTGGAGCGATCGGCCCTCATCGTCTGCGACGTGCACGACGAAGTGGCGCACGAGTTGGTGTCGATCGCCCCGCGCACCCTGCTCAAACGGCAGCTGGCCGAGCTGGCCGAGCTGGGTTTTAGCGCCAAAGGCGGCTCCGAACTGGAGTACTACCTCTTCAAGGACTCGTATGAAGAAGCCCACGCTAAGGGCTACGAGAATCTGCAGCCCTTCAGCACCTACATCGAAGACTACCACATGCTGCAGGGCACAAAGGAGGAGCAGATAAACGCCGCCGTGCGCCGCCATATGGAGGCCAGCGGTATCCCGGTCGAGTTTAGCAAAGGCGAGTGGGGCCCCGGGCAGCACGAACTCAATCTGCGCTACACCGAAGTGCTGGAAATGGCCGACCGCCAGTGCATTTACAAACAGGCCTTCAAGGAAATCGCCTGGGCGCAGCACATCGCCGTCTCCTTTATGGCCAAGTGGCGCAGCGACCTGGCCGGCTCTAGCATGCATCTGCACCTGAGCCTGTGGGACGAGCAGGGCCGCAGCGCCTTTGCCGACGATACGTCCGATACCTTTCGCCACTTTCTCGGCGGCTGGATGCACCACGCGCGCGCCATCGCCCCGTTTTACGCGCCCTACCCCAATTCCTACAAACGCTATGTCTACCAATCGTGGGCGCCCACGCGCATCGCCTGGAGCCGCGACAACCGCACGGCGGGATTTCGCATTGTCGGCAGCGGGGCCAGTCAGCGCATTGAATCGCGCCTGCCCGGCGCCGATGCCAACCCCTATTTGGCCTATGCCGCCGCACTGGCTGCCGGTATAGACGGCATTAAAAACCGCATTGAACCGCCACCCATTTTTAGCGGCGACGCCTATGGGGACAATTCTGCGGCAAGGGTGCCGGCCAATCTATCCGAGGCAACAGACCTGCTCGAAGAGTCGCAGATGCTGCGTCGCTCCCTTGGAGAAGAGGTCGTTGACCACTACGTCCATTTTTTCCGCACCGAACAGCGCAAATACGACGAAGCCGTTACGTCGTGGGAGCGCGCCCGCTACTTTGAGCGCGGTTAGCACCACTCCGTCATGAGACTCCGAGACAAGGTCGTCTTAATTACCGGCGCCGGCGGCGGCATCGGCTATCACAGCGCCCTGCGCTGCGCAGCAGAAGGCGCGCGCGTGGTCGCCGTCGACGTAGATGGGGCCGCGGCCGACAGGACCGCCGACCAAGTGATCCGGGACGGAGGACAGTGCATCGCGCAGCGGGCCGACATTTCGCAAGACGCCGACTGCTGCGCCATGATCACTGCTGCCGAAGCGGCCTATGGCCGTCTCGACGTGCTCTTTAACAACGCCGGTATTTCGCATATCGACGACGGCGATGCCGTCGACACGGACGAAGCCGTGTGGGATTTGACGATGGACGTCAACCTGAAGGGCGTCTTCTTGGGCTGCAAACACGGTATTCCCGCCCTGCGGCGAGCCGGCGGTGGCTCCATTATCAACACGGCTTCCTTTGTTGCCCTGCTGGGTGCGGCTACCCCGCAAATTGCCTACACCGCCAGCAAGGGCGGCGTGCTGGCCATGAGCCGCGAGCTAGCCACCATACACGCGCGCGAGCACATCCGCGTCAACGCGCTGTGTCCGGGCCCGCTGCGCACCGAACTGCTGATGAAGTATCTGGATACCGAGGAAAAGCGCCAGCGTCGATTGGTGCACATTCCCATCGGACGCTTTGGTGAGGCCGATGAAATTGCCCAGACCGTCGTCTTCTTGGCCTCCGACGAATCCTCCTACATAACGGGCACGTCCTTCACCGTCGACGGTGGTATAACGGCCGCCTACGTAACGCCGGAATAGCACCCAATCCCACGCATTCTATAGGACCTCCATGCAACGCGCCGCTTTATTTGATCTAGATGGTACCCTGCTCGACACGTTGGACGATTTAGCCGATTCGATGAACGCGGCCCTCGAGCGCTGCGGCTTTGCGCAGCATCCGGTGGACGCCTATCGCTACTTCGTCGGCGACGGCATCGACGTGCTAGTGCAGCGCGTGCTGCCGGCCGATGCGTATAACGAGGAAGTTCATGCGAAACTCAAGGCGGCGATGAACGATGAATACAGCCGGCGCTGGAACGTCAAGAGTCGGCCCTACGAGGGGGTGCCGGCTCTGCTCGATGCCCTGCAAGAGCGCGGCATTGCGATGGCCGTGCTATCGAATAAACCCGAACCCTTTACGCTGAAAGCCGTGTCCAACTTGCTAGCCGATTGGCGCTTTGCCATCGTGCGTGGAGCGCGGCCCGGCGTGCCGACCAAACCCGATCCGACAGCGGCGCTGCACATCGCCGATGAAATGGCTGTTCCTCCCAGCGAATTTCTGTATTTGGGCGACACCAATACCGATATGCAGACGGCGCGCGCGGCGGGCATGCACGCGCTGGGTGTAACCTGGGGTTTTCGCCCGGGCGAAGAGCTCTTGCAAAGCGGAGCGCACGATCTGCTGCAAACGCCGCTCCAACTCTTGGGCCGGCTCTGAAATGTATCTATTTTAACGGCGTTCACACCTTCGCCTCAACCAGGAGAAAGCTGCCCCATGGCCGAATTTTTCAAAGGCATCAAGAAGATAAAATACGAGGGCCCCGATTCGAAAAACCCGCTCGCTTTCAAGCACTACAACGCCCGAGAAAAAGTGGGTAAGAAGACCATGGAGGAACATCTGCGCTTTTCCGTGGCCTACTGGCACACCTTCAAGGGCGGCGGCACCGATCCCTTTGGACCCACTCCGGTATACGATCGCCCGTGGGATCAGTCCAGCGACCCCATGCAGCGGGCCGAGGATACGCTGCAGGCCG
Organism: Gemmatimonadota bacterium; assembly: GCA_038128265.1. Lineage (GTDB taxonomy): Bacteria > Latescibacterota > UBA2968 > UBA8231 > UBA8231. The sequence goes on from JAYPJE010000053.1 coordinate 19,931, forward strand.
CCTTCGAGTTTATTGGCAAGCTGGGGGCCCCCTTTTACTGCTGGCACGATCGCGATATCGCACCGGAGGGCGACACGCTGAGAGAGACCAACGGGCGCCTCGACCACATCGTCGCCATGGCAAAGAAGCTCCAGCGCGACACGGGCATCAAACTGCTGTGGGGCACATCCAACTGCTTCTCACACGAACGCTTCACGCACGGTGCGGGCACCAATCCCGATGCTCACGTCTTTGCCTGGGCCGCCGCACAGATCAAAAAAGCAATGGAGTGCACGCACGAGTTAAAGGGAGCCAATTACGTGTTCTGGGGCGGACGCGAGGGGTATTCCAACCTGCTAAACACCAATATGGCGCACGAGCAGGAACAAATGGCGCACCTCCTGCACATGGCCGTCGATCACAAAAAGCGCATCGGCTTTAAGGGAACGCTGCTCATCGAGCCCAAGCCCAAGGAACCGACCAAGCACCAGTATGACTTCGACTCGGCGACCGTGCTCAGCTTTCTGCGCAAATACGATCTGCTCGACGAGTTTAAGATCAACGTGGAGGCCAACCACGCCACGCTAGCCGGCCACACCTTTGAGCACGATCTGGCCGTCGCCTCAGCCGAGGGCAAACTCGGCAGCATTGACGCCAACCGCGGCGACTATCTGCTGGGCTGGGACACCGATCAGTTCCCCACCGACCTCTACAGCACAACCTACGCCATGCTCGTCATTCTCAAGCAGGGCGGGCTCGGGCGCGGCGGCGTCAACTTCGATGCCAAGCTGCGCCGCGGGTCTTTTGATCTGGAAGATATGTTTCACGCGCACATCGGCGGCATGGATTCCTTTGCGCGCGGCCTGCGCACCGCGCAAAGGATTATCGACGACGGCGTGCTCGACGACTTTATCAAGGCGCGCTACGGCTCGTATCGAAGCGGCATCGGGCGCAAGATCATGCAGGGCAAAGCCACGCTGGCCGATATGGAGCGCTACGTCATTAAAAACGGCGAGCCAGCCAAGCGCAGCGGGCGCGAAGAAATGCTGGAAAACATTATCAACACCTACATATAGGATTTCGGAACGCGCACGCATAAACGGGTGCGCCAACCCAGTCCAACGCAAAAGGGCGGCCGCTCCCAACCAATGGGGAACGGCCGCCCTTCACTTTTTTCTATATCAGACTCAGTCGTCGCGCGGCACGGCCATCATGCGCTCTAATGCACGCCGTGCGCCCTCGATTACATCGTCTTCGAGAAGAATCTCAAAGCGCTCTTCGGCGAGAGAGAAATAGAGGTCTTGTAAACTGGTCACCTTCATGTAGGGACAGTGTAGACGGCAGCCAATACAGCCATCTGCCGCGACGAACTCGCGGTCGGGAAAGCGCTGCTTCAATTGGTGCAGCATGCCGTTTTCCGTGGCGATGATAAAGGTCTTCGCGTCGGGGTATTTCTCCACCGCGCCGAGCATTCCCGTAGTCGAGCACACTTCGTCGGCCATTTCCACTACGTCCTGGCGACATTCGGGATGGGCGATAATTACGGCGTCGGGAAAATCGCCGCGCGTGCGCTCAACGCTGGCTGCGCGCAGCACGTCGTGCGTCGGGCAGGCACCGTCGTAAATGACGATTTCTTTTTCTGGCACCTGCTGCGCAACCCAGCGGCCCAAATTGCGATCCGGCGTAAAGAGGACCTTGTCGGTGTCGAGGCTGCGCACGACCGATACGGCGTTGGCCGAGGTGCAGCATATATCGGACTCGGCTTTTACCTCAGCCGTCGAGTTTACATAGGTTACGACTTCGTGATCCGGGTAGCGCTGTTTCCAATCGTCGAGACTCTCGGGCGTAATGGAATCGGCCAGCGAACACCCCGCCCCCAAATTGGGCAGCAGCACCTTTTTCTGCGGGCTGAGAATCTTGGCGGACTCCGCCATAAAGTGCACTCCGCAAAACACGATGATATCCGCATCGGTCTTCGACGCCTCAATCGACAGGCCCAGCGAATCGCCCGTTACGTCGGCGATGTCCTGCACCTCGGAAATCTGGTAGTTGTGCGCCAAAATGACCGCGTTTTTCTCTTCGCGCAGGCGATTGATCTGGGCAACCAGTTCATCGGCTGGCAGATCGGAGCTAGCGGCGGTCGGCGTCTGCATCTGCGTCATGAAGTAACCTGTGCTCCTTCGTCGGGTTCAACGGCTTCGGTGCCGTTGGGAAATACGCGCCAAAACTCCTTGCGAATCAGACCGGTAATCATTGCGCTCTTACTCGTGCCGTGATAGCGCGCAATCGCATCCAACATGGCGTAGTCGCGATCCGTGGCGGAGAACGTGCGAACTTTTGCTTTGTTTCCCTCTCGTTTTGCTGGCGGCATATTATTTAAAAGTTATATAATTTTTAATGAATTCGTAGAAATAACCTACGTAATCACACCTACATCGTCAATATTTTTGTGTGAATTTGCTCGCTGATTCTACACTGCCTATGGCGCTGGCAGCACACCCCAATTTCGAGAGGTAGAAGCGCTTAGTCTACCTTTTCACCTACCCGATGCAGGCGCAGCGTATTGGTCGTACCTGGCCGATTGCTCGGCATGCCGGCGAGAAAGACCAGACTGTCTCCCACGCGAATGTTCTCTTCGCTTACCAACCGCTCCTCAACGACCTCAATCATATCCTGCGTGCGCTCGACGTAGTCGGCAAAACGCGGCTCAATACCCCAGTTCAAGCACAGTCGTCGCTGCACGCGCTCGTTTGGAGTAAACGCGTAGGCCGGCGTCTGCGGGCGCGACTTGGCAATGAGTTCGGCACTAAAACCGGATTGGGTAAAGGCGACAATCGCCGCCGCCTGCGTGTCGGCGGCTACCTGGCCCGCTGCCTCGGCTATGGCGTCGGAAAAAGAGAGCGGTGCAACGCGGCGCGCGCGGCGTCGCTGCTCGGGCTGGGCAGCGACGTTGCGCTCGGCCTCACAGACGATGCGATCCATCATCCGCACGGCTTCAATGGGATGGGACCCCATAGCCGTCTCCCCGGACAGCATCACCGCATCCGTGCCGTCGAATACGGCGTTGGCCACATCGGATGCCTCGGCGCGCGTCGGGCGCGGGTTTTCGATCATCGACTCAAGCATCTGCGTCGCCGTTATAACGGGCTTGCCGACCGCGGCACAGGCGCGAATAATGGTCTTTTGAATAAAGGGCACGCGCTCGGGCGACATCTCCACACCCAGATCGCCGCGCGCGACCATGATGGCATCGGCCGCGTCGATAATTGCATCGAGCGCTTCGATCGCCTGCGGCTTTTCCAGTTTGGCCACCACGCCCACGTCGGCGTGCAGGCGCGCTAGTTCGTTTTTTAGTTCAACCACATCAGCCGGACTGCGCACAAACGACAGGGCCACCCAGTCGACGCCCTGCTCGACTCCAAAGGCCAAATCCGCCAAGTCCTTTTCCGTCATAGACGGCACGCTCAGCTGGGCGCCCGGCAGGTTGATGCCCGCGCGCTGGCGCAGGTGGCCGCCGTCGATCACGGTGCACTCGACTTCCGTTGCAGTCACCCGTTCTACCACTAGGCGCAGCAGTCCATCGCTGAGCAGAATTTCATCGCCAGCGTTTACGTCGGCCGGCAGCGCCTTATACGTGGTGGTTGCGCGCTCCACATCGCCTTCCACCTCTTCAATGGTGAGGGTAAAACGCGCACCGCGCTCCAGCTCAACTCCGCCGTCTCGCAGCGTGCCCAAGCGGATTTTGGGGCCCTGCAGATCCTGTAAGATGGCCAGCGGCTCGCCCATCTCACCGGCGATACGGCGCAGATCGGCAATGACGGCGGCATGGTCGGCGTGGCTGCCGTGTGAAAAGTTTAGGCGCGCCACGTTCATGCCCGCACCGATCAGCGCGCGCAGTACATCCGGCGAGCGGCTAGCCGGCCCAACAGTGCATACGATTTTAGCGCGCCGGACGCTCATCACAGCGCGGCGATGCGCGCCATGGCCTCATCGATCTTGTCGCGGTGGTTGAAGGCCGAGAGGCGGAAATAGCCTTCACCCGCTGCGCCAAAACCCGCACCCGGCGTGCCGACGACGTTGGCCTTCTCCAGCAAATAGTCAAAGAAACCCCAGCTGTCGTGGCCCTCGGGCGTCCTCAACCATAGGTAGGGCGCGTGCACGCCGCCGTAGACCTGGATGCCGGCTGCCGTCAGCTTGTCGCGCATGATAGAAGCGTTTTCAAGGTAGAAGGCAATCGTATCGGCAATAGCCTTTTTGCCTTCGGGCGCGTAGGCCGCCTCGGCACCGCGCTGGACGGGGTAGGCAACGCCGTTGAACCGGGTGGAATGGCGGCGCGCCCACAGGCGGTGCAGGTCAACGGCCTCGCCGGCCTTTGTATAGCCCTGCAGTTCTTTGGGCACCACCGTATAGCCGCAGCGAATGCCGGTGAAGCCGGCATTTTTCGAGAACGAGCGAAACTCGATAGCCACCTCGCGCCCCCCCTCGACCTCGTAAATCGAATGCGGGATGGTCTCGTCGGTTATGTAGCCCTCATAGGCCGAGTCAAACAGAATGATCGCCTTTTCGCGCTGGGCGTAGGCAATCCACTCAGCCAGCGCCTCGCGCGTCATCACCGTGCCGGTGGGGTTGTTGGGCGAGCACAGATAGATGATGTCGACGCTGCCTTCGGGCAGCGGCGGAGCGAAGCCGTTATCGGCGGTGCACGGCAGGTAGACCATCCCCTCGTAGCGGCCGTCTTTTGCTCCACCCGTGCGCCCAGCCATGACGTTACTATCGCAGTAAACCGGGTAGACCGGGTCGGTCAGCGCTACCGTGCAATCGGTGCCGAAAATTTCTTGGATACTGCCCGAGTCGCACTTGGCGCCGTCCGAGACAAAGACCTCACTGATGTCGACTTGCACGCCGCGCGCGGCAAAGTCGTTGTCGACAATGGCCTGGCGCAGCCATTCCTGCCCCTGATCGGGCGGATAGCCCTGGAAGCTCTCGTCGTGCGCCATTTCTTCGACGGCGTCTTTCATCGCATCAACGATGGGACGCGGAATGCCCTTGACGACGTCGCCGATTCCCAGGCGAATGACGTCGGCCTGCGGATTGGCCGCGGCAAAGGCATTGACGCGGCGTCCAATTTCGGGAAACAGGTAACCAGCCGCTAGTTTGAGGTAATTTTCGTTGATGTGTGCCATGGTATTTCTTTTCTTCCTAAGATGATGAATTGGCGCGTTGTATGCGCGCAGGAATCTAACGCAGCATGCTCTTTCTATCAAGCGAGTACACTATGGACATCAGTTTTATGGCCAGCGCCGGCGAAGAGGGCAATTGGAGCCTTGAAGAGTGCGCGCGCTGGGCGCGGGAAAACGATTTCGACTGCGTGCGCCTAGCCGATAGAGGCGCACTCGAATCGCAGAAGATGATCGACGGCGGCGCAGCCCAGGTGCGCGATACGCTGGCACAGCACGACGTGTACCTATCCTGTATAACGGCACACCACAACCTGCTCGACGACGATGAGAGCGCTGCGCGCGCCGAGCAGGAGCGCCTTATAAAAGCCATTCAATCGGCGCGCGCACTCGAGTGCCCCGTCATTATCACTAGCAGCGGCTCGCCCGTGCGCAACGGACAGTTTTACGGCATGTTTTCCTCGCCGCCGGGCAATCCCACCGA
>JAYPJE010000054.1:0-25459 GCA_038128265.1 Gemmatimonadota bacterium
ATCCACAGGACGAAGTGTGGGCCATTGCCCACAGCGCCGAGCCGGGTGCGGCCGATAATGCCTCGGGGGTTGCGCTCACGCTGGAGATCGCCCACCTGTTGGAAGAGCTAATAGCCAGCGGTCAGCTGGCCAGGCCGCGCCGCAGTATACGCCTGCTAAACGCGTATGAATGCTACGGCTTTTTTGGCTATTTGGAGCGCACGCGTCGCCTACAGACGCCGCTGGCCGGCGTTTGTATTGATACGCTGGGTCTCAAGCCGATGCACTGCGGCGGGCGCTTGGAATGGCATTCGACCATTCCCATGTCGGCCTCGTTTGTCGATCGCATCGGTGCCTCCGTGCTGCGCGCCGCACTGCGCCGCCATCGCCCCGGTTATGCGCTGCACTTGGAGCCATTTGTATCGACGTCCGATACGCTAATAGGCGATCCCCAGTACGGCTTTCCCTGCCCCTGGATTACGACGCACCACAAGCGTGCCGGCAGCGGTTTTGACGCCTATCACTCATCGGCCGATCAGCTCGCCCTGCTCAGTGCTAAGGGCATGGAAACGTGTGCGGCATCGATGGCGGCCTATCTCTACTATCTGGCGAATATGGGCAGTCGCGAAGTGCTTGAAGTAGGACGCATGGAGCGAGCGCACGCCGTGAAGCATGTCGGGCAGGCACCTTCGCGGAAAGAGGCCGAATACCTGCGCGACGTGCACCGCGAGAGCAATGCGCGCCTGCGCCGCTTTCTGTGGGGGGGCGATCGCCGCGCGATTTTGTCCGAGCTAGACGAGGCCGAACGCGAGGTAGCGGCACTGTGTAGTAAGGCGCGTCCTGCCAAGGGAAAGGGGGCGCTGCCAGCAGGAGCCCGTCATATCCCGCGCCGCACGGCGTTTTTGTCGCCCACGCCCGAAAACGCGCCGCGTGAGATAGGGGCACGCATTGGCCGTGCGGGCCTGCCCTCGTGGGCGCTGTTTTGGGCTGACGGCAAGCGCAGCATTGCCGAAATTGTCGCGCGCGTTGAGTGCGAAGAAACGGCTAGCGTGGGCGGCGGTCGCACGCGCGGCCGCGCGGTAGATATGGAAAAAGCCGTTGACTATTTTGCCGCACACGCCGAACTCGGCTATGTCGAATTGCTCGATCCGCGCGACCTGTTGAGCAAGGCGCGCCTGGTGCAAGACCTGCGGGCATTGGGCATAGAAAAGGGCATGGATCTGATGGTGCACTCTTCGCTGGGTGCCATCGGCCGCGTGCAGGGCGGTGCGGACACCGTCGTTCGTGCGCTGTTGGAAGTCGTTGGGCGCAGCGGCACGCTGCTCATGCCTTCGTTTAATCACCGCGCAGCGACCGTATACAACCCGATGACTACGCCTACTACCAACGGCGCCATTCCCGACGCGCTGTGGCGGTTGCCACAGGCCGAGCGCAGCATGCATCCGACGCATGCAGTGGCAGCGGTTGGCGCGCGCGCTGCCGAGTACTGCCGCGAGCACCTGGACGTGGGAATTTGGGATGCGCGTAGCCCGATTGGTAAGTTGGTGCACGGCGGCGGCTATATTCTGGCGCTGGGCACGACGCACTGGACGTCGACGGCCTACCACGTCGCCGAACTGTCCGTGCCCTGCGGCTGCATTGACTCCTTTGCCAACGAAGATCGCATTGTCGATGCCGACGGCACTGTGCGCCCAGTGCGCGGGCTGGCCTTTCGCAGCGGAGAATGTCCCGTGTCCATCGATGCGCTCGAGGCGGCGCTCGATCGACGCAGCCTACAGCGCCGTGGGCTCGTGGGGCAGGCCTCAGCCGAATTGGTGCTGGCGCGCGATCTGTGGCGAGTGCGGCGCGAGCAGCTGCGCCGTGCCTGTCCAACGTGCGCGGTTAAGCCGAATATCCGCCCCAGAGACTAGGCCGGCTGATGCGCTGTCAGTACAAGGGAACGGGGCGGCCCAAAGAATGGGCCGCCCCGTTTGCCGCAGTGCTGTAAAGTGCGCGGGCGCCTATTGGCCCAGACCTAAATGCTGTATGATGATATCCGGTAGCTCGCGTATCTGCTCTTTGGACAGATAGGCATCGGCGCCGACCTGCTTGCACTTAACGGCTACCTGTTCGGAAATCATCGAAGAAAGTATAATGACTTTGCTCGGCGATTTGCTCTCTTTCAGCTTTCGGCAGAGCGTTAGACCATCGAGCTGCGGCATTTCTATGTCGGAGACGACGAATTCATAGGGTGCGGCGCGGTTGGCCTCAATCGCAGCAAAGGCCTTGGCTCCGTCGTCGCAAATGGTCAGGTTAAAGAAACCCTGTTGCGAGAGCAGGGCTTCGGTCTGCTCGCGAACCAGGTGCGAGTCATCGGCTATCAGGATTTTCGTGCTCTGTCGGATGGCCCGCTCTTCCCTCGACAGATTGCGCACGCTGTCTTCGTTATCTTCCAGCTCACTGCCGCCGCTTATATCGTCGATTATGGCTTCAAAGTCGATGAGCAGGACGTCATTGCCCTCCGCCGTAACAATGCCGGTCACCATGGAATCGCCCTCTGATATGATGGACGTCGGTGCCTGGATCTGATCCCAGCTGCAGCGAAAGATGCGATCGACTGCATCAATGAGAAATCCCTGGTGCGAGTTGTTGAATTCGCAGACGACTACGACCTGGGGCGATGAAGATTCGATTGGCTTCCTGTCTGGGAAGAGGTAGCAATTGAGATCGGTCAGCAGAATGGGCACCTCGTGAAAAAGAAAGGTACCCTTGATAGCCGGATGGATATCGGGGGCGTGGAGCGTGGCGATTTTGTCCGGATCGTAGGAAATAATCTGCTTGATCTTGAGCACGTTGACCCCGAACAGCTGGCCGCTAATAAGTAGCTCGAGTACTTCCAGTTCGTTGGTGCCCGCTTCTAGGAGAATGCCGGAATTTTCGTTCATGATGTCCTTGCTAATCGTTATTTATAAAGCACTTAATTAATTATACCATAAAACGTTCAGAATAAACAATAATTTTCTTGAGGCCTGTGGGCACAGTGATTTTTGTGATGTTCTGCCTCTGTCGAGGGGTGGATCGAGCCGGCTAATCCGTGGGCCAGCGATAAAATGTGCGCGGGCTGGTATCGGCTTTAGCCACCTTCCAGGCGTCGAGCCACTGAGCATACGTCGTTGTCGCATGTGTCTGACTGCGCGCCAATATGCCGGGCAGCGGGCGACCGCAGGGCTTGCGCGCGTCGTTCCAGCGCAGATCTAAGCTCCAGCGCACGGCGTGGCTGCGATTGGGCAGCGAGCCGTGCGGCGTGCGGCCGTGCAGCAAGATGAGACCGCCGCGCCGCACGGGGAGGGCGACGGGCGTGTCCGCTGGCACGAGTTGGGGGTCGATAGTCCAGCCGTAGGGACAGCGCACGTGGCGCAAAATGTCGCCCTGATGCAGCCGCGGAAAGAGGTGCAGCGTGCCGTTTTCGACGTCGGCATCGACGAGCGGGATCCAGGTTGTCACGACCAGCGTTTCGTCGGCCTCCGGCAGCAATACCGCAGCGTCTTGGTGAAAGGGTGACTGCTGTATCCAGTGGTCAAATCCGGCTGGCAAGAGGGTCTCGGGCAGCTTGGGGCGCACGTGCTGAGTCGGGTTGCAAAAAATTTCTGGCCCGACGATATCTCCAACGATATCCAATAGTTCGGGGGCACAGAGGAAGTCGTAGACGGCGCGGCGCAGGTTGTTGGGAAACGATAGGTCGGCCTGCAGAGACAGGCCTGCCTGCTGGGTCAGCAGGGCAATGCGCTGGTCGAAGGGCGCGTCTGCGCACAGGTCGCCAATGTGCCCTTCGGCATAGAGGCGCTGGGCGGCTTCTTCAATCAGCGCTTCAAAATCAGCCGTTAGTGCGTCCAGCGTGTCGGGTGCGAGGGCGTCTTCCACCACGAGAAACCCTTCGCGGTGGAAAGCCTCAACCTGTGTGGGGCGGAGTGCCATTGTGGGCCTTTGTACGCATAAAAGAGCAAGCAGTTGCCTGTGCACTTGCTTGGTATAGACCGAAAAGATGCTGCATACACTACGGTGAACGCGGGCGTGGATCAAGGATTTTGGGTCCGTTGGGCTGAGTTGAGAGGCTGCTGGCATTGCGCTATCTTGTCTGCTTGAGGCACGCGGTTGGATGTGAAACTGCGCCGTGCAATCGAGTGCCCTACACGCAGGCAATACATCACTAGAACATGTGGAGGACGTAGTGGCAGAACCGTTTAAACTGTGCATTTTGTTTGGCGACAAACCGGAAATAAGACCGCCGGAGCAAATCGGCGATGCGTGGGACCTGTGCGAAATTCCCGTAGCGCTGCAGGTAAAACCCTTTGAGAGCGAGGCCATTTGGTCGGCCAAGAAAGCAGAGATCGAAGCGTGGGGCTTGCCGCCTGTGCGCGTTGCCAGTCACTTTCTGCAGTTTTGGGGTTTGAAGGCGGTGGGCCCCGATGTCGATTGGGAACAGGTGGAGTTTTGGACGCGGCGCGCCTTCCGCCGCTTAGCCGATATTGGTGTGGAAGTAGCTGGAATCTACGGCGGTTTTTTTGCGGTGCCCGAAGGGTTTGCGCGGGGCGAGGCCGAAGTGCAGGCCGAGCGCTTTTGCCACCTGCTAGCCGACCATGCCGAAGCGCACGGAATTGTGGTGGCGCTGGAGGCCTTTTCAGATCTGACGACGCTCTTTCCACGCTATCTCGACAGCATCGCATTCGCGAAGAGGGTAGACCGGCCGTCGATCAAAGTGATGGCCGACCTCAACTACTTTCTAAAGCTGGACCAGCCGCTCGAAGATATTGCAAAGGAGCCGGAGTGGTGCGCCCATGTGCATATAGCCGAAGGTGGAGGGCAGCCGGGCTCGGGCGAACGCGAGCCCATCTACGAACGCCTATTTCGCATTTTGCGCGATGCGGGCTACGAGGGGGGCGTCTCGTGTGCCTGCGCGTGGGTTAGCACCGAAGGCGGCGATTTAGACTTTGGCAGAGAAACCGCCAAAACGCTGGACTATCTGCAGGATCTGCGCGCCAGAATATACGCCGAAGGGTAATTTATTTGCGCCCCGACTTAATTCGCCCGTTTTGCCGCCGATAGGTTAAGAGAGCAGGTTGTTTATCCCATCGATATCGACGAGGGCATTTTGCTGGGTCGGGTCATCCTATTTGTGCTGTGTGCGCTGGGCTGCGCGTGGGCGGTACACGCTGCCGTTTGGGGCCGCGGCGTCGATCGCAGTCGCGCTGGCGAGCGCTTGCTCGTTCACGAAATGGCGCAGATGGATGCCTGCATCGAGCCAATGCATACGGTGTCGGTGAGCGAGTTGCCCATCGTTCACATAAGTGCCATCGGTCGCGCATTTGGCGTGCCGCCGGCGTCGCTGCGCCAGTTTCGCCGCGGCTATTCGCTGGCACCAGAAGGGCATCGACTGCGCCAGACGCGCTGGTACACGATCTGGTATGACGCTTTTCCCGGCAGCGGTGGTCCCGGGCAGCTAACGCTGCGCGTGGGATCGGACGGAACGATTATCGAGCAGAAGCGCTGGTAGCCGCCGCTGCGCACGCGCGGTGCGCCCTCGTCAGTTCAAAGCGAACGGATGGCACGTCCCCCGTATGTGCGCTTGGCAAATCTGTTCGCAACAGAGCGATATCCATTCCCCAAACAGGTGTTTTTTGTTTTTTCGCAACGCGGTGTGCGCCGGGGTGCTGTGCGTAATGGAATGCATATAGCCCCTTGCCGCCAGAGTGGGGAACGCGCTTTTTAGGGAACCCGCTTTCATGCCGCAAGGATACGCTTGGACAGACAGATACCACCCATTTACGATGAGTATTTAGCCAGCCGTCAGGAAGCGACGTTGGTCGGCACCAGCGCGCGCGCAGGTCTGTCGGCACGCGGCTTTTGGGTGGGCTCTTTTCTCAGCTTTTTGCTGGCTGTTGGCTCGCCCTACGCCAATATGGCTATGCGCGCTAGTAATATGTCGTTCGACTTCAATACGCCGGGTGCCATCTTTCTCTTTCTCTTTCTCATTGGACTGATTAACGCGCTCTTTAAATGGGTGGCGCGCAGCACCGCGCTGTGCACGGGTGTGGCCGCCACGGCAGCACTGGCCTATATCGCTCACTACGTGCACGCCGGTGCCGTCGACATATATAAACCCGGCTTTTGGCTGGCCTCCTTTATCGTCGTTTCGCTGTGGATGAGCGTGCCCATCGTGCAGCGCGGCAGCAGCCTAGCGCTCAACCGGGCCGAACTCGTGCTCGTCTACGTTATGCTGATGGTCGTTTCGTCGCTGTGTACGATGGGCATGACGCAGCAGCTATTGCCGACGATTACGGCATTTTTCTACTACGCCACGCCCGAGAATGGGTGGATTGAAAAACTGATGCCGCTGGGCTCGGAGCGCGTGCTCTTTAATGACGGGCAGCAGAGCACGGGGTTTTACGAGGGAGGCCTTGCCGAGGTGCCCTACTCGGCGTGGGTTGAGCCGCTGCTGTGGTGGGCCATTTTTCTACTCGCCCTTTACGCGTCGATGGTGGCTACGGCGGTGATCCTGCGTCGCCAGTGGATGGAGCGCGAGCGCCTGGCCTATCCGCTGACTCAGGTCGGTTTGGCGATGGTCGCAGGAGAGGACGAAAAGCGCCTGCTCAACGGGTTTTTGCGCCGCCCTGCCCTGTGGTGTGGGGTCGCTATTCCCCTCTTCTTTGGGTCGCTTACGGCGTTGCATCGCTACGATCCGTCCATGCCGGTGGTCAACCTTATTTGGACGGGCGAATTTATTGGTTCGCAGCGTCTGCAGTACCGCATCAGCTTCGCCCTGCTGGGCTTTTCCTATCTCATCAGCACGCAGGTAGCGGCTGGTATCTGGATCTTTCACCTGCTATCAAAGATAGAGGCCGAGTTTATTGCCGTGGCCGGCCTGAAGTCGACGAGCAAATTTGTCTACGGTGTAGCGGACCAACCCCTGTTGGCCTATCAGGGCGGGGGCGCGCTGCTGGCGATGGTATTGCTGGGTCTGTGGGTCGGTCGCGATCATCTCCGAGACGTTTTTGCCAAGGCGCTGGGGCGCGCGCCAGAAGTGGAAGACGGCGATGAGATTATGTCCTATCGCGCGGCCGTTGTTTGCCTAGTGGGCGGCCTGCTGGTCATGATCGGCTGGCTGTGGACTATGGGCACAGTGCTGTGGGTCGCAGCCCTCTTTGTCGTCTTGGCCCTGCTTATTTTTATCGGCATTAGCCGCGTGGTGGCCGAGGCCGGACTGGCGGCGGTGCGCTCGCCGATGATTGCGCCCGATTTGGTCATACAGGGCATTGGCACGCAGTGGATCGGAGCAGGCAGCGTATTCAATCTGTCGATGGCCTATATATGGGCCGCTGATATCCGCATTTTTCTTATGGCGATGTTGGCCAATGGTTTGAAGCTTATCGAGAACATGGACCGCCGCAGCCGTCGCCTGGTATTTCACGGCGTGGTGTTGGCCATTTTTATTGGCGCGGTGGGGTCGTGCTGGATGGTCATGCACATGGCCTATAAGTACGGCGGCATCAACCTCGATGGCTGGCGCTTTCGCGGCGGTCCCGAGACCATCTACAACAACGCCGTGCGCAACCTAGAGCCGCTCGGCGTCGACTGGATGGGCGTGAGCTTTTTGGCCGGCGGAGCCGTTATTATGCTGCTGCTGACCTGGGCACGACAGTACTTGCTGTGGTGGCCGCTGCATCCCATTGGGTTTCCCATCGGCGCCAACTTTATGATGAACAAAGTGTGGTTGAGCGTCGCCATTGCCTGGCTGTTGAAGAAAGCCATTCTGCGCTACGGCGGTGCGGCGCGCTACCAGAGCAGCCAGTATTTCTTTCTCGGACTGATTTTAGGTGAAGCGCTGTGCAACGGCCTGTGGATTGTAATCGACTATTTTACTGGAAAAGTCGGCAACGCCATTTTCAATTTGGGTTAGACGCAGCGCCGCCAGTCGACTATTCAAGCACATAAACTAGCTTGTATGGGAGGGCAACGGACCCTTTACCGCTGCACAGGTTCGCGGGTTGACACGCTGTCTACCAGGTGCTAAGATGAGCCCACCTGTATCCAGCGCGCATCGGGAGGGAGGACGCAATGGCCGGGAGATTCCGCGTAAAAATAGAGTTTAGTGTGGGAGCAGGAGCGCCGATGGAGCGACCGTCTCGCCGCGGGGGAGTGTGCGGAAGATGAAGGCGATCATGGTCATGTTTGACTCGCTCAATCGCCACATGTTGCCTCCCTACGGCTGTGATTGGGTGCACGCGCCCAATTTCCAGCGCTTGGCCGAACGCAGTGCGACCTTCGAGAATAGCTATGTGTGTTCGATGCCGTGCATGCCGGCGCGGCGCGATCTGCACACCGGTCGCCCCAACTTCCTTCACCGAGCCTGGGGTCCGCTCGAACCCTTTGACGCTTCCGTGCCGCGCATGCTGGACGAGGGCGGCATCTCTTCTCACCTGGTCAGCGATCATCAGCACTACTGGGAAGCCGGCGGTGCGACCTACCATACGCAGTATAGCACCTGGCAGTTTTTTCGCGGTCAGGAGGGTGACGTATGGATGGGGCAGGTTGCCGATCCACCCAAGCCGCACGCGCACGGTCGCAACGCCGACAACGCCCGCTGGCCACACCGTCAGGACCTGGTCAACCGCCAGTTTATGCGCCGTGCCGAAGAGCAGCCGCAGCGCAAGACCTTTGCTGCCGGCATCGATTTTATGCGGCGCAACAGCGGCGAGGATAGCTGGTTTTTGCAGATTGAGACCTTTGATCCACACGAGCCCTTTTTCACTCAGCGCGAGTATCAGGATCTGTACCGCGATCTCATCGGCGACCGCAGCGGCCCGCTCTTTGACTGGCCCAGCTACGGCGCCGTTACGGAGAGCCGCGAACTCGTAGAGCAGTGTCGCGGTCACTACGCTGCGCTGCTCAGCATGTGCGATGCCTCGTTGGGCAACGTGCTTGACGAAATGGATCGTCTGCAGATGTGGGACGATACGATGCTTATCGTGTGGACCGATCACGGCTTTTTGCTGGGCGAACACGATATGTGGGCCAAGGTCCACGTGCCGTGGTACGGGGAGATGGCGCACACGCCGTTTTTTGTCTGGGATCCCCGTTCGCGCGTCGCCGGTCAGCGTCGGCACAGTCTAGTGCAGCCCTCGATTGATATCGGGCCCACGCTGCTGGATTTCTTTGGCATAGAGCGCGATGAGCACATGCTCGGCCACGCGCTAGGCGAAGTGGTGGCTGCCGATGGCGCGGTGCGCGAGGCGGCGCTCTTTGGCCACCACGGCGGTCAAGTCAACGTCACCGACGGGCGTTACGTCTACATGCGCAGTCCGTCATCGGGCGATAACGAGCCGCTCTACAACTATACGCTGATGCCCACGCATATGCGCAGTGCGTTTTCCCTCGACGAACTGCGCGCGGCCGAATACGCGGCGGATTTTTCCTTTACGCGCGGCTGTCGTCTGCTGCGCACGGCGGCGGGAGGGCGCTGGCCGAGCCAGTGTGCCTACGGCAATTTACTGTTTGACCTGCAGTCTGACCCGCAGCAGCAGGCCCCGCTCGTCGACGAGGCTATCGAACAACGCATGATCGATCATATGCTTGGACTGATGCGCGCCTGCGATGCACCAGAAGAGCAGTACGCGCGTCTGGGACTTTAAGAGGAGGATGCTATGAGTGCTGTGGGCGCCTATTACGTGCGCGCAGGCGAAGTGGAAGTTGCCGCCAGTGAAGCGGTTGCACCGCTGGCCGAGCAGGTGCGCATCGAAGTGGATTGGTGTGGGGTGTGCGGAACGGATTTGCACATCTACCAGGGCCATATGGACGGGCGCTTTGACGGCCGGCGCGTTATTGGTCACGAAATGTCGGGTCGCGTCGCCGAACTCGGTCCCGGCGTCGTCGGCTACGAACTGGGCGACCCCGTGGTCGTGCGCCCGCTCGACGCCTGCGGCGTCTGTCCGGCCTGCCGGGCCGGGCACGGCCACATTTGCCAGCGCCTCAACTTTATCGGCATCGACAGTCCGGGTGCATTTCAGACTTCGTGGACCGTGCCGGCCCACTTGCTGCACAAACTGCCGGCCGACGTAGCGATGGATCGCGCTGCTCTCATCGAACCGCTAGCTGTGGCCTGTCACGACGTGCGCTTAGGGCAGGTAGAAGCCGGCGATAAGGCGGTCGTGATTGGCGGTGGGCCTATTGGTTTGCTCAACGCGCTGGTGGCCCGGCACGCCGGTGCCGAGGTGCTGCTGAGCGAGGTGAGCGCGTTTCGTCTAGGCAAGGCCGAACAGCTGGGATTAGCGACCGTCAATCCGCTGCGCGACGATCTCGAGGGGCGCGTCGAGGAATGGACGCAAGGGGCAGGAGCCGACGTCGTATTCGAAGTATCGGGCTCGGCCGCTGGCGCAGCGGCGATGACGCGCATTGCCAAGGTGCGCGGTCGCATCGTCGTCGTAGCTATTTTTGCCCAGGCTCCTCCCGTCGACCTATTCCAATTTTTCTGGCGCGAACTGCAGCTGTGCGGCGTGCGCGTCTATGAACGGGAAGACTACGAACGCGCTATTGAGCTGGTTGAGCCACTGGGCGATGTGTTGGATGCGCTGGTGACGGCGCGCCGACCGCTGGGGCAGCTGCCGGGCGTATTGGCCGAACTCGAAGCGGGGGCTGAAGAAGTCAAGGTGTTAATTGATATCCGAGGAGCGTAGGGAATGGGCATTTTAGACTTGTTTAAGCTGGATGGAAAAACGGCCTTGGTTACGGGCTGCCGGCGCGGTATAGGGCGCGGTTTTGCCCAGGCGTTGGCCGAAGCCGGAGCCGATATTGTCGGAGTGAGCGCATCGCTTGAGGCCGACAGCCAAGTCGAGGCCGACGTAAGGGCGCTAGGCAAGAATTTTAGGGGTTATGCGTGCGACTTTTCCGATCGCGCTGCGCTGCGCGCTTTTGCCGAAGAGGTAGAGCGCGATGCGGGGCCCATCGATATTTTGATAAACAACGCCGGCACGATTATGCGCGCTCCGGCCGAAGAACACCCAGATGAATACTGGGACAAGGTCATCGAGGTCAACCTCAGCGCGCAGTTTGTGCTGGCGCGCGAGTTTGGTCGTTCGATGGTGGCGCGCGGCAGCGGCAAAATCGTCTTTACGGCCTCGGTGCTTACGTTCCAGGGCGGGATTACGGTGCCGGGCTATGCGGCGGCCAAGGGCGGTATTGGCCAGCTGACGATGGCGCTGTCGAACGAGTGGGCGAGTCGGGGAGTGAACGTCAATGCCATTGCGCCGGGGTATATCGCTACCGACAACAACCAGGCTCTGCGCGACGACCCGCAGCGCAACGAGCAGCTGTTGGTGCGCATACCGGCTGGGCGCTGGGGCGCGCCCGACGATTTGAAAGGGGCGGTCGTCTGGTTGTCTTCGGCTGCAGCGGACTACGTGCACGGGTCGGTCGTCGTCGTCGACGGCGGCTGGCTGGGCCGGTAATACATCGCATGTGACAAGGAGTGTGTAATATGGCTATTCGAATGGCGCAGTATGGGACAAAACACGGGCATGCCAGCGGCAAACTGCGCGCCATGCAGCAAAACCCGGACGTCGAGTTAGTGGGGGTCTACGAGCCGGATGCGGCGCGGCGAGCCGAGTGCGAAGGGGGCGATGGACCCTATGCAAACGTCCCCTTTTTCGAAAGCGAAGAAGCTATGTTGGGTGATGGATCCATTGTCGCCATCGCTTCGGAGGGCCTCAATGCCGAAAGTCTGGAGCAAACGGCGCGCATTATCGCCGCCAATAAGCACGCATGGTACGACAAGCCAGCCGGCGACGACTGGGCGCGCTGGCAGCAGGTCGTGGCCGACGCGGCGGCGCGCGGTCTGCACATCCAGATGGGCTATATGCTGCGCTATCACGACGGTTTTCAGCGGGTAGCCGAGTGGGCGCGGAGCGGAGCCCTCGGCGATATCTATTCCGTGCGCGCGCATATGTCGACGAATATTCCGCCCGAGGCGCGCGCGGTGATTGGCCGTTCGCACGTAGGCGGCATTTTTTACGATCTGGCCGGCCACATGCTCGATCAGGTCGTATGGATACTCGGGCGCCCGCACAAAGTGACGGCCTTCTTGCGCAACGACAGCGGACAGGTGCCCGATTTTAGCGACAATACGCTGGGCGTATTCGAATACGAGCGCGCCATGGCCTGGGTGGATATTGCGGCGATGGAAGCGCGCCCCATGGCGCGTCGCTTTGAGGTCTACGGCAGTGCAGGTAGCGCTATTCTCGTTGAGCCATTTGAACCCGGCCACGCCATTCGCCTGTGTTTGGAAGAGCCGTTTGGCGAATACGTCAAAGGCGAGCAGTTGGTGTCCATTGAAGGCCCTTCGCGCCAGACGACCTACGAACGCGAGCTGGAGGCCTTTGTAGGCGTGCTATCGCAGCAGCGCCCGCCCGATCGAACGCTCGATCACGAGCTGCTCGTGCAGGAGACGCTGCTGCGCGCCGTCGGTCTTATCGCCGAAGGCTAGCCCTTGCGGCGGTCGAGTTCGGCATGGGCTTTTTTAGCCAGCGCGCGCGACTCGTCGTAGCGCGGGCTCGTCGAGCGCACGATGTTGAGATACTTAATGGCCTCCCGCCAGTCGCTGCGCTCAAAGGCTTCTTTGCCGACAAAGAAGTTGCAGGCGCTGACCATTTCGCGCGCTTCTTGGTAGTCGACAAACTCCGACTTTACCTGCAGTAGTTTGTCGGTTGCCTTTTTCCAGCGGCCGGCTGCGTAGAGCTCTTTCCCCCAGTTGAAATAGGCTTTGGCGGTCATCTCGCGGGCGGCTGGGCGATCGGCGTTGGTCGTGGCGACGTGGCCATAGTGAAAGATGGCCCCTTTCCAATCGCCGCGCGAAAAGGCCTCGTTGCCGGCGTCAAATTGGTTGGCACAGCCGATGGCGAAGGCGGAGAGAATGAGGAAGCTGAGCGTTTTCATGCGATCACCTCCTTGCGTAAAGGGCGTGCTTAATGGCCATTTCGCAAAACGCATGCCGCCGGTGGTGACGTGCGCGCGCTCTTCATAAGATGCTGTTTTTATTGGTTTAGTTGTAAAATTGGCGTCCTGTTAAACGCCAATCTACCCGTCTCTTGAATGCCTCAGTGAGATAGGGCTGTCGCTAGTCCTGCCACGCTTCGGCGATGACAGCGCGCAGGTGCGGAGCGGCTAGCTGGAAGTTGCGACCTGTCGGTCGGGGGTGGGGGAACCACTTCCACAGCAGGGCGCCGACGATGCGCTCTTCCTCTTCGATGGCCTGTAGGGCAGCGCGCATGCACGCTATTTGCACAGGGCGGGCGTCGTCGCCGTCCGTGGCGTAGTCCCACGGCTGTATGGGTGCGCGATGCGACTGGTTATAGCCCAATTCCGTGAAGAGAATATTGCGATTGTGGATGTCGCCATAGGTGCGCAGCTCGTCCATGCGCCGCTGCCATCCGCGCCGGATGGCTTCTTCGCTGGAATCGGTGCTGTCGGCTAGGGGGAAGTAGGCCTGAATGCCGATGACGTCGAGGGCATCCCAGAACGGCACGCGTTCGTAGTCGGTCCAATTGGCGGCATAGGTTAGCGGTGCGCCGGTCTGCTCGCGCACGTCGGCGATCAGCGCGCGCCACTGCGCCTCAAACGGCAGCATGCGGTCTAATTCGGTTCCTACGACAAAACCATCGGCCTCGCTGCAGGCCGCCGCTAGTAGCAGAATCCACTCTCTGTAATCGCGCCAAAAGGTTGTCCACTGCTCCTCTTGGGCAAATTCGATTTCTCCGCGCCATGCAAAAGGCGATCCCCAGTAGGCAATATGCGGCTTGATGCAGATGTTCAGGCCGAGTTGGTGTGCCTCGCGAATGGGGCGCACCAGATGGGCGGGTGGATTGGTTGGATCAAAGCGCCCAAACTGCAGCGAGCCATCACTGTTAATGCGGGCGTAGGGATGGATGGCAACCCAATTGGCGCCGAGTGCGCGGATGTCCTCTAAGGTGGGCAGCATGGCGTCCGAGCCCCAGTCGCGGCCGCTGCCGTGCGTGGAAATGGTAATGCCGCGCACGGTGTGCTTATTGTCGTCGGCACCAGCGGTGTAGGGCAGGAGAGCGCATGCGATAAAGAAGAGCGTAACAAGGCGCTGCATAGGGCGTTGACGTCGCGTTGTGATAGGTAAAAGGCTTGCGTAGATTAGCACTCGCTGCTGCGGTAAATATAGAGGCGCGCGGGGCGAAGACCAGTGCGGCTTGTCCATAACCTATCGCAGCGCGCTCGAATAACGGGAGGGGACCCGATGTCTACCATGGCCGCACTGACGCAAAACGGCCGCACGTTCCTGCTGCTCAACGCCGATGCCGAAGCGGGGGGTGATAATGGAGTGCACATCGATAGAGAAGCCGGCGGATTGGTGCGCGTCGCCGATAGCGGCGGAGTGCCAATCGCGACGGCAGGGGCGATGTCTAGATTGGGGTTGGCGCTGCTATTCTTGCCTGCCGATGCCGGGGCGTCACGCCTATCCAAAATACTCCTCGACTGCCGCGACGTGTGCAGCGCCCTAGCGCGGATCGAGGCCGAAGCGGCTCACAGCCCGACGTTGCCCGGTGGCCAAGTGCTACTGGGCGATAGCGATTGTATTGCGCTGGTCCGCTACGGTGCCGGTCGCGCCGAGTGCGAAACGCGCGAGACCGGTCTGCTCGTGTGCGCGACGTCTGTAGCAGGTGATGGAGGGGGAAACGGGCAGCCGGACGATGTCTTGCGCGGTGATGCGATGCGCGGGTTGGTCGAGGAACTCTACGCCTGGTTGCCGACGCTCGACAACGAAGATGTGGTAGAACGCTGCCAGGGGGGGCTCTGCAAGGAGCCGCTGTATACTGTGCACACGCGCTATTCGCTCGTCGTTGATGTCCAGGAACACCGCATGGAATGCGCGATGCGCGGAGCGCCCTGGAAAGCGCTTTAAGCGAAAAACCTATACGGGAGAGAATACATAATGGATAGGCGCTACAGAGTGGCCTTGGTCGGCTGTGGTGGTATGGGACGCCAGCATATCAGCGCGCTGAAAGACGTGCACGAGTTTGAATTTGTCGCTCTCTGCGATGTTTCGGACGAAGCGCTGGCACGCGCCGGCGAACTGGTCGATGCCAGAGCATACCGCGAATGTGCTCATATGTGCGACGATGCCAAGCCGGACATCGTCGTCGTGGCGACGCAGACGCGCGGACACTGCGCGCCGAGCGTGGAGGCGCTGGAGCGCGGGATAAGCGTTCTATGCGAAAAGCCGATTGCGATTGACCTAGGCGAAGCCGATGCCATGGTCGATGCCGCCCAGCGCAGTGGAGCGCGCCTGGCAATTAACCAGCAAAACCACGTCAACCCGGGCATTCGCCGGGCACAGCAGATGGTGCGCGAAGGCGCAATTGGCGAGGTGGTGCTGGTGCGCGGGCGCAATAAATGCGGTCGCAAGAGCGGCAATGAGTTTACCGAGATGGGCACGCATGTGACGGATATGATGCTCTGTTTTGGCGGAAGTCCCACCTGGTGTTCGGGCACGATATACTGGCAGGGTGCGCTGGCCGACGTCAGCGGCGTTATGGAAGCCAAGGAAATGTCGCCCAAAGATCGCGACTCGGGTCCGGTGCTGGGCGAGCGCGCCGTCGGACAGTACGGATTCGCCAACGGCGTGCTCGGCGAGATTCATTTTCTCGGCTACCAAACGCTGATGAGTGCCAACTACGGTGTTGATGTGTTGGGCACGGAGGGGCAATTGGCCGTGCGCGCATCGCGCAGTGTGGACCCCTGTTTGTGGCACCTGCCGCGGCCGATGGAGGGCATGCCGTCTGACTTGGGTGATTGGCAGCCGGTGCACTTGGGTGATATGGCCGGCGAGGACCCTATCGTAGCGATGTATCGCGCGCTGGCCAAGGCCATAGAGGAAGATGGGGCACCCCCGAGCAGTGGCATCGAGGGACGCACGGCCTTCGAGATGATACTGGGCCTGTACCAGTCGCACCGCGAGGGCGGACGGCGCGTCGATCTACCGCTGGTCGAGCGTCGACACCCGCTGGAAGTATGGCGCGCGGAGGCGTAACTGTGCACGGCCAACAGAGGGGGCTTGCTGTGAGCAGTGCGATGGGGCCGTGCCGGAATGGTTGCACCTGAGGTAGATCGCCGTCGGGCCTATCTATACGGTCTGGCTACCGTGCTGCTGTGGTCGACCGTGGCATCGGCCTTTAAGCTGTCGCTGCGCCATCTCGACTACGCGCAGCTGCTGCTCTACGCCAGTGCAGTTTCGACGCTGGTATTGGGCCTCGTGGTTTGGCTGCAGGGCAAGGGCGGACTGTTGTGGAACGGAGGGCGTCGAGCCTGGGGGCGTTCACTGCTGCTGGGGTTGTGCAATCCGCTGGCCTATTACCTCGTTCTATTTGCCGCCTACCAGCGTTTGCCGGCGCAGGAGGCACAGCCGCTCAACTATACCTGGGCGCTAACGCTTACGCTGCTGTCGATTCCCTTATTAAATCAGCGCCCGGGCTGGCACGATGCGCTGGCCGGTCTCATCTGCTATAGCGGCGTGCTCGTTATCAGCACGCGCGGCGATGTGTTGGGTATGCGCTTCTCCGATCCCACTGGCGTTGCGCTCGCGTTGGGCAGCACGGTGCTGTGGGCGCTCTACTGGATATTCAATACGCGCGATGATCGCGATCCGGTCGTGCGGCTATTCCTGAACTTTGCCCTAGCCCTGCCTTTTGTGTTCCTATACTGCCTTTGGCAGTCTAGTCCGTGGCCGGTGCCGGCCGAGGGGCTGTGGGGCGCGGCCTACGTGGGGGTTTTCGAGATGGGCGTGGCTTTTGTGCTCTGGCAGCAGGCGCTGCGCTATGCCGAACATGCGGCGCAGGTGGGCAACCTTATTTTTATTTCGCCGTTCCTATCGCTCGCCTTTATCTACTTCCTCGTTGGCGAAGAGATCCTACCCTCGACATTGGTGGGGCTACTGTTAGTCGTTGGCGGCCTCGTGCTACAGCAAGTAGGGGCTCGCACTCAGTCGACCGCCTAGCGCACGGGGCCAAAGTGTGCGCCCCACTGCTCGGCAATGCGCTGGCCCTGCTCGAGCAGCGCGCTTTCCTCGTCAACTGTTAGCGGCTGGTAGCGCCGCACCCACTCAATGTTTTGCTCGAGCTCTTCTTCGCTGTATAGTCCGACTACGGCCGTGCTGACCCCAGGCAGACCCAGCGCATAGCGCAGTGCCTGTTCATACTGGCTGAAGCCCTGTGGCTGCAGGGCCGCAGCGACGGGCTTTTCGTACTGCATATCGATGGCGCCACCGTAGGCTTTCATGGCCGCTACGCCGACGCCCTTTTCGCGCGCCAGCGCCAGCACTTCGCCGTCGAAGTTATAGGTAAAGTGGTCGGCGAAGTTGAGGGCGATCATGATGACGTCTATTTCGGCTTCGCGCAGCACGCGGGCCACCTTCCACGGGCAGTGGTGTGCGGTGACGCCTAGGTAGCGAATAAGCCCCTGGCGCTTGGCCTCACGCAGCGCGGCTAGCGACCCGTTGGGCGCTAGCACCTGGTCGACGTCGTGATTGCCCAGCGAGTGCACGTACATCAGATCTAAATGGTCCGTTTTTAAATCGCGTAGATTCTGCTCTACGATGCGCTGCATCTCGTCGCCATCTGCCGTGACGCCCTTGCTAATGAGAAAAATTTCGTCGCGCCGCGCCGGCACAATTTCGGCTAGCTGACGGTGGGCGCGTTCGTAGCCGGGGGCGGTGTCCACATAGGTTACGCCTAGGTCGATGGCTCGTTCAAACAGCGCGATGGCGGCATCGTCTTTTAAACCCATGCCGCCTGGGGCCGTACCCAGTCCGAGCATGGGGACGCGCTCGCCAGTATGGCCTAGCTGGCGCTGTGGCAGAGGGGTTGCGAGGTCTTTGCTGGTGGGTGCTGTAGTCGTCATCGGCTCACTCCCCATTTGTCGGGTTATGTCAAAAAATATAGCAAGTGCACCGCGCGCGGCCAATCGATCCGATCCATTTGGTACTCCGGCATTCGCTGCGTACCTTACGCGCGCACTCTCTTCGCGAAAAGGAGCGAACGATGGCCAAAAACAAAGTTGAGAAGCCGGTGTTGTACCAGTGCGCTACGCTGGGTTCGTTAATGGGATACGGCGACAAGAAGGGTGAATGGAGCATTGATCGAAAAATCGCAACGATTCGCAAGGCGGGTTTTGCCGGTTTTGTCGGGCGCACGGCTTTTGTCAGTCGTGAGCAGGTAGCCGAGTCGGGCCTGCTCTTTGCCTGCACGACCGATCTGGGCGGCATTGGTGAGATCAAGCCTAAGCTGCGCGCGATCAAAGCGACGGGCGCGCGCGTCGTCAACGTGCAAATGCTCGATCACGACACGCCGACTAAGCGCGCGCTGGAAGTGGCACGCCGCCTGATGGCCGCTGCCGACGAAATGGGTATGGATGTGTCGATTGAGGTGCACCGCGATACCTGCACGGAGACGCCGGAAAAAGCCTATGCGCTGGCCGAGGGCTTTGAAAAGGCGGAAAAGAGGAAGTTAAAGATGACCTGGGACTTCTCGCACCCGGCTGTCATCAAACACCTGTCGCCGCCCTATTGGGATCGCTTGGCCGAGCGCCCGGACCTGATCCAGCACGCCAACCAGCTGCACTTTCGTCCGTTTAACGGCCATCACGCGCAGATCCCCGCTCTCGATGCCAAGGGCGCCTTTACGCCGGAGTTTATCGATTGGTTGGAGTTTGCCGAACGCGTGCTGTCCTGCTGGTTGGAAACGGCTCCTCCCGGGCGCGAACTCTTTGTATGCCCCGAGCAGATTGCCGGTGGCTACTTCGTATCGGTGTTTGGCGATCGCTGGAAGGACGTGCTGGCGATTCAGAGCGAGATTGAACGCGTGTGGAAAAAACAGCTGCGCAAGTGGAAGGCACCGCGCTAAGTGGCAATAGTTCGAAGCGGTGCACCCGGCGGAGGGCAGGTCTGGCACTGGCCCCAGTTGGCTTTTGACGAGCGCGCGCGCCGCTGGGGAACGATGCGCTGTCGAATGCCTAAAACCGTCGTTGCCGGCGCTGCCGTTGACGCCGAGTTTGCATTTTGCGCAGGAGAAGCGGGGCTGGCCGAGGGCGCGGCCCTGCGCATCGCCTGGCGCTGGCCCTTTGATTGGGCGCGGCCGGAGCGAACGGAGATTGTCTGCGAACAAGCGAAAGTTGCGTTTGCATTCGAGCCGCAGGGCGATCTCAACCCCTGGCATCACCACGTGGAACTGCGGGTCATCTCGGGTGGTCTACGCGCGGGCGATGAGGCCGTGCTGCGCTGCTACGGATGGGGGGCGCCGACGTTCATTACGCGCGGGGCGCGCTTCCTGCCGTTGATTAGCGGCGAGGACGAGCACAGCTGGAATCGCCTCGCTGACCCTGGGGCATATGAGATTGTCGCCGGCCCGGCCGAGCGCCTCGTCGTCGTGTGCGAAGGCGAGGTTGGAGTAGGCGAAGCGACGGTCGTGCGCGTATACGGCGAAGATCGCTGGGGTAACCCCGCAGCGCTAGAGGGCGAACCGACGCTTGAGGGAGGCCATGAAGCGGTCTGCGAGAGCCAGGGTGCGCGCTTTCCGGTCTATACCTATCGCGTCCACCTGCGAGATGAGGGCGTCTATCGGCTGCGCGCGCGCTGCGGTTTGCTGCAGGGTGAGGGCAATCCGCTGCGCGTCGTGCCCACCGCGCGCGCCGAGCGTCTCTACTGGGGCGACCTGCACTCCGGTCAAACGGAGATCGGCTGTGGGGCCGGTTCCCTAGACGATCATTTTACCTACGCCCGCGACGTGGCCGGGCTGCAGTTTGCCAGCCAGCAGGCCAACGACCACTACATCGACTCGGCTACTTGGCAGCACGTGCGCGACGTTTCGCACGCGGCTGATAAGCCGGGACAGTTTGTCTGCTACCTGGGCTGTGAGTGGAGCCCGTTTAGCGAGGACGGCGGCGATCGCAACGTGTTCTATCGGGCAGACGAAGCGCGGCTGCGTCGCTCGGACCGATTTTTTGCCGAGGAGATGCCCGATCCAACGCCGGACTTGCCGCGCGCGCCGGAGTTTCTCGCCGCGATGAAAGACCAACAGGTGCTGCTTGGGTTGCACGTGGGGGGGCGGCCGACCAACCTCGACTTCCACGAGCCTTCTATCGAGCCGCTTTTTGAGATCCACTCGACGCACGGCACGTCGGAGTGGTTTGTATTTGACGCTGTGCGCCGCGGGTATAAGGTTGGCGTTACGGGTGGGACCGATGGGGTCATGGGGCGTCCGGGGGCTTGCCGACCGGGGCGGCGTCTAACGCGCAACGTGCGCAATGGGCTGACGGCCCTGCGCGCGGATGAGTTGAGCCGTCGGGGGCTGTGGTCCGCGCTGCAGGCGCGGCGCTGCTATGCGACGAGCGGCGCGCGCATCTTGCTAGACGTAGAAATAGACGGGCGCGGCATGGGCAGCCAGTGCACGGTGTCCGATACCGTAGGAATACGCGTATGCGTCGAAGGGACGGCTGCCCTAGAGCGCGTCGATGTGCTGCGCGACACCGATGTCGTGCACAGCTGGCAGATTGCCCCATATGATCGCTCGCGCCTGCGCGTGCTGTGGGGCGGAGCCGAAGCGGAAGGCACGGCGGGTGCACAGCGCGTGCAGTGGGACGGCGTGCTCCGCGCCGAGAGCGGTCGTCTGGCCGACGTCGTGCCCGTGGGACTGCAGTCGCCGCTCGACTCAGTCGAGCAGGTCGACGAGCGCAGCGTGCGCTGGCGTTCGGCGACGGGGGGTAACGAAATGGGATTCAGCCTCCGCACCGACGGCGCTGCGCGCCTGCGCTTAGAAGCGCTGCCAGGAGTGGTCGAGATCGATGTGCAGGAGGCGCTGCAACGAGAGCAGTTCGCATCGCTAGGCGGTGCTTCAAAGCACGTGCGCGTGGGCACAGCTCCGCGCGTCGATGGATCGCACTCGGCGCAGCTGTGCTGGCGCGATGAAACGCGTCGACAGGCAATGCACGCCTATTGGGTGCGGGTAGTGCAGGTCGATGGTGAACGCGCGTGGTCCAGTCCAATTTACGTTGCAAACGCCGACTAAGGCTATACGCCGTCCTGTCGAGACCAGTAGAGCGGCAGCGGACACCACTGCTCCAGCACAGCGGCGGCTGGCGGAAGCTCGACGACGGCCGATGGAGCCAGCGGGCCAAAGAGCAGGCGATGCGCCGTCGGTGCATCCACCCGCAGGACCGGTTTTTCTTCTGTGCGCGCGCACGTTGTTTCCCCGCTTTGCACCTCCAGCGCCAGCGTGCCGCAGCCGGTAATTTCCACGGTAACTCGGCCATCGACCAGCGGTCCGGTGCTGGCGCGCACTGCCAGCAGTGCACGCAGCGTTGCCGTCCAGTCAAAAACCTGCCAATTACCCGTAGAACTCGTTGAGAACGATTCGCCAATAGGGCCGAGCTTGTGGACGAGCGGATGCCATGGCGACAGATCGAAGCGCGTGCTGCTCGAACTCTGTTGGGCGACCCACGCGCGCGCGATCTCCAGCTCGGGATGGCCCTCGGATACGGCGCACAGTTCGCAGACCGAGTCGCCGCTGCCGTTGGTCACGAGATAGCCGATCATGCGGCCATCGGGTGCCAACGCGATGTGCGGTTGGTGCTTCCAACTGCGCAGCAGCGCGTCAAATCGCTCGGCGGGGCGCAGGCAGTGGATGGGCTGTGCATCGTGTAATTCGATACAGCCGGCCCGATGTGTGGCGTCGTTGGGATCGAGCGGCTGGAAAGAGAGTCGGCTAGCCGTATCGCCATAGACGTGGCGCAAATTGGCTTTGCTCAGCGTGAATGAGTAGCCCGTGCCGCATTTTTCGTAGCCAAAATAGGCGTAGCGCTGGCGCTGCCCGCCGAGCCACGACAGGTGCTTACCTTCGTCGCGCATACGCTGGACGCAGTGCTCCATGAGCTGGCGCATATAGCCGGCCCCGCGTCGGCGTGGATGGCTAGAGACGCCGCCAATGCCGGCGACCTCTAGCTGCGTTTCGCCTAGCTGCCACGCAATGGGAAAGGAGCCGACTACGGCACGGAGGCGCCCGTCTTCGCGCACGGCCCAGTTCCAGCCCATCATTTCATCGTCGGGTTGGTAGAGGGCCGGCAGCAGCTGCGTGAAGTCGATCGGACCGTGGGCACTAAAGACCAGATTCATGAAGTCCATCGCATCTTCAAAGTCGGCGGCGTTCAGTTGCACTAATTCGGTGGCCATATAGCAGTCCTATAAGTCTCACGGTTTGCGAACCTCGAAGAGGTTGTCCAAAGAGCCAAGGCGCGCACGCGCCGCTGCGCAAAACGATGGTTTAGGGGGGACGTGGATCTCAAGTTATTTTTTGCGACCGCCTGCACCGCCAATAAAATTTAAAATTGCATCCATTGATGGATCCTCGCCCGAGAAGTATTCATCCGAGGACAAGCCGATAGGCATATGCGGAGCAACCCAAATGCGGTGATCTTCTGGCTCACCTGATTGGTGAAATTGTGAAGAAACGATGCCCGTTAATCTACTGTAGGGTAAGTTAAACCAGCCCGATTCACTCAGTGCGTTGGGGCGTGATCCCGATGGTTCGCCCACGACAATTACATCGGTTAACCGGGAAATATCTAGCAATAGGTTATGTGCTGCTGAAAACGTATTTCTACCGATGAGCACAAACAGCTTACCATCGGGTTTATGCCCCTCAAAGAAAACCATGGTTGCAATCATTGGGGGATTAATAGAGCCGTCTCCGCCGCTGTTATGGCGCAAATCTAAAATGAAATTGTCGACATGCTCTGCTATTATTTTTTTTCTGAGCTGAAGGTTAAATTCCTTGAAAGAAACAGATGCCTTATTGGCAATATCGTTGACTTGAACATAGAGTGCATTGCGTTCACTGACGAATTCAGACCAATAGGTGTCATGATTATTGGCCAAATAGCGCGGAGACGCATTCGCTGTTAATGGCGGAAGCTTGGGGAAGCCTTGGAAATGTATCGCGTGGGTCTTAGGTTGAATTTTATGCGCTGTGCCAGAGGGTTTGCGCAGGGTTAGGGAAACGTGGTTGCTATTCTCAACGATCCCTAGTCCTTCGAGTACGGTTGTTAAACTGAGATAGTATGGGCTTAACCAGCGCTGCTGCATTTCATTGTCTCTGGCGTTGATCGACGCTGTCTTTGCCAGTGCCTGCTCGGTCGGCGTGTTGCCAAATGCTTCGACCGCACTACCTATCCATTCCCGATACTCTTCGCTGGCACCCACGATATACAGCCCATCAGAGAACCAGTAGAATTGCATTGGCAGTTGCGCAAATGAACCTTTCGCACCAAAGCCAGGAATGATGAGGTTATGCCCATTGCCTACCGAACCCAACAACAGCATAAACTCAAAAACCACTTGCTGGTCGGTCAGTGATGGTATTTGTTGATCGATGCTGTCCACCTTGCGTTGAAACGCTTCTGGACTAAGGGTGTGGTACATGTGTACATGTAAGCGCTTTATTTCGCCCACCAGGAAGCGTAGGTCCTGCCGCCAGGCCTCGTCACGAGACAGCGTTGTGTCTAGGTAGCTCCCCGCGGCTTTTTGGAATGATTCCGATGTTTCAAAAAGCGCAAAGTTTGGATTTTTCCCCCGAGTAAATATGCTGGTGCCCGCTAGCGTCGGTCGATCATCCCACCGAGCAGAAAGGTTTTGTTTGATCCAGGTAATGGCCTCTTTCTCATTGCCCAAACGACCGTGTGCCTCAGCAATTTTGATCATGATGTCGTTCGATGGTGCAGAGCCCGTTGGAATGTCGTGCAGAGCAGTCCCTAGCGCGATAGTTTGTTCAAGCGCATCGATTGCTTTTCTCCATTGTTGATGCTGAAGGTAGGCCAATCCCAATAGGTACCAGGTATCGCCGTCGTCCGGGTATTGCGAGGTCAATTCCTCTAAGATGGGTTTAGCTTCCTGCCATTTTTCTCGTCGTGCCAAATCGATGGCTTCTATTCGATTGACACAGTAGGCGACAGGATTGACGACGCCAATCCTTGTCGGTGTTCTGATCCATGCATTGTTGGTCAATTCAGTGGCTTTGTTTACTGCCAATACTTCCATGGGAATCCCGATTAATAAGATGACGATGAAACGCTGTATAACCATTGTAAGTTGCATAGACTCTATTCTACAGCCTTGGTATTGGGATGTTGAAGAGGTCACATAGCGAGTTATTGTACCGCAAAACGCGCTACATGTCGATCCATTGTGGACATGGGTCAATCGCTATTGGAGCCTATATATGAAATGTTTGGCAGGTTCATTCCTATAGTTCAAGCACCGAAGTATTCGAGAATTCGATAAAGGGAAAGCACTCGGGCACGTGCGAGTCCCACACGCCGTGCGGACTCCACGCCCAGCCGCCCGGATCGCGCGAAGGAGGGGCCTCTTTATACTGGTTAAAGCGGGAAAAGTCCATGCGCCACACGTCTCCTTCGTTTGGCGGTAGTGCGCGTCCATCGCCGCGTGCCAATACGTCCATGCCTGCCCAGGGGAACGCCAATTCTACCGTCCAGCCGCGGTCGCGGTCGCTGTCGTCGTTGAGCGTGCCATCGACGTGCACTGCCCACTGCAGGCCGGGTAAGTCCCAGCGGAAAAAGCCCCTGCGCATGCCGCGCGGATGGTTGCTCAGAGCGACGCCATTAAAGGGCTGTGCGCCCTCGGCATCGGGCTGTAAACCGGTCAGTTTGTCGTAGCCATCGCGCTGGTAAGCCTCTTCCCACACGAAGAGCACTTCGTAAATCGTGCCGAGTGCGTTGATCTCGAATTCGTAATAGGCGTCTTTGCCAGCTATAAATACTTCGACGTCGTTGTTTTGGTATATGGGAGCGTCGCGCTCGGTCAGCGTAGCTGTAACAAACGGCTCTTCAATCCAAAAGCCAACATACAGATAGCGTTCGTCCCACAGCACGGCCGCGCGGGTGTCATGGAGGCCCGGTGCGCCGTGTACGAGATCGCGAAAGCGCGGGCTGCGCGGAGCTGCCAGCCAACTCGGTTCATCGAGGTGGCCGTCAACGGCGATGGGACCGGCGGCTCGGTAGGCGGTATAGCGCGCTACGTCGCCTTCGGGCCAGGGAGGAAAGGGCGTAGACATAAGGTCACTCCTATACGGGTTGGACGATGGATAGCGGCGCTTCGCCGCGCAGGGCGCGTGCGGCGTTGGCTGCTACATGGGCCGAGCCATGAATACCCGATTCGATGGCTCGGGCGGCGTAGTGCGGCGTGATGGCGACGTTGGCCATTTGTAGGAGCGGATTGTCCGGAGCAATGGGCTCGGACTCCGTCACATCTAAACCGGCGCCGGCAAGCTGGCCGCTTTGCAGCGCTGCAATGAGGGCCTCTTCGTCGACGACGCCTCCGCGGCAGGTGTTGATAAAGAGCGCCTTCGGGTGCATTAGGGCGAACTCGCGC
>JAYPJE010000055.1:0-20663 GCA_038128265.1 Gemmatimonadota bacterium
TCAATCGGCGCGCCTCCGGCGGTATCGTCGTCATTGCCGGCGGACCGGAGCTACCTGGCGTTATCGACCTAGCCGCACCTAGCGTGCCCATCGTCTGGATACAGGCGCCCGATCCGGCTGACTATTCGGCCTATTGGGCAGCCAGCGGCGATATGGACGGCGACGGCTATATCGACGTCATGCCCAACGGCATGGCTGGCGATGGGCCCAATAACGACCGCAACAACGCCGGCGAGGCGCATGTGGTCAGCGGACGCCTCGTCGCCGATATGCTCGGCGGTCCCACGACGGCCGTCGGCGCAGTCGACGCCGTTCCACAGCGCGCGGTGCTGTGGCAGAACTACCCCAACCCCTTTAACGGAAGCACCCTCATTCACTACGCCGTCGAACGCTACGGCGAGGTGGACCTGGCCATTTACGACCTGCTCGGGCAGCGCCTAGCCACGCTCTGGCGCGGAAGACAAGGCGTCGGGCTGCACGCGGCTCGCTGGGACGGGCGCAGCGACGCCGGTGTACCCGTAGCCAGCGGCGCCTACCTCTACCGGCTTTCCAGCGGCGACGGCGAATGGACCAAGATACTGGTGCTGCTCAAGTAGTGCGCACCGGGAAGCACGCATTGCCGTGTTCTGCTGTAAACGTTACTTTCCACGCCTTGGACACATACTCCAAACCCTAAGTAGGTGGGCGATGAAAAAAGTTCTACTCACGGGCACTACGGGCACCGTAGCACACGTAATGCGACAGGAACTGAGCGACGAATACGACATCTCGGGCATCAGTATTGTGCGCATGGAAGAAATTCTCGAGCGGGACAAGCCCACTTCCTGGAAGGAGCAGCTCGACGCCTATACCGAAGCGGTGCGGGCGCAGGTGACTGAAGCCGTGCGCGGTCGAGATGCCATTGTCCACTTGGGCTGGAACACGCGCGATGAAAATTGGAAGAACGGGCTAGACCCCCTCAATATCGCCATTACTGACTGTGTCTACCGCGTGGCCATTGCCGAACAAACGCCGCGCATTTACATGACGAGCTCCGTGCACTCCTTCGACTTTTTGGGCGATGGCTACGACAAGAGCGAGTCCATTCCCAACACGCCGGACACGCGGCGCGATCCCTTTGGCGTGGGCTCGACGAGCCTTTACGGCGTCAGCAAGCGCTGGATGGAAATCGCCGGCCAGTACTACGCCAAGCAGCTGAAAGAGGGGCAGAAAATTCTCGTCGTGCGCCTCGGCGGCGTCGGCCGCAGCAACCGCCCCTACCGGGAAGACGGGGTGTGGGACAGCCACCGCGACTGCGCCGGCCTGCTGCGCGCCTTTATTGAGTGCGGAGACGACGCGCCCAATTTCTACACCGCCTACGGCGTGTCGGACAACCACGACGAAGGCCAACCTCCCGTCTTTGACTGGCGCAACCCCTACGGCTTTACGCCGGCTGACAACGCCCATCTGCTGACGGACAAATAGCGGCGCGGCGGCCAGGCGCTGGGTCGCCCATATCCATGCCCATTCTACTTGTCGCACTCACCATGCTGCACGTGGCCAACCTGCAGGCGCAAGCGATGTCCGACCCATCGGCGCACTTTGCACGCGTCATGGCCAACCGCAACCTGGCCGTAGAAGGCCGGACAACCGGCGAGGCGTTTTGCTGGCACGCCGCCTACGCCGCCGACAGCTTTGTCGATGGCTACCAAGCCCACGACGACGCGGCCTGGCTCAATGAGGGCGCGCGTTACTTCGACTGGCTCGTATCGCTGATGGCAACGGGCCCCGACGGCTATCGCGGCTTTATTGGTCCCTACATCTACGACGAACAGTACTGGGCCGACGTGCACGTAGGCGACGCCATTCTCATCAATCCCATGCTGCGCTTTGCCGAAGTCGTTTTAAACAACGAGGCCCTCGAAACGGTGCACGGCGCACGCGCGCGCACCTACGTTGCGCTGGCCGAACGCGACGTAATGGAAAAATGGGACGCGCGCGGCACCTGGCGAGACGACGGGCCCCAGGGCGCCTACGCGTCCTGGGATCGCTACCTGCTGCCCGGTGATCTGAGCGCCTGGCGCGCGCTGCCCGGCGATAAATCGGGCCTGAGCCTGCCCTTCAACAAGCAAATGGACATGGGTATCGCTGCGCTGCGGCTGTTTCGCCTCACCGGCAATGCAGCGTACCGAATGCGCGCTGAAAAAATCTTCGCGTTGTTCAGAGCGCGGTTGCGGCTATTTGGAGACGGCTATGTGTGGAACTACTGGGAACCGCTCGGCCGCTGGGATATCGACCTCGGGCATCAGCGCATCCGCCACTGGGTCAACGTGCATCCGACGCGCAACTACCAGAGCCGCGAAGTAGCCTCCATCGTCGAGGCCTATCACACGGGTGTGATCTTTACGCGCCAGGACATCGAGCGCATTATTCACACCAACATAGAAAACATGTGGAATGGCGACCTCGACGCACCGCGCTGGCGCAATGCCGGCTTGGGAGGACCGTGGACGCCGCAGCCGGAAGGGCGAGCCGGCACGCTGTGGTCGGCGCTGGGCGACTTCGACGCGCGCGTGCGCCAGCTGCAGGGACGCGATGAGGCGGAGCAGACCCCGCCCAGCTTTGTCCGGCGCTACGCCAAAGACGGCCCGAGCGCCGAGCGCGCGCTGACGCCCGCAACCCATCTGACGATGGTCGCCGCCCTGCCGAGTGCAAGCGCATCTGAAGACTCCGTGCTGCTGATTTGCAAGGCCGGACAAGACGGCGCGCTGCGCATCGATTTGCGCGACGGCACGGGCGCCGTCGTACGGGCACTTTACGACGGATTGATCGCGGGCGGTGACGACGGCCTGCAGGGCCTGTTTTGGCTGGACTGGCACGACGGGACCCTCGAGCCCGGCACCTATAGCGTGCGCTGGACGTTAGACGATGAGTACCGCGAATACCCCATAGAAAAACGCTAGCAACAACGGAAAGGAACCGCTCTATGAGCACGCTCAAACTGCTCGAAACACTCGCCACTACGCCCGGCGTGCCCGGCCGCGAGCACCGCATACGCCGCCTTATACTCGATGAAATTGACGGAGTATTTGACGAGGTGCGCGTAGACCCGCTCGGTTCCATCATCGCCGTCAAAAAGCCCAAACCCAAAAAGGGCAACGCCGCTAAAGAGCCCCTGCGCGTCATGCTAGCCGCGCACATGGACCAGATTGGTTTTCTCGTCTCGCACATCGACGACAAGGGCTTTATCTATCTGAATCCCGTCGGCGGCTTTGATACGCGCAACCTCTTTGCGCGCATGGTGACCGTCTGTCCCGACCCCAACGATCCGCGCAAAGACCTAACGGGCATTATGAATCCCAGCGGCAAGCCGATTCACGTCGCCTCGCCCGAGGAGCGCAAGCGCATTCCCACCGTGCGCGAATTTATGGTTGATTTGGGGCTGGATAAAAAACAGGTGGACAAAAAGGTGAAAATCGGCGACATGGTCGTCATCAATGCGCCCGTGCACTACCTCGGCGATTTGATGGTCAGCCAGGCGATGGACAACCGCGCCGCCTGCTGGATTGCCATTGAGGCCTGCCGCAAGCTAAAGCACCACAGCTGCGAAGTGCACTGCGTATTTACCGTGCAGGAGGAAGTCGGCCTGCGCGGCGCCACCGCTTCCTCGCATACGATCCAACCCGACATTGGCATTGGCATCGACACAACGCTGGCAGTCGACACGCCCGGCGTGCCCGCACAGGATGCCTGCACGCGCTTGGGCGACGGCGCGGCCATCACCGTTATGGATAGCTCGGCCATCGGCGACTACGACCTGATCGAGACCTTTGACGCGCTGGGTAAGAAGCACAAAATTAAGACGCAGCGCTCTATTTTGGCCGCGGGCGGCACCGATACCGGCGGCATCCAGCGCAGCGCCGGCGGCTGTCGCGCCATGACGCTGTCCTGCCCCACGCGCTACATCCACACGGTGACGGAAACGATCCACACCGGCGATATTAAGGCCTGCCGCGACCTGCTGGCCGCCTACCTCGAGTCGGCGACATAGCCGCTGTGCCGCATGCGGAGTTGGCCTAGCAGGTAGCCGCTCCGCGCGGCGGCGAGGGACGAAATGGGCACGCCCAGCCAATTGCCACACACCGCACCAGAGCGCAGCGCCTTCTCCGCGCGCGCCATTCTGACTGGTAGCCTGCTCTCGCTGTGCCTGGCCTGCGCGGCGCCTTACGGCAATATGGTTATCCGCGGTTCGTATATGGCGCTCGACTTCAGCACGCCGGGCGCCATCTTTCTGTTCTTCCTGCTGGTCGGGCCACTCAACGGACTGGCACGTCTCCTCCGCGCGTCTTGGGCGCTGACGCGCGGCGAGCTGCTCGTCGTCTACGCCATGATGGTTACCGCATCGGCCATTCCCACCATGGGCCTGTCCGAATACCTGCTAACCATTACCACCGCCGCCCAGTATTTCGCCACGCCAGAAAACGAGTGGGCCTCGCTGATTAACGCACATGTGCCCTCGTGGATGGTGCCGCAGAGCGCGACAGCCATCCGTTGGTTTTACGAGGGCAAGCCGCAGGGGGCCGCCATCCCTTGGCAGCCGTGGGTAGAGCCGCTGTGCTATTGGGCGCTCTTCGCCATGAGCCTCTATCTGGTCATGATCGCCCTGATGGTCGTGCTGCGCCGCCAGTGGGCCGAGCGCGAGCGCCTGCTCTTTCCCATCGTGCAAGTGCCGCTCGAGATGGTGCGCCAGGACGCCGAGGGACGCAACACTTTTTGGCGCAGCCCCATTCTGTGGATTGGCTTTGCCCTACCGGCCATTGTCAGTTCGCTCAACGGGCTGCACGCCTACTACAATACCGTGCCGGCCGTGCAGTTAGTCAGTACTATACCGATCCTGCGCAATGCGACCTCTATTATCGTTCGCCTCAGCTTTCCGATGGTGGGCTTTTCCTATCTAATCAATCTCGACATTGCCCTTAGCCTATGGCTGTTTAACTTGCTGGCTAAAATAGCGCACGGCACGATGGGCATGTTGGGCATTGCCAGCAGCGAGAAGCTGGGCATTTACGGCGCGGCGTCCAAACCCATTTTGGCCCACTACGGGCAGGGCGCTTTTCTCGTGCTGGTATTCTTTGGTCTGTGGCTGGCGCGCGACCACCTGCGCGCCGTGTGGCGCAGGGCCGTCCGCGGCGATGAGACGGTCGACGACAGCGGCGAAATTATGTCCTACCGCGCCGCGCTTATCTGCCTGCTGGGCGGCTGTGCGAGTATGACCGTCTGGTTAATCGCCGCCGGCATGCCGCCGTGGGCCGCCCTCGTCCTGCTGGCACTGGCACTGGCGATCTTTGTCGGCCTAACGCGCGTGGTAGTCGAAAGCGGCGTGGCCGCTGCTACCAGTCCGCTCATTGCCGCCTCGACGCTGGTCTCCGCGGTGGGCTCCTCTGCACTCGGCACGGCTGGCATGGTCGGCCTGGCCTATACCCACGTTTGGGGCGCCGACATTCGCACCTTTGTCATGGCCTCCTGCATGCACAGCCTCAAGCTAAGCGAAAGTATGGGACGCAACGTGCGGCCGCTGCTGTGGGCCCTGCTGCTGGCCATCGTCATTAGCATGGCCGGCTCCATCGCCACCATCTTGTACTTGGCCTACGAGTACGGCGGCATCAACCTCAACGGCTGGTTTTTCGGCGCCGGTGCGCGCACGCCCTTCGACTACGTCGCCGCCAAACTGGCCACGCCGACGGAGGCCAGTATTGAAGGTTGGATTCACACGTTCTTCGGCGGCGCGCTGATGGTCGGCCTCATGACGGCGCGCCACCATCTTCTGTGGTGGCCACTACATCCCATCGGCTTCCCCGTTTCTATGATCTGGCTTATGGACCAGCTGTGGTTCAGCATCTTTCTGGCCTGGCTCTTTAAGGCGCTTATCGTCAAGTACGGTGGACCCAAGCTCTTTCTGCGCGCACGACCCTTTTTCTTTGGGCTCATTATCGGCCAATTTGCCAGCGCCGGCCTCTGGCTGGTCATCGACTTTTTCACCGGCATGACCGACAACGTCGTCTTCTGGATCTAACCGGCGCCGACAGATCTGTTGCCCCCAGCCATTCCGCAATGGCCAATTTCGCTTAGATTCTATTCCCTATGATTACGCTATCCAACATCGGCAAGACCTATGCCGACCGCACGCTCTTTGCCGGAGCCTCACTGCAGCTCAACGCCGGCTCGCGCTATGGCCTGGTAGGCGCCAACGGCTCGGGCAAGACAACCTTTTTAAATATTCTCACCGGCGACCTCGAAGCCAGCGAGGGCAGCATTTCCATTCCACAGCGCCTGCACTTGGGCGTGCTGCGGCAAGACCAGTTCCTCTACGAGGAGCAGAAGATTCTCAACGTCGCGCTCATGGGCAATACGGATCTGTGGAACGTCATGGTCGAACGCGACACGCTGCTGGCCAACGCCGAAAGGGAATTCGATGCCGATCGCTTTTCCGTGCTCGAAGACGAGTATCAGCGCCGCGATGGATATGCTTCCGAGGCGCGCGCTTCAGCCATCTTAGAAGGACTCGGCCTGCCTAGCGCCATCCATCACGATCCGCTGTCGACCCTGTCGGGGGGATTTAAGCTGCGCGTGCTGCTGGCCCAGGTGCTGGCCTCTTCGCCCGACGTGCTGCTGCTCGATGAGCCGACCAATCACCTCGACATTCTCTCCATCCGCTGGCTGGAAACGTTCCTGCGCGACTTTGCCGGACCGGCCGTTATCATCTCGCACGACCATCGTTTCCTGGACAATATCAGCACGCATATCCTCGACGTCGATTACCAGACCGTAACGCTCTACAGGGGCAACTACAGCGCCTTTTCTCAGGCCAAGCTGTTGGAGCGCGAACGGCGCGAAAAGGAGATATCCAACCGCGAGCGGGAGATCGCGCATCACCAGCAGTTTGTCGACCGCTTTAAGGCCAAAGCCAGCAAGGCGCGGCAGGCCGGCAGCAAACAGCGCATGATCGAAAAAATGGCCGAAGACATCGTCGAGCTGCCTAAGAGCTCGCGCCGCTATCCGACGTTTCGCTTTGCACAAAAGCGCGATAGCGGACGCGACGTGCTGGCTATCAAGGGGGTCAAAAAGGCTTTTAACGACAACGAAGTGCTGCATGGGGTCGATCTACTCGTACAGCGCGGCGACCGCCTCGCCATCATGGGCCCCAACGGCATCGGCAAGTCGACGCTGCTAAAAATCGCCATGGGCAATCTGGCCGCCGATGCAGGCCAAGTCGAATGGGGCTACGAAACGCACCCGGGTTACTTTGCCCAGGATCACGAGGAGGACTTCGCACCCGACAGTGCCAGCGCCGAGCAGTGGATCCGCGGCTACTTTCCCGAGCAGAGCATCGGCGCCGTGCGCAAACGCCTGGGCATGGTGCTCTTTTCCGGTGACGACGTCGAAAAATCGCTGGCTGCCCTTTCGGGAGGCGAAGCGGCCCGTCTGGTCTTCGCGCGGCTGGCGCTGGCCGAGCCCAACGTGCTGGTGCTCGACGAGCCAACCAACCACCTCGACCTCGAATCAATCGAAGCCCTCGTCGACGGCCTGCGACGCTACGAAGGCACGCTGATTTTTGTGTCGCACGACCGCTGGTTTGTCAGTCAGCTGGCCACGCGCATCGTTGAAATCAAACCCGATGAAATCGTCGACTACCAAGGTTCGTATGAAAACTACGTCCACTTCTGCGGCGACGACCACCTCGATGCCGACACCGTAGTATTGAAAGCGCGCAAAGAAAAGAAAAAAGCGCGGGAAGGAACCGCTGCGTGAGGGATTACACCGTTTTTGTGCCCGAACCCATCGCCTCTGCCGGCATGGACGTGCTGGCGCAGCACTGCGCGGTTATTGCCCCGTGGCAGACGGGCCAGCCCGCCGGCGAACTACCCGCCGAAGCCGATGCCGCGCTCGTGCGCATCTACCGCGTCGATGCGCAGCGCATGGATGCCGCGCCCAACCTACGCGTGGTCGCCAAGCACGGCGTGGGCTTAGACAATATCGATGTTCCCGCCGC
This sequence comes from Gemmatimonadota bacterium, assembly GCA_038128265.1. GTDB lineage: Bacteria > Latescibacterota > UBA2968 > UBA8231 > UBA8231. Next base: position 8,030 of record JAYPJE010000055.1, read on the forward strand.
CAGCGCGCGCAACGTCGCCGTGCTGTGGACGCCAGAAGCCAATGCCGAAGGGGTTGCCCAGCACGCCATCGCCCTGATGCTGGCGCTGACCAACAAGATCAAGGAGGCCGACGCCGGCGTGCGCGCCGGTCGCTTTGACGAGCGCATGGCCTTTGGCAGCGTAGAAGTCTCCGAGCGCACCTTGGGCATCATCGGGCTGGGCCGCATCGGTCGCCGCACCGCGCGAAAGGCGGCGCTGGGATTGGGCATGCGCGTATTGGCCTACGACCCCTATGTCGATCGCAGCGCCTACGACGGCCCGGCCGTTTTTGTCGATGCGCTAGACGAGCTGCTCGAACGCGCCGACGTCGTGACCCTGCACGTACCGCTGACCGACGAGACGCGCCATATAATAGATGCCGCGCGCTTGGCGCAGATGAAGCCGAGTGCCTATCTAGTCAACACATCGCGCGGCGCGGCCGTCGACGAGGCGGCGCTGGCCGGAGCGCTGCATGCGGGCCAGCTGGCCGGAGCGGCTATCGACGTCTTTGCGCAGGAACCGCCCGACCTGTCCCATCCGCTGCAGAGTGCCCCCAACGCGCTGCTGACGCCGCACGTAGCCGGGCTGTCCGACCGGGCGCTGGTCCGCGTGTCGACAGAGGCGGCTGAGGGCATTATCGATGTGCTGCAGGGCCGACCGCCGCGCAGCCCGGTCAATCCGGAAATTTTCCCCCTGCAGCGATAGATCGCCCCCGCTCTTTCCATTCCCGCCTGTGGGGATCACGGCAACGGAGGTTTGGCACGATGGAATACAGAAAATTAGGCCGCACCGGCATCCGCGTTTCCAGCCTGTGCTTAGGCACGGCGTTTCGCGCCCAAGACGATGAGGCCACGTGCATTCGCGTAATCGACCACGCCATCGAGATGGGCTGCACCTTTATCGATACGGCGCTCTACGGGCAGGGGCGATCGGAGCAAATCGTCGGCAAGGCGCTCAAGGACAAGCGTGACGAAGTCGTGCTCTGCACCAAGGTCTCTGGCTCGCTCGGGCCCGGGCCCAACCGCAGTGGCCTGTCGCGCCTCAACGTGCTGCGCGCCGTAGAAGCCAGTTTAGAACGGCTGCAGACCGACCACATCGACCTCTACCTGCTGCACAGCTTCGATCCCCACACGCCGCTCGAAGAAACGCTGCGCGCGCTCGACGATTTGGTGTGCCAGGGTAAGGTGCGCTACATCGGCTGCTCCAACTTTCGCCCGTGGAAAGTCATGGAGGCGCTGTGGACCAGCGACGCGCACAACCTGCACTCGTTTGTCTGCATTCAGGACCAATACAACCTGCTCAATCGCTGGGAGCTGGAACCCGATATGGTGCCACTATGCCGCGAGCAGGGCATCGGCATTATGACCTACAGTCCGCTGGCCATCGGCCTGCTGACGGGCCACTACCGCCGCGGACAAGAGCCACCGGCTGGCACAGTGTGGAGCAAGACCGAAGGCCGCGGCCTGAGCGCCCACAAGTACAATTTTGAGGAAGCGATGACCGAGCGCGTCGACCGCATCGTGCAAACGCTGATCGACATCGGCCAGGCGCACGACAAGACGCCGGCCCAAGTCGCGCTGGCCTGGCTGCTGGACCATCCGGAAGTGACCGCACCCATCATCGGCGCCGATTTGCCCGAGCACGTCGACGACGCCTTTGGCGCGGCCGACTGGCGCCTGAGCCGCGAAGACCGCGCCCGCCTCGACGAGGTGTCTACGCTAGCGGGGCCAAAGAAGTACGCCTAACACAGCGGGCGTCGCCCCCTGCGGAGCGACGCCCTGTGCCATCCCTACGACAGCCTAGTTAATTCGACAGCCGCATACCCGACAGCTTTTCGACGCCGTCGCGGTTCCACGCCACGCCGAGGCCCGGCGCCGATGGAATGGGCACAAAGCCCTCCTCGTCGATGGGCAGGGGTGCCGGCAGCAGCTCGTCGATAAACGGGCTGGGCGTTTTGTACTCGACCCAGCGCGCCGTGGGCAGCGCCGCCATCAGCTGCATATCGGCGGCCAGCCCGACAGCCGTGTTCCAGCCGTGCGCAATCGTCATGATCGAATGGTCATAGGCGTGCTGGGCGATGCGCAGCCCTTCCGTCAGACCGCCCACCTTGGTCAGGTCGGGCTGGATAAAGTCGACGGCGCGGTTCTCTATCCACGGCATAAAGCTCTGGCGCCGCGTCAGCACTTCGCAGCCGGTAATCGGCAGCGGCGCGTTCTCGGCCAGCTTGATATAGCTCTGCATATCGTCGGGGCGCAGCGGCTCTTCAAACCAAGTCACATCGTAGTCGCGCAGCATCTTGGCCGTCTCCAGCGCCCACTTATAGCCGTGCGCCCAGTAGCGGCCCGAGGCGCCGGGATCGACCATGAGTTCGACGTCGGCGCCCAATGTATTGCGCGCTAGTTTGACTAGCCCTTCATCGCGCTGACGCGACGCGCGTCCAAAGGGACCCCAGCCGATTTTCACCGCCTTAAAGCCGCGCGCCAGCGCCTCTTCCATGTGCTCGACAAAGTGCTCATGGCCCATGCTAAGCGAAGCGTAGGGCTTGATCCGATCGCGGTAGCAGCCCCCCAGCAGGCGGCTGACCGGCTGGCCCGTGACCTGACCAAAGATGTCCCACAGCGCGATATCGATGCCGGAAATGGCGTGCGTCACCGTGCCGCCGCGCCCCTGCCAAAAGGTCGACTGGTGCAGCTTTTCCGACACGCGCGCCGGTTCGATGGCCATTTCGCCTTCCCACTGCGGTCGCAGCAGCTCCACGGCCGCTTCGGTCAGGCGCGCCGAGGTGTAGACGCTGCCCAGGCCAAACACGCCTTCGTCGGTGCCTACTTCGAGCAGCGTGTACTCGTTGCGCGCGGGCAGCTCGCCCCTAGGCCAGCCGCCGGCGGGAGGATCCTCTACCAGCGGTATCACGCGAATCTGTTCTATTTTCATGCGAGCCTTCCTCTTGCCTTGCCACGCGCAGTGTCCCAAGGTCTTTGTTAGGATGTGCATGCGAGCTCCAGAGCGCCTATAATAACCAAATGAATATGCACACCGCCAGAAGCGGAACGACCGATCGCTTTGACCGCCTACGTGCGCACCGCCTATATTTTTTCGCCATGCAACTGCACATAGAACGCGCCGTTTGATACCTCATGCACACCGCCCTGCACCCACTGCCCATCTCACCGCCCAGCACAGATGCGCTGCCCGACGTGCGCTACGCCGGACGCTGTCCGCAGACCGGCTGCGAGCGGGCGCTGCGCCCAACGCGCGAAGCGCTGGCTGCCGCAGAAGAGCTAATGGACCACCTGTCGGCGCACCGCAGTGCAGACGGCGACTTTTCTACCGCCAGCCTCTACGAAGGGGCCAACGGCAAGATGTTTGGCGTCATGGTCTGCCGCGACCGGGACGGACAGCGCGGCGTGCTGCGCGCCTTTTCCGGCGAGTGGGAGGGGCGCCGGCAGCCATCCGGCTGGGTGCCCTCCAGCGGCTTTGTCGACGAGTACGAAGCGGAGCGCGACGAAACGGAGGCACAGGTGGCCGAATTCACTCGGCGCATCGGTGAGCTGCAGGGGGATCTGCCCGGCACGCGCGCGCTGCGGCGACACATCGAAGAGCTCAAGATCGAGCGCGGCGCCCTGTCGCGCGCGCTGACCGAGCGCATCCACGATGCCTACCGCTTTGAAAACGCCCTTGGCGAAGTGCTGCCGCTCCGAGCGGTCGACACCGGCGGCCTGCGCCCGCCCACCGGCATGGGCGACTGCTGTGCACCCAAGCTGGTGCAGCACGCCGTTCGCCAGCGCCTCGAGCCGCTGGGCATGATCGAGTTTTGGTGGGGCGCTTCGTCGCACGTGCACCCGCGCATCGAAGGACACTACTACAGCGCCTGCCGCCCCAAGTGCTATCCTATACTGGGTTTTTTATTGCGCGGCGTCGACGCGGCCGAGGTGTGCTAGTGGGCGACTTCGTCCTGCCCAATCTGCGCGACAGGCCGCTGTCGGTGCTGCACGTGGGCCGCGGTTTTGTCGTAGTCGACAAGCTGCCCAACTTTCTTTCGGTGCCGGGGCGCGGACCGGATATGGACGACTGCGTCGTCGCGCGCGTCAAAGAGGTCTTCCCACTCGCCAAAGGGCCCATTTCCGTGCACCGCCTCGACGTGGAAACCTCGGGCCTGATGGTGCTGGCCCTGCGCCGCGACGTGCACCGCACGCTTTCGATGCAGTTTGAAAAACGGGACGTCGACAAATCGTATACCGCGCTGCTGGAAGGCCGCGTCGAGGCCGACGGCGGGCGCATTGAGCTGGCCTTTAGCCTCGACTGGCCCAACCGCCCCAAGCGCATCTACGATCCGCAGCACGGCAAGCTGGGCATTACAGAGTGGGAAGTCGTTGAGCGGAGAGAGGACACCACGCGCGTGCGCTTTACGCCCATCACCGGACGCACGCACCAGCTGCGCGTGCACGCCGCACACGAGAAGGGCATCGGCCACCCCATTGTCGGCGACAGCCTCTACGGAAACCCCGCCCTAGCCGAGCGGCTCATGCTGCACAGCACGCAGCTGTCGTTTAACCATCCGGAAACGGGCGAACGCCTGCACTTCGATATGCCAGCGCCGTTCTAAGCGCCGTATGCTTCCACAAAGGCCCGGTGCACGCCTTTGTCCTCGTAGCGATCCTCGCTGCCCTCGACCAGCTCTTCCGACCGATAGCCGCTGCGCACGCGCCGCACCTCGACCGACTGGATAACTTCATCGACGGCGTACTCGATGCGCCAGGTGCGGAAGGCAATGCGGTAGAGATCGTCGCACCGTTCGATGCGCTTGCGCTCGGCGTGCGTGGGGTCCGTGCGCAGCTGCACCTGCAAAAAATTCATCAGATCCCAGCCGGCCTGCTGATATACCCAATCGATTTGCTCCCGGGCCGCCGGGACAATATGCAGCGCGTAGACGACTTCCTCGCACGCGTCGATCCAGCCGGCGCGCGCCCCGGGAAAGGCGTCGGCGTAGGGCACGTAGGGTTTGAGGTCGAGCACGGGCGTGCCGTCGAGCAGGTCGTGCTGCCCCACGTGCAGGCGCGCACCTTCCACGCCGAGCAGGCGCACGCAGCTCAGGCCGAGGCGGTTGGGGCGGTGCGGCGAACGCGTGGCAAACACGCCGAGCTTGTCGGACTCTGCGCGCGGCGGCTGCACCAGCGGGTGCCAACCCTCGTTGAGATGCAGTTCGTAGAGGACCCAAATCCGTTCGAAGTCTTCTAAGCCACGCAGGCCGAGGCGCAGGTCCTCATCGTCGACGAGCTGAATCCACGCCTCGTTGTCCGGCGCGATGCTGGCTTGGCGCGCCGCCTCGTAGCGGTAGCGCTGCTGGCATTCGACGTATCCTATGGGCGAAAAGCTGTGCAAAAATGGCCTCTCTTCCGGTGCGAAAAGCCGCGTTAACTGGCGCGCATACAAGAATCACCGAACGCACGGTGACAGGATGCGACGCCTTGAATATATTTTCGCGGCACTGATCACTCCTAAACTACGAGGACACTGGATGACCAACCAACGCGTAACGATTGCCCTCGTCGGCTGCGGCGGCATTGCCCAATCGCACTGGCAAGGCATCGAGGGCGACGCGCCCAATATCGAAGTAACGGCCGTCGTCGATACGGACGCCGAACGCGCGCAGGCCATGGCCGAGCAGACGGGTGCCCGCCCCTTCACATCACTGCGGGAGGCGCTGGCGGAAGGCCCGTTTGATGCGGTCGATATCATGCTGCCACACGACCAGCACGAAGCGGCAGCTATCGACTGCTTTGCGGCCGGAAAGCACGTCGTGCTGGAAAAGCCGATGGCTATGACGCTGGATGCCTGCCAGCGCATCATGGACGCGGCTGCGCGCGCCGGCACCGTTTTTATGGTAGCCGAGCAGTCGCAGTACTGGCCCGATGCGCTGAAGGTGCAGCAGCTCATTGGCGAGGGCGCCATTGGCGATATTATCACCGCGCGCGCCTTTTTTGGCGGACCGGTCGGCAGCGGCTGGGGCTCTAAGCCTTGGCGCTACGAGCTGGCTAAGGCCGGCGGCGGCATTACCATCGACGGCGGCGCCCACTGGATACGACCGCTGCGCATGTGGCTAGGCGAAGTCGACGAAGTCGTCGCTGTGACCGGCCGCCCGCTAGCCGATATGGAAGGCGAGTCGCTGGCGCGTGCGCTGCTGCGCTTTCAATCGGGTGTCGTCGCCGTATTCGACGCGCTGCGCGCCGGCTCGTTTATGGGCCCTGGCGAGGAGTTCCGGGTAACGGGCACCGAGGGCGAGCTGCTCGTCGAAAAGGGGCGCAGCGGCCGAGTGCTCCTCTACACAAAAGACTACCCAGAGGGCAAGGCGCTGTTGGAAAAGGACGCCGGCCGCAGCGCCAGCTTTGGCTACGAGCTGCAGGATTTTGCCCTAGCCGTGCTCGAGGGCAAGGCGCTAGAAGCCGGACCCGAATATTCGCTGGGCGAGCTGCGCACGGCGCTGGCAATTTACCGCTCGGCAGAGACCAAGCAGTGGGAAAAGGTGTGGGACGAACGCACCGTCTAGTGCAGGTGTACTACCTGGCCCGTTTCAACGCTCTCATTGATCGCCATGGTAATGCGGTGCGTTTCAAAGGCGTCGGCATACGTGCAATATACGCCCTCGCGATCGCCGCTGCGCACGGCATCTAAAAAGGCGCGGTCTTCCACCTCATAGGGCTTGTTGTCGTTTTGGATGCGCTCCTGGCGACCCGGCGTCTGCACGATGAGTTCGCTGTTGTTGTGGCTGATGACGAGGTCTTCGAGCATAAAGTCGACGCCGATGCGATTGGTCCCGCTCGGCATGAAGTGGCCGGTGCCCGCCGCCAGCACGGCGCCGTTATCAAAAGCGACTGTAGCGACGATGTGATCGCAAATATCGTGCTTTTCCCACTTGGCCGCGCCGATGCCCTTGCTACCCTGTGCGTAGACGCTGACCGCCCGGCCGCCAATTAAGTAGCGCGCCGTGTCGATGGCGTGCGTGGCCTGTTCGTTCATCTGCCCGCCGCTCTGCGCCTGCTGCCGCCACCACATTACGCCGGGAAAGCCGCCGATCCAATAAGCGTAGGCTGCCGAAACGGGCTTGCCCTGCATGCGCTCACGCGCCGTGGCCGTAATGGCCGCGCTGCGCCAGTTGTAGCCCACCGCACTGACGACGCCCGCCGCCGATACGGCGGCGTTGATTTGGGACGCCGTATCCAAGTCGACGGCCAGCGGTTTTTCGACAAAGAGCGCTATGCCGCGCTCGGCCACCAGCCGCTCTTGATTGGTGTGGGCAAAGGGCGGCAGGCACACATAGACGGCGTCGAGCGCTACGGCATCCAGCATCGCTTCAGCCCGGGCATAGGCCGTTCCGCCGTAGGCGGCAACGGCGCGGCTGCGCGCCTCTTCGCTCAGATCGCAAAAAGCAACTAATTCAACGTCGTCCCACTGCGCGAGATGGTTGAGATGGCCGCCGCGCGCAATGCCGCCGACGCCGATGAAGCCCACTCTGAGCTTGTCTGCCATGGCGCTTCCTCCTGCCTCGTAATCGCGTAAAAAGAAGCGACGGCGCAGTCACCCCTTTCCAAAGGGTTTAGGCCGTCTCGCTCACTCTGCGCCGCTCTTCCAACTTATTCAAGCCGTTTAGCGCAGCAATGCGATACCCCTCGGCGAATGTCGGGTAGTTGAATACCTGGTTGATAAAGTAGTGGACGCGCGCGTGGAAGTCGATGGCCAGCTGGCCGATGTGCACCAGCTCGGTGGCGTTGCTGCCGATGATGTGCACGGCGAGCACTTCGAGCGTCTCGGCGTGAAAGATCAGCTTGAACATGCCCGTCGTGTCGCCGGCAATGGGACCGCGGCCCAGCTCGTAGTAATAAGCCAGTCCGACCTGGAAGTTGACGTCCTGCGCCCGGAGCTCTTCTTCCGTAGGGCCAACGCCCGACACCTCGGGAATGGTGTAGATGCCGTAGGGAAAAAACTCGGGAAATTGGTGCGTCTTGAGGGCAAAGGCGTTGCGCACGGCCAGACGCCCCTCTTCCATAGCCGTCGAAGCGAGTGAGACTTGGCCAATGACATCGCCAGCGGCATAGACGCGCGGATTGGAGCTTTGAAAGAGCGGATTGACGTCGATATAGCCGCGCGCATCCTGCCAGACGCCGGCGCGATCTAGCTGCAGGCCTTCGACGTTGGCCATGCGACCGAGCGCGTAAAAAAGGCACTGAGCGCGCAAGGTCTCGCCGCTCTCCACTTCGACCTCGGCCTGGCCGTCAGCCGTGCGGCGGATCGCCCGAATCGTTTGCTGCATCTGCAGCTCGACGCCCATCTGCCCGATGTATTCGCCGAAGTGCTGTGCGATTTCTTTGTCCAGGCGCGGCAGCAGCCGTTCGGCACGGTCAACCATGGTCACCTGCGTGCCCAGCGCGGCAAACATCGTTCCGTATTCGCAGCCGATAATGCCACCGCCCAGCACCAGCATGGATTTGGGCAGGTAGTCCAAGTTGAGAATGCTATTTGAGTCGAGAATAACCTTACCGTCAAAGGGGACTTCGGCCGGGTTGCGCGGCCGCGAGCCGGTGGCAATGAGAAAGCGATCAGCGCAGATAGTTTCTACTGCCGCGCCGGACGCATCGACGACCTCGATGCAGTCTTCGCTGAGAAAGCGAGCAAAGCCGTGCGCGCATGCTATATCGTTTTTGGCAAACTGACGCGCGATGAGCGCATTCTGATCTTCGATAACTTTCTGTAGGCGAAAGTTGAGATCGTTAATGGAAATATCGGGTTCTTCCTGCGCACTGCCGTAGTAGGAGCGGTTGCGAAAACCGGTCAGGTCGAGGATCGCTTCGCGCAGGGTTTTAGAGGGAATGGTACCCTGGTTTAGGCAGGCGCCACCTAGCCGGTCTACCGCGTCGACCACCACCACCCGCTTGCCGAGCTTGGCCGCCTGTATGGCGCCCTTCTGCCCGGCCGGCCCCGAGCCGAGCACCGCCAGGTCTACTTGCCGCTGTCGCATCGTCACTGCTTTCTCAGATAGGTCAGACTATGAAGATAGGATGCAACAGGGAAAGGGCAACGAAGCAGCACAGCGGGCTGCTATCCGCGCATCGGAAAACGTAGAAAGCGCTGCGCCGTACCCCCCATGATCGCCGCCCGCTCGCTCTCGCTTAGCTGCGGCAGCAGTTCGTCGAGCACCGTCGTCAGGGCGCCGTAGCCCGGCTCCCCATATATCCACGGCGCGTCGCTGGCCCACATCAGCCGATGGGGGCCAAAGTCGCTGTAAAGCGTGCGGTGCCAGCCCATCAAGTCTCTGTAGGGATAGGCTTCTTTGGCGAAGGCATACTGGCCGGAGAGCAGCACGGCGACGTTTTCGTAGCGCGCCAAGCGATAGACCGTGTGCTGCGACGGGTTGTACGAAGGCGTTTCGATGCGCGGCCGGCCGTGCTCGTCGATGCGAAACTTGCCCTCGCCCGGGCAGATGCCGAGGTGGTTAAAGACCACGCGCACCTGCGGAAAGGCCTCGACTAGATAGGCCGTCAGGTGCGCATCGGCCGCGCGCAGGTAGAGCCACAGCACGTAGTCGCGCTCGGCGGCATGCTCCCAGATGGGATAGCTTGTAAAGGTGCGCACGTCAACCGGGGCAAAGGGGTCGCGCGGCCCGCCCAGCGTACCGAGGCGAAAGCCGACAATACCGCCGTCCGCGGCAAGTCGGTCCATATGCGCCCCGGGGTCGGCGCAGTCGGCGGGAATTAGACCAATGCCCAAAAAGCGATCGGGATAGGCCTGCAGGCAGTGCTGCAAATAGGCGTGCTCGGCTATCTGAGCACCGCCGATCTGCACCAGCATGGCCTGGTCGATGTCGTGCGCCTGCATGCAGTCGAGGAATTTCTCTACCGTCTCTTCGCGCGCGCTGGGGGCCAGGTCCGTCTCTTCGCGTGGAAACTGTTTCGACGCCTTGGCAAAAACGTGTAGGTGGGCATCGATGCGCACCATATCAGACCTCCAAGCCAAATAGGGCGCGGCGCTCCGACGTCGTGCACAGCGGCGCGATGGCCTTGAACTGGTCGGGGCGCACTTTTTCCGGCGTGCGCTTCTCGTAAATCAGAATAATCGACTTGCGCGGAATCGGCGTCTCGTTGTCCATGGCCGTATGCCAGCCATACGAGTTAAACACAATGGCCGTTCCCGCCTTGCCGGGCAGGCGGCGGTGGCCCGGCATACTCTCGCCCAGCTTGGGCCGCGCATAGGGACCGCTGCCTGCTCGGTGCGATCCCGGCACAAAGGCAAACTCGCCGCTGCGCTCGCCTACGTCATCTACGTAGATCTGCACTTTGATGTGCAGCGGATTGCTCATCGGCACGTCAGGATGCCAGCCCGTATAGCTGACGGGCCACACCGGCACGGTGCGCACCTGCGGCCCCAAAAAGAGCGTTTCGCCCTCCGTAAAATCCTGCAGTAAACCGTACCAGCTCGGATGATCGACAATGTCGACAAAGATCTCGTCGCGCTCCAACGGCTGGGGAATATCGAAGAACGTCGGCTGCGCCTCACCGCGCGCCACCCGCTGCAGCCACTCTCCTTTGCACTCGACGACAGCCCGGTCAAAAGCCGCTTGCAGGCGCTGCAGCTGTGCGCCCTGCAGGGCGTTTTCCAAAACGATGTACCCCTCTTCTTCCCACTGCACTTTTTGCTCGGGGGTCGGCTCGATGATATCCGCTGACATAGGTTTTCCTTTTCTACATATCGTCCAGCGGAAAAATGGGCCGCTGGATGCGCGCAAAGGGAAAGGGGCGCAGGTCCAGCGCGGTCAGCCCGGGCCCGTCTGCCTCAATGATGGCACCGGCCAGCGGTGCAAAGGCCGCGCGAAAGTGCACGGCCGATTTGACGACGAGTACATCCATTTCTTCTGGGACGATGCCACAGGCGCGAAAGACTTCCGGATCGCGCTGCTGCAGGCGTTCGCTGCAAACGATGATCAAGACGCCGCCTATGTCGAGCACAATACTCGACCCCATATTGGCCCAGGCTCCACGCGTCATAGCCCCCTTATACTGGTAGCGCCCATCGCTTATGGAGCGAACAAGCCCCTCCGCATTTAGCGGCTGGCCGTGCAGCGCATCCGTTTTTGCGCCCAGGGAAACGGCTATGCGCGCACCCACACCAGCCGCTATGCCCTGCGCCACAACCGCGGGATCGTATATGGCCGCAACGGCCGCCTTCTGCGCCCCCTGCGCAATGAGCGCACGAACGATCTCGACGCTGTCGTTGGCGCCGCCGCCGCCGGGATTGTCGGCTATGTCGGGTATGACGACCGGCTTCTGCGCACTAGCCAACGCCTGGCGCACCGCTTCTTCTACGGGACGCGGCTGGTAGACAAACTCGCGGCGGCGTTGCCAAGCCATATCGCGCAACGCGACCGCCTCCTGCGCTGCGGATGACTCGTCGCCATCGGCATAGACCAGTACGGCAAAGCCGAGTTCGGGCACATCGGCGTAGGGAAATCCGGCAAAGAGCGATGTGGAAATAAGCGAAGAAGGCCGATCGGAGCGCAGCGCGACCTCCCACATTTCCCTGTAGAGGCCTGCTTCCGTATGGCAGGTAGCACAGGGCGGAATCAGCGGCGGCTTTTCCAGCGCCCATACGGGGCGCACGTGACCGGTGGCCAAACGCACTATGAGTTGGGCCGCCTCGACGCCGCGCTCGTAGATGTCCGTATGCGGGTATTTCTGATAGCCGATTAGCACGGTGGCGCTAGCGAGCATTTGTTGCGTGAGGTGCGAGTGTAGGTCGAGCGTCGCGACAATGGGCAGGTCGTCGCCAACGACCGCGCGCAGGCGCGCCAGCAGTTCGCCCTCGCCGTCGTCCATGCCCTCAACGACCATGGCCCCGTGTAGCGCCAGGAGAATCCCGTCGATATCGCGATGGCGGCGCGCGCCCTCGACGATATGACCTGCGATGTCTTCAAATGCCGCGCTCGTCACCAGACCCGAAGGGGTCGCCGCGGCAGCGATGGTCGGCACGAACGCATCGCCGCGCTCTTCTATCGCATCAATGAATCCACCCATGCCCGTACCCGTGCTGCGCGTAGCGTGCACTGCATCGTCGCCAACGGCATAGGTATGCGCCCTGAATGCCTCCAGGCCTGTAGACACGGAAGAAAATGTGTTGGTCTCGTGCGAGAACCCGCCGATAAGCCACTTCATGAATTTGTACCCCCTAGTCCGCTACCGCGGCGTGGCGCGGTTCGGACGCACAGGCGTGGGTTTCGATCGTCACGTGAGCCAAGGCCGCGCTTTGGGCCAGACGCGTGCGGTATTCATCCGCCGTGAGCGGCTTGTCTGCAACAATAGATACAATCGCCGCGTAGATACCCGGACCGATCGACCAAAGGTGCAGATCGGCAATCTGCGCATCGTCGCCTTCCTTCTCAATCTGCTCCCTAATGGCAGCGCGCATGGCCTCTGGTCCCTGCTTATCCAATAGCACGCTGCTGGTAGAGCCCAGCAGGCCCAACGACCAGCGCGCGACCATAAGTGCACCGACAATGCCCATTAACGGATCCATCCAGATCAGTCCGAAATACTTAGCCGTGAGTAGTGCAAAGATCGCCGTGAAGGACGT
>JAYPJE010000055.1:20763-24518 GCA_038128265.1 Gemmatimonadota bacterium
TGGCCGTGCGAGTGGTCGTGACTATGAACACCCAGAATCCACACCGAAACGCCGTTGACCAATAGGCCTAGAACCGCAACCAAAATGGCCTGGTCAAAAGCAATCGCAACCGGATTGAGCATGCGCTCAACGCTCTCCCACACCATGAAAAGAGCAAAGAATGCCAGCAAGATGGCGCCGGTGAAACCGCCCAGCGCATTGACCTTACCCGTGCCAAAGCTAAAGCGCTCGTCGCGGGCATGGCGGCGCGCGTAGACGTAGGCAAACGCACTAATTCCGAGCGCCGCCGCGTGCGATGCCATGTGCAGTCCGTCGGCCAGCAGCGCCATCGAACCAAAGTGCAGTCCGGCGACAATTTCTAGCACCATCATGGCACCGGTTAGCGCAATAACAAAAAACGTACGGCGTTCGCCTTGCTTTTCTCTATCCTGACCAAATACGTGCGCGTGCTGCCAGCGCTCTACGCTCTCCCGATGCATGCTCTGCTCCTCGATAATGCACTGCCGATAGAAAACCGCTGTGAACGCTCCTATCCGCTCGCTCCACGCGCGCGCCCTTCCCACGCAGCACGCGCCACCCGCAATATATTTTCGCCTAGTATGCGGCGAATATCGTCGTCGCTGTAGCCGCGCTGCACTAGGCCCACCGTGAGCAGCGGCCAGTTGGTCCAGGCCAAACTCTGCTGCATCTTCTCTTCTTTCCAATCGGGCCCATGCAGCGGGTCGTTGGGCGGCCAAAAACTCTCAAAGCGCGCGCGGCGCCGACCGCGCGCAGGCACCTTCGCCCACTCCTCGTTCGCCCTAGGGGGAATATAGGCGCGATCCGTGCCAATCGTAACGGATTCGGTGCCAAATTTCTTTGCCACGTAGTCAACGTGGTCGAGAAACGCGCGTATATCGCCACTTCCGCCCAAAAAAGCCGGTATACAGCAAATACCTATCGTGCCGCCCCCGTCGACAATCGCACGCATCGCTGCGTCCGTTTTGCAGCGCACGTGACCGGACAGGGCGTGTGCACCCGAATGGCTGGCAACGATGGGCAAGCTCGATGCGCTGGCCGCGTCGATGCCGGTCTGCCAGCCCGAATGGGCCACGTCGACAATAACGCCAACGCGGTTCATTTCGCGCACCGCCTCTCTGCCGAAATCGCTCAGGCCGGCATCCGTTGTCTCGGCACAGCCATCGCCGAGCATATTGCGCCGATTGTAGGTCAGATGCATCATGCGCACACCGAGCTGAAAAAACACGCGGACAAAGCGCAGCTCGTCGACGGCGGACTTCCACTCCTGCGCCAGCGGCACGCCGTTAGCCGACAGGTAGAGACTGCGCTTACCGGCCCGTTTAGCGTCGACAATAGCGTCGGGGGTGGCCGCGCGCACCACGGCATCGGAGAGCATATCGGTCACGTAGGTAAAGTTGCCCAATCGCTTGAGCAGCTGGGTCGGAAGCTGGCACTCTTCGCCGGCATTTTGCAGGATGCAGTCGACGCCGGCGTAGGCAAAGGCGTCGACGTACTCGGCGCGCAGGTCCGCTTCTTCGGCCATGCGCATAAGCAGCATTTCCTCCATCACCTCGCCCACCTCTTCGTCGCCGGCCCCGTCGTCCATGAGGCGAGCCACCGCGGCACCATCAATCGCCGCGCGCGGTGAAAAGCCATACGACTCAACAACCAGCGCCTCTTTATGCAAGGCCAAGCCGCGGTCCAAATCGGCTTTCGATGGCTGCAGTATATCGAGAGCAATCTGCCGCGCCTTCTCCACCGCTTCATTCATGCACGTATCCTCAGTTGCATCAATGGGAGTAAAGTGACAGCTTTTGTCCACCGCATAATAAATAAAAGGATCACGACGTGAAAATGTGGCAGAGGGAACCCCAGCTGCTGTCAGCGCTCGACCAAGCGGTTCCACACATACTCGCTTCACAGAAGGATAACGGACAGTACGGCACGGAGCCGTGGATTAGCACCGACCAGAACGCGCTGCTAGCCCTAGCGGCGGCCTGGTCTCTGCCTGACAGCACGCACTACCAGAGCGAGTCGGTGCTGCGCTCCATCGAGCGCGGCGGTCTGGCCATACGCGATGCGCAGGATGCGTCCGGCATGGTGCTCTTTCAAAAAAAGGATTATTCGACCTGGGGTCAGATCTACATGCCGTGGGTCTACAGTCGCTGGGTGCGCACCTTTGCTCTCGTCGGCGAGGCCATGGACGGGGCCGTCCGGAGCGAATGGGAACGCGCGCTGCTGTTGGGATACGAGGGCATTGCGCGCGGCGAGCTGCAGCGCATGCACAACATTCCCGCCCACCACGCCATGGGTCTATACTGCGCGGGACAGGTCTTTGCGCGCGAGGAGTGGTGTCGGCAGGCGCGTGACTTTCTGCACCAAGTAGCCGACGCGCAGGCGCCAGACGGCTGGTGGGCAGAGCACGAAGGCCCCGTCGTCGCCTACAATTTGGTCTATGTTGACTCGCTCGGTATCTACTACGCTCTGTCTGGCGATGAGCAGGTACTCGACGCCATAGATCGCGCCTCGCGCTACCACGCGGCCTGCGTCTATCCAGACGGAGCGCTGCTGGAAACCATCGACGGGCGCAACCCCTATCATGCAGGGGTTCGCTTGGGCAATGCCGGCTTTTGCCACACGCCTGCCGGGCGCGGCTTCCTCGCACAACAGCACGCGCTGTTTTTGCAGAACGGGGGCGCCTTTGACGCCGACTACGCCGCGTTAATGCTGCTCTACGGCGCCGACGGCGAGCAGGTCGACACGGCGGCGTCCCAGCGTCAGAACACCTACCGCATGAGCGATGATGCCCTGATCAGACGCCATGAACCTTGGTATTACTGCCTATCGGCCTTTACCGCCCCTCTGACACCCAACCGCTTTGGTCAGGACCGGCAAAATTTCTTCAGTGTCTACCACGATGACGTGGGTCTCGTCTGCGGCGGCGGCAATACCAAGCTGCAGCCGCTGTGGAGCAGTTTCAGCGTCGGTGATACGGCGCTGCTATACCACGCGCCGGGCGATGAGGATCCAGATTTTAGCGCCCGCGCTGGTTTACAGCACATACCGGATTCGGCCTCCCTGAGGGACGGAACGCTGCATTTGCGCTATGGCCAAGCAGAATGCAGCGTCGCCCTGCATATCCAGGACGAGTCCACGATGGAAATAGAGCTATCGACCAGCGGGCAGGCAGGCGATGCCGTCGTGGCCCACCTGACGCTCATGGCCCGTCTCGGAGAGGCACTCGACAGCGACGTGGGGCACTGCGCAGGGCTTGGAGAAGAGGCATTGGACTGGCCCAACGTCGAGTGGATAGGGCACGCCGGCTGGCATCTGAGCCTGCCTCCTGGCGCGCAGCTCTACTGGCCCGTCATGCCGCACAACCCCTACCGCAAGGACGGTGCAGCAAGCGTTGACGAGGCACGCCTCGTCGTCGTACTGCCCTTTGCCACAGATGTCCGCACGCATCGCATTGGTCTGCGCGTTGGCACTCAGGGCCGTTCGCCTTTCTCGCCGTAGGGTCCCAAATCAGAGTCGACAAAAGCGCGGTGAAAATGCCGTCCCATCAGGTAGCGCACCTCCAACTCGACGTCGCGCAGAAAAATGGGCGGCGCCACGGCGCTGTCGCGTTCGACTAGCTCGACGGTCACCGCATTGTCGCCGCATACCGGCCAGGTGTCCCCATCGAGGCGGAACACGAACCAATAGCCCGATCCCGTGCGATAGCGCGGCGCGCTCATGCGGTACATCTCGTTGAT
>JAYPJE010000056.1:0-11615 GCA_038128265.1 Gemmatimonadota bacterium
ATATCGCGGTGCGCATCCCAGCGGTCGCGTCGCGCACCCTCGGCCATGTGCTGGGCAGCGCCCTCGGCAAACCACATGGGCACCACCGTGCTCATTACCGGGTAGGAAGCGATCGCATCGGGATAGCCCACTAAAATATCGGGGCGATTTTTCTCGCGCTGATAGCCAAAGTACTGTAAGTAGAGCGCCGGCACGCGCTGCACCGTCTTGCGCGAAACGCCCAGCGAAACGATGTGGGTGAATTCGTGTGTGATTACGTTGCGCAGCCAGTCACTCGTTCCGCGCAGCTCGTAGTCGTGATCGAGCGACGTAGTCCAAATCTCGATGGTGTCGTGGTAGAAAAAGGCCGCACCGTTGGCGTAGTCATCGTAGTCTTTTAGAACGATGCGCACCTTTTCACGCGGCTCATAGCCGTAGAGCTGCGTGATGGGACCATAGGCATCTTCCGCTATATTAGCCGCCCGACTAGCGGCTTCTTCCAACCCCTGGTGGTAGAGCACGCGAAAGTGCTCTGTCTCAAATACCTGCCACTGCAGTTCGGGATGGTTTTGCGCGTCCACGCCGCGCGAATACAGCAGAAAAACTATCAGTGAAAAACGCCATGCCCTCACTGGCTCACCGCCATCTTTACGAGGGCGCTGGCGCTGCGCGAAGCCGTTTTTGCCCGCAGCTTCAGCAGGTATACCCCGCTGGCATACGCATCCACATCCCAGGCGATATCGTTTTCCCCGACGTGACCGACCCGTGCCATGCGCTCGACGAGCGCGCCTAGTCCATCGTAGACCTCCACATCAACGGAGGCCGCTTCGCGCAGAAAAAAGCGCAGATGGACGCGCGTGCCGTCGGCTACGGGGTTGGGATAGCAGTAGACGCGCTCCAAGAGGCTATCCGCCCTGTCCGGCTCTTCCAGTAGGCCCTTCGAGCGGACAAAGCGCATGCCGTCGGCGCGCCCATCGGCCTGTCCCCAATCGGCCACAGTGCCCACGTACTGCGAATCGACCGCGCGCAAATCCCACACGTACAGCGCGTCCTCGGCGAGGGCCGCAAGGTCGAGCAACCCATCGCCGTCAAAGTCGGCGACCACCGGCGCATGCACGGGCGGCCTCGCCATGAGCAAGGGAAAACCCGGCACCATGCGTCCCGTTTGCCCCATGGCGTAGACGCCGTGCGCGCCGGCCAAGACAATCTCTCCGTCGCCGCGCCCGTCGACATCGGCCACCACTGGATCGTAGACCATGCGTCCAGCCTGCGCATAGCGCGGCAAGGCCGCGGGAAAATTGGCCTGCTGCACGCCGGTAGCATCCAGCACGTGAACCTCGTTGACCCCCGCAAAGACGCCTTCCAACAAGCCATCGCCATCTACGTCCCCCAGCGCCGGTGCGGCCAGCAGCGAGTCGTTCAGTGCTACAACGCTATCGCCTAACCGTATCCGGCCATCGTGCCCCGCTACGAATGTATACACTTCGTCGCCCTGTTCGGCCCAAAGCCCCGGCAGCGGCTGCCGATGGCCATCGCCTTGCGCATGGGCCAGCACGCCGCTAAATCCCACCTCATTGCCATAGAGCGATCGAAATCCCCCCTCATCGCTGTCGATTATGGCGCGCAAGGCACCGTCACGCGCGTCGATTTCTTCAACGCGGTCCTCTACGACCAGCGCGAGCGTTGGTTCAGTCGCGCTACCAGCGCGGCGAAAGCGCCCAAATAGCGCATCGCGCAGATTGCCTGCCAGCGCGTGTCGCCACAGAGGGCTCTCGCCGCCTGCCTCCCAGGCCTCAACCGCGCCGTCTCGCTGCACAAAGAGTTCGGCACGCCCGTCGCCGTCGATATCGCCGGCGGCCAGAAAGTGGCCCCCGCCAATGCGCCACTGCGAGAAACCACCGCCCATCTCGGCGTAGCGCAGACCGGACGTGTCTTCAACCAGCAATTCGACTTGGCCATCGCCGTCGATATCGGCTGCCTGCAGCCGCCGACCGCCCTCTACGGCCTGCGGCCAGCCCGCCGCCTGGCGACCAAAGCGGATGGCTACTTGTATGCGATCCTCGCTCTCCGACAGCACTTCGACTTCTATGCCCGTGGCCCACCCGTCGTTGCTGCGCGAATTGGGCTGGGTTTCCGCACCGAACAGGCGCGGACCGTCGGCGCGAAAGGGATCGTCCTGCGAGCCTTCGATTTGCCGCAGACGTTCAAATAGCGGATAGCCTATATCGCGGTAGCCGTCGGCCTCTTCGAGGGCAATCCCCGGCTGCACCGGATCGTTGTTCATCGTCCCGGCTGGCCGCTCGCCTATGACCCGCTCATCGACATGCCAAATGAGCAGGCCTGAACCCGGCACAAACGCATCGTATTCGTCCACGCCCAGCCACACGCCCTCATTCGCTGCGGAAAAATCAATCTCGTCTTCGCCAATCCAAGCAATTTCGTCGGGATCGGCCCCGACGACCTGCATACCCTCAGGCGCGCCCTGGCGCGCGCGGCGCTGACGGTGCTCCAGTAGAAAGTACTCTTCATCGTCGATGGGAATGCGCACCGCTTTGGGCCATTCCCCCGCGCGGTCCGTGGCCAAAATCGACACCACCGTGTCGCGCATCACTTCAAGCGGCTCAATCCACCCCAAGTGTGCTTTGCTCCAAGCCATCGGATGGGGAGCCACAAAACCAACGACGGGATCCAAGCTATCGCGGCGCACAAAGCCCAGCGCGTTGGCCCCCACGTCCATTAGACTCCAGCCGCCTAAGGCCGGCAGGCCATCGGCAAAGTTCGACAGGCCCGGCAGGCCGAGCTGATGGCCAAAAAACTTAGCCATCAGGCCGTTTAACCCACCGCGACCGCTATCGCTGGGCGACTCGGGCAAAATCCACGCCCGTTCGATTGCGACATCGCCGATGCGCAGGGGCCCACCGGCGTACTGGGCGAAATCGCTCTCTTCCAAAAATACCGAGCGGATATCGTTGAGCTGGCCGGTCTCGTGTCCAACCCCAGCGTGCACGATGAGAAAGCTGTTAAAATCGGCCAGATTGGGGCCATCGGGATCGGCCGCGGCCCGCTCGAGCGCATCGCGCAGCAGCTCGATCCAGCGCTGACCTATTTCTTCGCCACTGCGACCATTGCCATAGTGCAGCATGCTTTGAGGCATTGTGTACGCCGCCTCATTGGCACGTGGATATACCTCGTAGACCATATCGACGCGCCCCTCGGATACGACGTCGTAGTAGCGGCTGAGGGCATTCAGATGATGTTGGAAATAGATTCGATCGTGCGGCGGTAGATCGTACGGCAGTGCATAGTCGGCACGCGCCTCGTCGGCGCTGCGCAGATCAAAAAGCCCCCGCCCCGTCGTGGTAAATTCGTCTGTCTCTTCGTAGGGAAAATCCACTCTCAGAGCGAGAATCCGCCACTCCTGCGCACGGGCCACGGCGGCGCACAAGAGTAGCGGGATGACGATGCGGATCAATGACAATGGACTAGCGTCTATCGCAATGAGGTTGGCCTATAATTGGGGCAACAGTACGCGACGTCCGGCCCCACCGATTCGACAACGCGATCTTAGAAAATCAGGTTGAGCGAGAAACGCGTATTGTCCTGCATCGGCGTTTCTTCGCCCGTCAGATACGCCACGTCGATTTGGAACCGGTTGTATTTCAGGCCGATGCCGAACGTCGGCGTATTGAGCTCTCCGTCGCGGTCCATAGAGTAGCCGGCGCGCAGCGCGAAAAACGCGTCGTCCTGATGGGCGGACAACCCGTATTTATACTCGCCGCCCACGTGGAGATCCATCTCCTTGAACTCGTCGCCGAGCGGATCGTCGGCCCATGCCTTAAACAGGTTGCTCACAAACGAGCCATCGGCGATGAGGGGCTTGTAGAGGTCGAGCGAGAGCAGCACGTCGTGGTACTGCGTGTCCATCACCTCGTACGCCATCCCAAGGACCAAGTGCTGGGGCAGTGGATCTGCTTGGCTCGCATCGATGTAGGCAATTTTGGGTCCCAAGTTGCGCAGAGCGGCCCCAACGGTAACGTGCGTCGTCGCCTTCCACAAAAAGCCCAAATCGGCGGCGAAGCTATTGCCCACTCCCTTACCGCGCTCGATGCCAGCCCCCTGATCGGCCAAGTTGCTGCGAATAAACTTCAAGCCGATGCCGGCCGATGAGTTATCGCCAATCTCAGCCCCATAGGCGGCCGATAGCGCCACGTCGTAGCTGCGGAAAGTCCCCTGTGCATTGCCGCGTTCGTCGGTCCGCGTCTGCTCTCCGAGATTGAGCAGCGAAACGTTGAGGCCGATATTTCCCCAACCTTCTACGGGCGTGGAATAGGCCAGAAATTCGTAGGATAAATCGTCGGCCAGGCCCGGCAGCCATTTGCTGTGCGTGAAATTGATTTTCTTCTTTGTCTGTCCGGCGAGCGCAGCCGGATTGAAGTAGCTGGCCGTGGCATCGTCGGCAATAGCGACATAGGATTCGCCCATGGCGATGGCGCGCGCCCCAGGCTCAATAAGCAAGAACAGCACGGCAGCGCGACTCTCTGGCGTAGCGCTGGCCCTATCGGTTGTGACCAATAGACAGAAGGTGGCCAACAGCACGGCGCTGATTTTTTTCATAACGACGTCCTCCTCGGACATGTAAAAACAACTATGACGGCGCACAAACCGCATTGCGGTGCCGCCGGCGCTGATAACGCGATATCCGTGCTACAAAGGCGCTCCTATGGTTCCGCTGTTATTTGGCAATCTGCAGGGCGGATGCGCGCTCGGCGACTCCACCCTCCATGCGATCAGCCTCTAGCCTATAAAGATAAGTACCATTGGCCAGATTCGCAGGTCTCTGCCAGAGAATCTGGTTGTATCCCTCGGCGCTTGCCGCCTCGATTTCATCCACCAGTCGGCCGCTGAGAGCAAAAATCTGAATGCGCGCCGAAAGGGCCTCTTCGGCCAGTTCGTAGGTAAAATGTCCGCTATCGCCGCGCAGTGGATTGGGATGAAATAGCGCGTTCCTGATAATCGATTCCTTGCTTGCCACCAGCTCAAACACGGCCTCTGCGCGCGACGAGTTATTGAACGTATCCCATGCTTTCAGACGTATCTCGTGCTGACCGAGTTCCAAGCTGGGTAGCGTAAACTCTACAACCCCCTCGCGAAAGTCTCCTTCGAGCACGTTAAAAAACTCCGTCGTGTTAAAGATCTCATCGTCGATTGTCAGCTCGATGGCATGCCCCGTCTCATTGGTAATATTTATACCGCTGGGGTCGCGAATCGCGGCCATGAGAACGGGTGCACCAGCGACCTTATCGCCGCTTTTAAACGAGCCCAACCCTTTAAAGCCAATGCGAATTTGCGGGCCCTCCGTATCCAATTCAATGTCGGAGGCCGTGCCTTCGATCAGCAAATCTTCAAGCGATCCGTACGCGGTGGGCGCATCGTTGCTCCACGCATAGGCGCTAATGCGCCCGTCGATACCCCCATAGCTGATATCTTTGGGAACGCGAAACTGACCGCTGAAACGACCATTTACCACCTCGTAACGACCGCGAAATAGATAAGCGCCCGGCTGCCGGTAGCGCAGACCGTCCAATACGCTCAACTCAGCGGAGTCAAAGGCCTGTAGCCAAACGTACCCGTTGTAGTTATCGGCAGCAGTGCCCGTTTCGTCCAGCACCTGACCGCGCACATCGACCACGCCTAGTGCACTCAGCGGTCCATCAATTTCGAGACCAATCTCGTAGCGCGGCTGGGCCAGTCGCTGCAGCGGGTCACCAAAGATCGAATAGCGCCTCATATTGCGGATACCTACCAGGTCGCTGATGTTCATCTGTTGGCGCGCAATATGCTTGGCTTCCATTAGGGCCAAACCCACCGGCACGTGCTCGCGCTCGCTGCGGTACATCTGTTTGTGAAAGGCGGCAGCGAGCAGAATGTTGCTCAGGTGAAAACCGACGCGCGTGGCCGAAATCATACCGATCACGCCACCGTCTGGCATCTTCAGCAGCTCTTCTGGCATAGACGTCTTTACCGGATCGTCAAACACGCCCACCTGACTGGCCGCGGTATAGAATAAGGGCAAGCGTTTGCCGTTGTCGACTTCGCCAATATCGCGGGAGATCCGAAACATCTGTTCGTGCGCCAGCACGTCGGGATTGCCGTGCCCAACGTAGGTGAGAATAAGTGAGCCCTCGTTAAAACGGCGAATAAATTCGTCGCGCGCGCGCGGCTTGGTGCGCCCTTCAAAGGGAAATTGAGCCAGATAGAGCTTGTCGATATTGATCCCCGGAGGAAATGAATTCTGCGCCATAAACTCGCTGTCCGTCAGAAAGAACGTCTCGGAATCCAGCGGGTGGTCAGGGTTGACCACATCGTCGGCCACCAGCAGAACGCGGCTCTGCCATAGACCCAGTTCGGGTTCGCGATCGTAGGCGATGATCTTGTCGACTATGCGATCGGCCTCTTCGGCCAACTGCACGGGAATGCGCCCGATAGCCATATCGGGCAGCTCGTCGTCGCCCAGCAAATACACATACCATTCGTCGTACGTGCTGTCACCGTCCTGATAGGGCGGTATCCAATTGCCGTTACTCGTCTTCGAGTTGTTCTTGTAATCGTAGGAACCGTCGCCTAACAGCAGCACGTACATGGGCGCGCGCTGCCAGTTGGCCTCGGCGTAGCCGAGAAAATTTCGCAGAGCAGAGGGGTCCAGCATACCGCCGGAAAACTCGTCGTATACGTCTTGTATATCGACCGTTTGGGCTACGGGGGGTGGACCCCAGCGGTCGTCGGCGCCGCGCCATGCCGCCAGGCGCTCGGCAGCCGCGGCAAAATCCGCGTGATAGACAATGACGTAGTCGGCGCCGTTGCCCGTGGACAACAGCGAACTCGGCCGATCCTCTACAATCCGCTTGGGCTTCAGCCACGTAGATTCACCGCCGACCACATACTCTCCCGGTGTGGGCAGCGCATCGTCCTGAAAAACGAGCGTTCCACCGTCCGCATCGTAGACAAAGTCGCGTATTTCCGTTAGCTCGCCTCCGACTTCAAATACGCGCGGCTCCTCTTCGGCAAATCCCTCTAATGCGTATTCAGCCGCGGCGTTTTTCACGGGCGAAAAAAAGCGTAAGCGCCCGCGCTCTGCGCTAAAGCCGCGGCTGTACTCGAGCTCGTACCAGTCAAAGCGCGCCGGGTCGCCGGCGTGATACAGCCCCAATTCATTCAGCCCCTCGACCGGACCCGCGGCGCTGCGCAACTCCTCCCGCACGCGCGTAGCGCTATCAAAGGAGATACGCCCAACATCGTTGCCGTTCCAGCGCACCGCGAAGCGCGAGAGATTGCCCCCAATACCATTGAAGCCCAGGCGAATGTCGACCGGCTCGTCGACGGCATCGCGGACGAGCACGCGGTAGTTGCGCGCGTTGCCGCGGAAGTCTTCGCCATACCACGTATAGCCCGACTTTATGCCGAAAGTCTGATAGAGAATAAACTGCTCGTCTTCGCTGTGCAGATACACGCGATAGCTCTGCGGTCGCTCCGGTGTTTCGCGGGTTAGGGCCCCGCTGCGCTCAACCGCGCGCTGCCCCTCCACGCCTCCGGCAAAGCCCAGCCAATACGTATTGTCGTTGGTGTAGAGGTTTTCTCTCCAAACGTATCGCGACTGTTTGCCGTCGTATTCCCAGCGCTGCGGAGGTTCGCCGTAGAAAAGGACGAAGTCGGACGGGTCAAAGCGCCCGTCGTTGCCGTCTTCTACAACCAGTCCCATCTCCCGCCACGCACGCGGCGCCTCCACGACCTTTGCGGAGAGCATTTGTCCTCCCCCGTACATCAGGCGCAGCGTCTGCGGATCGATATCGTCGAGCGCTATGCCCGCCTCTTCCAGATCCTCACCCGTTATGCGGAACATCCCCTGCTCGTTTACCACGACGCGCAGCCAGCGGCCCGTTTCCTGGGCCCCCTTGGCCACGCGGCGCGGACTCCGCGGCAGGCGCCACGAGGCAGCCTGCTCGTAATTGCTTATAACCTGGGCGTAATAGGGCTCGGCGTAGGCATCGGCGCCCCACGCAGCAGTGCGAAATGCTCCCCCGTCAGTGGGGAATACAAGATCGACTACCACGCGCTCGATCGCCTCTTTGTCTCCTTTGTCCACAGTAGCGGCAAAGGCCAGTTCCACCACGCGCTGACGGCGCGCCATCCCCTCGCTTCCCAAGGCGGCAAAGACGGCGGCATCCTCGCCCGTAAGGCGACGCCCATCGGCTGTAAAAGCCTCGACCCGCGCGATGCCCACATCGCCTTCCAACGGCACACCGACTAGAAAGGTTGCACCCGCACTGCACGCCCGCGCGCTCTCCGGGTGGTATTGCAGTCGAACACCCCCAACGTGCGCGTCAATTACCTGTAGCTGCGCGTGCAGTTCTCCGGCGAGCACAATGCCGGCCGCAAGCGCGTAGCATAGCCATCGATTCATGTTCATCTGGATGTAAAAATGTCGATATCACTTTACGAGGAACTACGCCTTTTCGGCGCCATTTTTAAGGTGGTGGCAATGGGCCCCTTTGTCAAGCTGTTCTCTTGACTTATAAACCCATACAGCCTATTTTTTGGAGTCTTTTATAGGAGAAGTCAAAATGGCCAGAAAGTGTAGCTTAACGGGCAAAAAGGGACTGGTTGGAAACAACGTCAGTCACTCGCAGCGCAAGACCAAGCGCGTTCAACAGCCCAATCTCATCACCAAACGCCTGTACATACCCGAAGAAGATCGCACCGTTACCGTGCGGCTCTCAGCCCGCGCCCTGCGCACGCTCAACAAAAAGGGTATTCAGAAGTTCTTGAAGGACGAGGGGCTTTCGCTGTAGAACAGCACGGCGAGAACGCATCGCGAGAGACGGGTACTGGCTTGGCGCCGGAACCCGTTTTTTGTTGTGCTCACGGGCGTGAGCACAGCGCGCGGCGGCGCGGACGTCCATGGGCCAGCCGCAGGCGTCCTAGCTGATTGAATCCGCGCACGAACCCACCCGCTTTAGATCAGCATGTCCTCGATTTCGCGCTGCACCTGTTCGTCGCGTACCTGGTCGATCACCAGTTTAAAGTAGCGCGCCGCGCCGCTGGTAATCAGCCGCTGAATCGCATCCATTTCCTCTTCGCTATATGCGCCGGACTCTTTAACGAGCTCCATATACTCCGCCTTGGCATCCTTGTCTAGGTCGGAAATCGAAGCCAGCATATCAAATAGCTTGTAAGCCGCCTGGCTCTCCAAACAGCGCTCGACGATAAAGGCCAAGCGCTCGTTGCGCACGCTCGTCTGCGTTTCGAGGTTCTCCATTTTTCACTGTCCTGCAAAGTGGTTTCACGTCGGGAAGATCCCGCACATGCCCCACATAGCAAGGATCGGACCGCCGCCACACACGGATACAGTAAAGCAAACTAAACATATAATAAACAGCTATTTACAATGAATTAAAAACTTTCTCAATTAGATTAACTGACGTACCGCGCGTATTGATAGGGGAAAAAATATCCTACTCGGGTACAACTTTTCCCATATCCACGGCGCTTGTTGCCAGGAATGGGCTATGCTATTTTTAAACAAACCTTTTGCGAAATGGAACGATATGATCGATAAGGAACTGCTGGATATACTCGCCTGCCCAGAAGATAAGTCCCCCGTCCAACTGGCGGATCAAGCGCTGATAGACCAGCTCAACGAGCGCATCGCCAACGGCCAGCTCAGCAATCGCGGAGGGCAGCAAGTCGAAAAGGCCATCGATGGAGGCCTCGTGCGGGCAGACGGCGCCTACCTCTACCCAATCGACGACGGGATTCCCATCATGCTTATAGACGAGGCTATTCCCCTGACTTAGGGAGTATCTCTTCAACTTTGATCAGCGTCTGGCTCCGCTGCTGGTTCTGCAATAACAGCACGCGCACGCCCTGCTTTCGCGCTTCCTCGGCGTAGTTGTCAATTAATTCGACGGTGCGCTGCCTGCGCAGCAGCTTGAGCTCGGCCAAACGGTTAAATCCCTCTTTTGTGACGACGCCCAGCGGCTGTCCCTGATAGTATATAGTGTAGGCGCGCACTCCCACATTGGGCTCTTCTGATGGGATAGCGGCGCGTGGCTTCCCGCCGTAGGTCAACGCCCAGCCAATGATATTGACGAGCACCACCGACAGATCGCTGACCCAAGCAGCCAAATTGAGCCGGTCAAATACCCATAGCGGCACTAGACAAACAAGCATTAGACTCGCCATAAAGAAAAACACCAGCCGATGACCGGCCACGTTCAGACCGCGGCGCTTGCGCACGAGCATCGAGCCGATCTGCACCAACGCACCGCAGAAAAACAGGGCGAATAACAGCAACATGGCCAATTCGCGCACGCCGCTACTCAATTGGAGTCCTCCCTTGCTGGAGCACTGTGCCACCAGAGCACGTCATTGCCCCTCCTGCACACAGACGATGGCAAGACGAGAGCAGCCCGCCGTTGCGCAGCAACACGCGCGCCTCCGCAACAGCGACACCGCATCGCATGCACGGGCTGCGCACCCGCGCCCTGCTGGTCGGCCATGAGCGACCGAATATTCTGGCCGCTCGTAGCATGTGTGGCCATCATAGCCCATTTCCCGACGCTGGGCGCTGACTTCGTCAAAGATGATCTGGCACTCATTCTCAGCGCACGTTCGCTACCTAGCCATGCGCTTACCCATTCCTGGCCAGGCGGTTTCTTCCGGCCGAGTGCCGAGGTGTTTCTGGCACTACAGCGCGCGCTCTTTTCCACCAACGCCCTACCCTATCACGCCGTTTCGCTCCTCATTCACGCCCTGTCGGCGGCTGCGGCCCACCGCATCTTCGCGCGCCTATCGGACAACGCTCACATCAATCGAAATGCCGCTGCGCTCTTTCTCCTCCACCCTTTGCAAACGGAAAGCGTCAGTTGGATTTCGGGTCAAATGAGCCAACTTTCTAGTCTGTGTGCTCTATTGACCCTTTACTTCGCGCTGCATAAACACCCCGCAGCCAATGTGGCTATCCTAGCGGTGGCTGCAGTGGGCATGGGGTTCTACGAGCATTATTTCGTCGCATTCACACTCGTGCTGTTTCTGTGCATCGCCCTCCCCAACGCCCGCTACTACATAACGCGTTGGCGGTTGGCCACACTGCTATTGGGCCTCCCCCTCCTAAGTGCGGGATATGCCTATTGGCGATTTGTCGAGCTCGATCTGCGCGGAGGCAACTACGCCCTATCGATTGCGCCCACGGCGATTCTGACAAACGCCACCTATTACGTCTATCTGCTCTTGGGCGGCAGCGCCATCGGCGGACGCATAGCGCACTATGCGCCATCGCTCGCCTCTGAGTGGTCTCATATGGCGTATGTAGTCCCCCCCCTACTCATTGCAACTGTAGCCGTCTTATCTGCCGCTTTTGCAATGCGACGGCACGGCCTGTGCGCTTGGGCGCCGATGCGAGGACTATTGATTGGCATAGCCGCGCTGTTTATCAGTCTGCTGCCAGCGCTCGTCCTATCCGAACGCCCGCGACGACTCTCTTACCTCGCCATCGTCTGCTTTGCATTTATACTCTCGCTCGCCATCGCCCAACTGCGCGCCCGTTCTAAGCGGCTCGGACGCGCTGCGCTGCTCTCCAT
>JAYPJE010000056.1:11625-24447 GCA_038128265.1 Gemmatimonadota bacterium
GTATATGCGCAATGCAGACTGGCGCACAGCCGGCCAGATAGAGCAAACGATTCCCCAACACATCGTAGCCCATCCGCAGTGTAAAAGCGCCGTTTTTGATGCGCCGAACTTACTGGGAGATGCCCTCTTCTTTAATGCAATCTCCATGGGACTATGGCTAAACGAGCGCGGGCAAGAAGTCGTGGTATACGATAGGGCGTCGCTACACCAGGATCACGCTCCCACTCCAACATGCTACTTTGTCTATCGCAGCGGGGGATTCGTCCGCGTGCCTGAGGCACAGCCACCGCGCTTTGTGCGGGGACAGAACTGGGAGACTCATTAATTACCTACGCCGGTCGTCCGATAGCGCTCCTATCACAGATGGTCTCGACAATAGGGTGCGCTATACCCATTCCCATTTTCACTCTTGGCAAAACTGTTCCCAGTGCGCCTCGAGCGCTGGCGAATCTATCGCTCCAGAGAAAGCGACGATGCGATAGCGGCTGATCGACGACGCCCCTGCTGCCAAATCCCAAGCCGCGGCGATACAGCGACTGGGCGAAATCCCCAGCTGGCCGTCCACGCGCCACGGCACCGGATGCTCGGCATTGCCAGAGTGATCCATTATAGCGATACCCGCACCATCCCGTTCACCCTCAATCGGCATCCAAACGGCAGCCCAACGCGCGCGCTGCCCCTCGGCTTCGGGGAACGCTTGGCCCGCGCTGGTAAGTACGCGCCCACCCACTTCCGAGCGATAGGGCATGCGCAGAAATAACCCGCCGTACTCATACTGGCCAAAGCGCAGATCCGTGCAGGCCGTCAGCGTCCACGTCATATCCAGCACGTAGGCATCACCCCGCCGCATCAGCGACCATTGCTGCGCTTCGTCTAACACAGCATCCCCATCGGGTGCACTCCAGTGGCATTCAACACCCCATAGTACACAGTCATCGCTCTGCGTAGGCGGACCGAGTGGCCGACAGGCGAATCGTCCGTCGCACTCGCTGTTAGAGGCCAGTCCCTCCGTCCAAAAGCCCATGCCGTTTACGTCGTTGAGGCCAACGTAGAGACCGTGCTGCCAGGGATGGTGCCCCGGCGCGTTTTCCGTCAGCACCGCGCTGGCTTCCGGCGAGCGGAGCGGATGTATATAGGGCCGTCCATTTTCTGGCGCTTCCTGCACCAATACCGGTTGAATACCATCGGCCGTTTGAATCGCTATCCGCCGCGTTGCCCCTTCGCATATCCACGCTGGTTGCATACAACCTCCTTTCCTATCGTGCTGCGATTATCGCGCCCCCGTTCGCTCGCGTCAAGCCGCATTGCTCCGCCGACTGCGTTACTTATATTGAGGGCCCACAGAAAGGACCTCTATGTGCATCGTCGATACCCACTGCCACACGGGCGTTCATAAGTATGAACCCGTTGAGTCCCTGCTCTACCATATGGAGACGTGCAGCGTCGACAAAGCCGTGCTTATCCAACACGCCGGCGAGACCGACAATAGCTACCACGTCGAATGCCTGCAGCGCTTTCCGGGGCGCTTTGCTTCGGCGATGATTGTCGCTCCCGATGACGACGGCCGAGCCATTCGCCGCTGGGCCGAGCAGGGCATTGTCGGCATTCGCCTGCCGGCCAGTTCGCGAGCGAACGGCAGCGATCCACTAGCGCACTGGCGCACAGCCGCCGAGTTGGATCTAGTGGTCAGCGCACCGTGCAATCCGCACGCGCTTTTGGGCGAGGAATTCTCCGAAGTGTTGGACCGGTTTCCCAACCTGAGGATCTCTATCGAACACCTGGGCGGCATTGGCCACGGCGCGCTGGATCCCTACGACGTATTCCGCCAGGTGCTGGCGCTGGCCGAGCGCGAGACGCTGACCATTAAGCTACCCGGATTTGGCGAATTTTGTTCGCTGCCCTATCCCTTTACCGAGGTGCCGCCACTGGCGGATATGGCGATCGAATCCTTTGGCCCACAGCGCGTCACGTGGGGCAGCGACTACCCGCCCGTTTCGTCGCGCGAGGGCTACGAGCACGCGCTGCGCGGCCCCCAACAGCACCTAGCAGCGCTGAGCGATGACGAGCGCGCTTGGATTTTTGGCAAGAGCGCCCTGCACCTGTGGGGACTAAACTCGTAGGGCACGCACCGCAGCGCATTTGCAACCAGCCCATATCGTAGGTATGCTCAGAACAGAAAAATCCTCGGCGTCTATTTCGCCGAGGATTTTTAACATGGTGCCGAAGCGGGGACTCGAACCCCGACGCCCGAAGGCACTACCCCCTCAAGATAGCGTGTCTACCAGTTTCACCACTTCGGCACGAAGCGATGGAATCTCACTCGGTCTGCGCGCCGCCGGCGTCGGCAGGAGCAGCCGCTTCACCTGCAGGCTCGGTCTCTGCCGGCTCCCCGAGCAGCGAGCCGCCCTCGATCGGTGCAGGTGCGATGGGCGGCAGCGCCCCTTCTTCAAGCATGCGTTCGGTCGCCGTCTTTGGGCCTTCCTGTCCACCTTGGAAAGCAATCGACTGCACCAGACAGCTGACCATAAATACCGTAGCGAGCACCGTTGTCGCCTTGGTCAGAAACGTCGTCGCCGTCCGGCCTCCCAGCACGGAGGAAGAGGCCATGCCCCCTCCTATCGAGCCAGCCAAACCACCGCCCTTACCCGACTGCAGGAGCACGGCGCCGATAAGCAGCAAACAGACCCCAACGTGTACGACCGTAAATAATATTTCTATCATGGTATTCTATCACTTTGCCGCTTTGACGATGGCTGCGAAACTATCGGCCTGCAGGGCCGCCCCGCCAATAAGACCACCGTCTATATTGTCCTGTGAAAAGAGCTCTTCGGCGTTGTCGGGCTTGACGCTGCCTCCGTATTGGATGCGCATCATGCCGGCCGCTTGATCGCCAAAGCGCTCTACTAAAAAGAGGCGAATCAACGCGTGCACTTCTTCTGCCTGCTCCGCCGTTGCCGTCTTACCCGTGCCAATAGCCCACACTGGCTCATAGGCCAGCACGATGCCCGGTGCCTGTTCGGCGTCGATCTCTTGCAGCGCGGCACGCACCTGACCGATAACGACCTCTTCGACCTGACCCGCTTCGCGCTGTTCCAAGTGCTCGCCAATGCATACGATGGGCGTCAAACCCGCAGCGAGTGCGGCAAGCGTCTTGCGGTTGACTATCTCATCGGATTCGAATGCGTACTGGCGGCGCTCAGAGTGTCCTAAAATAACGTATGTGCACCCACTGGTCAATATCATCGGGGCCGAGATATCGCCGGTGAATGCGCCCTCTCCCTCCCAATGCATATTCTGCGCCCCCAGGCCAATTCCGCTGCCCTGCACGACGCCCTGTACGGCGCTCAGACTCGTAAACGTAGGGCACAACACGACGTCGCATGCTGCGCTTGCATCGGTTACCAACGGCACGATTTCCCGCGCCAGCGCAGCGGCCTCATCCGCCGTCTTATGCATCTTCCAATTACCGGCGACAATAGGTCTGCGCATTAATCGATCTCCTTTTCCGAAAGCGCTGCAATGCCAGGCAGAACGCGGCCTCCCATGCATTCGAGCGAAGCGCCTCCCCCCGTAGAAATATGCGTCATCGCGTCGGCCAGCCCCATCTGCGTGATGGCCGCGGCCGTATCGCCGCCGCCAATAATGCTAATGGCGCCCCCCTTGGTTGCCTCTGCTAGGGCTCTCGCTACGGCGAGCGTGCCTTGGGCAAAGGGTTCCATTTCAAAAACGCCGAGCGGGCCGTTCCACACCACCGTTCCAGCCTGCGCCATGCGCGCGCTGTAGAGGGCGCGGGTTTCTGGGCCGATATCGACCCCTTCCCATCCCGCCGGCATCGCCTCGCGCGCTACGACCTGCGTCTGGGCATCAGCAGCAAAGCGATCGGCGACGACTACATCCGTTGGCAGGAGCAGTTCGACGCCCTGCGCATTACAGCGTTGAATCAGCTGCTCGGCCACGCCGATGCGATCCGCTTCCAATAGCGAGGTGCCAATTTCCAGCCCCATCGCCTTGAAAAAAGTGTACGACATGCCACCGCCGACAACGAGTGCATCGACTTTGTCGAGCAGGTTGTCGATCACCTCTATTTTGCCGGATATCTTCGCCCCTCCCAAGATGGCAATAAAAGGACGGGCAGGAGCCTTTAGCGCCTCGTCCAGATAGGTAATCTCCCGCTCCATGAGCAAGCCGCTCACGGACTCTTCCACGTAGTGGGTAATACCCTCTGTCGACGCGTGGGCGCGGTGCGCGGCACCAAATGCGTCGTTCACGTAGATGTCGCCCAACGCAGCAAGCGCCCTGGCAAATTCAGGCTCGTTGGCCTCTTCCGCGGCCTTATAGCGCAGGTTTTCTAGCAGCAAAACGTGGCCGGGCTGCAGCTGCGCTGCTATCTGCTCGACGTCCGCACCAATGCAGTCGGGCGCCAGCGCGACCTCTGCGCCCAGCAGTTGGCCCAAGCGCACAGCCGCAGGAGCCAGCGACATTTCTGGCACAGCCTGTCCCTTAGGGCGCCCCAGGTGCGACATGAGGACCACCGAAGCCCCCGCGTCGCGCAGGTGCTCAATCGTCGGCAGAGCCGCGCGAATGCGCGTATCGTCGGTAATCTGCTGTCGTTCGTCGAGGGGCACGTTAAAATCGACGCGCACCAGCACGCGCTTGCCAGCTACGTCGATATCACCCAGCGTCTTCTTAGCCATACCCGACTATCCGAAAAACACGCGCGCTAGGTCGTAAAACTCTTGGTTCACCACCTTGAGCGTATCCACCGCATCCGAGAGCGGGACCGACACAATCTCGTTGCCCTGTAGGCTCACCATATTGCCGTAATTGCCCGCATTAACCAAATCGATGGCGGCAATGCCAAAGCGCGTGCCCAGCACCCGGTCAAACGCCGTCGGTGTACCGCCGCGCTGCAGGTGGCCCAGCACCGTGACGCGCGTCTCAAACCCCGTGCGCTGTTCAACCTCATTGCATATGACCTGGCCAATGCCCCCGAGTTTGACGTGTCCGAACTCGTCGAGCCCGGCCTCTTGTACGACGAACTCGTCGTCCTTTTCTTCCGCTTGCAGCATAACCCCTTCAGCTACGACGACAATAGAAAAGTCTTTGCCGCGATTATGGCGCTTTTCAATCGTCTGAACGATCTCGTTAATCGTGTACTTCTGCTCGGGGATGAGAATCATATCGGCGCCGCCAGCCAACCCTGCGTGTAAAGCGATCCAGCCGCTGTGGCGCCCCATCACTTCGATGACCATGACGCGGTTGTGCGATTCAGCCGTGGTGTGGATGCGATCAATCGCTTCGGTAACGATGTTAATCGCGGTATCAAAACCAAAGGTGTAGTCGGTTCCGCTGAGGTCGTTGTCGATTGTCTTGGGCACACCGACGACCGGCACATCGAGTTCGTTCAGTTTGCGCGCCACGCCGAGCGTGTCTTCGCCGCCAATCGCAATCAGCGCATCAAGCTTCATTCGGCGCATATTCTCGACGACGATATCGCCGCCATCGGATTCTTTAAACGGATTGGTACGCGACGTGCCGAGAATCGTTCCTCCCTTGGGAAGGATACCCGAAATCTCATCCAAGCCGAGGGGCTCCCAGTCGCATTCCATCATGCCCTTCCAGCCCTTCTGGATGCCCTTGAAGCGATAGTTATACTGGGTGATTCCCTTGCGCACCGCCGCGCGTATAACGGCATTGAGCCCGGGACAATCACCGCCGCCTGTAAGTATGCCGACCGTCTTCTCGGCCATGCCCAACAACTCCTCTTTTTGCGTCCTGCGAGACGGCGTGCCGCCCAATCAGCAGGATCATCGTATTTCAATAATTATAAGAAACTGTAAAAAATAATTATATATTCGCTCAGGTCAAGAGACGTCCCTCTCAGCGTGTGCCAACACGATAGGCACGAGTTGGCCGATACCGGGGGGCAGTGCCTCTATACACGATGCCATGGTAGCACCCGTCGTCAGCACATCGTCGACCAGTCCCCACTTGTTGCCGGGCGGCGCAGCGCGCCAGACAAAGGCCGCACGCATATTGGCACGGCGTTTCTCAGCCGGCAAATGGGCCTGCTGCCGCGTCTGCCGCGTCCGCTTTACCCAACCGTGCAGCACGGGTATGCCCAACCCCTCAGCCAGCCCCTGGGCAATATCTGCGCTCTGGTTGTATCCGCGCTCGCGCTGCCTGGCCGCGTGCAAAGGGAGCGCAACCAACCCATCTAGACAGAGCGATTGATCGGTCAGAGCCCGAGCCATGCGATGGCCCAAAGCGCGTCCTAACCTGCGCTTGCCGCCAAACTTGAGCGCGTGAATCGCCTCGCGCAGCGGTCCTTCGAACGCCCCCCACGCCACGCTGCATGCCCAGCCCATATCCGATTGACCGCCAATGGTGGGCTCGTTGTCCTCAATAGCACACCAACACCTTTTGCACAACAGGCAGTGAGCCCAGTCGATCGACTGGAAGCAGCACAGACAGTGGGGCGGGTATAGCACATCTCCCCACGCCGCCCACGCGCAACCAATTTTACCCAGTGCGTAACGAAACATCGCCAGTTTTCTCCCAGTATCGCTGCATATGCTCATTAGCGAGCAATCGGCGCGCCACCAAACGCAAAAACGCCGGCATATTTATGCCGGCGTTTTTGTTAAACAACTAGGTCCACAAGGGCTTCGCGGTCGCGGGGCTTGCGCTCCCTCTCCCTCTCGTCCCTCGGCTCTTTTGAGCGGTCTGGACGACGGCGCGGTCGGCCATAGGGGCGTGACAGCGCGTCGTTGACCTGCACCCATCCGGGTTCGATGCGTTGTATCATGCGTCAACCTCCTTGTTCTCTTCGCCATCCCTGGCAAAGCGCATGAGTAGTACATCTTACCTCTTATATCGGCCTTCCTGACTTCCTAGTGCACTTTTCATGCAAAAGAAATCGCGAACTAAGCGAGTCAGCGAAGTTTCAATAAATCCATAAGCTATTGTAAGTATTATATTAATTCTACTTCTTCCATCGCAATATCCGCCGCCACCGCCTGCCCCAGAATACTCACGTTGAGCACTAGGCGCAGGTTGTCCTTGCGCTGCGAGATCATCCCCTCAGCCCCGGCGAGCGGTCCACGCACAACGCGCACCCACTTGCCTCGCTTTAACTGTGGGTAAAGCACCAGATCGGCGCTATTGGACAGCGCGGTGTGAATAGCCCGCACTTCCCGCAGAAAGCGCCCCTGGTCGACAATGTCGATGGTCCGCACCAAAAAGCCGCTGCGCAGCAGCGCCGATCGCTGCCCTCGGTCCATACAGGCAAAGAGATAGCCAGGGAAAAGCGGCACGTCGAAACTGTAGCGCCGCTGCCCCTTTTGGGGCTTTGATCGGCCTTTGCCCAGCGGCAAATAGTGGCGAATAGCGCGTTCTACGCATTCGCCCGCGGCTTTTTTCTCGCAGCGCGGCCGCGCGTGCAGCACATACCACATGCTGTCTTCCTCACCCGGCCTTAAGACTTCTTCCATCGCCCTCTCGTTTGCATCCAACTCGTTCACACGGAACGGCAACCGGTTGACAATATCGTCCCTACCGCCGCTTTTGGCCACCGAGCATCTTGGAAAGATCTCTCCTCTTGCTATGCCCTCTGCATTTATTTAATTCCATAGCACCGCAGATATCGCTCGCACTATGTGCCCAACAAGGAACATGCCATGCGCCTTATCCCGTGCTCCGCCCTGTGTTTTATCTTTGCGCTGTTGCTGTGTGGCCCCACTCAGGCCGCCTACAAGCTCGTGCACGAACCCGCTGCCAACGACCCCATGCAGGTGCATATATACGAGCTGGACAACGGCCTGCAGGTCTATCTGACAACCAACGATGAAGAGCCGCGCTTTTATGCGGAAATCATCGTGCGCGCCGGCTCCAAGCACGACCCGCAGGATGCCACCGGCATAGCACACTATTTGGAGCACATGCTCTTCAAAGGCAGTCGCCAGCTAGGCACGCTCGACTTTGACGCCGAAAAGGAGCATCTCGATCGCATTGAAGCGCTCTACGAAGAGCACTTCAGCGAAACCGACCCCGAGCGCCGCACCGCGCTGTATGAACAAATCAACGAGGCCAACCAACTGGCCGCCCAGTACGCCATTCCCAACGAGCTAGACCGCCTCTACACCGCCATGGGCGAGCGCGCATTGAACGCACATACCTCATTGGAAGAAACCGTCTACAAAGTCGACCTGCCATCCAATCGCATCGAACACTGGGCCAAGGTCGAAGCCGAGCGCTTTCACCAACCCGTGTTTCGCCTGTTTCAAACGGAGTTAGAAACGGTTTACGAAGAAAAAAATCGCTCCATGGACAATAAGGATCGCGTTATTCGCAACGCCGTCCAGCAGCAGCTTTACAAAGCGCACTCCTATCGCAATACGACGCTGGGCTCGGTCGAGCATCTGAAAAACCCCTCACTGGCGCGCATGTACGAGTACTACCACACCTACTACGTGCCCAACAATATGGCCATCGCCATTTCTGGCGATATCGATATTGAGCGCACCATTTCCCTTATCGACCGCGAATTTTCCATCTGGGAAGCCAAGAAGCTGCCCAAGCTCGACGCGTGGAAAGAGCCCAAGATCAAACAGGTTGAGCGCGTCGAAGTAACCTTCCCCGGCGAGGAATATGTGCTGCTGGCCTATCGCACCGCGCCGCGCACGCACAAAGACGCCGAGGCACTCAGCGTGCTTGATATGATATTGGACAACTCGACGGCGGGCTTGATCAACCTGAACATCAACCAGCAGCAACTAGCGCGCGGTGCAGGCTCCTACCCGTGGAAACACAATGACTACGGAGCACAGTATCTGTGGGGCATTCCCAAACAGGGGCAAACGCTGCCCGAAGTCGAAGCGCTCTTACTCGAACAAATAGATCGAATCAAGAACGGTCAGTTCGACGAGTGGATCATTCCCGCCATTGTCACTGATTTCAAGAAAAACTACAAGCAGCGCCTAGAGGGCAACGGGCCGCGCGTGTCGCTCATGCGCGATTCCTACTTGGCCTTTGAAAAGTGGGAGCACACGGTCGGCACTTTGGACCGCATGGCGAAACTGAGCAAGAAAGATATCGTCAAGGTTGCCAACAAGTACTTCAAGGACGGTTATGTAGCAGGCTACCGCCGCGATGGGCAAATAGACGTTCCATCTATCGACAAGCCACCCATCGACAAAATCGACATCGACCCTTCGCGCCAGTCCGATTTTTTCGCCGAAGTTATGCAGGTGGACGTCGAGGAAATAGAGCCCGACTATGTCGTGCCGGGCAAGGATTACACCCGCACCGAGCACCGCCAAGGCGTGTCTCTCTACCACGCGAACAATCCACTGAACGATCTATTCTCCTTTTCCGTTACCCTTGATATCGGGTCGCTACACGACAATCGTCTGCCCATTGCCCGCGACCTGCTCGACAAATCGGGCACGCCGCGCTTTTCTTCGGAAGCGCTAAAGAAAGAGTGGTACTCGCTGGGGACCGATTTCAACATCAGCACCGATGACCAACGGACCACGATATCCATATCGGGTCTCGACGAACATTTTGCGGCTTCGCTCGCCCTGCTCGACGAAGCTCTGCGCCAGCCCACTACGGACGACGCCACACTCGACGAGCTCAAGCAAATCATCCTCACCAAGCGCACCGATGCACAAAAAGATCCGCGCACCATCCATCAGGCGCTCTACCGCTACCACCGGCTGGGCGATCAAGCCTATTTTCGGCGTGTGCCCTCCAACGAGGAAGTGCTGGCCATGCCGCTCGAAGGGCTAATCGACCTGCTCAGCGGCCTGCTAGATTACGAGCAAACCCTCACCTATACGGGCACCCTGTCCGTTGCTCAACTCAAAAGTGCACTCGATGCGCACTATTCCCTGCCTGCGGAACTGACGCCTCCACCGCCGCACCGCGTGCTCGAAAACCATCAGCCGACACAGACACAGATTTACTTTTTCAACAAAGAAACAGCCCAAGCCCAGGTGCGCATTGAATTTGGCGGCGTGCCTTACAGCGCCTCTTTGGAGCCGTCCGTAGAACTGTTCAACGACTACTTTTACGGGGGTATGGCCGGCATTGTTTTTCAGGAAATTCGCGAGGCGCGCGCGCTGGCCTACTCCGTGGGCGCACTCTACGTCCACGCCGGGCAGAAAGACGATTACAACCTGATGATCGGCGCGATGGGCACGCAGGCAGACAAAACGCCCGAAGCGGTCGGAGCCTTGGTCGAGCTATTGGACAATATGCCCGTCTCACAGGAGCGCTTTGCCGCCGCTCAGGCTTCTGTCATCAATAAGTACCGCACCGAGCGCCTTGGCTTTCGCCAGGTCCTAGGCTCCGTGCGCGACTGGGAGCGCAAGTCCGTGCCGATCGACCCACGCCCCTGGCGCTACGATCAGATACGCGCCGCTAGCTTGGATGACGTGCTGGAGTTTCACCGCGAGCACATCGGCGGCAAGGCAAAACTCATATCAATTACGGGCGACAGCAACAAGATCGACATGGAGGCACTCGGCCAGCACGGCACCATCATTGAAGTCGATCTCGACGACGTTTTTGGCTTCTGAGCCTATTGACAAAATCCTGGCGGCGGCCTAGGTTTTGTGCCCGTATTTGGGGCGGCGTAGCTCAGGTGGTTAGAGCAGTGGAATCATAATCCACGTGTCGGGGGTTCAAGTCCCTCCGCCGCTACCAGCTCTTGAAAAATGCAACTCTCTGTTCCGTAGAGAGTTGCATTTTTTGTATCCGCTCCAGCAGCTAAGCAATACGCTTTTCACAACAAGGCATCGAATTTCGCGATCCTCAACAGCCGCTGCGCAAGGCACTCTCAGGTCGCGTGTCAAACGACGCGAGCTATGTCTACGGCCGACTGCATTCAATAACGATCGCCGTATCTTCAGAGGTAGCCTTATCGTGCGTATAGCGGTTGTAGGCTGTGACATGTTGAAATCCAGCGTCCTCCAACATGGACTGAAACGCACCCAATTCATAGTAGCGTACTTCTATGCATTCGAGCTCGGTAGCGACCAACACCCCATCTTCAAACAGCTCATAGCGATTGAGGGATCGGTTTATGCCGTTTTCTTCATCCCACTGATCCAGCTCGCTCAGCACAATCTTCGCCCCATCGGAGCGCTCTACCCACCGACCTTTCCATAGGTCAGAAGTCGCTGGCCGTGCATTAAGCGTCTCTATTTCTACCGAGAACAGCCCCCCGGGCAGCAAGTGCGCGTATATGCGACTCAAGCTCTCCTGCACCTCGTTCAAATCGGTGATTAGACCGATTGAACCGGCAGGGATAAACACAAAACCGTATTGCCTAGAAAGATCCAACTGCTGGAGATACTGATGGCTCAGATTGGCCTTTAACCCCCGTTACGCACAGCGCTGGCGACAGGACGCCAACATGTGTTCGGAGGCATCCGTCCCATCTATATCAACGCCTAGTTCGAGCATGGGGATCAGGTAGCGACCCGAGCCACACATCGGTTCTAAAACAGGACCGGCGACCTTTTGCGCAATGGGCCGATACAGAGCCATTGAATTTTCATGGGGTTCCGGCATCGCCAGATCATAGAACGCGGTGCATAGTTTGCGGTAAGCTTCCATGTACTCTTCCTTATGATTGGAGATTCTACAATTTATAAGTGGTTCTGACGAACTGAACAAAAAAACGGGGGCTATCAACCTAGCCCCCGTTCTATATCCGTGCTATAAAATCACCATCTATGCGTTAAGATGATTCTATACCTACACCGATTCTACGCCAATGCGCTACGAGCTCGCGCGCTGTGCGCTGCCAGGAAAAATGCTCTACTCTGTGTAAACCTCGCTCTTCTTCCATTTTATCGTTATGGGCAAACCAATATTGCCTTCTACTCATACCTTCTAAGCATGAGATTAATCAGAGGAGATATCATGTTGATCCAACCAAGACCGGGTTTGATATGCGAAGTATACTGCCCTATGGGGTACGCACGCTCCACGGGAATTTCAGTTACATTGTAGTTGAGACGAATGGCTTTCCATGCTAGATACTGTTCAATTTCGTATTTCTTAAATCTATCTTGAAAGGCAAATACCCTCGGATCATTTAGGAAGTCCATAGAAAAAGCGCGATATCCGTTCGTTGTATCTGTCATCCATTTTCCACTGCTCATGGAGAAAAGAGGTGCATGCAATAATCGGATAGCGAAGTACCTAATCCAAGGCGTATTTATATGCTTGCCATCTTTTATAAAACGGGATCCTTGAATATAACCAAAACCTTCTTGTAGTCTTTCAACGAATAATGTAATTGACTCTGGGTTATCTCGATTTTTTACGTTGATTAAAATTAAACCTTTATAATCCTGTGATTGCAACCAATGTAACGCCGCTTTTATGTTGGAGCTCAATCCGCTGTTCTTTTTTAGTCGAGTAACACCTCTAACACCATGCCTTGCAATAAACTCCGTCTCACACGACTCATCTTCTGACCCGTCGTCGCCCATCATAATATCGAAACTACGCGTCTGAATGGCATCGATGCGTGTCAACAGTTTTTCTATTAGAGGCCGCTCATTATACGCAAAGATGTACACTGCGTAATCATACTCTTTCTCGCCGACACTTATAAAATCATAGTCATCGACTGAATTACTGCTCATAGATATTTCCCCTTACTTATTCCAAAAAAGAAAAGTCCTGCACTAAAATACACCTGAAGAAGTGTACACTCTACACATCATACATTTCAGCCGCGATAGAAATCAATGTACTGACCGGCGGTGAGAAATGCTTTCTGCAAAACGAATCAAATTGAAG
>JAYPJE010000057.1:0-24298 GCA_038128265.1 Gemmatimonadota bacterium
AGTAGGCCTTGTTGGCGCTGAGGTTGTAGCCCCACATCAGCTTGGCGTTAAAATCGCTCAGATCCATCGGAGCACCAAACTGGTTGAACATGGTCTCACCTTGGATCTGATACACTTCACCGACGATATCCCAGTCGGACATATCGCCGTCTAGCGTGGGCACCAAGTGATCGGGGAACTGGAACATAAACTTCATTTCCCCCTGGTGTCCGTAGGACGGACCCGTCGCGAGCGTCGCAACGAGCGCGGCCCCCAGCAATGCGTTGAGCTTCTTCATACAGCCTCCTTTTGCAGATAGCTCTCGCCCAGTGCGAAAGCAAAAGATACAGAGTAACAAACGCCGAATACTCGGCTAAGCCGTTCAAACAGGCGCCTACCAAGGAAAATAACAGATTGGCACGCGACTCTCAAGGGGCAATCTCTATCGTTCCAAGCCGGCGTACGCCGTCATAAAGATCGTGCTCGTCGTGCTGGACGGTAAGTTCTCAAAGGTCTGCTTTTGCAGGCGCATACCGGTCTGCAGATGCAGCTTATAGCCCAGATAATCGCCGGCATTGGCAAATTGAACGGCCAGTATTCGGCTATTCGAATCGGGCTCTAGGGCGCGGTGCAGCGGCACGCCGTCTCTGTCGCGAAACTGCTCAAAATGCGAAAGCTCCAGACCTAGTTCAATTAGCGTGTGGCGCAGCAGCGGAAAGCGAGCGATGAGAAAGAGCGTTTCCGTCAGTTCGCGACGCTTGGGGTCGCGCCTGCTGAAGGGACGCTGGCGCAGATACTCGCTCTTAATGCGCGGCTCGATTTCTATCTGCCCCACCTCGAAGGTATAATCCGCTTTGTTTATCAATCCGAAAAAGCTGGAGGTTTCGCGCAAATCGCCGTGCTCTTCGCGCTGGCTGTACACCTCGTACTTGAGCTTGTTAATGATGTTCAGGTGCGATATGCCGCGGTAGTCGACCTGCGCATACGTCGTGTTAACCCAAGTATCTCTGGCCGGCAGCGGGTCGAATATGCGCTGGTGCGTGCCGCGCGAGTTGGGCGGCTGCACCCACTGGAAGAGGTTGTCTGGGATATTGTCTTCGACTAGGCGGAGGTTTTCGTAGAGGCGCACCCGCCCCAGGTCGGCCACGTCGCGCTCGTAGGTAAAGAGCATATAGGCACTGCGATTGCGTCCATCGCCGGAGATCAACTGCTCGTCCAGCCACCCCAGCGTCAGCTTGGCCTCCGGCGAAATCATAACGCCGGCATACGCGTTGCGGCCTCGAAGATCGCGTCCGTAGGGATAGTCGGGCTCTTCGTCGTTTTCAAAGCGGTCGATCCAGCCGTTGTTGTTCATATCGATGCCAAAGAGAAACTCGGGCCGGTCCGAATGATAGCGCAAAAAAGGCTCTTCGTAGTCGGGCACGAAGTTCTCGCGGTCTTCGGTATCGTTTTGGTTAAAGTCCGATATAAAGTCGTTGTTCTCATCCAGACCGGGGAATACGGCGTTGTCGACGAGCGGCTGGCCAAAGCGCGTCCAGTCGGGGCGGCGGTCCTGGTCGTCGTTGTCATCGACAAACTCGTAGACGTAGAATGCTTCATCCTCGTAGTCGATCTCGTCCTGGCGCAGGGTCCCGGCCAAATAGGTCCGCGTCGAGTAGGCGTCGTCCATGCTGTAGGCTTCGAGAAAGGCAAAGAATGGGTCGTCGATGCGCGATAGATTAAACATCCACGCATCGGCCTTTTTAATGGCCTTGTGGTGGTCGTTGAGGTTCACGTTGGGATACTGGCGATACTGGCGATTAAAGTCGTATTCGCCGTAAAAATCAAAGCCCCACACTTTGGTCGCTTCCAGCGTAAAACCAAAAATGACGTTGGCCGTCGGCAGGCCGTAGTCAAACTTCAGCAGGCGCTGGTTGGAGTTGTCGCGAATATTGCCGTCGGCCCGCTCTACCAGTAAAAAGACCGGCTGCGAATCGATGTTGGTCTGGCGATCGGAAGTGACTTCCACCCGGTAGTCATTGGACAGCACCAGTTCGAAAGAGACCTCTTCGATCACCGAAGGATCGGGACCAATATAGGCCGGGTCGGTAAAATCGTAGGTCAGCGTAATCCGCTCGTCGCCGTCGGCTGATATATAGCCGACGCGCTGAAAGCCGCCCTCGCGAATCGGCTCGAAGTTGATCTGACTACCGCGGTATGTATTGCCGTCTGTGTCCTTTATGATAATCTCATCATCAAAGAGCGCCGCGCCGCCAATGCCGTCCTGCGGCGAGTCGTCGGCCAAGCGAATGACGATGCGCGAAATGGGCAGCGCATTCTGATCAGTCGTTAGAGCACCGCCGCTAAAAGGGTTGCCGCTAAAGTCTTCCAGCAGCGTCTGCGTTTGAAACGCCGTTAAGTAGGTGGCACCGACTTCGACAAAATCGCCGACGTGTATGACACTGCGTCCACCCAGCAAGTTAGTGGCGCTGGTCTTCTGGTCGGGAATGTCGAGCGAGGTTGCAATACCGGGACGGCTGGGGCGGGCCAGTAGCATCGTCGCCGAGTACTTATCGGCGGCAAAATCCCACTGCACGCCGTTAAAGCCCGGCTTGGAAAAGGTCATCGGCGTCAGCGTGGTGCGAATCTCGTCACCGATGGTCAAGCTGTAGTGATACTGCCCCTTGCTGTCGGAAGCGATGATCAGTTTGTCGAACCACGTGTTATAGCGGTTGGTCTTGAGAATGCCGCTGCCAAACTGCTGGGGCCGGTTCTGCTGCCAGTCGTACACCAGCCAACCGCGCGTGACAAAGTTGCCATAAATGTCGTAGAAATAGTCGCCCTCTTGCGAGGTATTGACGTAGCGCTGGTAGTTTTCACGGGCGTAGTTAGTGTACTGCCACTGCATCCAGCGGTACTCGTTGTACAGCTCCTGCGGTACGTACCATTTCTTAACGGCCGGATCCAGCGCGTCAAAGAGCACGCCGGGGCCCTTGGGAGAAAAGTCGACTCGCCCGCCCCGCTTCACCGATCCCAAGCGCGTGCCGGTATCCTGAGCCAGTGCCAACTGTGTCGTCGCGGCTAGCCACAGCACGGCCAGCGCGTATAAAAGTGATCGAGTATTCAAATATTCCTCCCTGCTAACAGCGCTCAATAAGCGACCACCACGCTGTGTGCGCGGCTCTCTGTGCTGCTGTCTGAGCGAATTTCTACCTGCACTATGTACGTGCCCGGAGGCAGCGGTTGGCCGCCATCGCCTTTGCCATCCCAGCGCAGCTCGCTGCGCCCGTTTTGCACCTGTACCGAATCGAATTGGCGCACGACGCGGCCGGCCAAATCGTAAATGCGCACGGCCGCCGGCGAGGGCTCCAACAGGTGGAGCACGGTGTAGCTGATCTGCACCTCATCGTTGATGCCGTCGCCGTTGGGCGTAAATGCGCTCGGCGCAACGCTCAGTGCTCCGGCCACCTGCGACCCTACCGTTACTCGCACTAGCAGCTCGTCGGTCTGCAGTTCCGCCGTCGCATTGCCCCCCTCCGTCTGTAGGGGTATAGCCGTGCTGGCGTCGGTGAACGCGCGCCCTTGAAAACGCGTTCCGTAGCGGAAAACCGCCGCGTCGAAAACAATTTTTAGCAGCGCGCCATCCTCACTGACCTGTGGCAACCCCAGCGCAAAGCTATTGCCCGTTACTTCTTCGATAGAGAGGGCGCCGTCGACGACGGGCAAGCCATTCAAGTTTGCCGCAGAGAAATCGGCTGCCTCTAGCACATTGCCCTGTGCGTCGAATAGTTCGACCGAGCGCACGGCCGCCACGCGGGCAGGCGTCTCCACCTCAAAGCGGCTGAAACCCGCTCGCCCAGTAGCGTTTATCACGCGTGCAAAGTACGTGAACGTGGTTTCTTCGCCCACCTGCGTCTGCGATGGTCCAATCTCGGCGACGATGCGATCGACGGGCGGCTTTTCGTACTCAAAGCCCAAATCGGCCACGGCCCGGCTCGCCGTCAGATCGCGGTTGGTAAAATCGATGCTAAACTGGAAGTAGCGGCGCGGTGCCGGCACGTTTAGCTCTACACCGTTGCCGGCCAGCTGCCACTGGCTCCAATTGGCGATGTCAACGCGAATGGGGCCACGTTCGTTTTCCTTTAGCCGCATATAGCTGGCTTCGGTCAGCGTATCGCC
Source organism: Gemmatimonadota bacterium (assembly GCA_038128265.1). GTDB lineage: Bacteria > Latescibacterota > UBA2968 > UBA8231 > UBA8231. The sequence continues at coordinate 4,138 of JAYPJE010000057.1, forward strand.
AGTGCTACTGGTCGGCAGCAGTTGGCTGACCCCGTCGACCGATACGGTGCGATAGTATACATCGGGCGTCAGATCGCTGCCGCTGCGCACGCGGATCTCTAGTTCGGAGTCCTCCTCCCGGCCGGCCACTATTTCGTTCCAATTGATCTGCCCCCACACCACGTCTTCGCCCAAGTCGAGCACATTTGAAACGTAACGTGCCGTCGGCACAAATCCGCGTCCGTAGATCTCTATTTCGTCAATTTCAAAACCGAGGGGCGATATGGACTTCAGCTCCAAATAGCGCACAAACTGTGCCTCAATACCCACGTCCACCCGAGCCTGGCGGTTGTCGGGTTCGCGCAGTATGGGCGAAGTGAAGATCGGCTGGCCGCTGGCAAAGAGATTTTGCGGCTGACCGTCATTGAGATAGATCTCATAGCCGCGCAGGTAGTCGCTAACAAAGGGAAACTGTTCCGTCATTCTTGGATAAAAAACAATCCGGTCTACGCCAAATCGCGCACCCAAGTCGAGGCGAATTGTGATGCCGTTGTTACGCACGATGCGCCCGGCGACAAACTTGCGGTCATAGGCGACGGCGTGATCGCCGTTGAGCATGCCCTCTAACTCGGCCGGGTCTACTTCGCTGCGCGCTAAGATCGGCACGTCAATGCTGCCACCGCGCTCGAGCACGTCGGAAGAAATATTGAATTCCGGACTGAGCCGCAGGGGCATAAGCCAGCCGCCCAGCGAATCGGGCACGTCGGTAAATACGGTCTCACCGGCCGAATCGCGCACATCGCCCAGCGCCTCCACATAGGCGATAACGCCGCCGGGTGTCGTGCCAAACTCGTTCCAAGGCCTGTCCGCAGACCCGACGAGAAAGACCTCTTGTGCGCAGACGGGAGAAAGCGTCACTACGGAAATCCATACCAGCAACGATGTCCATACAAATATTGAACTTCGCACCATCACAACTCATTTGCCGTGGGATTTAAACGCACTATCTACATCACGCACCAATATGGGCATAAAACAAAATGTCCGTCAAGACAGTAGGCGGCATCTTACGCACCTCGGCGCTGTCGCGCAAAGAGCCGAGGCGCGCAGAGTTGCCCATCGGGTGAGATGAGCCTATTCTCGAATCAATCGCCGGCGCGCACAGCACGCGCACGCACCAGCACGGGTATTCAACTATTCAACGCTCCCCAATACAAGGAAATTCTCATGCACGACTTGGAAAAAGTGGCTTTAGCCGCGGGGCAGCGGCTCAAAGACAAGGTTCAAACCGTCGCCGTCGCCGAATCGTCCTCCGGCGGCCTAATCTGCGCCGCCCTGCTGGCCGTGCCCGGTGCTTCCAGCTACTTCAAGGGCGGCGGCGTGGTTTACACGAGCCAGTCCAAAACGCTGTTAATGGAAGTGGCTACAGAAGCAATGCAAAAGGACCGCGCCGCCACCGAAGCGCACGCCTTGGCCCTAGCGCGGGCGGCACGGCAGCGCCTAGACGCCGACTGGGGCATCGGCGAAACGGGCGCGGCAGGCCCCACCGGCAACCGCTACGGCGACCCGGCCGGCCACTGCTGCATCGCCGTATCAGGGCCCTGCGAAAAGGCGCTGACGCTGCAGACGGACAGCGCCGAGCGGGGCGACAATATGCGCGCCTTTGCGCGGGCGGCCATCGAGCTGCTCGAGGCGTGCGCCGCCCAGTCCTAGCGCGGATCGCCCGGGCGCCAGCGGTGTTTCTCGACGCCGTCCATATCGAGCTCAAGACCCCAGCCCGGTCCGTCCGGCAAGTATACGCAGCCGTCCTCTATCTTTAGTGGCTCGGTGATAATCTCATCGCGCCATTCGATTCCCGTCACCAGCTCCATCGGCGCCACGTTGGGAATCGACGCCATGAGGTGCGCAGCGGCGATAATGCCCACGGGCCCCTTGGTATTGTGCGGCGAGATCGGCACGTGGAAGGTGTCGGCCAGCGCGGCGATCTTTTTCACTTCCGTAATACCGCCAGCGTACATCAGATCCGGCTGGGCAATGTCGATGCCGTCCAAGTCTAAGAGCTGGCGAAACTGACTCTTGTTGTTGAGGCGTTCGCTGCCCATAACGGGAATGGATATGGCGTGGCGCACCTTGGGATAGGCACCCAGGTCGTCGGGCGGCACCGGATCCTCAAAGGCAAAGAGATCACACGGCTCCAGCGCACGCGCCAGGCGAATGCAGGTAGCCACCGTAAAGCGCCCGTGGCAGTCGATCAGCAGCTTGACGTCGGGGCCGACCGCTTCGCGCACGGCGGCAAAGGTCTCGGCCGTTCTGCGCGGACTGCCGTCGTCGTCGTAGGGGTCAAAGCTGTAGCCGCTGCTCGACAGCGCCCCGCCCTTGAGCGCGTTGTGCCCCTCGCCGGCCAGGCGCTTGGCCATGGCTGCACAGGCCTCGGGCGTCTGACCGCCGAAATGCGTGTAGACTTCAACGCGGTCGCGAAACCGGCCCCCCAATAGGTCGACAACCGACAGACCGGCCACTTTACCCTTTATATCCCACAGTGCCTGGTCGATACCGCTGAGCGCACTCATCCACACCGGACCAGCCATGCGCCAAATGCCGCTGACGGTAGACAGGCGATAGATCTTGTGCCACAGATACTCGATGCGCGCCGGATCCTCACCAATCAGCTCGACTTTCATATTCTCGACGGCGGCAGCCACGATCGGCTCCTTGTTGGAATAGGTCGCTTCTCCCAGCCCGACCAGTCCCTCGTCGGTAAAGACGCGCACAATGGTCCACTTGCGCCCGGGCGAGTTGATCATCACGGTGTCGATGTCGCGAATTTTCATACGGCGTCCTCCCTCTTATAGAAGTGGATCGTGTGCGGCTAGGGCTGGAACGTCTCTTCGCGGCCGCCGATGGACGGCGGGGCCATCAGGCGCAGCTGCTGATCGGTCGCGCCGGGATATCGGTCGGCATCGTAGTAGCTCTGCGACCACGACGAATGCCCCGGGCTGTACTTATACAGCAGCGAACGCCGCTCGTGATCGGCCGTCCACGGCACGGTGCCGTGCACTAGCGCTTCGGTAAAAATAATCACGTCGCCCGCCTCAACTTCGACCTGGCGCACGTAGTGCGGCCGCCGCTCCCAGTGGCGCACATCGTCGGGAATGCAGTCGGTGAAGTTGCTCTTGTGGGAGCCGGGCACGCAGCCAAAGCCGCCGTCGCCTGGTCCGGCAGGGCTCAAGCAATAGGTGAATACCGTCAGCCCGTTGCGCATAACGCCATCGTGGTAGCGGTACCAGTGGTCGGCCGCTTTGACGCCGCCCTGCATGGCCGGACCGCCGTGCAGCCGACCGGCGCTGCCGCCCTTCTGCATGAAAATGCTGTAATCGTGGTCTATGCGCACGTAGGGCCCCAGCAACTCGACCAGATAGGGCACGATGCCAGGGTGGTCCATCAAACGCTGGGTCGCCGACCCCCACTGCGACACATTGCTGACGCGCCGAATGCCCTTCTCGTCGTACTCGCCCGGCCAAGCCGCATCGGCCAGCGCATTAACTTCTTCGACCTCGGCCGGGCTCAGCACGCCTTTGACGACCAGATACCCCTCTAAGTCAAACGTGAATTTTTCTTCTGGAGTCAACGCAGGCGCTCCTTTTTTTAGGTTATATGCGTCATAACAAGGCACAAAACAGATGCCCTAGCAAGCTTGCACGCGGCTGTTTTTTATCGTACTTATTGGCGCCCGACAAAGGACTGACCCACCTCACACCAAAGGAACTACACCATGGCAGCTAAGTACCGCGTCGGCGTCATCGCCTCCGGACGCATCGCCCGCGAACACGGCCGCGGCTGGGCCGAGTGCGAACACACGGAAATCGCAGCCATCGCCGACTCGCATCCCGAAGCGCTGTCTAGCTACGCCAGCGACTTCAACGTCAAAACCCAGTATCTCGACTACCGCGAAATGCTGGACAAGGAAAACCTCGATATCGTCAGCGTGTGCTCGTGGGATCCGCAGCACGCCGAGATGAGCATCGCCGCCTGCGCGCGCCGCCCCAAAGCGGTGCTGTGCGAAAAGCCCATGGCCATCTCGCTGGGGGAAGCCGACGCCATGATCATCGCCGCCCAGCGCAATGACGTAAAGCTAGCCATTGGCCACCAGCGGCGCTTCTACTCGTCTTGGCGCGAAGCCCGTCGCATGATTGCCGATGGCGCCATCGGCCAGCCCAAGCGCCTGTGGTCGGCCATCCGCGCCGGCATGATGAACACCGGTACGCACTGCATCGACTTTCAGCTCTACGCGCTGGGCGATCCCAAGGTCGAGTGGGTCATGGGCTCGGTCGAACGCCACACCGATCATTATGTATTTGGCCACCGCGTCGAAGACCGCTGCGCCGGCATCATCGGCTACGAAGGCGGTATTGAGGGCGTGATAGAAAACGAGCTGAACAACACCTACGAAGTCGGCGCGCATATATACGGCGAAGAGGGTATGATCGTCGTCAACGACAACTCGCTGCGCTATATGAACGCCTCGTCAAACGGCTGGAGCGTATTCGAGCCTACCGACAAGTCCGAGCGCGGCTACGGCAATGCCTTTGTCGATCAGGCCTACGGCATCTGCCGCTGGATCGAAGGCGATTTCGAAGACTATTACGGCAAGGCCGAGCATGGGCGCGCCGCCACCGAAATCATGATGGCCGTCTACGAATCGGCGCGCGTGCACGAACGCGTAGCATTTCCGCTGCAGACGCGTGCCAACCCGCTTGACGTGGCCGTCGAAGAAGGCGTCATACCCGTCACGCGACCAGGCGTTTGGGACGAGCGCTCGTTCCTCGTGCGCGGCGAAGGCATGAGCTGGGTCGGCAAGAAGTAGGGATCCGCGTGATCGAGCTAACGCTGACAAAAGCGGAAAAGCAGCGCGGCCACCTCGAGGAGGCACGCCTCGAGGTGGCCGTACGCGCCGTGCGCGAAGACGGCTTTGTCGTGCTGCACGAGGCCATCGACCCGACGCATATAGCGGTGCTGCGCGAACGCATGCTAGAAGACGCAGGGCACATAGCCGTGCTCGAGCACGTGCCCTTCCAGTTCCGGACGGGACATCTGCAGCAGGACCCACCGCCCTTCCCACCCTACCTCTTCCGCGATGTGCTGGTCAACCCCTTTGCCGTTGACGTCACGCACGCGCTGCTCGGCGACGGCGTTAAAAACGCGTTCTACAGCGGCAACTGCTGCCTGCCCAACGGAAATCGCCAGCCGCTGCACGTCGACATCGGCCATCTATGGCCCGGCCTGCACAAAGCCCACCCAGCCCATGCGCTCGTAATCAACGTGCCCGTCGTCGATATGACGCCGGAAAACGGCAGCACCGAGCTGTGGCCCGGCACGCACCTGGATACCACGCGCGCGATGGGCGACGGCGACATTAAAATACCCGAAGATGTATTGGAAAGGGTGCGGGCGGAGGTGCAGCCCCTGCAGCCGTGCGTGCCGGCCGGCAGTCTGCTGATTCGCGATATGCGCCTGTGGCACTGCGGCATGCCCAACTACACGCAGGTCGCGCGACCGATGATCGCCATGATTCACTGGCCGCGCTGGTACCGCACGGGGGACAGGCTGCTATTTGCCAAAGGCAGCGAGGCGCTCTTGGCCGACGAGCGCCTGCACACGGAAGCGGAATTTACCGACGAGCCGATCGACTACATCGGACGCAACAGCCAGTACGATTACGCCGGATAACGGCGCGATGTGAACCCGTCTACGGCGCGATGCTTCGGCACTCGACGTAGTAGCGCTTCTCTTCGGCTTCGCCCAGCGAAAAGGTCTTGCGCGGCAGCGCGCCCTCCAGCGCTATCGTCTGAAAGAAATCGCGCTTGTCCAGCGCCGGTAGGAAAAACCCCGTGCACTGGGGCGCCGCCGCCAGCTTTTCTAGCGACGCCTCGCCGTGTATGTAATCGACTTTGGCTAGCGGATAACCCTCAATAAAATCGTCGATAAAGCTCTGCAGCGCGCCGGCGGCAAGCTGCACGTCGGGATCGCCTATGCGCAGCCAACCGCGCCGCTGGCCGCTGCAAAAAGCAATCGTGTGGCTACTGGAGCTTTCTTCCCAGTCTTCCTCGTCTTCACCGTAGGCCCAGCTGAAATCCTGCGCGGCGAAAAATGCCGCCGCCGCCGCCATCAACTCTTCGACGTCGACGCCAAAGACGGCGCGGTGAATGGGCTCGAATTCTAGCCCTTCATCGTGGATGTTAACCAACTCGACCAGGGCATATCGCGCCGGATGCCCCATCACGTCTTCCGCGCTGGACGCCTCGGCTTTGATCTGCTCCCACACTGCTTTGGCTGTGGCAAAGGAGTGGTTGCCGTCCCCCATGGCGTATAGGAAGGGCGGCTCGCCGCGCCTCAGCGCGGCCAGGTTCGAGGCAACCTGTTCGACTAACGCCTCGTCACCGATGTGGAAGCCGCGCACGCTGCCTCCTCCCAGCATGAGCGACCCTTCGTAAATCGGCGTCTGCACCTGCTCGAAGAGGGGTTCGATCACCGTGCGCTGCGGATCGTCGATCAGCACCATAATATGCGGTACCTCAATGCGCGCGCGCTGGCGCACTTCAATGCGCGGCGGCAGGCGGTCCAACACCGTGCCCTCCGTCGTCCGCACCAGTTCCTGCGCACCGTCGCTGTAGTCGTAGTGCTCCAAGTCGAGCGCAACCATCAACCCGCGGCGCACCGCACCGCGCTCCATCGTGCGTTCCACCAGGACAAAACCCGGTGGCAGCGCGCGCAGCGCGCCGTCTTCGGCGTACCCGTCCATGCGCTCGTTGATCGCGCCGACGACCTCTCCCCGATCCGCCGAGTCCAAATAGACCTCAGGGAAAACCAGGTGCAGCGTCGACGGAGCACCGCCCACGCGGCGCTGCACCTCCTCCCAATAGTCGGGTTCCGAGGTGTACTGGTCGCAGGCGATGACGGCCCACGTCTCTAAAGGAATGTCTTCTCGCGGTAGCAAAATAGTCGGCACGTGCAGCGCCGCTTCGGGAAATTCTGTGCGCATAAGCCTATCCTATCAGCGGCCGAGCCCAGCCGACAAATTGCGGGAAGATCACCTCCGGCTCCTCCAACTCTGGGTGCCAGCGCTTTTCGTGCTCAAACATGATCCAGCCCTCGTAGCCGTTTTCCTTGAGCAGTGCAATGGCCTCGGCCAGCGGCAATTGACCAAGACCCGGCGGCACGTAGCGCCAGCCGTCGCCCATCGCCTGCGGGTGGTCCACGTCGTATACGGCGTCTTTCACGTGCGTGTAGAAGGTGCGTGGCCCCACGGCCGCATAGGTCTCGGCCGGCGTTTCATCGCCGACGCGCGCCGTGTGACCCATATCCCACAGCACGCCAAACGACGGGTCGTCGATGCGGTCGAGCAGCAGCTTGCAATCGGCCGCTTTAATCCACTCGTCGTGCGTTTCAAAAACCCACTTCAACTCGCGCGCCCCGTCCAGTTCGAGGAGCTTTTCCACCGTGTCGCGCCCCCTGTCAGCCAGCGCCGCCTTTGAATGGGATGCGCTGTCACCGCCGCCAAAAACGCGGACCTGGTGGCAGCCCAGCGCCTTGGCCACTGCAATCGTGCGACGCGCCTCTTCGAGATTATCGGCCAGCTTTTCGGGCACACATACGCGAATGCTCGAGCTGATGCCCGATACGAGCAGGCCGGCATCGTCCAACTTGCGCCGCGTCTCACCCACGCCGCTGGTAAACTCAGGCAGCTGCGTCACATCGAGCGCATCCCCTATGCCGCGAAAGTCGACGCCTTGTAAACCAAACGCGCTGCAGTTGGCGACGATTTGGTCTAAGTCCCACTGCGGACAGCCCAGCGTCGTAGTGCTCAGTTTCATTTGCTTGGTTCATCCTTCGCTTGATAGTTCATCCACAATATCGAGGACCTCACCTGCGTGCTGAAGATGGCGAAAGGCGCCGCTGAAGTCGAGCGACTGTGTCAGACCGCGCGGAATGACCGCGCAGCGCACGCCGGCCGCACGCGCCGCCTGCAAGCCGCGCGGCGAATCTTCTACCACCAAACACTGCTCGGCGCGCAGCCCGTTGCGACGCATCGCCTGCAGATACGGTTCGGGATGAGGCTTCGGCTCGCCATAGTCCTCTCGCACGAGAACAAAGTCAAAATAGGGCAACAAACCGGTCTTTGCATGGACGATTTCAAAGTGCGTGCGACGCGACGAGGTTACAATGCCCATGCGCACCCTGCCGCGCAGTGCGTCCAACGTCGCGACGACACCCTCGATGGGCGCCACCCCTTCGGAGAGTAGCTCGGCGTGGCGCGCGTTGCGCCAGCGCTGGGTCTCGACGAATAGCCCCTCGCCGAGACCGCGCTCTTCCATCAGCGCGCGCAGCCCTTCGCCCCTTCTGAGAAATGAGTCGATAAAGCGCGCTTCGCTCAGCCCGATGTCGATGCGCGCCAGCGCCTCGCGACAGGCGCGAAAGTAGAGGTGCTCTGTATCGACTAGCACGCCGTCGTTGTCCCACAGAATGGCCTTCAACACAGTCCTAATACTATGGCACAACACCCACGCCGGCCAGTGCATTCAATGCGGTGCAGGACGCGGTGAAAATACAATTTTATGTGGTTCACCATGTTCCCTATATTAGCGCGCCGCGCGGCACGCGTCGACTTAATCGGACCACTCATCCAAGGAGTACGCCATGAGCACTGCCCTCAAGTCATTCGCAGAAAACAGCATCCGCCCTATTCCACAGGAAGCGTTTGACTGGTACGACGAATACGCGCACGGGCTGATCGATCGCCGCACCTTTATGGCGCGCTTGGCCGGGCTGACGGCGCTGGGGTTTTCCATGAGCGCACTGACCGACGCCCTGCTGCCCAACTATGCTGCCGCAGAGCAGATCTCTTTCAACGACCCGGATATAAAGGCCACATATGCGCCATTTGCCTCGCCGACTGGCCACGGCCCGTGCCAAGGCTACCTCGTCAGACCCACCCGCGCTGAGGGCCCTTTCCCGGCCGTGCTGGTCGTGCACGAAAATCGCGGACTCAACCCCTATATAAAGGACGTCGCACGCCGCCTGGCCAAAGAGGGCTTTCTCGCCTTTGCCCCGGACGGCCTCTACCCGCTGGGTGGTTATCCCGGCAACGACGACGACGGGCGCCAAATGCAGGGCGGCATGGACCGCACCAAGCTCGAAGAAGATTTTGTCGCCGCCGCCCGTTTCGTCAAGGGGCACGAATTGGGCACGGGCAAGCTCGGAGCCGTGGGATTCTGCTTTGGCGGCTATATCGTCAACATGCTAGCCGCCGTCATGCCAAACGAGCTCGATGCCGGCGTGCCTTATTATGGTTCTCCTGCCGCCGAAGCGCTGCGCGCACAGGTCAAGGGGCCACTCCTGCTGCACTTTGGCAGCTTAGACCAGCGCATCAACGCCACTTGGCCGGAGTATGAACGCGCCCTCAAAGACAATGGGGCTCAGTACGAAGCGCACGTGTACGAGGGCGTAAACCACGGGTTTCACAACGACTCAACGGGGCGCTACGCTCACGAAGAAGCCGAGCTCAGCTGGCAGCGCACCGTAGCTTTTTTCAAAAAACACCTCGCGTAGCACAGCCCGCGACAAGGGTATACCACGCCATTCGGAGCCGTCCGAGCGACGACCCCACCACTTAGGAAAGGACGCAACTTGAGCCGCACGATCTCTTCCGCTCTCTTGGCACTGTGCTTAAGCACGGCCGTTGCACTGCCCGCTCGGGCGCAATATGCGGGAGCCGACTGGCCCGTTTACCACGGCGACCCAACGGGCTCACACTACTCGCAGCTCGATCAAATTACAAGAGAAAACGTCGGCCAGCTGGAGGTAGCCTGGACCTATATGTCCAGCGAAGAGCTGCCCCAAGGACGCTCCGACAACCAGTGCAATCCCATCGTCATTGACGGCGTGCTCTACGGCGCTTCACCCGACGGCTACTTCTTTGCGATCAACGCGGCCACCGGCGAGGAAATTTGGAAGTACGACTTCACTGAGCGGCGGCGCAGCGTGCGCGTGCGCGGCACCTCCTACTGGACGGACGGCAGCGAAGAGCGCCTCTTCGTGGCGGTTAACAACGAACTGCGCGCGCTCGACGCAAAAACGGGCGCGCTCGTAACGAGCTTTGCCGACGAGGGCACCCTCGACCTGCGCTACGGGCTGGCGCGCCCGGCCGAAGAGGTCACCTTTTTTCGCCTGACCACACCGGCAACCATCTTTGAAGACATGCTCATCGTCGGCGGCTTTACCTCCGAGGGCTACGGCGCCGTGCCGGGCGATATACGCGCCTTTGACGTGCGCACCGGCCAACAGGTTTGGGTCTTCCGCACCATTCCCGCTGCCGGTGAGTACGGCGCCGACACCTGGCCGGAAAACGCGCGCGACTGGGCCGGCTCGGCCAATTCCTGGGCCGGCTTTACCATCGACCGCGATCGCGGCCTGCTCTTTGCCCCAACGGGCTCGGCGGCCTTCGATTTTTACGGAGCCGATCGACTGGGTCAAAATCTCTTTGCCAACTGCGTGCTCGCCCTCGATATCCGCACCGGCCAGCGCGTCTGGCACTACCAGATCGTCCACCACGACCTGTGGGACCGCGACGCGCCTTCGCAGCCCGTGCTGCTGACCGTCACGCACGAAGGCAAGAAGATCGACGCCGTCGCACAGACGACCAAGCAGGGCTACGTATACGTGCTGAACCGCGAGACGGGCGAGCCGCTTTTCCCCGTAGAAGAGCGCCCCTTCTCCCAGTCAACGGTCGGCCAAGACCAGGCCTGGCCGACGCAGCCCATCCCGACGGCACCGCCGCCCTTCACGCGCACGGAACTGAGCAAAGATGACCTGAGCGACGTCTTGCCGGGCACGCGCCAATACGCCGAGATGATGTGGGAGACGATGCGATACGAGGGCAACTTCACCCCCATGAGCAACGAGGCGCCCACCGTGCTGTTTCCCGGCACGATCGGCGGCGGCAACTGGGGCGGCGCGGCGGTGGATCCGGACAACGGCATGCTCTACGTCAACGCCAACGAGGTGGCCTCGTTTATCACGCTCGTGACCATGCTCGATTCGCCCAACCTGTCGGACTACCAGAAGGGGCGCAACCAATACGCCCGCCGCTGCAGCGCCTGTCACGGCATGAACCGCATGGGGGGCAACCACATGGGCTACACGCCGCCGCTGCTCAACCTAGGCATGCGCCTAACCCGCGAGCAGGTGGTCGACATCTTCCGCAACGGCAAGGGCCGCATGGAGGCACAGCCTTGGCTCATGCGCAGTCCGGAAAACGTCGAGATGCTGCTGACCTTTCTCTTTGAAGAGGCACCGCCCGGGCAAGAAGACCTCTCCGACCCGGGCGAAGGCGGCAAGGTTATCTACTCCCACTCGGGCTACAACCAGCTTCTCGACCAAAACGGCTATCCGGCCAACGCGCCGCCGTGGGGTACGCTCAACGCCATCGATCTCAACGAAGGCACGATTAAGTGGCAGGTGACGCTAGGCGAGTACGCCGACCTCAAGGAAAAGGGCGTGCCGCCCACCGGCACGGAAAACTGGGGCGGACCCGTGCTGACGCAGAGCGGCCTCATCTTTATTGCCGCTGCGGCCGACGATAAGCTGCGCGCCTTTGACAAGGAGACGGGTGAGGTCCTGTGGGAGGGACAGCTTCCCACGTCGGGCTTTGCCACGCCGAGCACCTACTCGGTCGACGGTCGTCAATACGTCGTCATCGCCTGCGGCGGTGGCAAGGTAAGCAGGCCTACATCGAGCGCCTTTGTGGCCTTTGCCCTACCCCAATAGGCTGCAGTACTGCCCGTAGTAAAACGAGTGGCAACCTATCGCTACCGCTGCGCTGTGCCGATAGGTTGCCCTGTTCATTTACTCTCCATTGGTAAGACGGGAGTGTGTGATGCATCTAATTGTACCCGCGATATCCATCGCCCTAAGCGCCCTTTTCGCCTCGGCTAGCAGCGCCCAAGAGGACTATCCCTATGCCGCGCTTGACCCCAAGGCCTACGACCCGGCCGTCGATCCGCAGTACAGCCTATTTATCGGACATTGGCAAAACGCCATGCCGCGCCTCATGCACGGTTCGTTGGTCTTCCGCGATATCCTGACCAGCCTCGAAGGAGAAGACTCGCTGCACCCCACGCGCAAAAGCGCCGTACTGGTCTACAATAGCGCCATCAGCTACGCGACGCTGGAACCAGGCGCCAAGGCCGTGGGCCAGCCGCTTGAAAATCAGCAGCAGGTATTCTACGTCGACTCCGGCCAAGCCGTTCTGCGCTCGGGCAAGGCGACGCACACCGTGCAAAAGGGTGATGCCTTTATTGTGACGCCGAAGTTCGACTGGACGCTAGACAATACCGGCCAAGAGCCGCTGGCCATGTACGCGCTGACCGAGCCGCTGCCCGATGGGTTTAAGCCCAATGAACAGCTCGTGGTGAAAAACCGCTTTGAAAACGACCTGTTTATGCGCGTGCACTGGTCGAATATCGATCGACCCATCATCGGCCAGGCCGAAGGTATGGCCAACTACCGCGGCCTGACCTTTGTCAATATCGACGCCATGACCATGGCGCAGCCGCACAGCCACAACCCGGACGTCGAAGAGGCGTGGATTGCGCTAAAGGGCCAGACCAAGCTGCTGCTCGGCAAGCAGCTTTTTGACCTACCGCCCGGTTCGGCCTACAAGATTCCCGATAACGGCATGGCCGCTCATGCCCACATCAACATGACGGACGAGCCCATTCAGCTAATCCACATGATGAAGAACGTGCGCGGCGAGCGGCTCAAGTATTCGATGCTGCAGCCCGAGCAATTCGATCCGGCCACCGATCCGTCCATCGATATGTTTATCGGCGACTGGCGCCACTCCATGCCGCGCCTCATGCACAACGCCCTGGTATTTCGCGATATGCTCACCGAGCTGCAGGGACCCGACCAGCTACACCCTACGCGCAAGGGCGCCGTGCTGCTGCACGTGCAGGCGGTCAGCCGCGCCACCCTCGAGCCCGGCGCAACGGCCACGCCGTCGCCGATGGAGGGCATTCAACAGGTATTCTACGTCGATTCCGGGCAGGGCATCATCGCCTCCGGCGAGCAGACGACAACTCTGCGCAAGGGCAGTAGCTTTATTATCGCGCCCGGCATTGACTTTAGCCTGCGCGCGACGAGCGAGGAGCCGCTGGCCATGTACGTGGTCACCGAGAAAGTGCCCGACGGCGCTGCGACCAACACATCGCTCTACGTGACGGACGGCTTTGAAAATCCCACCTTCATGCGCTACCACTGGGCCAATATCGACCGCAGCATCATCAGCAATGCCAATGGCATGGTTGCCTACCGCGGCCTGACCGCCGTACAGCTAGACGCCATGACCATGGCGCAGCCGCACAGCCACGGCGAAACGACCGAAGAAGTGTGGATTGCGCTCGAGGGCGATATCCACTTGCTGATGGGCAAAGAGCTGCGCGTGCTGCCCGTCGGCTCGGCCTACAAAGTCCCGGCCACGGGGCGGACGGCCCACTCCAATATCAACGCCTCCGATCAGCCGGTGCAGCTCATACACATGATGAATCCACGGCGCCGCAGTCGCTAAGCGCGCGGCAGCGACCAGAGAGAGGAACGACGATGTATACACCTATTGCGAATGGAACGATCCACGGCGCGCGGCGCGTTGCCGCCCTGTGCGCCCTCATACTGAGCACGTTCGTCGCCTGTGGCGGCGGCGACCCGCAGCAGGATGCTCCACGGGCACAGCAGGCGGCTAGCAGTGGACCGCAGATCGTGTCCGGGCCGGGGTATATGCCCGAGTGCTTTAAGCCGTGGAGCGAAGACACCAAGTACTTTCAGTGGCCGGCGCGCAACGGTCCGTTTCGCGTAGCGCTGGTCAACGGCTACGTGGGCAACGCCTGGCGCATCCAAATGATTAAGACGGCCAAAGCCTTTGCCAAGGATCCGTCCATAGCGCCCATGCTGAAAGAGTTCAAGGTCGTGTCGACGGGCACCGACATCGCCGCACAGCTCGGCGCCATCGAGGATTTTATCAACCAGGGGTACGATGCCATCATCACCATAGCCGTCAGCCCGCAGGGCTTTGACCGCGTCATTCGCCTGGCCAACCGCCAGGGTGTGGTCATCGTGCCCTTCGACAACGTGCTCGACACCGAAGACGTCATCCAGGTCAACGAAGACCAGCTGGATATGGGGCGTATGTGGGGCGCGTTTATCGACGAGCGTCTCAAGGGCCAGGGCAAGGTCTTGGAGGTGCGCGGTCTGCAGGGCAACTCGACCGATCGCGACCGCCACATCGGCTTCCGCGAAATTATGGAAGCACCCGGCAAGGACTACCAGATCATAGAGGTCGTCGGCAACTGGGACGACGGACAGGCGCAAAAGGCCGTGGCCAACGCGCTGGCCACGCACGGCCAGTTCGACGCGCTCTTTGTGCAGGGCGGTTCCACCGGTGCCGTGCGCGCGCTGCTCGACGCCGGCCACCCGCCCATTCCCGTCGCTACCGAAGGTGAGAACGGCGTGCGCAAGCTCATCGCGCAGCACCACGCAGCGGGCATGGAGGGCCTGTCGTTGGGCCAGTCGCCGGCCCTGGCGGCCATCGCCATGAAAGCGGCCATCGAGGCGCTGCAGGGCAAGGTCGTTCCGCAGCTGATCAGCGTGCCCATTCCAGGCGACGACCACACCACGCTCGAGGATGGGGTCAGCTACTACTCCGATATGTCGGACGATTTCTTTACGGCCAACACCTTTCCGCCCTGCGGCGTCAATATCTCGGGCGTCGACATTATGAACGAAAATCTCGACGGCGAATAGGAGCAGATGACGGCCGTAAACCCCGCCCCTTTTCTACGCCTGCGCGGCATCGCCAAGCGCTACGGCGGCGTAACCGCACTCGACGGCGTAGACTTTAGCTGTGCGGCGGGCACGATCCACGCCATCCTCGGCGAAAACGGCGCGGGCAAAAGCACGCTCATCAAGATTATCTCCGGCGTCGTCCAGCCCGAT
Source organism: Gemmatimonadota bacterium (assembly GCA_038128265.1). Classification (GTDB taxonomy): domain Bacteria; phylum Latescibacterota; class UBA2968; order UBA8231; family UBA8231. The sequence goes on from JAYPJE010000057.1 coordinate 19,162, forward strand.
GCCGGAGACATCCTTCTGGGCGATGCACCGGTGCGCTTCGCCCACCCCGTCGAGGCCAACGACGCCGGCATCGTCTGTATTTTTCAGGAGCTTTCCCTGCTGCCCACGCTGTCGGTGGAGGAAAATATCGCCATTGGACAGGCGGGCGGACGCGGCGGCCTGCTCGACCGCAAAACGCAGCGGCGCAGAGCAGAACAGCTGCTGGCACGCGTCGGCTGCGAGGATATCGACCCGCGCGAGTGGGTTGGCGACCTGTCGCTGTCGCGCCGGCAGATGGTCGAGATTGCCAAGGCACTGGGCAAAAATCCCCGCCTGCTCATTCTCGACGAGGCGACGTCCGCCCTGACCAGCGCCGACGTCGAGCGCGTATTTGACCTGCTCAAAAAGCTGCGCGACGAACATCTGGCGCTGCTCTACATATCGCACCGCATGCACGAGATCAGAGCGCTAGCCGATGTGCTGAGCGTCTTTCGCAACGGCCAGCACATCGAGACCTTTGCCAAGGGCGCGCGCACCGACGAAGAGATCGTGCAGCTGATGATTGGCCGCGACATCGAGCAAACCTTTCCGCCCAAACCCAGCTCAGACGAAAGCCGCGCACCGATTTTAGAAGTCGAAAGCCTGTGCTGGGAAGACCAGCTCGACGATGTATCTCTCGCGCTCGGCAGGGGCGAAATCCTCGGCTTGGGCGGCCTCGATGGACAGGGCCAAAAGGAGTTCCTACTGGCCCTCTTCGGCGCACTTAAAGACGTCCGCGGCACCGTGCGCATCGACGGGCGCGAAGCCAATATTGACGGGCCGCAGACCGCCAAAAGCGATGCGCTCGGCCTGGCGCTGGTGCCAGAGGACCGCAAGACCGAAGGCCTCATACTGCCGATGGGCGTCGGCGCCAACCTCTCGCTGGCATCGCTCGACCGCCTCAAAAAGGGCCTCGTCGTCGATACGACCAGCGAGGGCGAACGCATAGCGCAGATGCTGCATCAACTGCAGATCAAGATAGGCCGCGTCGAAGACGCCGTCTCTTCTCTATCGGGCGGCAACCAGCAAAAGGTCGTGCTGGCCAAATGGCTGATGACCGGCCCGAGAATTCTCATGCTCAACGACCCAACGCGCGGCATCGACGTAGGCACCAAGGAAGAGCTCTACCAGCTTTTTCGCGCGCTGGCCGACGGCGGCACCTCCATCCTTCTCTACAGCACCGATTACGACGAATTGGTCGGCCTGTGCGACCGCGTGATGATCTTTTATCAGGGGCGCATCGTCCGCCAACTGCAGGGCGATCAGATCAGCGAGACCAATATCGTAGCCAGCGCGCTCAACATCGGCACCCACGCGCCGGAGACCTCGTGAAGCACTGGCGCCTTTACATCCGGCACAACCAGGGCCTGCTGATGGCCATCGCCCTATTCGCCCTGTTCTACGGCGCCTATTCGCTGCAGCATCCGCAGGGCTTCACGGCTGCCCTATTCAACCAGAACAGCAACGAGTGCTTTGCGCTGGCCATGGCGGCCATGGCACAGACCATACCCGTGTTGACCGGTGGCCTCGACCTGTCGGTCGGCGCCGTGATGACGCTGGTCAACTGCTTGGCCTCCGAGCTGCTGGGCGGCACAGGTATAGCCAATGTATTGGGCATTGGCGCCTGCCTGCTAGCCGGCCTGCTGTGCGGCTTGGCCAACGGCTGTCTGGTCGTCTACGGTCGGCTGCAACCCATTATCGCCACGCTGGCCTCGAGCGCCGTCTTTATCGGCCTGGCGCTCTTTTTGCGCCCCGCGCCGGGTGGCGCGATCAACGGCGGTCTGGCCTTTGCCCTGACCTTCGACCTCAACGAGGCGCTGGTGGCCTCCGGTTCGGGCGCGCTAACGGGTCCGCTCAGCGCGGCGGGCCACATACCCACCACGGCGCTCTTCGCCCTGCTCATGGCCGGCCTCTGGCTCTACTTCAAGCGCACGCGCTACGGACTCGAGACCTACGCGGTCGGCGCCTCGGCCGAAGCGGCCTATATGAGCGGCGTGCGCGTGCAGCGCGTTCGCCTGATCGCCTACGGCCTCTCGGGCTTTTTCGCCGGCGTCGGCGGCCTGTTTCTCGCCCTGCAAACCGGCGCTGGCAACGCCGATATTCCGCAGGCCAATGCCTACACGCTCAACTCCATCGCCGCCGTGGTCATTGGCGGCACCTCGCTCTATGGCGGGGCCGGTGGTGCCATCGGCTCGCTCTTTGGCGCGCTCGTGCTGCGCGCCATCGCCTTCAATTTTCGCGTTATCGCCGAGGATTCGGCGCTCGGCTTTCTCGCCAACCCCCTCTACCAGCCGCTGGTCGAGGGCCTGGTGCTGTTGGGCGCCGTATCGCTGGGTGCCATCTGGGTGTTTCGCGTCAAAAACAAGCTGCTGGTCTTCAAATGAGCGCGCTGACCGACGCCCTGCGCGCGTGCGCGCAGCACACCGAAAAATCGGTCTGGTACACGCTGGCCTCCATTGGCCTCATACTGCTACTGGGCTCGGTCTACACGCTGAGCACCAGCGGCACGCTGAGCTTTCTCACGCCCACATACCTGCTGCAGCAGCTGAAGATCGCCTCTTTCTTGGGCGTGGCGGCCACCGGCATGATGCTGGTTATCTTGCTTGGACACATCGACCTTTCCCTGCCCTGGACGCTGGCGACGAGCGCTATGTTGGCCACGGCGCTGGGCGGCTGGGTGGCCCTGCCCTATGGACTGTGCATCGGTGCGCTCATCGGGCTACTCAACGGGTTGGGCGTCGCCTTTCTGCGCGTGCCGTCGATGATCTTCACCCTCGGCGTCAACACCGTGCTCAAAGGCCTCATGGTCGTCTTTACCGGCGGCTTTGCGCCGCGCAGCGAAGCGCCCGCATGGATGGAAGGGCTCGCCGTCGGCAGCGCGCTGGGCATGCCCAATGCGCTCTTCGCCTGGATCGCCGTCGGGACCGGTGCCGTCTTCATTCTGCAGCGCACGCCCTTTGGCCGCTACGTATACGCCGTGGGCAATCAGGAGCGCGCCGTTTTTCTATCCGGTATTCGGACCCAGTGGATCGTCGTCGGCGCATTCGTGCTGTGCGGCATTTGCTCGGCCCTAACCGGCATGATGCTGGCCGGCTTTTCGCACAAGGCCTATCAGGCCATGGGCGACGACTATCTGATGCCGGCCATCGCCGCCGTAGTCATCGGCGGCACGAATATTCTCGGCGGGCGCGGCACCTATTTGGGCACGGTGCTCGGCACCCTCACCATCGTGCTGCTATCGAGCATGCTGTCCGTTATGCAGATGCCCGAGGCTGGACGTCAAATCATATACGGCGCCGTGATCATTAGCATGCTGCTGGTCTATGGCCGTCAGCAAGAACACTGAGCGCATTTTACTCATAGAAGGGATTCGTGCAATGAGTGCAGAAATCAGAGACGAGCGCTTTGGCCAGGTCGTCGGTGGCGATGCGGCATTAGAGCAAGTAGCCACCGGCTTTATGTTCACCGAAGGCGCCATGTGGAACGGCGCGACCGACGAGCTGATCTTCAGCGATATTCCAGGCGACACCATGCACGCCTGGTCGGCTGACGGCGGCGTGCGCGTCTATCGCCAGCCCAGCGCCAAGACCAACGGCAACTACTTCGACCGGCAGGGACGCCTCATTTCGTGCGAACACGTCAACAGCCGCGTGGTGCGCGAAGAAGCCGACGGAACGCTCTCCGTGCTGGCCAGCCACTACGGCGATAAGGAGCTCAACAGTCCCAACGACGTGGTTGTTACCTCGAGCGGCGCGATCTACTTCACCGATCCAACCTACGGCCGCATGGCCGGCCCCGGACTTGAGCGCGAACAGGACCTCGACTTTCAGGGGGTCTATCGCATCGATCCAGCATCGGGCGAACTGGCGCTGCTGGCCTCCGACTTTCAGCAGCCCAACGGCCTGACGTTTTCGCTCGACGAAAAGCGGCTCTTTGTCAACGACACGGACGGCGGTCACATCCGCGTCTTCGACGTAGCCGCCGACGGCAGTCTGTCCGATGGTTCAGTCTGGGCCGTACCCGAAGCCGACGGAGACGGCGTGCCCGACGGCATGAAAATCGACAGCGCGGGCAACCTCTACTGCACCGGCCCGGGCGGCCTGCACGTCTACGCGCCGGATGCAACCTGCCTCGGCCTCATTCGCGTGCCCGAGGTAGCGGCCAACTTCACCTGGGGCGATGCCGATCTACAGACGGTCTATATCACCGCCTCGACGTCCATCTATCGCACGCGCGTGGCCGTGCCGGGGCGCCGCATTTCCTAGCGTCGCGGGAGAGCCGTGTGGTCGTCACGCCGCTCTCCCACACGCGTTCACTGCCCACGCACACAGGAGCCCATTATGACCGACCGCGCCGAAGACAACGTCCGCTCGCACTCGCGCCCTTCCGAACTAAAAATCACCGATATGCGCATCGTTAGCGGCGTGGCGCGCGCGCCCATCGGCCCACACGGCAGCCGCATGCGCTCGACGATCATTCGCCTGGATACCAACCAAGGCATCAGCGGCTACGGCGAAGTGCGCGACGGCGGCAGCGAAACCTATGCGCTCATGCTAAAGAGTCGCCTCCTCGGCGAAAACCCCTGCAACGTCGACAAGCTCTTCCGCAAGATAAAGCAGTTCGGCTACCACGGGCGCCAGGCCGGTGGCGTCTGCGGCATTGAAATGGCGCTGATGGATCTGGCCGGCAAGGCCTACGGCGTGCCCGCCTACCAGCTAGCCGGCGGCAAGTTTCGCGACCAGATCCTCTGCTACTGCGACACGCCTTCCGAAATGGACGGCAAGGCGATGGGCCAACGGCTGAAGGAGCGCATGGCCATGGGCTTTACGTTCTTGAAGATGGACGTCGGCATCGGCCTGCTGCAGGGCGTTAAAGACGCGCTCGTCGCCCCGCCCAATATGCTGGGAACGCGCGACGTCATGCATCCCTTTACCGGCATTCAAATCACCGAAAAAGGGATCGATATCCTCTGTCAGTATGTCGCCGACGTGCGCGGCGAGATCGGCTATGAGGTGCCGCTGGCCGTCGATCACTTTGGCCATATCGGCATCGAGTCGTGCATTCGCTTGGGCAAGGCGCTGGATCGGTTTTCGCTGGCCTGGTACGAGGATATGATACC
>JAYPJE010000058.1:0-19052 GCA_038128265.1 Gemmatimonadota bacterium
CCATCCGCGCATTACGATTGCCGGGCAGACGGCGCCGGGCGATGGGATTTGTCTGCGTCGCTATCCGCTCGTCATTTCCGCCGACGATGTCATCGTGCGCTTTTTGCGCGTGCGGTTGGGCGATGAGGCCGGTAGAAAAATGGACGGTATCGACGTGTCAGATGCGGAGAACGTCATCGTCGACCACTGCTCCGTCAGCTGGACCTTGGACGAGGCGGTCAACACCTACCACGGCTCAAAAAATATCACGATTCAATGGTGTTTGATCTCCGAATCGCTGCACGACTCGCCCCTGCAGGAGGGACACGGCTTTGCCGCGTCGCTGGGGGGCTTCAACACGTCGTACCACCACAACCTGCTGGCCAACAACGCCGGGCGCAATCCGAGCATTGCCGGCGAGGAAGACGCGCCGACGATCAACCTCGACTTTCGCAACAACGTCATCTTTAACTGGGGACACCGCACGCTGGACGGGCGGCCGCGCAGCATCAACGTCGTCAACAACTACTACAAGGCCGGCCCGGCTTCGCGCAGAGACCACATCGTGAAGATGCAAACGATTTACGACGGCTCGTTTGGCCGCTGGTATATAGACGGCAACGTGTTGGTCGACACCACCGGTGCACAGCGGCGCACCGACATTATTCGCATTGATTCAGAGGATGTGCCGGTCGCCGCGGCGCTGGTGGATGAGCCGGTCGAGTTTGCGCCCGTCCAGACGGAATCGGCCGAGGACGCCTTTGAGCGTGTGTTAGATGCGGCCGGCGCCACCCTGCCGCGGCGCGATGTGCACGATGTGCGCATTATCGGCGAAGTGCGCTCGGGCAAGACGACCTACGGCAACGGGATTATCAGCAGGCAGACAGACGTGGGCGGCTGGCCCGAGCTGACGTCTGCTGAGCCACCGCTGGATGCAGACGGCGACGGCATGCCCGACGCGTGGGAACGGCCGTTTACCGCGGCGGGCGATCTGTCACTAGAGAGCGCACAGGATGCCGACGGCGACGGCTATACGAACATAGAAGAATACCTAAACGGGACAGATCCAACCGCAGGCGACTAGGCTGCGCCTATGGATGCGCTATCGCCAGGCCTGACTGCACTTCGGATACGCGGTTCCAGCCCGTTCCTTTGAGGCCGGCGTAGAGCATGTAGTATGCGCCGTTCATAACGAACACCTGCGGGGTCAATAGGCCGCTGCTGTCCCATGCTTGCGGGTTGGAGGAGGGCGTGAAGATGGGATTGTGTGGATTGGGCTCGAATTCGACAAAGTCGCGCGTGCGCACATGTCCGATGCTCCACACCGCGCCGTCGTAGCCTCCGTAGAACAAATCGAAATAGCCCGGTCCCCTGAGTATTTCTGCTTCACGCACGCCGTGTCGATCCCAGGCCTGGCCCGAGCCGCTAAATACCGGGTTGGCGGAATTCTTGGTAACGCGTGCAGGGTCTGAGGTCGGCGCCGTTGCATGGCAGATCGTCGGCACGTTGTAGAGGATCGCTCGTCGCTCGGTCGGCGCCGGCCGCTCGCCGGTGTAGACCATGTGGATCGTCTCGCCATCTACGGCGACCGAGGGATGCGAGCAGCCGCTCTCCTCGTGTGCGCCCGCGCGCGCAACCACCGGTTCGGTGCAGACCCTCGTCCAAGATCCCAAATCGCCATTGCTGACCAACAGGCCCGTCTGTTTACAGCGCGGCATCGTCTGATTGCCCAGATAATACATGTAGTAGCGGTTGTCTGCGGGGTTGTAGAATGGGAAGGGATATTCCACATCGCGGCTGTCAAAGCCCTCCGCCGCGGGCCCCAGGATGGGGTTGCGCGGATCGTGGCATACGGCGGTGGGATCGCGGGTCGGCGCCCAGCTGTGCATGAGCAGCCAACGGTCCTCTACCGTCCTTTGGGCCCATAGGTAGTGCACCTGCTCATCGACGACAATGGCGTGGGCGGCGGCGGCCCATGCGGGTGGTTCGACGGAGAGCAGTGGCTGGTCTGGCGTTAGCCGTTCAAAATGGGCGAACGTCGCAAACGGAACGGGATCGGTTTTCATAGTATCCACTCAAGCATGGCAAATAGTGTAAGCGACGCGGATTACCCTAGCGCAGCAGGGCTATGCGTCGAGTCAGCGTCTGCGCGGAGCCCCCGTCGCTCGTGTAGCGAAAACGAATTGAATACATGCCTGAGGCTGCTTCCGCGCCGGTGCGGTCGCGGCCGTCCCAGCGCCATGCAAAAGGGCCGGCGCTTTCCACGCGCCGATTCCACGAGCGCACTCGACGTCCAAGCACGTCGTAGAGGTCGACCTGCACGCGGCCCGGTGCCCGCACGCGGTAGCTCGTCCCGACCTGGGCGTTGAAGGGGTTGGGATATGGCAGGTCGACTTGGAAGGCCGTTGGAACGGATGCCGCATGCGCGATCCAGGTCGGCGTGCGGCGGCCGTTGACTGCTTCGATCAGCTGCCACGGCTCGGGCTGCGTCCCCTCGTAGCCGAGCGCCCACAGGCCGAAACCGCGCAGGCGGCTGTTGAGCGCCAAAGCGTATTTTAGGCGCAGGCTGGCCATATCGTCAAACCACACCTGTGTCCACTGCGCGCCGTCTGGGTAGCGATACCACGCCGTCTGCGATCTCTCGTCCCAGCGCACGCCCCATTGCTCGGCCTGCGGCATCGCGTCGCGCAGGCGGGGATAGTTGATGAATTCGTCGATGCCGGCGCCGGGCTCGCCGCTGCTCGTTTTCCACCTGCAGCCGTAGTAGGGCACGCCGAGGATCAGTTTTTCGGGGTGGTCGCGCACGACCTGGCCGTAGTCGCGCTCGTCGCTGAGCATGGACGCGACGGTGCGACCGGGGCCTTCCAGCGGCGCCGTTGCCCCAGCCGTACTACTCCAACTACCGGAGAACGCATAGCCCATCACAAAGAGGTAGTCGCAGCTGGCGGCGATTTCGGCGAAATCCCAGCGGTTGCCCCAGTCGATGGCCGGGCTGGCAAAGCTCACCTCGCTGCCGGGTATTTCAGCGTGTAGATAGTCCGTTAGATCGCGGAGAAACCCGCCCAGTTGGTCGGGCCAGCCGTTTTGACCAGGCCCCTCGAAGTCGACGATGACGCCGTCGGCGCTGCCGGCCTGCACGGCGTTGCGTATCTGGCGCATAAAGCGCGTGCGATGGGTCTCGCTGCTGAGCAGGGTGTGCACGTCCGCGTCGCCAAACAGCGTAGCCGTTAGCATGACGCGCACGCCGTGGCGGTGCGCCCGATCGACCAGCGCCGTCCAGGGCCAGCCGTGATGCTCGCCGATCGAACCGTCGGGATTTATTTCGACAGAGAAGGGGGCGATATGGGTCAGCAGGTCGAAGTCGATCGACTCGTAGTAGTCGGCGCTGATCCAATAGGGCAAAAAGCCGAATACGGTTGGGCGCGTTTGGGCGGTGCGCGCGGCGCGTAGCTGGAGCGCCTGCGGCTGCCCACCCGATCCGACCAGCGCCGGTTGGGTGGGCTGGTCGCGGTGGTGCAGCAAGGCCTGGCGATGGGCGCTGAGCGGCGCAGAATCGGCGACAGCTCGGTCTACAGCGATGATCTGCGGAAGCAGCGCAAACAGGGGAACAAGGACGACAGCGCGTTGCAAACGCCGTATGATGTGCATAGAAACGAGCATGTTGACCATTGCGTAAGAAAGAGCATGCGCTCTATGAGGCCATTATACGGGACGCGTAGCAGGGGGGCAAGCCCGCTGCCACCCGGTCCGCTTTACATCGGATGCGATTTGATTACTGTAGGTTTACACCTGCGTATGTTTCCCTTTAGGCATAGAGGAGCCATTGGATGGTTGAATTGGTGTTCTTCGTGAGCTTTGCCGTCTTCTTCTCTTTTTTGTGCTCGCTGTTTGAGGCGGCTCTGTATTCGGTGCCGATCGCTCATATTGAGCTGCTGGACAAATCGGGCAGCGCTTCGGGGCGGCTGATGAAAAAATTTAGAGAAAATATAGATGCGCCGATCGCGGGCATTCTATCGCTCAATACCATTGCGCATACGGTCGGTGCGGCCCTTGCCGGTGCCGCCGCCGCACAGGTGTTGGGCGATCGGTGGTTGCCGTACTTTTCGGCGGTGTTTACCCTCGTCATCCTAATGTTTTCGGAAATTATTCCAAAGACGATGGGCGTGGTTTATGCTCGCCAGCTCGTATCTTGGGTTGCCTATCCCATCCAGCTTCTAGTTTGGACGCAGGCGCCGCTCATATGGCTGTGCAAATTTGTAACGGGGCTTATCTCGCGTGGAAAGGTCGAGCACGTCGTCTCTTCGGAGGAGCTTGTGGCGCTAGTGCACATGGGGCGCCGGGCGGGCACTATTGAAGTAGAAGAAGGCCATGCCATTGAGAATATTCTCTCCCTAAAGGAAAAGCCCGTTCAGCAGGTTATGACGCCGCGCACCGTTATGTATTCGCTTCAGGCACAGCAGAACGTAGCCGAGGTGCTGGAGGCGGGCGTGCCGTCGTACGCGCGCATTCCCATCGTCGACGGCGAAGACGCAGAGGAGGTGGTCGGCATCGTTCACCGCCGAGATATCCTCTCCGCGCTGGCCGAGGGACGCCAAGAGGCGACCATGCAGAACCTGGCGCGCTCCGCGCACTTCGTGCCGGCCACGCTGACGCTGGACCGCGTGCTGCGCCGATTTCTCGAGGCTCAGCAGCACCTCTTTATCGTAATCGACGAGTACGGCGGACTGGATGGTGTAGTGACTTTGGAAGACGTGTTGGAGGAGCTGCTCGGACGCGAAATTGTCGATGAGACGGATACGGTGGTCGACTTGCGTGCGCTGGCGCGTCGCCGTCGGCGCGAGGCTATGGGAGACGTCGAGTAGGTGTATGTAGAAACTCTATTAACCAAGGAGCAGCAGATCAACAATGGGTCAGGTTGAATTCCGACAGGCGCTATCGTCCGACGCGGAGGCGATACTCGAGGTGATGTCGCAGGCCTTTGACCGGCCACTCGGCTCGGAGCGCTACGAGCGCGATCGGGAAACGCTTGCACGCAATATTGGTGCACATTGGGTGCTTTTACGGGCGGGAGAGATCGTCGGGGCGCTGCACATTTTTCGCGAAGAAATGCAGGTGGGCAGGGCTGTTATAGGCAAAGCCGATATTGGTGAGGTCTGCATTGCGCCGCGCTGTCAGAGCGAAGGGCTCGGAACGGTGCTGATGCAGAGAGCGGTTGCGCAGCTAAAAGCCGACGGCCACTACCTGTCGCGGCTGGGGGGCTACCGACCGTTTTACGAACGCTTTGGCTGGGTGCCGTTTCCGCGCGGGTCGATCGACTTCGCGCTGCAGGGACTCACGTCGCGGGGTGGATTTACCGATCCGGTGCGCTTTTTGAATCGGCCGCAGGAGGCGGCGCAGATTCGAACCTATGACGGACGTCGAGATGCGGATGCGTGCACTGCGCTGTGGGCGGCTTTTAATGGAGGGCGTACGGGATCTGCGCCGACGCGTTCATTTGGCACAGGCAGCGACAATCCGTGGCGGGTGGTATACGAAGAAGGCGGTGTAGTGCGCGCCTACGTTTTCGCATCGCACCAGGCACCGCCCTACACGCGGCTATCGCCGGCTGTGTCAATTTCCGATGCGGCGTGCGATCTCGACGATGCGCAGCCGCTCGAAGCCGTGCTGCGATACGTTCTGCGCCAGGCGGCCCTCGTCGGCGCAGAAGCCGTGCGGGCGCGGCTGCCGTTAGACCCGGCGCTCTACGATCTATACCGAGATGCCAGCTGCGGGTTTGTGCCGTCGCTTTGGCAGTCGTCGGAGGGTGGAAATATGCTGCAGGTGCTGAGTCTGCGCGGACTACTGGAGGCGATTAGAGGCGAGCTAGAAGAGCGCTTGCAAACGGCTCGGTGCGCGCCGGGCGCGGTCGACCTATGCGTGCGCGAAGAGTCGGTTTGCTTGGACTGGGATGGAGCGGACCTGGCCTTGGTTGCGGGCGATGGGAACGGCGTGCAGGTCGGCCAGGATGGCTTGATGAAAATCGTGCTGGGATTGGCGCCGGTGGAGCAGGCCGTGCGCGCGGACAGCCCAGAGATCGCCATGCTGAGGGCAGCGTTTCCAGTGCAGGGCACGGCGACGGGGATCTGGGGTTGATGGAGCGACGACTGGATGGTCGGCAGCGGGTTTTCCATACTATAGGTTGATGATATGCGCGGTTGCAGAGCGTGCCGCGCTGCTATGAATACGCTTCCCACGCTAAAAAGAGAGGGAATCATGCATCTAATGGTCTTATGGCTGCTGCTGGCGGCTATGATAGGGACGCAAGGGGCCCGTGCGGCCGAAGAGGGGGGAGCGGCTCAGGCCGATAGCGCGGCGGTAGAGGAACGGGGAGAGGCGGAAGAAGAGGAAGAAGAAGACAAAGGGCCGACGTTTAAGGAACTCGTTAAAAAATACGAGAAGATAGAGGGCCTGTTTACGCTTTACCGCAATAGGGAAGACAATGCGGTGTACATCGCGATCCGACCCGAGCAGTTCGACAAAGTGCATCTCTGCAACATCACGCGGACGCAGGGCGACGGCTACTTTTTCGACTCGGCCTCACTGATTTCTCTGGGTCGCGGCTGGGGCACCTTTCCCTTTGTCTTTGAGCGCGTTGGTAAAAAGGTGTTTTTCAAACACGAGAATGTGTACTATCGCGCCGAGTCCGATGCCGCCGTGCACCGCGCCGTCGAACGGCTGTCCGACTCGATCATGGGCGTGGGCACAGTTGAAGGTCAGCCCCACCCAGAGACCGGTGCGGTGCTAGTGGACGCCAGCAGTTTCTTCCTGCAGGATATTGCGCTTATCGGCTTTATACTGGGTGAGTTTGTCGACGGTGCGTCTTATGGCTTTGACGGAGAGAACAGCTACTTTGGCGAGCTGGCGAATTTTCCGCAGAATACCGAGATACCGGTCGTGCTGCACTTTTCTACGGGTGCGCCCAAAATGGACGTGCCCACTATGCCGGACAATCGCAGCTTCCAACACACCTATCACTACAGCCTGAGCAGGTTGCCCGATAGCGACTTCGAGCCGCGCGTGGCCGACGATAGGGTGGGGCACTTTCTGACGATGTATCAGGATTATACATCGGTGCTCAAAGACGACCCGTATACGCGCTACGTCATCCGCTGGCATCTGGAAAAGGCCGAGCCCAAGTTTAAGCTATCTCCTCCCAAAGAGCCCATCGTCTACTGGTTGGAAAATACCGTACCGGTGGAATACCGCGCCGCCGTTACGGAGGGCATCCTGCTGTGGAACAAGGCGTTTGAGCGCATCGGCATAAAGGATGCCATCGTCGTTAAGCAGCAGCCCGACGATGCGGATTGGAATGCGGGGGACGTGCGCTATAGCACCGTGCGCTGGATGGTACAGCCCGGACAGGCGTATGCGGTGGGTCCATCGCGGGCCAATCCCTATACCGGAGAGATCTTTGATGCCGATATTCGCATCAGCGCCGACTTCATCCGCTATGTCCACTTAGAGTTCACTGAATTTGCCGATCCAGTAGGCCGGTCGCAGCGAGCCATTGGCGATTCGATCTCCGCGGCGCTGGGCCTGACCGGCAATCCGGCGCTGGGGTATTGCGATATGGCCGACGGGCTGGCACAGCAGGCGGCGTTTGGCTGGAATGTGCTGGCGGCTCGCTCGGCCAGCGGCGGTTCGGTGGACGAGGAAGAGTATATACGCCAGCTGATTGTCGAATTGGTTGCGCACGAGGTGGGGCATACGCTGGGGCTGCGCCACAACTTCAAGGCGAGCACGATCCACAGTATAGAAGAACTGCACGACGAGAGCGTTTCGCGCACCGAGGGGCTTTCCAGTTCGGTCATGGACTACAATCCGGTCAATATCGCGCCTGAAGGCATGCAGCAGGGAGCGTATTATCAGACGGCACTGGGGCCGTACGACTATTGGGCGATCGAATATGCCTACCGGACGTTTGACGGCGAGAGCGAAACGAGCGAGGTAGCGGCGCTCAAAAAGATTGCGCGCAAGGGAACGTCCCCGGACCTGCCGTACGGCACCGACGAAGACGCCTTCTGGTGGACGCAGGGCATTGATCCATCGGCGGCGCGCTGGGATATGGGAGACGATCCGTTCGCCTACTACAGCAATCGCCTGAATTTGTCGCGCGAACTGTGGCGCAATCTGGAGGATACATTCGAGAAAAAGGGGGCGCGATACCAGAAGCTGCGTCGGGTGTTCAACTGGGGATTTAGCCCCTATTGGCGAGACTCGCATAATCTCGCAAAGCATATAGGGGGTATTTACCATCACCGAGATCACGTCGGCGATCCAGACGGCCGCGTGCCGATGGTGCCCGTGCCGGCTGACCAGCAGCGGCGTGCGTTGGCGCTGCTAGTGGAGCACGTATTCAGCGCCGATGCCTTTGCCTGGGATGCCGAGTTGCTGAACAAGCTGGCGCCCGAGCGCTGGTGGGACTTCACCGGTTCGGTTTGGCGCACACAGCGCATCGATATGCCGATCCACAACACGGTGCTGGGTATTCAGCGCGACGTGCTAAACCGTCTGTATGATGGGCTGCTGCTGGCGCGGCTGCAGGATCTCGAACTGCGCACCGCGGCCGACGAGGTGTTCACTATGGACGAACTCTTTGTCGGTCTGCGCCAGGCCATTTGGTCGGAGCTGAATGAAGGCGCGTCGGTCAATAGCTTCCGCCGCAACCTGCAGCGGGTGCACCTACGCATATTGACCGACCTGGTGCTCCGCGCTGGATCGGCGCCAGAAGATGCGCGCACGCTAGCGCGTGCGGATTTGAAAAAGTTGAACGAGCGCATTGAAAGTGCGCTGGGTCGGGGGACTATGGACGCCTATACGCAGGCCCACTTGGATGAGACACAGGCGCGGATCGAGGCGGCGTTAGAAGCGGGACTAATGCGAAGCCTGTAGCACACCGCATCACAACAGTAGCAACCGACAGTTAGCGGAGGACGGAAACGGGCAATGGGTGCTGAGCGGGTGCGGCCTGCTCGCATCAGTCGCGCTTTCCATATACGTCAAGCAAGTAGGGCGCGATGAACAGTCAGTGCGTATGGGGCCTCATTCTGTTAGCCGGTCCATTTTACTTGAACGATTTCTCAAGTATATATGTCGAGGACTGGCGCTGGTGGCTGCTTATAGACTATGTCGGTGTAAAGCTACTTCCCTTCGCAGGAGTGCTCTGGCTGCTTCTCAGTAAGAAAATGCGACCTGCGGAATTTGGTCTGACGACGCAGGCTCTGCCGCTGTTTTTGGTGACGTTTTTATCCGTTGCGCTCGTTGGTACAGTAATCGATCAAAATGGATATGTGCTGATAGAAAACCTGCCCGGCTATGCTGCCTTAGGTGGTATGCCGGCGATTGCCAATCCAACCTGGGACTGGATAGACCTCACGTTTGGCCTGCTCATGGTTGGGATATGTGAAGAGTTGGTTTTCCGCGGTTATATGCACGCACTGCTCAGCAGATATCTTCAGCGTCCGGTTCTCATAGTGGCTATTTCTTCTGTCGCGTTTGGGTTAATCCACTGGAGCCTCGGCCTACACGCCGTGCTGGTCACATCCATCATCGGCGCCGTATTTATGACAGCCTACCAATTAACGCGCGCGCTCCCTGCCATTATGCTGGCTCATTTTATGATCAACTTTATCGATTTTGCCAACGTCATACCCAAATCGACATTTCGTTTCTTTTAGAAAGTGCAGACCTGTCACGAACCTCTGGGTTAATGGGCTGTTTATCGCAGGGCTGGCTGGCGATCATGCGCCTCGTATAAGCGAGCAAGCGGCACGTCGTTTATCTGGGTACGGCGTTTTGGACGATGAGATTTTACATCTGAACGATGAAAAGCTTCGCTATTATAGGGTAGAACAGGCGCAGTTCAAACCGTTGGGGAAAGTTTATCTTGGAAAATTATGTTATGCACGTGTCGCAATTGGTGCGGATTTCTCGTTTTGGTTATTGGCTGTTACTTGTCCTTTATCAATTGGGTGCGATCAATTCTGCAGGGGCAGATAGTGAAACGCATGCCGTACATGGCACGTGGGTGCTGAACACGCAGTCGTATGTGGGTTTGGAACAGGCATATGTTTTGACCCTTCAGCCCAGTGGGGAATTTCACTTGGTGATCAAAGAAACCCGTCCTCTCGCTGCGGATTCACTGCTCTACGATAGAGGCGATCAAGAGATGGAAGGGTGGGCGAGTTGGGATGATTTTATAGCGGAAGTTGACACAAATGAAAACGGAGTCGCCGACGAGGAGGATTATGAGGCAAGTCGGGATCCAGAAGACGACGATTCTTGGGATGACGTGTTGCAAGAGTTTGGCGATGCGAACGGCGATAGGGTTATCGACCAAGAGGAATACGAGAGCGTAATGGGCCGCTATGAGGCCGCGATGGACTTGGAGGCCGAATACGAGCGGTGGATGATGGACGTTTTCGGTGATACCATGGTCACAACGACGGCGATCAGGGGCACGTGGGAAGCGTCGGAGTCCGACATTACCCTCACGCGCGGCGCAGTGGAATACGCGTTCAACGAGCTAACGCTTGAGGAATACTTCGCGTATATGGTCGATTTCAGCTACAAGATAATGGTACTGCAGGCAGAGCTAGTTGACCAAGAAGCCGTGTCAGAAGAAGCATTTTACCAAATGCTCCTAGCCGACTCGATGGACAGCGAGGGCAATCCGATTGAGGTACCAGAGGCTGCTTCTGCAGATCAGCTGCGCGAAGCCGCAGTCAACAACATGGTGCAGCTCTTTGTTCTCTTAGCAGACAAACCCGCGGAGTTTGGTATGGAAACGGAGGCGTTTGTTCTTTCTATAAGCGACGACGGAACGACCTTGACGCATAGAGACCGCCAAACGCTCGTATTTACTCGGTTGGACGTCAACAGCGCAGTCGAGGCCGCCTCTTGGGGCCGTATCAAAGCGTCGTACAGATAGCGTTCAGTCGCCGATACTATCTGCCCTATGTGCCGCTAGCAGCGCTGGGTTTAGCGCGATGCCCAGACCGGGGCGCTCTGGCAGCGCGTAGTGTGAATTGGCGATGCGCTCTGCAGGCACCGCTAGCTCGGCGCGCCAATCGTTGAGTCCCCACGGATATTCCATTACCAAAAAACCTGGATGGGCCGCCATTACCTGCGCTGACGCGGCTAGCGTCACCGGGCCAAATGGCCCGTGCGGGGCGACCTGCACGCCGCGACAGGCGGCCATGGACGCCACCGCGTTTAGGGCACCGATACCGCCGACAATGCCGACATCGGGCATGGCGATGTGGAAAATTTGTCGTTCCAGTGCCGGCCAAAATCCCTGGCCAAACTCGTAGCGTTCGCCGCCGGCCAACGGCACCGGGCAGGCGGCTTTAACCTGTAGGTAACCGGTAAAATCGTCGTCGGCTACCGGCTCTTCAAACCAGTAGAGTCCCACGTCTTCCAGCTCCCGTATTAAGGCCAAGGCTGCATCGGCCGTAAACAGTCCGTAGCAGTCTAACATGATACCTATATCTGGCCCCAGTGCCTGGCGCACGGCACGCACGCATTCAATACCTTCTGCCAGGTGATCGATTTGCTCAATGGGGTAGGTGCCGCCAAACGGAGCCAATTTGACGGCGGTAAAGCCGTCTGCTGCCGCGCCGCGGGCGCTGCGGGCAAATGCCTCAGGCGTCAGCTGCGGTGTAGCTCGCGTGATATTGGCGTATAGCCGAATCGAATCGCGACAGGCTCCGCCCAGCAGCGCGTGTAGTGGCGCCTGCAGTGCTTGCCCCAGAACGTCCCATAGACACTGCTCTACCGCGCTCAGCGCTCGCACTCCGGCCAGGTCCAACGACCCGGTATTTAGCTGTTCAACGAGTGCCGCAATGCGCCGCGGGTCGCGGCCCTGTAGCCATTGGCCCATCTGCCTAAGCGCAGCCAGACAGGCTTGTCGCGGGGCCGACGGATTTAATTCGCCCAATCCCGTTAGACCGCAATCGGTGTGCAGCAGCACAAAAACCCAAGTTTCTCGCGCATTCACCTGCACGGTTTCTAAATCTACGCTAGTGATCTTCATCGTGAATAGGCCTTTATCGTTGATGTTGCTCGCACTCTCCGGCCGTAGCCCGCTTTTCCTTGTTCATGGTTGGACCTTTGCGTATTCTTCTGACCTACTGTGCCAAAACTTCGCCACTGGCTTGCAAAGGGGCAAAGGGTTAACCGGCGCGCAGGCCGTTGCACGTGCTCGACCGCTTTGGCCCCGTAAAAGAATATGGAAAAACGCACCGTCTTACTCACCGGCGCCGCTGGCCGGGTCGGCACCCTGCTGCGCCAGCACTGGGGGGATCGCTATCGCCTCCGCCTAGCCGATGTTCGTCCGATTGCCGACCTGAAGGACCACGAAGAATTCCACGCGTTTGATATGACTAGTCCAGAAACCTGCGAGCGAGTCTGTCGGGACGTCCACACCGTGGTGCATTTGGCCGCAGATGCTGGCAGCGAGGATTTTGCCGGCTCCCTGCTGCCGCGCAACATTGTCGGTCCGTATAACGTCTTCAGCGCAGCGGCACGAGCAAACTGTCGCCGTTTGATTTTTACCAGCAGCATTTATGCGGTGCGCGGTCACGGTCCCAACCCACCGGTAGAGCCGGGTGGTCCCGTTTTTCCCCAGGGGTTATACGGTGCGACCAAGTGCTGGGGCGAGGCGCTCGCGCGCGTGGTTGCCAGCCAGCACCGGCTGTCCACTATAGTGCTGCGCCTGGGTAACCCCACCTTTGATCAGGCCGGAGACTGGGACCCAGACGAACCATCGTACATGATTTCCCCGCGCGACACGGCTGCGCTATTTGCCCACTGTATCGACGTGGAGGACGTCGAATTTGCAGTCGTGCACGGGTCTTCGCAGCATCGCCGCTTGTGGCTGGGCTTGGATGCAACGCGACGCCTGTTGGGCTACGAACCTCAGGATGGCACCGCCCTCCCCCGTACTTCTTGACGGCGTTCAAAATCGTCTAATCTGAGGGTTATTGTAACGCTCAGAGCTGCAGCAAAACGCTTGCGTGTGCTGAATACTGCACGAGCGAACACTTACTATAGAGGATGAGCTGATGAGCCTAACTCAAACGCAACTCGACCAGTTCCACCGCGACGGCTATATCGTCGTTCCCGACGTATTCTCCGATGCCGAAATGGATGCAGCCCAAGAGGCGATGGACAACATATTCTACGGCAAGCGCTTTGACGCCTGGCTAGCGGAAGTCGACGGTGGACAGGCGAGTGGGGTGTCTGATGGCTTCACCACCACGCATAACCACCAGGAGGGTCGTGCGCAGTTTCCCACCGGTGCCCACGCGCTCGACTGTCTTATTGAGAACGAGACGTATCTCGACATCTTCGAGCAGTGCCTCGGAGACCGGCCTGCCTACTGCAATGCGCACCTGTTTCTGCGCTCGGGTCCCACCGACAAACGCCATGCCGAACACCCTTGGCAGGGCTACCACATCGACCACTACACCAACTGTTTATTGCCGCCGGCCGATCAGGTCGGTCTCTACGACTATATCAACTCCGGCGTATTTCTGCACGACGTGTTGGACGACGGTGCGCCGATGCTGGTGATTCCCGGCTCGCACCACGTCGCGCAGCAGGTATATCTCGATGCCTTTGCCAGCGGCAATGCCAGCGGCGGGTCGATTGACGATATGCGCAAGGTGAGTGGGTTGGCCGACCCCGTGCCGCAGGTGGGATCGCGCGGATCGGCCGCCTTTTATTCGTCGTATGCCATTCACGCGGCTCAGCCCTTTCGCAACAAGCGCGTCCAGCGCGCCTTCTGGACGCTTTCGCTCTGTCGTCGCGACAACGCGGGCTGGACCCGTTTCGCCAATCCTTTTATCTACGGCGAGCGCGAACATATGATGCCCTTTTTGACGCAGACCACACCGCGCGTGCGTTCGGTCTTTGGCTTTCCCGAACCGGGGCACGCCTACTACACCGAAAAGACGCTCAACTTGCTCGAGTCGACGATTCCCGGAATGGATGTGACGCCCTACCGCGAGGCGATGCGGAAGTAGCGCCATTCCATGCGTTGAGGGAGCTGTTTAATGCGGGTCTACAGCGGGCGGCACGATGGCTCCATGCGCTTTGAGCACGGCGCGCAGATCGGCAAGCGGCACGTCGCCCGGCGTGCACTGTTGGTTGGTCGCAAGCGCGGCCAACGCGCCGGCTCCCTGGCCCGTCGCCATGCTTGTCGCCTGCACGCGTAGCGCAGAGTTGGCGAGTCGATCGCTCGAGATACAGCGGCCTGCCACGATAAAGTGCTGGCTCCCTTCGGGGATCATAGCACCGCGCGGTATGGTGGGCACCACGCCTTCGGCTAGCATCTCCATATCCAACCCCGAACCAGAGGATACGTGCAGATCAATCGGGTAAAACGAGTAGCATATCGCGTCGTCCCACAGGCGGCCCGACTGGTAGTCGCGTACGGTGACGGTTGCATTGCCGCAGATGGTAACGGTTTCGCGCACGCCGCATTCGGGAGCGACGTATTCAATCGTCAAGCCCTCTAAGCCGGGCTGCTTGCGCAGAAAGCGGTATAGCGATAGTAAGCTTTTGCGCGCTTGCAGCTCCAGCTGCGACTTACCCGTGCTGTTGCGTGCATCGATGTGGTGTATGTGATTGGACTGCACGCCGCGACTGCGCAACCAGCGGTTGAGGTCGGGCCCGGTCGTATTCCACGAGGCATCCGTATAGGATAGGCGCCCTGCTTTTACTTCCGCATCAAAAGCCCGGTTCAGGCTTTCCATGTCGAGCTGGGCTGGATCGTATCCCCCAACCCGATAGGTCAGGGTGGCCGGCTGCCGCTCTTCGGGTATGCGCAGGGGAAAGCCGGCCAAGGCGGTCGCGTTGGCATCGCCGCTTGTATCCACTACGATGGAACTCCCGCAGCGCACCAACCCTCCTTTTGTGCACAGGGTGACGACCCAGCCCTCGGCATCCACGTGCTGCAGATCGGCTACCATGCTATGGAACAGCACGTCGACGCCGGCATCGACGGCGGCCTCGTCGCACAGCGCGCTGTAGACGTGGGGGTTTACGCGTATTTGTAGCCGGTGATGCGGCTGTTGATAGTGAGAAAAGTCGGGCAGCGTCTCTCCGCACTCGTCTACACAGGAACGGACTAGCTCCCAGCCGATGCCGGCTATGATCTGGCGCCCCCAGGCGTGAAAAAGACCGGGGAAGTTGACGCCTCCTGCCGTCGTGGTTCCGCCAAGCATAGCCGATTTTTCTACGAGCAGCGTGCGGGCGCCGCTCCGCCCGGCTTGTACGGCCGCCACGACGCCTGCCGTGCCGCCGCCAATTACCACCACATCATACTGATTGGCAAGGTCCATATAAGATCTCCTGCGAATGCGTGCTGTTCGCATTGATCCACGCGTTCGCTATACATATGACGCATCTGATTTTTTCGCTGCACCGATCTGCCTGCACATCCAGGGGAGCGCAGAAGCGCTTGGATGCAGCTTTCATACTGCCTATACTTTGCATAGGTAACATGCGGCGGATCGTGCCGCGATGCAAAAATAGAGAGAGAGTGAATTATGCTGGGTTTGCACATCGCCGACATTATTGTGCTCGTAACGTATTTGGTGGGCATTATCGCCATAGGTATTGGCGCGGCGCGGTTGGTCACCAATATCGGCAACTATTTTATGCCGCGTTCGTTTGGCAAGGGCATGCTGGTTATGCACGCCTTTGGTACGGGCACCCATTCGGACCAGGCCGTTGGCGTTGCTTCCAAAACCTTCACTAGCGGCCTGTCGGGCATATGGTATCAGTGGCTGTGGCTATTTTGCACGCCGTTCTACTGGCTGATTGCGCCGATTATGCGCCGCTTTCGCGCCATCACAGTGGCCGATGTGTTTACCGTGCGCTATCACCAGAGCGTCGGTATGCTCTTTGCCATAGTGGGGATGTTCAACCTGATGGTCAATATCGGCGTGATGCTCAAAGGCTCGAGTGCGGTTGTCGCCTCCTGCTTTGGCGATGCGGTATCGCCCAATGCCATCATTGCCGTGATGACGGTTATGTTTCTGATCTATGGGCTGGCTGGCGGTTTGGCAGCGGCGATTGTCACAGACTTTATCCAAGGCATTATGACCATTGTCTTTTCGTTTGTCCTACTGCCCTTTGTGCTCTCGGCTGTAGGAGGGCTAGATGGTCTGCGCCAGACAATCACCGACCCGCAGATGTTTTCGCTGGTGGCGCCGGCGGAGATTGGAGCATTCTATATCGCCGTCATTGCGGTAAACGCCTTGATTGGCATTGTCACGCAGCCGCACACTATGGGCAATTGTGCGGCCGGGCGGACCGAGTCGGATGGCCGTTTCGGCTTTACCATCGGCAGCTTTATCAAGCGGGTATGCACTATGGCCTGGAGTCTGACCGGGCTCGCCGCGGTGGCCTATTTCGCCGGTCGCGAAGTGCATCCGGATCAGGTTTACGGGCTGATGGCGCGCGAGTTTCTGCCGGCTATTCTGCCGGGTCTGCTCGGCGTCTTTCTCGCTGCCCTGCTGGCATCGGTGATGAGCTCCTGCGATTCGTTTATGATCGCATCGTCGGCGCTCTTTACGGAAAATGTCTACAAGCAGCTGCGACCCGACCGCTCGGCTAGTCACTATTTGGCGGTGGGAAGGCTCACTTCGCTGGCGGTGGTTGCCGGGGGCGTATTCTTCGCGTTTTGGCTTACGGGCGTAGTTGAGGGGTTGGAGATTTTCTGGAAGATTTCGCCGATGATGGGGATCGCCTTTTGGCTTGGCCTCTTCTGGCGGCGGGCGACGGCGGCCGGTGCTTGGGCGTCGACGATGGCGGCTCTATTTGCCTGGTGGCTGACGACGACATCGGCTTTTATTGGCTGGGCTGGCAGTCTGCCTATCAACGAATCGCTGCGCCTGGTCATTGAGCGCAGCGGCGGCGCCGAGATCTACCTACCCTGGCAGATGATTTTTTATCTAGTTGTCGGCACGCTGGTCGGCATCGTGGTCAGCCTGCTGACGCGGCCGGTCGACGAAGCGCAGTTAGACCGCTACTACGCGCTAGTGCGCACGCCGGTAAAAACCGGCGAACCGGCTCCGGAAGAGCCCTGTATGATTCCGGCTGGAATCGAGGTGCCGCCCAAGCACAACGTCTTTGCCGATAGCAGCATCGAGGTCATGGTGCCGGACAAGAGCTCGGTATACGGTTTCGTGGCTTCGTGGGCCTTGGTCGGCGCGATGATCTATTTTTTCTTTGCCGTAACGCGCTAGATCGACGGATTTAAAAAGCTAATGATCTTGCGTTCCTACCTGTAGCCACCAGGCTTCACTAGTTGGTGGGCCGGGCACCGTCAGGATCTCGCCAAGCTGCGGCGTCAGCAGGGGTACGCTGTTTTCGTCGCGCAGCTCGGCCAGCTGTCGTATGGGCTCATCCCAGTCGTGTAGCGCCAGTTCGAACATCCCCCAATGGACCGGGAAGTGGTGCTGGGCGCGAAGCGCTCGCGCTGCCTGCATAGCCTCTTCGGGAAACATGTGCACTTCTCGCCACCGCTCGTTATACTGACCGCTGTCCAAAAAAGCCACGTCAAACGGCCCGTAGCGTTCGCCGATGGTTTGAAAATGGGTGTCGTAACCCGAATCGCCGCTAAAGTAGACGGCATGCTGGGCGCTTTGAATCACCCAAGAAGCCCACAGCGTTTCGTTCGGATGGATTCCATCCCGGCCAGAAAAGTGCTGCGCCGGCGTCGCGATAAACGTTAGGTCGGGAAAGGTGGCTATTTCCCACCAGTCTTTTTCCGTCGTGCGCTCGGCGGCAATGCCCCAACCGATCAGGTGGTTGGCCACGCCCAGCGGCACCACAAACTGGGTTTCGCTGTCGGTGAAGAATTGGACGGTTTCCATGTCCAAGTGGTCGTAGTGATCGTGCGAAATCAGCACGTAATCGATGGGGGGCAGTTCGCGTAGGGCAATGGGCGGATCTTGGAATCGGCGCACGAAAAAGGGCACGGGAGCCGCTGCGCCAGAAAAGACTGGGTCGACGAGGACGATGCTGCCATCCATGTTCAGCAGAAAGCTCGAATGCCCTAGCCAGATGACTTTGAGCGTTGCGTCCGTCGCACAAAACGCATTTAGGTCAGGGCGTTGCGAAGGCAAGAGCCCCGGCGGATGCCCCTGTGCCGGCCCGTCCCACCAGGCCTTTAGCGAATCAAAGCTGTAGATGCGTTTGTTCATGGCTTCCATCGTGCCGGGCAGGCGATTTTCAAACTGCTCCTTATCGACGTCGTAGTTTGCCGACGAGGAAAAGCGTTCGATATCTGCGTCGGAAGGACGCGTTCCCAAGGGCGCGCAGCCCAGCAGGATCATGGCCAAACTGCACGCAACCCAATACGCCTGTCGCATCTGAAAGCTCTGTTGCACCTATTGCTCCTTTTCGGGGTGTAGACCAGTATGCGCGCTCTGTTTTTGTCTCCCTGGCGTCCCCGCTGGTGCGGTTCGATGCATAGGGCGCAACGGCGCGCTTCTCTACCAAATAAAAAGAGAAGGCGCCAGTTGTCGATAACCAGCGCCTTCTCTATCTACCGTTCGAGGCCGTTATAGCCTCAGAGCGTTACATCATTTGCAGGGTTATTACTCACCTTCGTGGTGCTCACCCTCGTGATGCTCGCCCTCGTGGGTTCCACCTTCGTGGTGCTCACCCTCGTGATGCTCGCCCTCGTGATGCTCGCCCTCGTGATGCTCGCCTTCGTGGGTTCCACCTTCGTGGTGCTCGCCCTCGTGATGCTCGCCCTCGTGATGCTCGCCCTCGTGGGTTCCACCTTCGTGGTGCTCACCTTCGTGGTGCTCGCCTTCGTGGTGCTCCAGGTGTCCGGCCTCTTCGGCGTGGGCATCCATCTCTTCGCTAGTTTCGAAGTGTAGGTCGCAGATCTGGCAGTACCAGCCATCGTGATGGTCGAGGTGTCCGGCTTCTTCGGCGTGGGCATCCATCTCTTCCCGGGTCTCGAAGTGCAGGTCGCAGATCTGGCAGTACCAGCCATCCGCATGCCCGCC
>JAYPJE010000058.1:19152-23708 GCA_038128265.1 Gemmatimonadota bacterium
TCGTGGTGCTCGCCCTCGTGATGCTCACCCTCACCGTGGTATTCACCTTCGTGGTGCTCGCCAGACATATGCCCGAGCATCATGGTGAGGTAGTTATTCGCTTCCTCGCTGATATTATCTTCGAGCAAGCCGGAGAAGATTTGTTGAATTTCTTCTTCGGCACTGACATCTCCTTCGGGGACTTCATAATCGCTGGCTTCGCGCTCTTCGGGTGTCAGGAGCAAGTGCGCAAGCATTTCAGCGACCGTATCAGAGGTCTCGCCCGACTCTATGATCTCCTGGATCGCCTCGGCCAAAGACGGCGGCGGCGACGGTGGGCCCATGTGCTCACCTTCGTGATGCTCTTCGCCTCCGCCGTGACCAGCAGCTACCGCAGAAAACGGGTTGCCGAGCACGCAAAGAGCATATAGTCCTATCAAGACTAAGACGCGTTTTGCAAACATGTGATTCTCCTCCTGATGGTTGAACCGCGACAAACACTATACACCGTATATAGTGTAGTGAATAATTGCTCTGATTCAAAAAAATAATGATGATATGGGCCATATTCAGTGATCTGCATCACACGCGGGTTTGCATGGGGTTTGCCGCAGATTTGGCCAGGTGGAAATGCAAACGGCACAGAAAGAAACAATGCATACTATGCAATAACAGCCGTTTTCGTCGGGCGGTCATGCCACAGATCTACTGCATGGGCCAACGAATTAGAGGTGGACAGATGGAAGCAAACCGGATAGGCTATACACACGCTGATCGCTACAAACGATGTCTATGCGTTGTAGAACCGGGCGATCGACACAAGCGGTAATATGGTTTGGAGATTGCCCAATTCGGAAGGAAAATGCAAATGGAAAAAGACTTTACTTTTTACCCAAGTGAAAACGCCAGCTTGAACTATCTGACGGCAGACCAGGTGGCAACCTATAACCGAGACGGTTATCTGAAGAGCGTGCCTCTTTTTGATGCAGACGAAGCGGCGGCAAACCGGGTTTACTTTGATGGGCTCCTTGAATTTGCCCTGTCTCAGGGAAAGAGTAGCTACTCAATCAGCGGATCTCACGTAGTGTACGGCGGAGTATATGACTTGGTCACCAGCGCGCAAATCGTCGATTTGGCCGAGGATCTGCTCGGTCCCGATTTTGCCGCCATCGGAGCGCACTACTTTTGCAAACTGCCGCGTGATCCCAAGGTCGTATCCTGGCACCAGGATTTTACCTACTGGCCCTTGGATCGGGCCAAGGTGATTACCATCTGGCTGGCGATCGACGATGTCGACCGGGACAATGCGTGCATACAGGTCGTGCCGGGATCGCATCGCCATGGTCTGCTGCCCTACCGCGAAAGCGATCCCCAGGAGAACAATGTGCTGAGCCAGACCGTGGACAACATAGAGGAGTATGGCACGCCGGATCACCTCGAGCTAAAAGCCGGAGAAGCGTCCATTCACTCCTGTCTGTTGCTGCATGGATCCGATGCCAATCTTTCCGACCGCAGGCGGTGTGGCATTGGGATCCGCTATGCCACGGTCGATGTCTGCGCCGATGAGGCCTTACGGGCGAAAGGCGTGCTGTGTCGCGGGACCGATCCCGAAGGGAATTGGGCCGACCCGCCGCGCCCTACCTTTGATCCTTGAGCGCGAAGAAAGAGCGCAGCGCATAGCTATGACAGGATGACAATCAACGGCGTATCCGATCGAATGCCTGTTCAATCTGCGTGGGAGTCCACGCCTCTGGCTTGACGGCGACGTCTCTAATCTGGCCATCAAAGCGCGCGCCGCCGCCGTCGAACTGGCCGAGCGTAACGGGCACGTTGGGGGTCAGCAGGTTGCCCTGCGCTGCGCGCTGTGCCCGCAGTTGGCCATTGACCCATAGCTGCAGCGATGTGCCGTCGTACACGCCGACCAGATGGTGCACGCCAGGTGGCAGGGGCTGGTGTGTCGCCACACTGCGGACGCCGCTCTCTGTATTGACCAAGAAGCTCGGCCCGGGCACGGCGGCGCAGAGGCCGCCGTTGTGGCCGTAGTCGCAGAAGCGCAGGCTGAAGGCGCCGTTTTCGCCCAAGGTGTCGACGCGCATCATCCTCCCGTGAAAGTCTTCCCCAGTGCCGGCATAGAGCGGAGCTGCATAAAAAGATCGGCCATCGAATGCGCCTGCGTTGTAGCCGAGTGATTCAAGCCCATCGGTCGAGCTCGCGTCGTATGCCGACCACGCGCCTGAGTGATTGAACGGCCGCGTGGTATCGTAGCGCAAATAGTTGCAGTGGTATCCTAGCTCACCTGGTGGAGGCGTGCGCGTCCACGGGCAGAAGGTGATATAGCGTCCGTCAAAGAATCCACCGTCAAACCCACCCGTATCGATGCCGTCCGTATGGGCTGCGTCATACCGCTCCCAACTGCTCCGATCCGTAAAGGCTCTACGCGTATCGTAGCGCACCATAGATGCGTGTCCGTAGGCGCAGAAATACAGCCAGTGTCCGTCGAAGACGGCGCCTACGTTCATACCGATACCCACAGCGCGGCCGTCAAAGGACTCCCAGCTGGCCGGATCTTCAAACGATCCTTGTGTGTCATAGCGCACGACGACGCCGTGCAGCAGCGGCACAAAGTAGACAAAGCGGCCATCGAAGGCGCCGCCGTCAAAGCAGGCCGCGTCGGGTCCCAACACCGTCGTGTCAAAGACGCTATAGCTAGCGGCCTCCTTGAACTCGGCCGACGTATTCATGCGCATGACTTTACCGCTCAGCAGGGTCTCCGTCATAGGCTGGCCCGGGATGCTTTCGTAGCCGGGGCAGAAGTATACATGCTGGCCATCGTAGGCCGCGCCTTGGGCAGAATGGGGTAGATCGGCATCGAACGCCGACCACGCGTCGGCATCCTTGAACGGCCCCTGCGTATCGTAGCGCAGCACGCGCGAATGATAGCCTTGGCTGTCGTCGCGCGGTGCGAAGATGACGTGTCTCCCGTCAAAGGCAGCGCCGTAGTAGCACACCGTATTCAATTCATCGGTACCGCCTGCATCATAGGCCTCCCATGTGGATGGATCGTAGAAGTCGCCGTGCGTATCACAGCGCAAGACGTGGCCGTGGACGCTTTTGCGGTCTCTATGCGCACGGATGGGACAGCCGTAGACGTGGCGTCCGTCAAAAACGGCGCCGTAATATCCAGCGCAGACCAACCCATCTGTATTCGTTGCGTCGTAGGCGGAAAAACGAGGCGCAACCAGCGGTTGCCACTGCGATACGACGGGCTGCATGGCTTCGGCGCACGCCTCCATTGCGTGAAC
The DNA here is from genome assembly GCA_038128265.1 of Gemmatimonadota bacterium. Taxonomy (GTDB): domain Bacteria; phylum Latescibacterota; class UBA2968; order UBA8231; family UBA8231. The sequence continues at coordinate 22,434 of JAYPJE010000058.1, forward strand.
GGTCGCCGCGACGGTTATAGCACCACCTGCTTTGAGGGGTTGGATATCAGGAGATGGGTTTTGATGCGGTAGAGCCATGTGTGTTCTCGCTGTTGTTTAATCAGCAGTGCGGATAATTCATCGAGGAGCGGTTTGCAGCAGCGATTGACTGCTATAAATGCGTGTAAATTTTCTATTGTTTTGGATGACGATGATCAAATCATATGCCTGCACAATAGAGAAACAAGGGCGGCAACCTTACAGTCGCCGCCCTTGTTAGCCCGTGCCTTTATACTCTGGTGTGCTGGCCTATTGCAGTTGCATATCGCGTAGGAGCGTCACCACTAGGCCCACTTCCGTATTGGCCGCGAAGTCGCCTGAAAGGATGCTGCCGTAGAGGCCGGCGTTGAGGGTCCAGCCCTCGCTCAGCATCACGTCGACATTGGGCGAGGCGAGCACGCTGAGATACTCGGCAGCATTGTCGGTATTGGTCGTGATGGAAATATCCAGGTAGGCCGTGAAGCGATCGTCGATCGGTTTCACCGGCTGAATCAGGGCGCCGATGGCCACGCCGACGGGCGCATAGGCGTCGAGTAGGCCGATCTGCAATTGGTTGTTGATGCCGCTGACCAACCCATCCAGCTCCATCGAGTGCATGACGCCCAGCGATAGGCCCATTTCTTCGGCTTGGTTAAAAGGCGTCAAGTTCAGCGTCAGCGCCGTATTTTCCCGCAGCGCGTACTTGGCACCCAGCACTACAGAGGAAAAGCTATCCGCGCCTTCGTTGAGGAAGCCAAAGGTTGCACGGGCGCCGGCTTCCAACTGATCGTTGATGGCGTATTTGGCCATCAGATCAACATCGGTCGCGTCGGCAAAATTGGCTGCATCCGGCGTAGCTAGTCCGAGATCGACGCCTACCGAACGCGCTGCGCCCGGCAGAAAGTAGTAGGGATCGTAATTGAGTGCTTGGGCAGACACCGATTGAATGCCTAGCGCAGCGAGTGCAGCAGCGAATGCAATGACTTTCCTCATTAGCTCTTGTCCTCTCTTAAGGTGAGTGTTAGAGAAAATGTATCTCTTTCTGCTCAACGTCGCTACTTATCGCATAAGAGATGTGAAGGCCCTTTTGTGCTTTCGTGCCAATCGACTTGGTCGTATGCGTGTCCTGTTTGCCGCTAGTTGCGCGGTTGGAAGGCCTCCGCTAAAACTCTCCGATTAGATTTCCGCCCACCAGACAGGATGTCGGATGGGATCGCGTATCTGGTCTGCCATGGCAACCGTCACCAGTGTGCTTAT
>JAYPJE010000059.1:0-23608 GCA_038128265.1 Gemmatimonadota bacterium
TCTTAGCCGGGGCCTTCTTAGCCGGGGCCTTCTTAGCCGGGGCCTTCTTAGCCGGGGCCTTCTTAGCTGGGGCCTTCTTAGCCGGGGCCTTCTTAGCCGGGGCCTTCTTGGCAGCGGCCTTTTTCTTAGCCGGAGCTTTCTTGACAGCGGCTTTTTTCTTAGCCGGTGCCTTTTTAGCTGGTGCCTTTTTCTTAGCCATTGCCTCTACTCCTTGTGAAGTTCATGAGGTTGGGATGGGTGTAGAAATCGAGATGGGCAAGCACATTGTCGCCAGTACGTTGCTCTCAAACGGCACATATTACTAGATTTTATATGCGTTTCGCGCCAAAGATAGCACGCCACAAAGCCGTTCGTCAAGGATAAATACGCATTTTCATGGCCATTTTAGAGGCACTTACGACCTAAATTCAGCGGCATTTAGCGGATATCTTAGCCATTTGACACAATGCAATAAGTATTCTATTTTAATCTAACTTAGCTATGTTTTCACTGCGCTCTGCAGCCATCTTTCCGTCCAAGCACTTCGGATACTGATTGCCATGGAAGACTATCGCATTGGATTCATCGGCGCGGGCAATATGAGCCGCGCGCTGATCGAGGGCCTGTTGGACTCCGGCAAAATCGCACGAGGGCAATTATCTGCCGTAGATCCGCTCCCTGCGGCTCTTCAGGCACTGGGCGAAATCGGTATCCGCACCGGAACCGAGCTGACCGATGCAGTGCGCGACAGCCACTTTGTCTTTCTCGGCATAAAGCCACAGGTTGCCCAGAGTGTCTTACCCCAATTGGCCAGCGCGCTCTCTGCTGGACAGGTGGTCGTCTCGATGATGGCTGGCGTTCCGACAGGGACTATCGAAGAGCAGATAGGTGGCGAAGTGCCCGTGATCCGGGTCATGCCGCAAACGCTAGTGCGCCTGCGCTTGGGTGCCTGCGCCCTGTGCGCAGGGCGTTTTGCCGACGCACAGCAGGTGCAGCGCGTCGCCCAGCTATTGGAGCTAGTCGGCAGCGCCATCGAAGTGAACGAGGCACAGATGGACGCCGTAACGGGCCTGTCCGGCAGCGGTCCAGCCTATGTCTACGCGATCATAGATGCGCTGGCTGACGGCGGCGTGGGGGCCGGCTTGCCGCGCGCAACCGCTCTTCAGCTTGCGGCGCAAACCGTCGCGGGAGCCGCACAAATGGTGCTGCGCGGCGAACTCCATCCCTCACAGCTGAAAGAGCAGGTGACCTCGCCTGGAGGAACGACGATTGCCGGCCTGCACGCCATGGAGCAAGGCGGCGTGCGCGCCGCGCTGATGAATGCCGTGCTGTCGGCCAGCCAGCGCTCGCGGGAGTTAGGCTCGTCGTGATCGCAATCATCGACTATGGCATGGGCAACCTGCGCAGCGTGGAAAAAGCCTTCCAGTTTCTCGGCTTTGCAGCGCACATCGTTGAACAACCAGAGCAAGCCGCAGACGCAAGCCACCTGGTGCTGCCGGGCGATGCTGCTTTTGGCGATGCCATGCGCAACTTGCACAGCGGCGGCTGGGTCGAGTGCATTGGGCGCGGCATTGAGGCGGGTAAGCCGTTTCTCGGCATCTGCGTTGGCCTACAGCTCATGTTCGCCACCAGCGAAGAAATGGGATTGCACGAGGGACTGGCCTTGCTACCAGGTAAGTGCACGCGCTTCCCCGCCGGCGAGCGCGTGCCGCAAATAGGCTGGAACCAGATTGATATTCGCCGCGAAACGCCTCTGTTAGCAGGCGTCCCTACCGGCAGCTTTTTCTACTTCGTGCACTCGTACTTCGCCACGTCTGAAGTCGAAAGCGACTGCATCGCCACCACAAATTACGGCTTGGACTACGTGTCTATTGCCGGCCGCGATGGCGTCTACGGCGTTCAGTTCCATCCGGAAAAAAGCCAGGATCTCGGTCTACGAATCCTGAAAAACTTCGCCCAGATGAGTTAGCCATGCTCGCCAAGCGCATCATTCCCTGCCTCGACGTAAAAAACGGCCGCAACGTGCGCGGCGTGCGCTTTTCAGCCGATCGCGACGCTGGCGACCCCGTTGAGCTAGCGGCGCGCTACGATCGCGAGGGTGCCGACGAATTGGTGTTCTACGACATAACGGCGTCGGCTGACGGACGCGCCATCGTCATGGATCTGGTGCGCCAGGTATCCGAGCAGGTGTTTATCCCGCTTACAGTGGGTGGCGGCATTCGCACCTTCGAAGACGTGCGCACCATCCTCAAAGGAGGCGCCGACAAGGTATCGATTAACTCGGCCCACGTGCATACGCCCGACATCATAAACCAGAGCGCTGAGAGCTTTGGCTCGCAGTGTATCGTTGGCGCCATTGATGCCCTGCGCCGCCCCGCTGTAGAAGGCGAGAAGACGGCCTGGGAGATCTACATAAACGGCGGACGCACGGCGACGGGTATCGATGCGCTGGAATGGGTGGAGGAACTAGTGGGAAGAGGAGCGGGCGAATTGGTGCTCAACAGCATTGATGCCGACGGCACGCGCGCCGGCTACGACCTCGAACTAAACCAAGAGGTCGCGCGGCGGGTGCACGTGCCCATCGTCGCATCGGGTGGAGCGGGCAATATGGAGCACATATACGAAGTCCTGACGGAAGGCGAAGCGAGCGCAGCGCTGGCCGCATCGATCTTCCACTTTGAGCAGCACTCCATCCCAGAAGTGAAAGACTACCTTGCCCAGAAGGGGGTCGTAGTGCGGCTGTGAACGCAGATCGAATAGCGCGCACACAAATGCGCAGCGTGCGGCGCATGGTTGTCAAAGTCGGCAGCAGCGTGTTGACGACCGCCCAGCACAAACCCAACCGCGTCGCGATCCGCCAGCTCGTCAAAGACGTTATTGCACTGCGCGAGCGCGGCATCGAAGTCGCCATCGTCACATCCGGTGCCGTTGCAGCCGGCATGGGCCGCATGGGATTGGCGCAGCGCCCAGACGGCATCGCCGAGCTGCAGGCGCTGGCCTCTATTGGCCAAAACCTGATGATGAACTCATACAAGACGCTCTTCCGCCGCAGCGACGTGCCGGTCGGACAGGTTCTGTTGACGGCAGAAGACATTTTGGGGGATCGCCGTCGCTATGTAAACTTGGAAAACACCTTCCGCAGCCTGTTCGACTACGGCGCCGTACCGATCATCAATGAGAACGACAGCGTCGCCGTTGCTGAGTTAAAACGTCGACTGGGCGAAAACGACATGCTTGCAGCCTACGTCAGCAATCTAATTCGCGCCGACCTGCTGGTGATCATGTCCGATGTCGAAGGACTCTATACCGCCTTTGGACCCAACGGACCCGAAGGCGAGCTGCTGGGCGAAGTGCGCAACAACGACGTGCGGCTGGAGGCAATGGCCGGACGCGGGCACAGCGGCGTTGGCAGCGGCGGCATGCTCACCAAGCTGCGCGCCGCCCGCCTGCTAATGACCTGTGGCGAGATGACCATCATTGCGCACGGGCGCAAGCACCGCCTGCTCGACATCATGGACGGTCAGCCACTTGGCACGCTGTTTTGGCCGAGCGGCAAACGCATGGGCAGTCGCAAGCGCTGGATTGCCTTTGCCAGCCAGCACCGCGGCTGCGTGGTCGTCGACGGCGGCGCCCAGCGCGCACTAGCCGAACACGATCGCAGCCTGCTGCCGGCCGGCGTAGTTAGCTGCGACGGCGAATTCGCCGCAGGGGATGTCGTTCGTATCGACAACGAGCGAGGCGACGAGTTGGGCCGCGGCGTGTGTCGCTATACCGCCGCCGATTTGCAGCGCGTATTCGGCAAGAGTTCACCCGCCGTAGAGCGCGAACTGGGCCGTCCTGCCCTAGAGGTCATCCACCGCGACGACCTCGTCTTATTTTAGCGCGCTGTGCACCTGAGGCGATCTATGAGCCCTAAACTAACTCAGAAAAAGCGCCTGGCACCGGCTGTTGTTGGCTCATCGCGCTGGCGACTGGTTGGCTCTCTAATCGTCGTGGTCCTGGCTGCATACATCGCCCTAGGTGAGTCCGCGTTCTGGACGATGGGCGCAAAACGCGACCAACTGTCCGAGCTCCAGGCACAGGTCGCGCTGCTGCAGGCCGAGCGCGACAGCTTGAAGAACGTGCTCTGGCGACTAGAAAACGATATGAGCTATGTGGAAAAAGTCGCCCGCGAAGAGTACGGCATGAGTAAGAAGGGCGAGCGCGTTTACGCCTTGCCCGCAGGTGAGGGCGACTGAGGTGCGCCGCTCCATCATCAAGACGAATGCCATTGTGCTGCGCAGCCGGCGCATGGGGGAAACCAGCCGCCTGACAACGCTCTTTACGGAGGATTTCGGCAAGCTAAAGGCTACGGCCAAGGGAGCGCGCCGCATCAAGAGTAAGTTTAGCTCTGCACTCGATCTGATGGCGGAAGTGCAAATCGTCTGCTACGTGCGCGACACACGCGACCTGCAGACACTCAGCGAATGCCTGCTGCTGCGTTCGCCTCCGGCATTCGGCGCAGACCTAGAGCGCTTCTCTCTGGCCAATGCAGCGCTTGAGCTAATCGACGGACTGACGATTGAGGGAGAACCCAACGCGCGCCTCTACCAGTGCTTGCGCGGCGTGCTGCTCGGCCTTGAAGAAGTGGCAATCGAACAAGTCGAGTCGCTTTTTTGGTACTACCAGCTGCGCGTTTTAGACGCCCTCGGCTACACGCCCGAACTGCGCCAGTGCGTGGGGTGTCGCCGCGAACTGGCCGGCTCCTGGCTGTGGTTTAGCGCAGCACAAGGCGGCGGCATGTGCGCGACCTGCGGCACTGGCAACGGCACGCGGCTGCCGGGCGAGAGCCTGCTGTTTCTGACCCAGCTGCAGGCGCTGCGAACCTACAGCAAAGAGACTATGCCGGCGGCCCCGACTCAGCGCGGCGAAATTCGCGCAGCGCTGGGCGCGTTTTTCGATTACCACGGCAGTGGCCGAGGGCACCTGCGCTCCCTTCACTTTCTGGAATCGCTGCGCCGGCAGCAGTCGGCGTTGGGATCTTAATACGGCGAAACAACCCAATATACCGAGGCCACCGAACAGCGCCGCTGGGCGCAACCGGCCTCTCGAAGGAGATATACTGGTATGGCTGATGTAATGGAGAAGCTGGTATCCCTGTGCAAGCGCAAGGGATTCGTCTTTCAGAGCTCCGAAATATACGGCGGACTCAACGGCTGCTGGGATTACGGGCCGCTCGGCGTCGAGCTATTGAGAAACGTCAAAGATGCCTGGTGGCGCGCTATGACCTACCGCGAAGACGTCGAAGGACTCGACGCGAGCATTCTGATGCACGCCAAAGTATGGGAGGCTTCTGGTCACGTCGCGGGATTCAGCGATCCAATGGTCGAGGACAAAAAGACCAACGAGCGCTATCGCCTCGACCAACTTCTCGAAGAAAACGGCGTTGATGTGACCGGCCTCGGCATGGAAGCCATGATGGCTAAAGCCGCCGAAGTCGAGCTCAAGAGCCCCAAAGGCAACGAACTGAGTGAGGCGCGACAGTTCAATCTGATGTTCAAGACCTTTGTTGGACCGCTCGAGGACGAAAGCGCGCGCATTTACCTGCGCCCGGAAACGGCTCAGGGCATCTTTGTCAACTACCTCAACGTGCAGTCTGCCATGCGCCAGAAGCTGCCCTTTGGCATCGCGCAAATCGGCAAGGCTTTTCGCAACGAAATCACCACCAAGAACTTCCTCTTCCGCACGCGCGAATTCGAGCAGATGGAAATGCAGTACTTCGTGGCACCGGGCACGCAGGACAAGCACTTTGAATACTGGCGGGAAGAGCGCTGGAACTGGTTCCGCCATATCGGGCTACCGGAGAAAAAGCTCAGCTGGCACGAACACCAAGGAGACGAGCTCGCCCACTACGCTAGCGCGGCCTTCGATATTCAGTATGAGTTTCCCTTTGGTCCGGGCGAAATCGAGGGTATTCACAACCGCTCCAACTTCGATCTATCGCAGCACGAGCAGTACTCTGGCAAGAAGCTGCAGTACTTCGACGAAGAAAGCCGCGAAAAATTCGTCCCCTGCGTCATCGAGACTTCAATCGGCGCCAGTCGCACGACCATGGCCTGCTTGGTCAACGCCTACCACGAAGAAGAGGTCAAGGGCGAGACGCGCGTCGTCATGCGCTTTCACCCGCGCATGGCGCCGATAAAAGCAGCTGTCCTGCCGTTGGTTAAGCGCGACGGCATGCCCGAGATTGCACGCAAGATCACCTCGGACCTGCGCGCGCACTTCCACGTGGTGTACGACGAGGGCGGCGCCGTCGGGCGGCGCTATCGGCGCATGGACGAAGTCGGAACGCCATACTGCATTACCGTCGACTCGGAAACGCTCGAGAACGAAACCGTCACCGTGCGCGAGCGCGACTCGATGGAGCAGCAGCGCGTGCCTATGGCCGATCTACGCGCCCACCTGGATAAGAGCATGGATGCCTGGGAAGCGGTCTGACAACCTTGCTTATAGAGCGAAATACTATATTATTATGATTGCCCAGAAATGGGCGTAAAGCCCCGTTAGCGCGGGGCTTTACAACGTGCGAAAGTGGCGAAATTGGTATACGCGCTAGATTTAGGATCTAGTGCCCGAAAGGGCGTGGGGGTTCGAGTCCCCCCTTTCGCACCATGATTACGCACCGACTTAACGACGCGCCGCCCGCTGCAACTGGGCGGCGTGCGCTTTCTGTCCCACTACTTTTGCAAGGCTGAAGCACGTGAAGACCAATGTCGTAGAAAAGGGCCAATGGGGCCGCGAACTGGAAGTCGAAATCGAAGCTGAGCGCGTAGAAAAGGAAATCGGGCGCGCACTTCGCTCCTACCAGAAGCGCATTGAAATACCCGGCTTTCGCAAGGGCAAAGTGCCCATGCGCATCATCGAGTCGCGCTATGGCGCATCCATTCGCAGCGAAGTGATTAGCGATATGCTGCCGACCTTCCTACAGGAAGCCACGCACGAGGCGGGGCTGGTGCCTGCGGCACCACCGCAGATTTCTAAACTCGACCACGAACCCGGCTCGGCTCTCGTCTTTACGGCAACGCTCGATATTTGGCCAGAAATTGAATTGGAGACGTACGAGAAACTAGAAATCACCCGCATGGTGCATGAGGTGAGCGACGACGAGATCAACGAGCAGCTCAAAGAGCTGCAGAATCGCCAAGCGGCCGAGCGCGCCGTCGAACGCAGCCTGGAGAAGGGCGACGTGCTCATTGCCGACCTACAGCGCTTGGACGACGAGGGCCAACCCGTAGCCGACGAGAAATTCGACGAGCGCTATTTCCTGATCGGCGACGAGAATGCTCCAAGCCCAGAGTTTGAAGAAGCGCTCGTCGGCATCAGCGCCGGCGAGGAGCGCAACGTCCAGTTTGCCTACCGGGACGACCTGCCCAACGAAGAGTTGGCCGGCAAGACCGAACACTTTGCGGTAAAAGCACGCGAGGTGCGCGAGCGCACACTCCCGGAGTTGGACGACGAGTTTGCCAAGGATATCGGCGAGCAGTTCCAGAGCTTAGACGATCTGCGCAACAACATAAAGGAGCAAATCGCCGGACGGTGGAACTACATGAGCCAACAGCGCGAACGCAGCGAACTGATAAACCAGCTCATCGAAAAAAACCCCTTTGACGTGCCCGACAGCATGGTCGAAAACTATTTGCGCTCAATGCAGCGCAACGAGCACGATCACAACCATGATCACGATCACGACCACGACCACGATCACGAACCCAGCGACGAAGAGCGCGAGAATGCCGTGCGCCGCCTCAAGAGCTACCTGCTGACCGAGGCCGTGCGCAAAAAGGCGGAAATTGCCGTAGAGGACGAGGAATTCGAGTCCTATTTGGCGGAGCGGGCCGCCGGGGCCGGCGTCAAAGTCGATGATGTGAAGCGCAGCGGGCGCGCCGACGATTTGCGCCGCGAGCTCGAAGAGGACAAAGTCTTTGCGCTGCTGAGCGAAAAAGCGGTAATCAAAGAAGAAAACGTGTAGCGGAACAAACGGAAAGAAGGAGCGAAATGTCTCTCATACCGATGGTGATAGAGCAGACGGGGCGCGGCGAGCGTTCGTACGATATCTACTCGCGCCTGCTCAAGGATCGCATCATTTTTGTCGGCACGCCCATAAACGATCAGATAGCCAACCTGATCATCGCCCAGATGCTGTTCCTAGCTTCGGAAGACCCCAAAAAGGACATTGCGCTCTACCTAAATACCCCCGGTGGTCTGGTCACGGCCGGCATGGCGATATACGACACGATGCAGTACATCGCAGCCGAAGTCGCCACCATATGCATTGGACAGGCTTCGAGCATGGGGGCCGTTTTGCTAGCCGGGGGAGCCAAGGGCAAGCGCCAGGCGCTGCCCAACGCGCGCGTGATGCTGCATCAGCCCATGGGCGGTATCACCGGACAGGCTGCCGATATGGAAATACACGCGCGTGAAATCATCAAGATGCGCGAGCAGATTAACGAAATTCTCGTCGACTGCACGGGACAGCCGCTCGAGCACATAGCGCGCGACACGGAGCGCGACTTTTTTATGACGGCCGAGCAGGCTGTACAGTACGGCATCATCGACGAGATCATCGCGCCTTCCAGCGTCGCATCGCCTGCTGAAGTCAGCAGCTGATTAACACCCTCTTCTGAGGAGTATGTTCCTTGCGTAGACGGCCGACCAAAGGCGATCCGCGCTGCTCTTTTTGCGGACGCAGCCACAACCAGGTAGAAAAAATCATTACCGGTCCTTCGGTGCACATATGCAACGAGTGCGTCAAGCTGTGCAACGAAGTGCTGGCCGAAGAAAAAAAGCAAACCCTACCCTGGGAGACCGGCGACATTCCCAAGCCGACGCAGATAAAAGATTTTCTCGACGAATACGTAATTGCCCAAGAACGCGCTAAGAAAATTTTGTCGGTTGCCGTCTACAATCACTACAAGCGCATTCGCAGCAACGTCGACCTAGACGACGTCGAGTTGGACAAGAGCAACGTCATGCTCATCGGACCAACCGGAACGGGTAAGACCGAATTGGCCAAGACCTTGGCCAAAATTCTACAGGTGCCCTTTTCCATCGCCGACGCAACTATTCTGACCGAGGCCGGCTATGTAGGCGAAGACGTCGAAAATATTTTGGTTGGCCTGCTACAGGCCTCCGACTACGACGTCGCACGGGCGGAAAAGGGAATCCTCTACCTGGATGAGGTCGACAAAGTAGCCCGCAAAAGCGCGGCACCGGCGGTTAGCAGAGATGTCTCCGGTGAGGGCGTGCAGCAGGCGCTGCTAAAAATTCTCGAGGGCACCACGGCAAATATTCCACCCAAAGGCGGCCGCAAACACCCAGAACAGCCCATGATCCAAATGAACACGCGCAACATTCTCTTTATTTGCGGTGGTGCGTTTGAAGGGCTCGACAAAGTAATAAGCCAGCGCGTAGGCGAGCGCACGATGGGTTTTGGCGCATCCGTCGAGGAACGCGTCGAAGACGATGCCAGCGAGTTGCTAGCCAAGGTGCAGCCCGAAGACCTGCTGGCCTACGGCATGATTCCCGAGTTCGTCGGCCGCGTGCCGGTTATCACGACAATGGACTCGCTGGGCGAAGACGACTTGCTGCGCATTTTGACCGAACCGCGCGATGCCATTATCAAGCAGTCCAAACGACTATTCGAAATGGACGGCATCGAGGTAGAATTCACCGAGGAGGCCCTGCGCAAAGTCGTCGCTCTGACCGTGAGCAAGGGAACGGGCGCGCGCGGTTTGCGCTCTGTGTTGGAACAGGCAATGATGGACATCATGTACGACCTGCCTTCACAAGCCGACGTGAAATCGCTACAGATCACCGCCGAGATGATAGAAAAGGGCATCGACCGGTTCGACCACGAAGACGACGAGGAGATGCAGCGCAAGCGCGCTTGAGTTGTGCAATGCAGTTTCGCTCTGCTGAATTCTCGATTGGTGCCGTGCGCGCGGCCGACCTGCCCACCGATGGCCAACCGGAAATCGCTTTTTCCGGTCGCTCAAACGTAGGTAAGTCTTCGCTGATTAACCGCCTGCTGCAGCGCAAAAAACTGGCGCGTACCTCGTCGACTCCCGGCAAGACCCAGCAGTTGAACTACTACTGGATTAACGGGGCGTTCTACTTTGTCGATCTCCCCGGTTATGGCTTTGTGCGCGGCGGCGTTGGCCTGCGCGAGAAGCTGGGCAAAATCGTTACGAGCTACGTCGACCAGCGCGAGCCGCTGCGCGCCGTCCTGCAGTTGATCGATATGCGCCACGGTCCCACCGACCTAGACCGCATGATGATCGACTGGCTAAAAGAATTGGAAAAGCCGTTTTTGCTCGTCTTTACCAAAGCCGACAAGCTGTCGCGCAACAAGCAAAAACAGCTCTTTGACCGGTTGGAGTCCGAGGGGACGCTTGCCGGTATTTCTTTTGTTTCCTTCTCCGCGTTGAGCGGGGAGGGGCGTACTGATGTACTTGAGTGGATAGAGCAGATACTGGAAGAACATTGAGTCTACAAGGCAGAGGACGTTGCACGTGAAGGTACTGATAAGCGATAAAATGGACGCGCGCTGCGTGGAAATCCTGCGCGAGAACACCGGCATAGAGGTCGATGTCAATACCGGGTTAGATGAATCGGCCCTAATCGATATAATTGGCGAATACGATGCGCTGATCGTGCGCAGCGGCACCCAGGTAACGGCTGCCGTTTTAGAAGCGGCCAAAAAGATGAAAGTCGTTGGGCGTGCGGGCGCGGGCGTCGACAATATCGACGTGGCGGCGGCCACGCGCTGCGGCGTCATTGTCATGAACACCCCGGGCGGTAATTCCGTATCGACGGCCGAGCACTCCTTTGCCATGATCATGGCGCTGGCGCGCAATATTCCGCAGGGCACGGCGTCGCTCAAGGAGGGCCGCTGGGATCGCAGCAAACTCACCGGCGTCGAGCTTCGCGGCAAATCCATTGGCATTCTCGGCTTGGGCAAGGTCGGTAGCGAAGTCGCCCTGCGCGCAAACGCCTTCGGCATGAAGGTGCTGGGCTACGACCCCGTCGTATCCAGTGAATTTGCCGAGACGCTGGGCGCCCAACTGGCCGAACCGGACGAGATCTACGCCGCTGCCGACTTTATCACCGTGCACCTGCCGCTGATCGAGCAGACGCGCCACATGATATCGGATGCGCAGATGGCCTCTTGCAAAAAGGGCGTCTATCTGATCAACTGCGCGCGCGGTGGCATCATCGACGAGGCCGCCCTGCTGCGCAACCTACAGTCGGGACAGGTGGCGGGGGCCGCGCTCGACGTGTTTGAAGAGGAGCCGCCGACCTGCTCCGAACTACTAGCACACGAACGCGTCGTCAGCACGCCGCACTTAGGCGCCTCGACCGTAGAAGCGCAAGAGAGCGTGGCACTGCAGGTGGCTGCCCAAGTCGGCGACGTGCTGATGGGGCGCGTTATTCGCAACGCGATCAACGCGCCCTCTGTCGAGCCCGAAATATACGCCCGGATGCGGCCCTACTTAGAGCTGGCTGAACGCCTTGGCAAACTGCAAGTCCAGCTGAGCGAAGGCCGTTTAGAGCGCGTCACCGTCGAGTACCACGGCGACGTTACCTATCCCACATCGGTGATGACATCGGCCGTTTTGCAGGGCATTATGTCGAGCGTTACGGGACAGCCCGTCAACGCCGTCAACGCGCCCGTTTTGGCCCAGGAGCGCGGCGTGCGCGTCGACGAACTGCGCAGCAGCGAGCACGAAGACTACGCCGCGCTGATCACCGTCGTATACCAGACGGACAAGGAGCGCCGCCTGCTGGCCGGAACGCTCTTCGGTAAGAGCGACCCGCGCCTAGTGCGCTTTGACGAATACACCTTTGACGCCGTGCCGCAGGGCGACATGCTGTTTTACGTCAATAAAGACATTCCCGGCATTATCGGGCACATTGGCACAGCGATGGGCAATCACGACGTCAACATAGCGCAGATGTCCTGCGGACGTCACCAAATCGGTGGCAGCGCACTGACTATTCTCAACGTAGACGGTCCCATCCCCCAGGCAGTACTCGACGACGTGCGCTCGCGCGACTACATTTCCTGGGCCAAAAGCGCCAGCCTCTAAAGGAATACATTATGCCAACAAAAATTGCATTGGGCGCCCAGTGGGGCGATGAGGGCAAAGCCAAAGTCGTCGACTATTTGACGCTAGAAGCCGATATCGTAGTTCGCTATCAGGGGGGAGCCAACGCCGGTCATACGGTTAAGGTGGGCGATATGGAATTCGTCTTCCACATGATTCCCTCCGGCATCATGCACGAGGACAAAGCCTGCGTCGTCGGCAACGGCGTCGTCGTCGACCCAGAGGCGCTGTTGGGCGAAATAGAAGACCTGCGCGAAAAAGGGTTTTCCTGTGCCGGACGACTGTTTATCAGTCAGAGCGCACATCTGGTGATGCCCTACCACAAGGCGCTCGACAGGGCGGGCGAAGAGAGCAAGAGCGGCGTCACCATCGGCACGACCGGGCGCGGTATCGGACCGGCCTATCGCGACAAGGTCGAGCGCACGTTCGGCGTGCGCGTTATGGACCTACTCGAGACGCAGACGCTGGGCGACAAGCTGCGCGCAGCTATTCGCGCCAAAAACGAAATCCTAACCAAAATCTACGACGTAGAAGCGCTGGACGAGGACACGATAATCGATGAATACACGTCCTATGGCGAGCGCATGCGTCCCTATGTGCGGGATATTTCCCTCTACCTAAACGAAGAAATCGACAAGGGCCGCAACGTCCTATTTGAAGGTGCACAGGGCACATTGCTCGACGTCGATCACGGCACCTATCCCTATGTCACCTCTTCCAATACCACAGCCGGCGCTGCGTGCACCGGCAGCGGCGTTGGACCCACGCGCATTGACGAGGTCATCGGCGTGACCAAGGCCTACACCACGCGCGTGGGCAACGGTCCCTTTCCCACCGAAATGCTGGGAGCCGAGGGCGATCACCTGCGCACATTGGGCAACGAATTCGGCGCGACGACGGGACGCCCGCGGCGCTGCGGCTGGTTTGATGCACCCATCGTGCGCACGGCAACTCGTCTTAACGGCCTAACCAGCATCGCCCTAACGCGGCTGGACACCCTCGATACGATGGAACACTTGAAGGTCTGCACGTCCTATCGCTGCGATGGAGAAATTCTCGAGCAATTTCCCTCCGACCCACGCGTGCTGGAAAAGTGCGAGCCTATCTATGAAGAATTCGAGGGCTGGCAAGAGGCCACGCACGAAGTGCGCCGCTACGAAGATCTGCCGGCCAAAGCGCGCGCCTATGTCGACCGCATCGCCGAGCTGAGCCGCGCGCCTGCCTCGCTTATTTCCGTCGGCCCCGAGCGCGACGCGACCATCGAAATCCGCTAACTAACCGCCTATCACGGCGCGCGGTGGCACGGGAAAGAGCCCGTAGCACTGCGCGTCGTTTGTTACTACGTCCCGCTCACACAGACCGCAATTGTCCGCGCAGCCACCTGCGACAGCGCAGCAGAAATTCTTGTACATCGGCGCGCTGATAGTCGAGATACGTCCACGGCTGCGGCCGATACGCCCCCTTTTGATATAGCAGCGTCGTTTCGGCCCAGATACCTGGCCCAATGCAAATTCGATGGGGGACGCACTTACTGGTGCTGAGCACCAAGCTACCCAACGAGAGCAGTCCGGGGTCTATATTGGCCCTTCGGCGCAGCGCTCCCTGCTCCTCATGTGCCAACACTTTTTCGATTTCGACCACATCCAATTTGCACTCGTACAGGTCTTCAGGAGGGACCAAACGAGAAAAGCACACTAGCTGTTTGTGCAGCCCCTCACCCATTTCGGGTGCATAGTATCCAGCGGCATCGGCCGCGTAGATTGCACTCTCTTCGACGGTATCGCCAAAGCGGTCACACAGGGCCTCTACCGAGCGGCGATATACGGCGTTATCACCCGTTGTAAGCGCACATACCAGCGCCGAGTGCACGCCCTTTTTTAAGTCGACGGGCATCGCAAAAAAGAGTGGACTAGGCAGATTTTACACAAGCGTTGCAGCACATCTCGCCGTTCTGGTTGACAGGTATATCCGCCGCGGCGTACCCTATGGCTCGGCAGAAAGGACATCGCAATGCACATAGAAGAACTCGATACGCCCGCGCTGATCGTGGACTTGGATTTTCTAGAAGATAACCTCGACCGCTACCAGAGCTACTTTGACCAGCACGGCATCGGCCTGCGACCCCATATCAAAACGCATAAGTGCGTGGCCATCGCCCACATGCAGATGCGCCGCGGAGCCATTGGCATCACATGCCAGAAGCTCGGGGAAGCGGAGATCATGGCCGCCGGCGGCGTCGACGGCGATATCTTAATTCCCTTCAACATTATGGGCCGGCAGAAATTGGAACGCCTAACGGCCTTAGCGCGCCGCACACGCCTGACCGTAGCGGCCGATTCGCACTACACGGTCGATGGACTGTCGACGGCAGCGGTGGGACGTGATGTCGAAGTCGGCGTCGTCATCGAACTCGATCAGGGACGCACAGGCGTGGCCAGCGCAGAGGACGCCGTTGAGTTGGGCAAGGCGGTCGATGCAGCCCCAGGGCTGGTCCTGCGCGGCGTCATGGTGATGCCTGCTCCGCCCAGCGTGCGACCCTTTCTGTGCGAAGTGCTCGATGCCTTCGACAAAGCGGGTCTGCCCCATCCCATCGTCAGCGGCGGCAGCACGCCGAGCGCGTTTACCGCACACGAGATTCCCGAACTGACGGAGTTTCGCGCGGGAGAATATCCCGTCGGCGGGGTCAAACACCTGGAGTTGGGCACGCACACGGTTGACCAGTGCGCCGGACGCGTATTGGCCACCGTCGTCAGCCGCCCCAACGAAGATCGCGCCATCATCGACGCTGGCAGTAAATCGCTGAGCGCTGCCACGGCCAGCTTTCACGGCCAAGTCGTCATGGGCTACGTCGTCGAGTACCCGCAGGCACGCCTGAGCGGCGCATCGGAAGAACACGGCCAGATTGATTTAAGCGCCTGCGAGCAAAAGCCGCAAATAGGCGAACGCGTGCAGGTCGTGCTGGCCCATCCGTGTCCCTGCTTTAACGAACACGACGAAATTTACGCACTCCGCAGTGGACGCGTCGAAGCTGTTTGGCCCGTCGATGCGCGCGGTGCGATTCGCTAAATTGAATTGGGAGAAATACGCATGGCAGTAGAAGTATCAGCAGAAGTGTGCGAAAAACTCAAGCGCGCGAGCACGGCCACGCTGACGTCGGTCCTGCGCTCGCACGGACTAAAAAATACCTTTATGCACGGCGTAGCTCCGCTGGGACCGGGCATGCATATGGCGGGCCCGGCGTTTACGCTGCGCTACATTCCGGCGCGCGAAGACCTAGACGAAGTGCCGTTGGACAACCTGAAAGACGTGCAGCGCGTAGGCATCGAAAGAGTGCAACCCGGAGCCGTATTCGTCATTGATGCGCGCGGACAGACGAGCGCGGGAACCATGGGCTCGATCCTCGCCAAGCGCCTACAGGTGCGCGGAGCGGTGGGCATCGTGACGGACGGCGCCTATCGCGACACGCCGACCATCGTCAGCAGCGGGCTGGCAGCCTATGCAGCAGCGATGAACGCCCATACCAACAAGACCATTCACCATCCCAGCGAGATTCAGGTAGCCATATCGTGCGGTGAAGTCGCTGTCTTTCCCGGAGACATCGTCGTCGGCGATGAAGAGGGAGTCGTCGTCGTGCCGGCCCACCTAGCCGCAGACGTCGCCGACGCGGCGGCGGAGATGGAACTCAAAGAGGAATTCCTGCTGGAAAAGATCAGCGCCGGAGCCAGCATTGTCGGCACCTACCCGCCCGACGAGGCCACGTTGGCCGAATATGCCGCGTGGAAAGCAAAGCGCCCGAACGACTGAACGCCGGACTAAGCCACCAGCATTGCCGCGCCAAATACGCCGGCGCTGTCGCCGAGTTCGTGCCGCACGATGCGGGTGTCCAGTCGATAGTTAAATACGTGTTTGGCTGCCTCCTCGACGCCGCGCGTGTAGAGCGCATCGATATTGCTAACGCCGCCGCCCAGCACGACTACGTGCGGATCGAGCACGTTAATTACGGCGGCTATGCCCCGCCCAAACTGCGTTACGAGCCGATCGATCGTCGCCGCGGCATGGTCGTCGGCGCCGCTGTCGGCGCGCGCGGCTATTTCAGATAGAGGACGCTGCTCACCCGACAGTCCGGCATAGTGTCGTTCGAGGAAGGGGCCGGCCAGTATGGTCTCGACGCAGCCCTTGCGCCCGCAGTAGCAGTCGGGACCAGCGGCGTCCAGCAGGTTATGACCCCACTCACCGGCAATGCCCTGACCTCCGTAGAGCGCTCGATTGCCGACGACGATACCGCCGCCCACGCCCGAGCCGAGAATAACGCCAAATACCGATTCGGCGCCGCGCGCCGCTCCGAGTCGAGCCTCGGCCAGCGCAAAGCAGTTGGCGTCGTTAGACGTGACAACCTCCATCTGCAATGCGCTCTGCAAGTCGCGCGCCAGCGGCTGATTGTTGAGGCTGGTCGCATTGCAGTTCTTTAGTTTTTCCGTGTGTGGATCGATTACGCCGGGGGTGCAAATGCCCACGCGCTCTGGGCGCGGACCGACTTCGCGCTCCATTTGTTCGACCAGTTTCTGAAATTGGCCCAATACGTGCTGGTAGCCAAGAGCGGCCTCCGTTGGCACGCGCAGGCGCAGCAGCGGAGCGGGCTCTTCAGTGGAAGGAAGGACAACCCCTTCGATTTTAGTGCCTCCCAGATCGATCCCCCAGTAGTGCTGACTCATCGTGCGCTCCGCTCTTCTATTCGTTGGGCACCGCGTTAAACAGGCGACTAATTGAGTCGCGCGGCGATGCTGCAGATTCGCAATTAACGGCATTTTTGTCAAGGAGTGGCACAGGACCATTCCCGTAGCAAGTAGAGGCGATAATGAACGATCATAACAAGGTGCTACTGCAGTGGCTCCGCTCTGAAATCAGCGCAGAGCAGGCAGCCGAGCGGGGAATCGACGATATCCAAGCCGCGCTGCGCCGCCACGCACAAAGTCGAGAGCCGCAAATCAGCGGCGAGCTGCCGCAGGGCGTGAGTAGCCGTGCGCAGGTCTGCCGCGATCGCTGGGGCGCAACGCACGTGCGCGCAGAGGTGCTTACCGACGCCTACGTTGCGCTCGGCTTTGCCATGGGACAGGATCGCCTGTGGCAGTTAGACTACCTGCGCCGGCGCGCCCGCGGGCGCCTGGCAGAAATTCTCGGCCCGACCAGCCTGGGCTCGGACCGCCTTATGCGGACCATAGGCCTATCGCGCGCGGCCCATGCGGCCGTCGATGCGGCCGGTGAAGAAGTCAGCGCCGTGCTCGATGCGCTAGCGCGCGGCATCAACGCCGCGGCCGAGCATAGCCGGTCCAACAGGCCGCTCGAATTCGACATCCTCGACTACGACTTCGAAGAGTGGACGCCCGCTGATTCCGTCGCCGTGTGGAAATGGCGCTGGTGGATGCTCAGCGGTCGCCTAGACCTGATTGCCCTACAGGAAGTATGCAAGCGCTCTCTTCCCGACGATATGCTGGAGGCTTTTCTCGAAGTCGAATCGACCGAAAGCATCGTGCCGGGCGACGGGGCACGCGGGGCACGCGGCCACGATCTAGGCGAGGGTAGCAACAACTGGGTAGTGGGCAGCAGTCGCAGCGCCAGCGGTTTACCGGTGCTGGCCTCCGATCCACACAACGCCCTCGACCATCCCAGCCAATGGTACGAAGCACACCTACAGTGCGGCGCCATTGATGCCATCGGCGCGTTCTATTTGGGCACGCCCGGCATCTATATGGGACGCACCCGCGGGGCCTGCTGGGGCCTGACCAACCACCTGGTTTCAGGGCGCGACCTCTACACGGAAGAGGTGCGCGACGGCTGCTATCGCGACGGAGAGCAGTGGCATCCGCTGCGGATCGAACGCGAGCAGATCGGCGTGCGCGGCGGCGCAGACAGCGCGCTGTGCATCGAACACACTTCGCGCGGTCCGCTAGTAAACGAATTCGTGCAGCCCGTAGCAGAAGACGGCGATCCACCGCTGGCCCTGCGCTGGGCCGGCGCCAGCAGTGAGAGCGGTTTCGAATCCATGCTGGCCCTGATGCGCGCCGAGACACAGGACGGGGTGCTGCGCGCGCTAGAGCGCTGGCCCTTTCCCAATCTCAACTTCGTCTTTGCAGACAGCCGTGGACAGATAGGCTACCACGCCGTAGGTACCGTGCCGCGTCGACGCGCCGACTGGCTGGGTTTTCGCCCGGCCAACGAAGCCGCACACAGCTGGAACGGCCGATGGCCCTTTGACGAGTTACCGCACCTGCTCAATCCAGCACATCAGTGGGTCGCCACTGCCAACAATCCACCCCTGAGCGGCCGCAACGAGTACGTGCTGCTAGGGCACTGGGCCGACGGCTATCGCTTTCGCCGCATACGCGAGCGCATCGAGCAACACGATGTCCTCACCGCCGAAGAAGTCGGCGCGATCCAATCCGACGTACAGCACCCACGCGCCGCGGAGCTAGCCCCACTGCTGGCGCGCCATCTGCGCCAATCCGGCGTCGACGGCGCGAGCGAATTGGCTTCTATTCTCACGGCGTGGGACGGAAGCTATACAACCGACGAAATAGGCCCTGCTATCTTTGAGGCATTCTGGCTTTTTTGGCGCCGACGCGTGGCTGCAGCGCGCTTCCCAACGCGCTGGGTCGAGTTGGCCGCCGAGCGCAGCGGAGCGCTAGCGCGACGACTCCTGCAGGGCGAAATGGAAGCGTGGTTTGACGGCCAAGACGTCAGCGGCGAAATCGCTGGCTGCTGCCGCGAGGCGATGAGCTGGCTGTGCGCGCAGTGCGGCACGCAGATCGAGGGTTGGCGCTGGGGTCACCTACACAGCGTGCTCTTTCCGCATCCTCTGGGAGCGCACAGCGACCGCCTGCGCGCCCTATTCTCGCCGGGCCCCTTTCCGACCTCGGGCGGCAACGGCACGGTGCGCGCCGCCGGTTTTTCGACCGTCCAGCCGTTTGTCATGACATCGGGGTCAACCTATCGCTTAGTCGTCGATATGGGCCGCGAGGGATGGGCAATGGCCACGACGACGGGCGGTCGCAGCGGCTACGTCGGCAGTGAGCGCTACGCCGACCAGACGCAGCTGTGGCTAGACGATGCATACCATCCGCTGGTTATGGACCTGCGCGACGAAGACGTCGAGGACCGCCTATACTTGGTGCCTAAATAATTTCGGGCTGCTCTTCGATAACGCGCATGCTCTTCCAGCGCCCGCCGCGAAAGCGCATGTAGAACAGGATGCCCATCGCGATGATATACAGGCAGATAAAGCTCCACAGCACAAAGATACTCGCTTCGAAATAGGCCAGCGCGACAAAGGCGGGTACCACCATGAGGGCCCAAGCCATCGAAACGGACAGCCACATGACAAAGCGCGTGTCCCCAGCACCTTTGAGCGCCGCGGTAAAAATCATGTAAAATGCGTCGAAAACGCAGTAGATAGCTACCACGCGCAGCAGCGAGCGCGCCAAGTCGCGCGCGGCGATAAAATCATCTCCCTGCGCGCGCAAGCCAAAGGGCGAGAGAAATAGGTCGGGCAGCAATAGGTAGCCCAGCGACATGCAGCCCATGTAGAATAGGGCCAAATGCACGCCCGTCCACGTGCAGTATTCGGCTTCATCCGGCTCGTCGCGCCCTAGGCGCTGACCGACCATGGTCGACACGGCAATCCCACAGCCAATCAGCGGCATAAATGCGAGGCTGTTGATATTAAAGGCCAGATTAGTCGCTGCCAGCTCATTTGCTCCAAGGCGACCTACAATTAGCAGGAACAGCGTAAAGGCCATAATATCGAGCATAAAATTGACGCCGTTGGGCGCGCCGTAGCGCAGCAGGCGGCGCAGCAGCGGACCGTCGGGACGCCAACCGCGCAGCGTCGCAAACTCATCGCGGTAGCGCTTGCGTAGAAAGAGCACCGTAAAGGCCAGTGCCGATATGAGTAAACCGATATTGGTCGCCCAAGCAGCGCCGGCTATGCCGAGGGCGGGAAAACCCCAATGGCCAAAAATCAGCGCGTAGTCCAACACAATATTCACGGCAATGGCCACCACGTTGACGGCCAATACAATCCAGGTCTCACCGCGCCCGCTAAAAAAGCACGACGTGGCCGTCGCCAGCACCTGCGGCCCCGTTCCGTAGCATAGAATGCGAAAGTACGTCACCTCCTGGCTGCGAATGCTTGGGTCGTGGCCGATTAGGTCAAATAGATCGCCGGAAAAATGCGCCGGCACGAGCGCCAGCACTCCACTGAGCAGAGCCAGATAAGTTCCCTGCCAAATAGAGGGTCCCACCCGCTCGGGACGGTGCGCGCCCGTATACTGGGCGACAAACGTATTGGCATACTGTGCCGTACCCATAAAAAGGCTGATAAACGTGAAATTGGCGATGCCAGCCGGCAGCGCTGCAGCCAGTGCCTCGGTCGAATGCCAGGTGAGGAAGACGCGATCGACAAAGTGCTGCACACTCCAACTAGCCGTGCTCAAAATAAGCGGCATGGCAATGCCGATAAACTCGCGGTAGCCGCCGGGCGCGCGCCAGCGACGGCGCAGCGCATTAATCATATCCAAGAGCATCCTTTACGGGAATTGAGGCTCGAGCACAATTCCCTTACATTTTGCTACTTAAACGTCATTGTTTGACGCATGCGGCGGCCCAGAGCCGATGGCATGCGGAGACGCCAGCAGAACGGAAAGAGTTACGCAGGAGTATGGGAAAGAAGAAAAAGCAAAAGAGCACGGAACGCCACGCTTACGGCATCACGGTCCTCAAATCAGCCGATGCACGCGTGCGCAAACTCAAAACCCAGTACGAACCCAACATTCACGGCAATAAAGTCTGGAACTCCAGCTGGTGCATTATGGACTTTATCCAGCAGCAGGGCTTGCGCAAGGGAACGCGCGTGCTCGAGGCGGGCTGCGGCTGGGGTCCCACGGGTATTTTCTGCGCTAAACACTACGGCGCCAAGGTCACCGGCCTCGATGCCGATCCGGCCGTATTCCCCTATCTGAAGCTGCACGCCGAAATCAACAACGTCAAAATCAATACGCGCCAGGCAACCTTTGAGGAGCTGAAAAAAAAAGACCTAAAGGGAACACACCTGCTGCTAGGAGCCGATATTTGCTTCTGGGATGAAATGGTCGACCCCATATACAAGCTCGTTAAAAAATCCGTCGCAGCCGGCGTAGACCAGATCGTCATCGCCGACCCCGGACGGCCGCCGTTTCACCAAGTCGCCGATAAAGTCATCAAAAAAATTGGTGGTGAGGTCAAGGAATGGAGCGTCGACGAAGAAGTCAAAGCCAGCGCCTATTTGCTCGTCGTCGGAACCCTGCTATGAGCCGGCTACCGGAACACATCGGGCGGGCGCTACGCGCGGGGCAGGTCATCCCAGCCCACCCGCTGGCCCTCACCGCCGCGCGCACGCTCGACGAGCGACGCCAGCGTGCCCTCTCACGCTACTATTTGGCCGCCGGTGCGGGCGGCCTGGCCGTAGGCGTGCACACCACGCAGTTCGCCATCCGCGACAAACGCATTGGCCTATTTCGTCCCGTGCTCGAACTCGCCGCCGACGTAATGGCCAACGAGGGCCATGCCGACTGCATCCGCATTGCCGGTGCCGTTGGGGCGACGGCACAGGCTGTCGCCGAAGCCGAGTTGGCCATGGACCTGGGCTATCACGCCGTCTTGCTCAGCCTCGCCGCGCTGCGCCAAGCCGACGACGATGCGCTCATAGCGCACTGCCGCGCCGTAGCCGACGTGGCTCCCGTCGTTGGCTTTTACCTGCAGCCCTCGGTCGGCGGGCGCCTGCTCGGCTACGCCTTCTGGCGCCGATTCTGTGCATTGGACAACGTCGTGGCCATCAAAATCGCGCCGTTTAACCGCTACCAGACCATCGACGTGCTGCGCGCCTTGGCGGCTTCGGGACGCGCAGGCGATATCGCTCTCTATACGGGCAACGACGACAACATCGTGCTCGACCTGCTGACCCGGCACGTCTTTGACGGCGTCGAGCTGCACTTTGCCGGCGGCCTGCTAGGACACTGGGCCGTTTGGACGCAAAAGGCCGTTGAGCTGCTGCGCCGCTGTCAGGCCGTGCGCGCCAGCGACACAACAATAGACCAAGACATGCTCACGCAGGCCATCGAAGTGACCGACAGCAACGCCGCATTCTTTGACGCGGCCAACGGCTTTGCCGGCTGCATCGCCGGCATACACGAAGTGCTGCGACGCCAGGGACTGTTGGAAGGTATCTGGTGTTTGGAAGAAGGCGAGGTCCTATCGCCGGGCCAGGCAGCAGAGATCGATCGCGTCTACGCAGCCTATCCCCACCTAAACGACGACGCCTTTGTCGGAGCACACCGCGACGAGTGGCTGCGCTAGGCCCCAAAAAAACGGCGCGGCAGTCTCTGTAGACCGCCGCGCCAACTTGCACTAATCTCCCTCTAAAATCAAAACCAATTCGCCTTATCGACGACGTTGACCAGCGGCTCGCCCTGGGCAAAGCGCCGGCCGTTTTCCACCATCAAATCCAAGCGCCGCTGGTTGAGATAGGGGCCTGCAGCGGCCGTGTGCGGCGTCATGAGAAAGTTCGGTGCCGTCCACAGCGGGTGGTCGGCCGGCAGGGGCTCCGTCTCAAATACGTCGAGCGCGGCACCGGCAATGGTGCCCTGGCGCAGAGCAGCGTCCAAATCGGCTAGGGCAACATTGGAGCCGCGACCAATGTTGATGAAGAAGGCCGTCTCTTTCATAAGGGCAAATTTAGCAGCCGTAAAAAGCCCCTCAGTAGAAGGCGTCTGCGGCGCGGTGAGTATGACGAAGTCAGCCTGCGGCAGCAGCGCGTCCAACTCGTCTGGAAGCCGCAGCTGGTCGACGCCCTCCGGCGCTTCGGCAACGCGCGGATCGACGCCGATGACGCGCATGCCAAAATGGTGGCAGTGGACGGCTGTCGCACCACCGATGCCGCCCACGCCGACGATGAGCGCCGTCGACTCAGCCAGATGCGCGGCGGGGCGCATCTCGCCGCCCTTGCGCCACTGGCCGTCGTACTGGTCGCGGAAGTAAGCGTGCATCCCGCGCGCAAAGCACAGCACAAAGGCCATGATATGAGCCGATATGTGGTCGTTGAAAATGCCGCGAAAATTCGTTACCTGCACATCGCTGGCAATGAGCTCATCAAAGTAGTAGCCCTTCGGTGGCCCGGCAGCCGGTGCCGCCAACCACGCGAGTTGATCGGCGGCAGCCAGCAGCTCCGCATCGAGCGTGCCAAAGCACGCGCGCGCGCCAGGCAGGGCGGCCAGCTGCGCGCTGCGGTCAGCGGCAAAGACGACCTCTAATTCGGGCACGACGTCGCACATGGCCTTCGCATAGGCACGCGTTTGCTCGTTTTCCGAGCCGAGAAATACAAATTTAAACGACATGGTAGCGATCCTTTGTTAGGTAGCGCAGGAATATATCGGATGGACCGGAATGCGCCAAGC
>JAYPJE010000060.1:0-23594 GCA_038128265.1 Gemmatimonadota bacterium
TGCTCGGCGATGACTATCAGTATATCGGCAGCGACGGCAACTACTACGTCGGCGACACCGGCTGGCATTCGGACGGCGGCTGGCCGCGCCCTATCGTCTACTACAAGCTGGCGCTCTACCTCGATCCGCTGACGGCGACTTCCGGCGCCCTGCGCGTTATCCCCGGCAGCCACCGATACGGCGAGGGCTTTGCCGAAGCCGTCGAACAGCACATACGGCAATCGCAGGAACACTGGGGCATCGGCGGCGCCGAGGTGCCCGCTATCGCCCTGGAGACGCAGCCTGGCGACGTGGTGGTGTTTAACCAAGGCACCAAGCACAGCGCATGGGGCGGCGGCAAGCGGCGGCGCATGTTTACCATTAACTGCACCCCTAAACACCGGGACGATCAGCTCGACCTGATGCGCGAAGAAATCAGCGCCTTTGCCCGCTTCTTTATGGACGAGCTATACGGCGAAGCCATGCTGAAAACAGCGAGCCCCGAACGCATGCGCCACCTCGAACAAGGGCTGGCCAATGACGGGCACCTAGCGACGCTGACGGCACGTGCGCGCGCCGAACGCACCGAGGCCTCGCGCGGCTAGGTCAGCGCTGAGCGTTGCGGTAGCGCCGACGTGCCTCTTCGAGCACGTCCAGCGCCGGTTTGGGTAATGCGAGAACGCTTCCCGACGCATTGACTTCGACGTGCTCGACCGATTCGGCCCCGCAAAGCACGCTGCTAATCTCGGCCTGTCGACTAACCCATGCCACGCACACGGCCGCGCGCGGCACGCCGAGTTCGGTAGCCACCCCGTCGACGACCGCCACAAATTCGCGCAGGGCCGGTTCGGGCGGCACGGCGGCAGCCAACAGACCCGTATCCATCGGACTAAACGCCAGACACCCCATCCCGCTCGAGCGCAGCAGCGGCATCATCTCCCTTTCAAATGTGCAGGTGCGCGAACGCCCCGCCTTGTCCAGATGGGCACCGGCGATGTTATAATACTCCTCTACGGCGGCAACCGAGCCGCATTCGAGCAGGGCACGCACCTGCGCCGCGCTGTGGTTGGAAACGCCCCAGTAGCGCACCTTGCCCATCTTGACCAGCGCATCCATCGCAGCGCAGATCTCGGCCGGTGGCGTGTGCTCATCGACGTGGTGTAATAAATATAGATCGAGATAGTCCGTGCCCAATCGACCCAGGCTCTCTTCGAGCTGCTGGTGCAAATAGGCGCGCGTATAGGCGACCTGCGTCCCCGATTCCAGACGCACCGGCACCTTGCCACAGAGGACCAGCTGATCGCGTCTTCCTCCAATCGCGCGCCCGAGCACTCGCTCGGCGCCGCCCCAGCCATAGGCGATGGCCGTGTCGAAAAACGTGATGCCGCGGTCAATGGCGAATTCCAATACGCGCAGGGCGCGCGGATCTTCGGCGCGCGGCAGGTCGCGAAAGGCCGTGCCCTGACAGAGGCGCGAAACGCGCAGGTCCGTATTGCCCAACTGAACGTATTCCATGATTTTCACCCCGTTGTCAAAGCGCGGTATACCGCAGTTGATAATGTCCGCAGCGACCCGACGGGTTGCCACTTTCAAACAGCAATCGGGAGAGACGCCGTGAATGCGTTCTTCGCAGTCCTCGCATGCCTATTGATCGCATCGCCTACGCAGGCCCAGCCCGCATTGCACAGCGTGCGCTACACCGAGAGCAGCGCCGCCATTGCCAACCCCGAACGCGGCTTTTACCTCTACAACAACTTGCTACAGCTCAGTCCTGACGTCGGTCGACGCCGAACCGAAGGGTATGCGCTTATCTGGGGCAAGATACCTCTCGACGCCTACCGCGAACAGTCGGAGTTGCCCCAAGCCGTGCTCGATTCCCTTCGCGCCGGCTTTGCGACAGCGCGCCACGGCGGCATGAAGGTGATCGTGCGCGCCTCATACGGCTCGCGCGGCCCCGGTGGAGACTACACGACCTACGCAGATCCCACACAGGATATTATCGAGGGACACATCGCCCAGCTGGCGCCCGTATTCGCCGAAAACGCCGATGTAATCGCGCTATTTGAAGCCGGCTTTGTAGGGCCCTGGGGCGAATGGCACACTACGACCATCGCCAACGACTATGCGCGCGGGCGCCAGGTGATCTCGCACCTGCTGGACCACACGCCCGCCGAGCGCATGATCGCCGTGCGCTATCCCCACTTTAAGCAGCAGCTGTTTACCACCGATGGAAAAACCTACGAACGAGTCAACGCAACCAACGCCTATAGCAACACACCGGTTGCGCGCATAGGCCATCACAACGACTGCTTTCTGGCCTCCAAAACGGACTACGGAACCTACGAGCGCGGCGGCCAGACGCGCGCCGAAGAGACGGCCTATTTGGCAGAAGAAACGCTCTATACGCTCTTTGGCGGCGAGACCTGCAACCCGCATCCGCTCAACGACTGTCAGCGCGCACTCGACGAGCTATCAACTCTACACGCTAGCTATCTCAATAGTTCGTATCACCCCAAGGTGCTGCAAAAATGGCGCGGCCAGGGGTGCGCCGACGAGATTGCACAGCGACTGGGCGCCCGCCTCGTCCTCGAGGAAAGTCGCGCAGCTCGACGAGCTAGCGCAGGTGAAACGCTCGACGTGAAAGTCGTGCTGAACAACAGCGGCTTTGCTCCGCTATACAACGCACGCAGCGTGGAGTTCGCGCTGCGCAACGCGGAGAGCGGGGCCCTGTTTACCTTTGTCCAGGACGTCGATCCGCGCACCTGGAAACCAGGCCAGCAGCACGTGCTGCGCGGACAGCTCAACCTGCCGCCCGACATGCCGACCGGCGCGTACGCCCTGTGCCTGTTCCTGCCCGACGCTTCACCGCAGCTGCGCTGGGATCCGCGCTATGCCTATCGCATGGCCAACGAGCACACGTGGGATGCCGAGAGCGGACTAAATGTATTGATCGAGGGAATCGTCGTGGAATAACCGCGCACGCTGCTGCGCGTATCGCCCGCTAGTCCATTTCGACAAAGACGCGTCCATTTTCCACTCGCGTTGCATAGGAGCGCACGCGCGTGCGCTGCGGATCGCAGAGCGAGTGCCCGGTGCGCACGTCGAACTCCCAGCCGTGCCAAGGACAGACGATAATTTCCCCCGGGCGTTCTATGGAAATATGGGCACCTGGCATGCAGGAGGGAACGTACCCCGTCACGTGACCGTCCGATAGAGGAGCACCTTGGTGCGGACAGCGATCGCGCAGCACGTAGACCGCATCGCCGCGCCGGACTACGACCAGCGCACGTCCGGACAGCGTAACGGACTCGGCCGCACCGTCTGCAAAGCACTCCAGCGCACCCAGCTCAATCGAGGCCATAAAAGGCCTCTGCGTGGGCAGAAAATATGCCGTGGCGCATCGCTTGGGGAACTGCGCTGGGCAGAACGCGATTGGGCGCGTCAAAATCCCAGTGCGGATAGTCGGTGGCAAACATCAGGAAATCGTCGCAGCCAATCATATCGATGATCTGCACGAGGTGCTGTGGATTGTCCGGCTCTTCCATCGGCTGGGTTGTAGAGCGAAAGTGCGTGCGAATGTAGTCGCTTGGTGGCTTGACCAGCCACGGCACTTCGCTGCGCAGTCCGCGCCAGTTTTTATCGAGTCGCCAGATCAGCCCCGGCAGCCAGGCAAAACCGCCCTCGATTAGCACCACGCGCAGCGCCGGCAGCTCGCAGAAAACACCTTCACAGACGAGGCTGACGACGTGCGTTTCAAAGGCCTGCGTCATCGTAGTGTGATCTTCAATGTAATACGAGGGCCACCCGCAGGCCGTTATCGGCACATCGCCACCGCCGCCAAAGTGGATGCCAACGGGCCGATCGCACTCGGCGGCGGCGCGCAGCAGCGGGCGAAAGGCGCGCTTGCCGTAGGGCGCATGTGAGCGGGCCAGCAGCAGCACCTGCACAAAGCGCGCGTCGTCTGCCCAGTGGCGTATTTCGGCGGCCGCACCTTCCGGATCGCGCACATTGACGGCAATTGCCCCGCGCCAGCGTGGATCGGCATCGAGCCAATGGGCCGCCGTCCACTCGTTAACGGCGCGCGCCAGTGCGTTGCCCAGCTCGATATTGTGCACGGCAGAAGCGGCTACCAGTGGATTGAGTATCGCTCGATCAATAGACCACTCATCGAGCAGCTGAGCAGCGGCAAAACTCGGGTCGCTACCGGGCTTACCGCCGTTGGGTGGCCAGGCATCGCGCCGCGCCGCAGCGGCAAAGACCTTTGGATAGAGCGACACGCCCGGCAGCTGTAAGCCAGACTGCTCGGCATAGGCCTGCCAGCGGGCGGGAAGAAAAGGCATCAGGTCGGCAAGCGAATTGGGGTAGTTGTGAACGTCGGCATCGATCAGCGAAAGCGACGATGCATTGGCTCCGGAGACGCTGGCAGCAGGGGCAGAACGACTCATAGACGGATTTCCACGGTGAAAAACGACGGTGTTGGCCCGCGCCGTCCGGAGACCGCGAGCACGAAGTGAGCCCATGTTGCTTCAAGGTAGGTACGGCAGATGGGCTCGGCAATGGACGACACCACTCGACGCAGCACCAAGTCCATAGGTCTATAAGATATGCTCTATGCGTACGCGGCGAGGATTTCGGGGCGGCGAAAGCAGTCGACCGCGTGGTCGTTGACTAAACCCGCTGCCTGCATATGTGCATAGACGATGGTCGAACCGACAAATTTAAAACCGCGCCCCTTGAGGTCTTTACTCAGCGCATCGGACTCAGTCGACGTGGCCGGATAATCGGCCTCTGTGCGCCATGCGTTGACGATTGGCCGCCCGTCGACAAAGCGCCAAATATAGTCGTCAAACGATCCGAATTCGCTCTGCACGGCCAAAAAGCAGCGCGCATTGTGCACGGCGGCGTTAAGTTTCAGTCGGTTGCGAATAATTCCGGGGTTGTGCATCAGCGACTCGATTTTCTTCTCTGAAAAACGCGCCACTTTCTCCGGATCAAAGTCGGCAAATACACGGCGGTAATGGGCGCGCTTGCGCAGCACGGTGTACCAGCTCAGCCCAGCCTGGGCGGCTTCGAGCGTGAGAAACTCAAACTGCTGCCGATCGTCGTGCACGGGCACGCCCCACTCCTCGTCGTGGTAGGCTACGTAGTCGGCTTTGTCGAGATCAACCCAAGGACAGCGACGCATAGTGCCTCGTTGTTTCAGCGTGGAGCTACGTGCGCCCTGCAGGCCTACGCAATGCGAGCGACGATCTTGCCGCACACGTGACGCGTCTGCAAGCGGGCGAGCGCACGGGGGATATCTTTTAGCGCAACGACCTCTTCCACCATCGCATCGACCTGACCTTCTGCCACCAAAGCGATCATTTCTTCAGCCATCTTCGCCAAGTCTAGCTGCGCAGCGCGGTTTGTCGATTGATGGGCCGCTCCCAGCGAAATCTTGTGCAGTGAAATCGCTTTGGCAAACGTCTGTTCCGAAAGCGTTGGCAAACCGGCAATGCAGGAAATCGCACCGGCAAAGCGCAGCGCCTCTATTCCCTGATCGGCCGTTTGCACGTCGACAGCTGCCTGCACCGCGTCTACGCCCAAACCACCGGTTATCTCGCCAATGCGCGCAACGACATCTTCGCCGTTATAGTCGATGACGTGCTGTGCACCAAGTGCCGCAACGCGTTCAAAGTTGCCCGGTGACGCCGTCGTAATAACCGTGGCTCCTGCGCGCGCGGCAATCTGCACGCCGTAGCCACCCACACCACCGGCACCGCCCTGCACCCAGACGATTTGCTCCGCACGCACTCGCAGCCGACGCACTAGGCCTTGATAGGCCGTCAGACCAGCACAGGGCAATGCAGCTGCGTCAACAAAAGAAACGTCTTCGGGTATAGCAGCTGTCGTATGGGCCGTGGTAACGGCAAGTTCGGCAAAGCCGCCCGGCTTACTCAAGTCTCCGTGATACACCACGCGATCACCGACGCGCCAGTTTTCAACGCCCTCGCCCAGCGCGTCAACCGTGCCGGCCACATCCAGTCCGAGCACGTGCGGGTAATTCCAGTGAGGGTTGCCGCGCCCGGCCAGTTTGTAGTCGACGGGATTCAAACCGACGGCAGCCACGCGCACGCGGATCTCTCCCGCTTTGGGCTGCGGATCTGGCGCCTCTGCAACGCGCAGGGATTCGACGGGACCCGGTTTGTCGAGGATCAGTGCTCGCATAGACTCTTCCATTCCAGTTTTTTTGCTGCACCTACACGCGGCGTGCAATGCTAATAGACCGGATATTAGCATTTGCCACAGACGGCCCTTTTGCAGAATATTAGCGCCCATATACTAGGCGAATCCAGACGCGACGTCCAGGTTGTACCGAACCCATTCCGCGGAGACAGTCCATGAGCGCGCAGACGCAACAATATCCCATGCAGGCCGTGCCCGGCTACTACTCGAGCACGCAGGGCATCCAAATCGCCATTCAGACCGGCGCCGACGCCAGCGACGAAGATCTGCAGTTCTTTGAGCAGCTAGGCGTCGAGTGGGCAATGGTCGGCATCAACGACGCCGAACAGCACTCGGCCGAGTTCTACAAGAGCTTGGTCAAGCGCTTTGGCGACCGCGGTATCAAGATCTACCGCATTGCCAACCACGGCGTGCACAATGTGCCGGCCATTACCCTCAACCTGCCCGAGCGCGATGCCAAGGTCGAAGAATTTAAACAGTTTATCCGCAACCTCGGCGAAGCGGGCATCTACTACAACACCTATGCCCATATGGGCAACGGCATCTGGTCTTCTGGGCGCGTTGAGGGACGCGGCGGCATGGATGCGCGCTCACTCGACATCAACAACGCCGTCGGCCGCTGGATTGGCGAGACCTACGAAGGCGAATTGACGCACGGACGCACCTATAGCGAAGACGAGCTGTGGGACAACTACGAGTATATGATTCGCCAAATTGCGCCCGTGGCCGAAGACGCCGGCGTGCGCATCGGCATTCACCCAGACGATCCGCCGGTCTACGCGCTGGGCGGCATACCCCGCTGTATGTTTGGAAACTTCGAGGGATACAAACGCGCGATGGAAATTGCCGACAGCCCCAATATCGGCGTCTGCCTGTGCGTGGGCTGCTGGCTGGAAGGCGGCGAAGCGGGCATGGGCGTGGGTGTAGTAGAAGCCATCAAGCACTTTGCCCAGCAGGGCCAGCTGTTTAAGGTCCACTTTCGCAACGTGTCCAACCCCATGCCCGAGCCGTGGGTGGAGACCCTAATCGACAACGGCTACCAGGACATGCACCAGGTCATGCGCGCCCTGCGCGAAGTGCAGTTTGATGGCTGCATTATTCCCGACCACATCCCCGCCATGCTGGGCGGTCATCGCGTCGGCGTAGCCTATTCCATCGCCTATATGCGCGCCCTAGTGCAGGCGGTGAACAACGAGTACGGCGGTCCTGTATAGAAGTGCTCCGTGCGCATCACATTGCGGACCGGAAGAGGCAGACACCGCTTCCGGTCCGCTTTTTTGTAAATCCACTGTCCCCGCAAGCGCTGGGAAAAGGCAGAGTGCGATGCGATACTTGGCGCGTTTCGCACTCCATTGCAGAGGAGCTGCCCCATGCTAAAGGCCCACAACACCGCCCTCGTTCTCATCGATATTCAGGGCAAACTCGCAGCGTTGATGCACGACAAAGATGCCCTTTATACCCAGCTGCACATCCTTATCAAGGGCGCCCAGGCTCTGCAGCTTCCCATCCTGTGGTTAGAGCAATACCCCAAAGGGTTGGGACCGACGATCCCCGAGGTAGCGGACCTGCTACCCGACCAACAGCCGATGGCCAAAACCTGCTTTAGCGCCTGCGGCCTGAGCGCATTTTCCCAGGCTCTGCGCGCAACGGGCCGACGGCACATCCTGCTGGCCGGCATCGAAACGCATATCTGCGTCTACCAAACTGCGCGCGACCTGC
Organism: Gemmatimonadota bacterium; assembly: GCA_038128265.1. GTDB lineage: Bacteria > Latescibacterota > UBA2968 > UBA8231 > UBA8231. The sequence goes on from JAYPJE010000060.1 coordinate 7,924, forward strand.
TCGACAACGGCTTTTACGTCGAAGTTGTCGCCGATGCCGTTTCATCGCGCACCGCGCAGAACAAGGCCATCGGCTTAGAGAAAATGCTGCACTGCGGCGCGCAGATTACTTCGGTGGAAATGTGCCTATTCGAGCTGCTACAGCGAGCCGGCAGCGCGGAATTCAAGGAAATCGCCGCCCTCGTAAAATAACGACGATCAATCTGCCGCGGTGCGCCCTTCGGCCACGCGAAAGAGTACCGCACCCGCAAGCGCCGCCAGCACCGCGCCCGCATAGAAGATTACGTGCGGAGCGAAGTGGGTCGAGCAATAGCCAAACAGCGGCAGGAACAGTGCGTAGACGCCGCTTTCCGTCCCGTAGCGCACGGCCACGTAGAGGCCGCGCTGATCCGACGGCGAAAGATCCAATACAGACAGATAGAGCGGCATCGTAATGCCGCTAGAGCCGATGCCAATAAGCACGTAGGCGACAAGCAACCACGAGCGACTGTCGGCATGGGGAAAGAGGGCGAAGCCGGCTACGGCAACGATCGAAAACAGCAGGGCCGTCTGCGCGCGACCCAAACGGTCGGCCAGCCAGCCGATTAGCGGCGCGCTGCACATGGCAATGGCGCTGTTGACGCTGGCTAGGTAGCCGACAAACTCATCGGGCAAGCCGTGTACGCGCCTCGCCGTCGGCCAGATATAGTACTGCGTTGCGCTAAATCCCATGCGCGCAACGACGGCAATTAAAAAAATGGCGAAGCGGCGGTCAGCGGCCACGGCGCGCAGCGCCTGGCGCAAACGCGGCTGCTCCACTCGGCGAAGCGGACGCAGACCGGGCAGTTGGCGCAGGCGCAGCAGCAGCACGCTGGTGCACAGCGAAAAGACCAAGCCCGTGGACCATACTGCCGTATAGCCGAGCGGATAATCCAAACGTCCAACGATCGCCGCGACAATGAGCCCACTGGCAATGCCCGCCAACCCCCCTAGCGCTCCCTGCATACCGAGCAGTTTGCCGCGCCCTCCGGGTCGCAGCACGCGGCTGAGCAGATCCATATTGGCAATGCTACCGAAGGCACCAACGACGCTATTGATCAGGTAATAGAAAAATACCGCACCAAAGAACGGCCATAGACCCACTTGACCTCCGGTGGACCACAGCAGAGCAATCGGCAAGAGCAGGGGCAGCAGTTGGATAACGTGTGCGCCCCACATTAGTCGCACTTTGTCGCGCGCCGCATCGACGTAGCGCGCCGCTACAAACTGCGCCACGAGCGATACGAGCTGGTTGGCGGCAAAGAGGCCGAGGACAAAGTCGGACGCTCCCTGGCGCATCAGCACGGTATTAAATAGATCGGCCGATATAAACGAACCGCTCAAACCTTGTAGCGTAGAGTAGGTCGTCCAATTTATGGCGTTGCCGCGCTCGGCTCGCCCGATCAGTTCAGCGCGGCGCACCGGCGCACTCCGTCAACTGCACGTCTGCAATCCGCACGTTCAGCCATTTTCTCGCCGCACATCAATGGCAATATCGCCTTCTTCGTAGACCTGAACGCCCAACACAATCGGGCTGCAGCACACCTGGCAATCTTCGACATAGGTCTGCTGCGGCACGGAACAATCAATCAGCACGTCGATGTATTCCCCGCAGTAGGGGCATTCAATGGCGCGCTCTTCTAAGTAGTTCATCGGCCTATTGGCTCCGCTCTATCGAGACCCATAAAAAGCGCGGCCGATAGATATCGGCGTCTTCAATGAGACTGTCCCAAGAACGCGCGTTGACGTTATAGGACACCAGCCATTCATCCGGTGTCGACAGCGTGGGGTGCGCTTTGGCATTGTAGGTATACATTTCTTTGCCGGCATCCGGCTCGGATGTGTGATAGATGTCGATGCGCGGTCCAAAAGGACCAACCGGACTGTCGCCGATACGCAAGTAGAGGTCGCGTTCGACGTGCATCGAGACGAGCAAATACCGGCCCGCTAACGCGCCGTGCGCAGCGGGCGTCACGCTCAGTTCGGGACCGCCTCGACCCAGCGGCGCGGCATCGGCTATATCGGCACTCCAGCGCACCCCGTCCCAAAAGCGCCACGCCGCACCGTCTTCAAATGCGTCGCTCTCGACGCGCGCAACGGCCAGCTTTACCTCGACATCGCCGCAGCCGTGGTAGCGCCCGTAGGCGTAGATAAACCCATCTGGGTTGGGCACGCCCGCCTGTTCCGTATGCGGCATAAACGCCGCACCAAAAAACAGCTTCCGCCGTTCGTCGACGTGAAAAAGCGGCACGTCCTCCTGCTCGTGAAGCGCCCACTCGGGCCCATCATCGCCCAGCGGCACCTTGATCAGACAGGTGCCAAAGTCGCGAAACTGGAAACCCGGCGGACCGTCGGGACGTCGTTCGATCAGCATCGGCATCATATAGAGATGGCCGTTCTGCGCAAAGCCATCCTGCAGCCAGTACCAGCACGAACCCGCCGCGCGCGCCTGCGGCGTAGACGGCGTGAAAAACGTGCCGTCTCCCTCGTCGCTCCACAAAAAGCGCAGCGCTTCTGGATTGGGCGCGCTGCCATCGAGCAGTGCCAGCGTGTTGTTGACCATGCGAAAGTCGCGCCGCACGCCCTCGGCGTCGACGTCGCCGATAAACGTATCGCCAAAAATGAGGATCTGCCGATCGTCGGCCGCCTCTGCCGATGGCGGTCCCTCGCAGCCCGACAGCGCGACGGCATAAATGCCATCGCTCCCCGTCCAGCCACTCCGGCGTTTAAAGAGCGCGTCCCACTCCGGTGCCTCGCGCACGCCAATGCGCCATCCCTCCGCTTCTACCACTCCCATATCGTCACGCCCACCGCGGTCCCTCGTGCGACGGTCGATGCACAAAGCGCCTCATATCGAGCGTGAGCTGCACTTGAGTCGCCGGACCCAATTCAATGCGAATCCAACGGCTATTCACCGGTTCTACTTGGCCACCTGCAGCCTGTACCGCACTAAATTCGTGTTCGCCAAACGATCCGGACTGCAGGATGACGGCGCGTCGTTGGACCGGATCGGTGTTGACCAGCGTCACCGCGGCACCGTCTGCAGCGACGGCGCTCACCAGCGCGGCGACGTGTTCGGGCAGCCCCGCGCGCCGTTGAGCCGGATCAAAGTAGCGCAGATGGGCCTGCAGCAGCCCGCCGTTGTACAGCGCAGAAGGCGTACCCATCGTCATCTGTACGAGCGCTTCGGGCAGCACTGGGTTCATATTCTGAAAGTGGTAGCAGTGGCGCTCTTCCGGATCGCTATCGTCGGCGGCCAGACGTTCCAAGCTGCGCCCCATGCACTGGTAGGTCGAATCAATGGCCGCGCGCGGGTAGTCGGCATACTGGCCCTCCATCCAAGCCTGCCAAGCACGGGGCGGGCAGATACCCGCTTTGCCAGCACCCCAGTCATCGGGGAAAGCGGCAAAGCTATCGCGCTGGGGAAAGATCTCTTCCAGGCGCGCGCGATCTTCGTCGCTCTGACTCAGATAGCACAAGTGGATGTAGAGTTCGGGATCGGGCGGACGGTAGTCAAACCAGCCGGTGTCGCCGTGGCGTGCCGGTATTTTCCACACCCCGTCCTCCTGACGGCGCAGATCCCACAGCATGTCCAGCTGCGAGCGACACAGATCCAGCCAACTCATATCGCCGGTCATCAGCGCGGCGCACGAGCCGGCTACATAGGCGCTTTCGACGATATTGCGTCCCCCGTGCGGCCAGCGCCAGCCGTAGTAGCCGCCCCACCACTTGCCGTCGATCAGCTCGCCGATCTGACCGTTTGGCCCGATGTTGTCGGGCGCGATACCGCCGTTGCTGCGGCAGTGTTCCATCCACTTGGACAGGTATTCCAACACCCACGTCTTGTACTTTTCCTCGCCGGTATACAAATAGGCGTTGGTAACCAAGCTAGCTGACGACAAATTGAGCGGGACATCGCCGCGCGTCATGCGCCGATTGATCAGCTCGAGCACGCGTGCGAAGGTTTCGTCGTCGGTCCAGTCGGCTTTGGCAAAGGGATCGCCCCCCTCCACGCCCTCCATATCCTCGTAGGGCGCCAGATAATGGGCCAATATCGGACGGTGGTAGTCCCAGTCGCGCTGCGTGGTGATAAAGCGCGGACCGCGGCTGCCGTTGAGCGGCGAACGCAGCATCTTGCGCTCGCTGTCCCAATTGTCGGCCAGCGGATCTTCGCCGATATACATCGCCGCGTAGCGCAACGCGCGGCGACGGTCAATGTGGTGGGTCGGGTCGGCCATACCCAAGTAGTAGATGTACGTGTAGCTTTCGCTGTGGTGAAACCAGTCGAAACCGGCGACAAATTCGCGCTCCACCGTACCGTAGTCCTCATACTGCCAGGTAATGGCATCCCACTCCTTGCGCGCCAGTGAGTGCATGTGCTCACCGCCCCCGACCAAGTAGAAAAGGGGCAGCGAAAGGAAGGCTTCGTAGCCGTTGTCCGTGCCATCCATACTCGTCCAGACGCTGCGCTGTATCAGCGTGCCGTCGGGGCGCGTAGCGTGTTCGACAAAGGGCCATACGGCTCGGTCCATCGCCGCGATCAACGCGCGCTGCTGCACCGCCCAATCGGGCAGAGGACCGCGCTGGTCTACTATCATCGAATGCATTTTTCCACCTTTCCTACACGGTGCACCACGCACCGGCTCGTACGAGCAGAATAATAGGACAATCCCGACTCGTAACCAATGCCTCTTGCCCTCGCCGTAACCATTTGCTTTCCTTCCCGCTACCGCGAGGAGGCGCCCTGTGAAAATTACCCATATTGACGTCCATGCTTGTGCCGTGCCGCCTACGCCCACGGCGCTCTACCGAATCGAAAAGGATCGCTCCCTACAGGAGCAGCTCGACGCCGACACTCGGCCCAAGTATATCGCCCAAGTGCATACGGATGCGGGCATCACCGGGCTGGGCGAATCGCATCGCGGCATCGATCCGGCGCTCGTGCACGGGGCGCTGCAGCCGCTGATCGGACTCGACCCACTTGCACTCAACCTACGCCGGCTGCCCGTTGAGCCCAGCATCGCCTACGACGTCGGCGAAATCGCCCTCTACGATATTGTCGGCCAGGCGGCCGGCCTGTCCGTATGCCAGCTGCTCGGCGGTCCCTATCGCTCGTGGGTCGGCGCGCACTATTGGATGGGCAAGCGCACACCAGAAGAGAGCGCGGAAATTGCCCTCGAAGGCAGGGCAAAGGGCTTTACAGGCGTGAAGATCAAATGCGGCAAGGACGCACCCGATCAGGAATCGGTCGCGCGCGTGCGCGCCATTCGCGATGCCGTAGGCGATGAATTCGAGCTGGAGCTAGACGCCAACGGCGGCTTTCGCATGCGCGACGACTTAGAAGACCTCTGCGCCCAGCTGCACGAATTGGGCGTGGCGCGCCTCGAAGACCCCTACCCACGCGCCGATCCAGCCCCCTTTGCCCAGCTGCGCGGGCGCATCAAACTGCCGCTGGCCTATCACGCCCTCACGCTCGAGCAGGTGCTCGGCGCCGTCCGCATCAACGCAGCACAGGCTATCAACGCCGGCTGCGGCTCGCTGCCGCTCTTTGTGCGCATGGCCGACTTAGCCGACGCGGCCGGCGTTCCCAGCTGGCATGGCTCGGCGCAGGAGTTGGGCATTCGCGATGCGGCCTACGTGCACGCCTGCGCCGCCGCACCCGGCTGCACGCTGTCGAGCGATATACTGCACCACCTGTGGGCCGACGACCTGATCGCCGAACCGCTCGCACTCGAAAGAGGGCGCGTACGCGTGCCGGACGGCCCGGGCTTAGGCGTCGAATTAGACGGCGACGCGGTAGCGCGATACACTGTCGACTCGTTCACTCTGCGCTAGGCACTCAGAGCTTTTTAAAGTAGGTGACGTCTCTGTGGTGAATATCAAAACCGGCGCGCTCGTAGGCCCGCCGCGCCGGGGCATGCGCCTCGTCGCAGCCGGTCTGCACCTTGGCATAGCGCATGCCCTGCGCTTTAAAATGGGCTAGCGCGGCCGCGTAGAGCTGCTGACCGATGCCCTTCAGGCCGCAATCGGGATCGACGGCGTTGTTGCCGATCTCGCCAATGCCCCCGACCGAATCGAGGCGGAAGGTGATAAAGCCAACGATGCGATCGCCCTGCTCGCAGACCAACACCCACTCGGGATGACGCGCACAGTGGGCGCGAATTTGCTCGCCCTTGCTCGTGCGCTCATCGGCCACTAGCAGAGAAAAGAGCTCGTCGCCGTAGGTCTGGCGGAACATCCGGTAAATGCCGCGCCAGGCGCGGTTGCCTATATCGGCTAGCGCTTCTAGGTCGTCGGATTGAAAGGGGCGGATCACTGGTGCCTCAGCGGCATAACGGTGCGGGTGCTCGATGCGCTGCGCCGAACGCCCAGCGGACAGCGGCCCATGCGACTATACTTCCGTCAGCCTCGGCATTAAATCGGCCAGGTTGCACGGCTGGTTGGTCGAGTCGAGCTGTGGACCAATGAGCTTGTCCCAGCCCGTTGCGCAGGCACCCGACGAGCCGGGCAGGCAAAATACGTAGGTGCCGTTGCTCACGCCGGCAATGCAGCGCGATTGCATCGTCGCCGTACCGATCTCTTCGTAGGAAATCATGCGGAAAACCTCACCAAAACCCTCGATTTTCTTGTCGAAGAGCGGCGCGACAGCCTCGGGCGTGCCGTCGCGTCCCGTCAGGCCGGTGCCGCCAGTGCTGACAACAGCCTGCACCTGCGGGTCGGCAATCCACTGCGCCACCTTGGCGCGCACCTGGTATATATCGTCGGGCAAAATGCACTTCTCGTGCAGGATATGCCCCTGCTCTTGCAGGCGCTCAACCAGCAAATTACCCGACTTATCGCTGTGCTCATCTCGCGTATCGGATACCGTCAGCACGGCAATGCGCACGGCAATGCGCTGTTCATCAGACATTTCTTACCTCATTGGTCTTGATAGGGTACGAGTTTGACTTCGTATAGTTTGGGCCACCATTTACCGGTGACAAAAAGGCGGTCTCCCCGCGCGTCGTAGGCAATGCCGTTGAGGACATCGACGCGCCGTCCGCCGCGGTCGGCCGCGCTGAGCAAGCCGCTCAGGTCGATAATGCCCGTAACCTGGCCGCTGTTTGGATCGATGCGCACGATGCGGTCGGTCTGCCAAATATTGGCAAATACCTGTCCATCGATGTATTCGAGTTCGTTGAGGTTGGCCACCGGACTCTCGCCCTGGCGCACCGCCACACGCCCCGTTTCAGCAAAGGTGAACGGATCGCGAAAGTAGAGCGTCGACGTACCGTCGCTCATAATCAGGCGCTCGCCGTCGTGGGTCAGTCCCCACCCCTCTGTCGCATAGCTAAACTGCGTGCGCAACTCAAATGTGTCCACGTCGTACACAAAGGCCGTCTGCGACTGCCAGGTAATTTGCAGGACGCGATTGTTGAAAATGGCAATGCCTTCGCCAAAAAAGCGCGTATCCAGGTCGCGCTGCTGTAAGACCTGTCCCGTCTCTAGCGCGACTTTGCGCAAAGAGGAGCGCCCGTTGAGACCGGTGCCCTCGTATAGGAAACCCTCTAAGTAGACCAAACCCTGGGTAAAAGCCGCCGGATCGTGCGGATAGGCGTTGACGATTTCGTAGCCATAGAGCGCCGGTTCGGCGACGGGCTGCGGTTCCATCGGCTGAGCCTCTTTTTGCTCGCTCGTCGACGCGTCGGAGCAGGCGCTCGATGCGAACAGCGCCCACAGCCAGCACAGGGCCAGCAAGCCGTTCCGCGACGGCCTCAAAAAACAGGTGGGCCACCTATCGCGGGAATGCAAGCACAAACTGAGTGCCTCCCTCATTTTTCACACTCAGCTCCCCCCGCAGCTGCCGGCTTAAGACGCGGACGAGCTGCATGCCAAGCGACGTGGAACGCTGCAGGTCAAAGGGCGCAGGCAACCCCACGCCGTCGTCGTTTACCTCGAGCACAATGTGGTCGTCGTCTGCGCGAAGTGCGATCTGCAAAAGCCCCTTGCGGTCGTTGGGAAAGCCATGGCGCAGCGCATTGGCCACCAGTTCGTGCACGACGAGGCCGCAGGGAACGGCTCGGTCAATATCCAGCTGTACGTCTTCAGCATCTACCTGCAGCGCAACCTGCTGCGGCCACTCGCCGTGCGCGTTGAATACGTCGGCGACCATATGCTGAAAGTAAATGCTCATGTCGATGTGGCTCAGTTCATCCGCCTGGTAAAGGTTTTCATGCACCAGTGCCATGGTCAAAATGCGCCCGCGACTTTCCACGAGCGTCGTCGACACCGCGGCCTCGCTTTCGGATTGCGACGCCAAATCCAGCAGGCTGCACACCACTTGTAGGTTGTTCTTGACGCGGTGGTGCACCTCGCGCAGCAGCACGTGCTGTTCGTCAAGGGAGCGCTGTAGCTGTTTCGTGCGCTCGACTACGCGCTGCTCCAGTTCGTCCTTGTGGCGTTCGTTCTGTATGCGCAGCTGCTCTAAGCGACGTAGGGTGCGCGTGCGCACAAAGTGCATTACAATGCCTATCGCCGTCGTCGACAGTAGGGCAAAGCCATAGTGCTGCCACTCGGCAGCCGGCGACGCGTAACTAGCAATGACGGCCCACCCCATCCAGACGAGCGCAATGGTCGACAGGACGTAGTATATCGACAGGAACAGATAGGACGCTCCGATGACAATAAGCATCTGGTTGGTCGTCTGGCCCGGATCGTCGAGGACATACAGATGGAGCAGGCTGTTGCCCAAGCACACCATGACGATAACCAGGCCCAGCGGATGGGCCCAGCGCACGGGCAGTTCCCAGCTTCTCAGCACCCAGCGCAGGACAAAAAACGCCGCTGAAGTAGTGGCGGCAACGGGCGTCATAATTGAGCTGGCGGCGGCTGGCAGCACCCAGTAGTGACCCAAAGCGAGCAAGGCATACAAAATACCCACACCCAGCAAAATGCTCTTCAGCGAGTGCTGTAGTACCGCATCGAGAGCCGACTGCACGTTGGACTCGCTTTGCGAACGCCGCAACGCCATGTTGGATTACACACCCCCTATCGCACAACAAGAACGGCCCGCACGGGAATCAAATTTTCGACCGCTCAGTGCGGAAAAAATCACCACGTCTTTGTAATTTATGCAATATATTCTTTTTTTATAGTGTTGTCTCACACTTTCTTGTCGCGGTGAACTCATGGGTGCAAAAATACTCGTCGTCGAGCGCAATGCGCGCATTGGCGGACTCATCAGCAATCAGCTGAGGGAAAAGGGATTTGAGGCCCGGGACGTGCGACACGGAGCCGAAGCGGCGATCGCCCTGCGCAGCGAGATCGCCGACCTGGTCCTAATCGACAACGAGATTGTTATGGGCGGCATAAAGACGGCACGCCTGTTGCGCCTCCATCCCAAGTACCAGCAGTTGCCCATCGTGCTAAGCCTATCCAGCCAAGAGGAAAAAGCACTGGCAGCCATGGACAACGCCCAAACTAGCGGCTTAAAACACTTCCTCACCAAGCCGTTTAGCATGGCCATTCTGCTGGAAAAGCTCGGCGAAGCGCTCGACGCAGATGCGCCCAACAAGCAGCCCACCGCCACCGAGATCCGCAACGAGATCCGCGAACTCACCGATCTACCAGTCATGCCCGAAGTCTACAACCGCTTGTTGACGCTGCTGAACAGGCCCAATGCCGACGTCAACCTGAGCGAAGTTGCGCGCACGCTCGAAATGGATGTCGGCCTCTCGGCGCGCGTTATGCGCACGTGCAAATCGGCCTACTTCGGCTTTCAGGGCAATATGATGAAACAGGCGCTGGCCTTTCTCGGCGTAGAGGAAATTCGCCGCATTGTGCAGTCGGCCGTTATCTACAATGTCTTTGGCCACGAAGAGGGCAGCGACACGCGCTTGAGCATGAGAAACCTGTGGAAGCATTCGATCGCCGTTGGCCTGGCCATGGAAATGCTCGGAAAATCGGATAGGAACAAAACCAACTTCCTGCTCGGCACGCTGCACGACTTGGGCAAAGCGATCTTTAAGACGCGCTTCCCCGACCACTTTAGCGCCATCATGGACATGGTAGAGGCTAACGGTGTGTCCATGCTGCAAGCCGAGCGAGAGCTGCTGGGTATTAGCCACGCCGAATGCGGCGGCGCGCTGGCTACGCACTGGGATTTGCCACCCGAAGTGCGCACAGCCATCATGTCCCATCACAGCCCATCGCAAAATCCACAGCATCGCCAGCTATCGGCCACCGTGCACGTATGCGATATCGCAGTGCGCTCAATGAAGATCGGCTTTGCCGGCGATGACCTCATCCCTCCGCTTGACGTATACGCCAAGCGCAGCTTTCCCAAAGGCGTTGAAATGCTGATGGCCCAAAGGGAGCAGATCGTGCAGCAGGTCGAAGCCATAGTCGGTAGTGCGTGAGGTACGCTTGGCATAGTCCGCACGACCAGAGGTGGACCGGGTTCCTCGCCGCACTTATCGTCGTGCTGAGTAGCGCGCCCCTTTGCGCGCAGGAAGCAGATGAAACGCCGATGCTCGCTCCCAGCCGTTCACTCTATGCCTCACTCGGCATCGGCTTTATCAATATCGACGAGCGCGGCCCGGGGGTGCGAGCGCCGCTGGGCTTCGTCGCAGCACTTAACAAACAGCGTCTCATCGCGCGCGCCACGCTGCTCGACCTGAGCTTTCTCGAAGGCGATAATCGCGACGATCGCTACGCGCGCAGTTTCTCCGCCTATGCCCCCTCCAACTGCTACGATACGCGAACGGGCTACTACGTATCCAATTACCGCTGTTCCGGGGGAACGGATTTACTGGGTTCGGCTAGCGCCGAGCTCAACTACGTCGTTCTACGCGGTGTATGGCTATCCGGACACCAAGGCCAAGTATTTGCCGGCGCCGGCTGGCGCTGGAAATCGCCCCAAAGTGCCTATGGCAGCATTGGCTTTTTTTTCGAGCGCCCGTACCGGAGCAGCGGCGGCGTACAGCTGGTGATAGGCCAGGGCTTCGTTGGTTTTGGCCTGCTCTGGGGCTACGATCTTCGCCGACTCTTTTAGCGGACCCAACGCGCCTGACAGGCGTCCTCTTATACAGATCCCATCGCCGTTGATCGCATACCAACGCAACGAGAGAGTCCATATGTTCTTTCGCATGGCCGCCCTTCTGCTTGCATGCGCCAGTATAGCGCAAGCGCAGTTACCCGCTGATGTCCATCCCTCATTGCTATTCAGCCGCGAAGAGGTACCCCTGCTCAGGGAGCGCATCCAGCGCCCACCCTATGACGCATGGTGGTCCACCATCTTAACGCGCGCACAAAACGGGCTGCCAGAAGGGGCTCCAGAGCGCACCAAAGCGCGCTTGGCCAAATCCATGGCTTTTGCCTACTGGATGACGAGCGATGAAGTGTGGGCAAAGCAGGCCCTAGCCATCATGCGTGACACGCGCTTCCCGCCGCGCGGTGGCGACATGGGACAACCGCACAACGAGGGTGAACTCGTCGCCCACTACGCGCTGGCCTACGATATGCTGCACGACTATGCGGCAGCCAACGATTCGACGGCGCTTGCAGAGATTCGCGCCATTCTGGCCGAAGAGGCGGCGCGCCTCGAACAGGGCATCGTCGTGCAGGAACTCAACCTTGGTTTGACCAAACTGGTCATTCGCCTGCACGAGACGCCACACTTTGACAACTGGCACATACGCGCCTACGGCGGACTGGGCTTGGCGGCATTGGCGATGCGCGACCACCGCGATGCACCGGTATGGTCTGCGCGCGCACTCGACCTAGTGGTGCACAGCCTCGACCTGCAAATCGAACCGGAGAGCGGTGCCTATGCCGAAGGCCCATTCTACAGCCGCTACTCGGCCGATGTATACCTGCCGTACTTTATCGCACTCAAGCGCATCGAAGGGCGTGACCTCTTTGCCGAAACATCCGTGCAGGCGATGCATCAATGGTCGCTCAACCTGCGCCTGCCCAACGGGCGACGTCCCAATATTGACGATGGACACCTAGACGATTTTTATGGCCACTACCTGGCATCCATTGCCGAAAACGGCGGCACATTTCGCTGGGACTGGGAAAACAACGATAGCGGCCTCTACGTGCGGCAGTTTTCCGAAATGGACGCCATTGCCCTCTTCGACGACCGCATAGAACCGACCAAGCCAACGCGCCAACCGACCGTCTTTATGCCCAGCGGGGGCGATGCCGTATTCCGCTCCGACTGGTCGAGCGACGGTACGTATCTGCTGCTGCGCGGCGAGCACGGCACGGCGCGCAGCAGCGGCGTGTCGCACGAACACCCCGACGAAACGAGCTTTGTGCTCTACGCCGCCGGCGAAATGCTCGCCCTAGATGCCGGCTATATCGACTTTACCAACCACGCCAAGGTCAATCGCGGAGCCAATCACAACCTCGTGCTGGTCGACGGGCAAGGTCCGCCGCTCTTTACGGCGCTGGGCGAGGCCATCGGCGGTGGCAACGACGCCTTTATCGAAGACACCTTTATCGGCGCCAACGGCGACTACGCCGAAGTGCGCGCATCGTATAGCGGTGTCGATATGCTCCGTCGCACGCTATTTGTCGACAAGCAGTATTTTCTAATCGCCGACCAAATGAGCAGCGCTGTCCAACGCGCATACGAATGGCGACTGCACGGCAACGGTGGCGGCACCAGCGGCGGCGAGTATGCTCGGCAGGGAAACCTAGCGCGCTGGACGCGCAAAAACGGCGAGCTACTCGCTTTTCTCCCCGCACGCGACGGACGCTCCTTTGGCGAAATAGACACGCTGCACTCATTCGATGCGGGCCAAGAACTCACTCACACAGCCCTGCGCGTGCAGCAGCGCGGCGATCGCGACCACTATTTGGCCGTACTCTACCCGCGCGCTACAGGCGACGACGTGCCCGTTCTGAGCACGCTCGCAGCCAAGGGAGCAGAAGGCGCCAGCATTGCGCGCGGCCAACGCTTGGACATCGCCTGGGTCAAAGACGCTGACGCGCCCAGCGCCGAGGTCGCCAACTTGCAGAGCGATGGCGCATTCGGCTGGTTTAGCCACGCGACGGGCGACTCGGTAGGGCAGCGTTTTGTCGTGCAGGATGCAACCTATCTGCGCTCGGCGGTAGCCTCTGACACCGACGGCACGCTCTTTTCAGCCAGCGATACCGTAGACGTTAGCCTACACGCATCAGCCGAACGCATCGTCGGCTTTGTGCGCGGCCCTGGGACCGGCTACGCGATGCGCTTGCCGCTGGCAGAGAATAGGACTGTGGCCGAAATCGCTTTTGGCGGCGAGCTGCTCGGCACGCGCGAGGAGGACGATGCGCTCTCCTTAGATTTGGCGGGCCAGGGCGATTTGACCATCACGCTAGTCGTGCGCGAAGCGGCACCGCTCGAACCGCTCGAGCTTAGCGGTGCAGATCTGGTCGGCGAATTTGGTCCCTTTCTGGCCCAGAACGGACGCGAGCGTCTCTTTATCACGTACCAAAACGGCATCTCCGGACACATTCCCGAGCGCGCTGCGCAACTCCGCGCCAACAACATCTGTCGGCTCTATGGGCGCACCGATGCAGTCGAATGGCTGGCCATGCCTAGTTTGACGCTGAGCGAACCCACACTAACTCAGGTGACGGATACCGGCCTGCAAATTCGCAACGGCCGCGGCCAGTTGGAAGTCAATAGCCGCGGCCGCGTGCTTGGCCCCAACAAGTACTTCTCCATCACCTGCGGCACAGAACCTTATAGTACGGGCAAACGCGTCGCACAGCGCAGGGCAGATCGCGTCGCATTGGACAATGCATATCCCAATCCGTTTAACAGCGAAGTAGCTATTCGCTTTTCTCTCGAGCAAAGCGGAGCCGTCGAAGTTGCCGTCTACAACGCTACCGGTCAAAAGGTGCGCACGCTGCAAGCAGGCATGCTGGAAGGCGGCTCCTATCGCCTCGTCTGGGATGGACGCGACAACAGCGGGCGCAGCGTCGCTACCGGACTCTACCTCGTACGCCTGCAGTCGGGCACGCAGCAAGTCGTGCAAAAAATAACTCTGCTGCGCTAAGACCTCGCATTAGACAGCGCGGCAGTATTTGCCTATACTCTGCTCAGTTAACAAGGAGCCATTGATATGAGAAAGCTGGGATACGTACTCATCGGCGGCGCGCTTATCATCGGCCTGCAGTGGGCCGTGCCTGCCGCCTACAGCGCCGTTGCTACAGAGGAAAAAGCAGCCGAAAGCTGTCCGATGAAGAGCACCTGCCCGATGAAGGATAAAGCAGTCGAGGCCGAGGCATAACAGTCGACCTTAACTGAGCGACACCTGAAGTCGGGTTGTTATAAAGCGAATCCCCCGCAGCCGATTGTGCTGTGGGGGATTTGGCTTTGTGGAGCTTTAAGCCGACTAGCCTAACCCTCTATAACGTAGCGCAAGATCTGCACTACCTGCTGAGGTTCGCGCGCCACGGCTAGCGCGGCGGCATCTACTTCTTTGAGCGCGTGCGTAAACTCGTCTGGGTGTAGGACGATTAGCGGCTTGCCCAGCGCGGCGGCAAAACCGGCGTCAAAGGCAGCATTCCACTGCCGGTACTGTTCGCCAAAACGCACGACAACCACGTCGGCCGCTTCGATCAACGTGCGCGTTCGAATAGCGTTGAGCTGGGCGCCTTTGCGGTCCTTCCAAAAGGCTTTTTCCTCTGCTCCCAGAATGCGGATACCGCATTCATCGCTAGCCGCGTGATCGGTCACAGGCGCGCTAAAAGCCACCGGTAGATCGGCCGCACCTTGCGCTATTTGGTCGCGCCAGTCGCTGTGGATTTCACCCGATAAATAAACCTGCCACTGTCGTGCCATGCATGCCTCCTACTGTAAGGACTCCGTCGCATTTACCTATACAAACCAATCTCCGCGTTGCGCGCAAAGCGACCGCCCCTATCTTCTAAGCAGCTTTTACGCGCCACATACACGGGAGAAATCGCATGAAATCCGCCCTTGAACTAGCCATGGAAAAGGCCAATGCCGCCGTCGGTGGTGAAGATTCAATCAAGCTGAGCGACGAGCAAAAAGCCGACATTGATGACGTGCGGAAGTTGTACGAGGCCAAGTGGGCCGAAAAGGAACTACAAATTAACGAGCGCATCGCCACGTTAGGACAAGAAAACCCCGAAGGGCTAGCCGAAGCACGCGCACAGCTACAGCGCGAGACCAACGCCCTGCGCGAACAAATTTTTGCCGAACGCGATGCAAAGATAGAGGAAATCCGCCAGCGCGGTAGCTGAACTCTGCAATCAATGGATATGCAAAACGAGCCCCCGACGATATATATCGTCGGGGGCTCGTCAGTGACACGGCGTGCGGTCTAGCTCTTTCTGGCTTTGGCTTTGGCCTTTGGCTTGGCCGGGGCTTTCTTGGCCGGCGCCTTGGCTTTGGCCTTTGGCTTGGCCGGGGCTTTGGCCGGCGCCTTGGCTTTGGCCTTTGACTTAGCCGGGGCTTTCTTGGCTGGCGCCTCCACAGCAACCGCATCGGCACTGGCTTTCTTATTGGCCCGCGGTAGCTTGTTTTGCTTGTGGCACTCAGCTATGACGGCAATCTGCTTGCGCACCTGTTCCAACGTAATATCCAACTTGCCGTCGCCCGTCAGCACCTCGTGCAGATTGGCGTAGATGCGCGCCGGACCGCTGGCAAAC
>JAYPJE010000061.1:0-22428 GCA_038128265.1 Gemmatimonadota bacterium
GACGGCATCGACCAGTGGGCGCCCATTCCGGGTGAACTGCAGATTTCAGCGCCGGTCGGATCGGTCTATTTGCAGGACACGCGCGTCTGGCATTCGACGGCGCTCAACCAGAGCGAGCACGAGCGCACGGCGGTGGTGTGTCGCTATGCGCCGTGGTGGCTGTCGGGCAACGAGTTTTGCAACCTGCACTCGGGCGGACACGCGCTGCGAACCTATGTGCCGCGCGAAGTGTACGAACGGTTTTCACCGGAATTACAGCTGCTCTACCGGCACTTGGTCGAAGGAGTAGAAGACGTGCTACAGCCAGAAAGTCAGCATCGAGCGATCCGTGCTCAGGGGTTGCGCGCAGCTGAACGAACTGTAGACAATAGCCACATAGTTGTCGGTGCGATGAGCAGCGAAGAATGGGCCCGTCGCAATGCGGCCAATGCCCCATAGGCATCGGCTCATGAAGCGGCAACTATATCTGGACTATGCCTACCAGGTTGCGGACCTAATCTGGCAGGACTACGACGCCCTGCGAAACCAAGCCATCGAAAAGGGCAAAGCAGCACTGCGCGATCAGGGAAAGCTGCAAAATACGTTTCAGTTTGTCGGCACCGTCGCGCCCGCTGAGGCAAGGCGTTACAGGCAGACGGGCGAAGCGCGTTATCTGGAACGGGCAAAACGCTACTTGCTCGACGTGCATGACGTTTATCACGCGCTGAAGACCTATCAGGAAGCGGAACACATTGCGCTCCGCAACGCCGATTTTCCAACGCTCGGCTGGATGTTCGAGCCCGAGCCCTATATCAGCACGTACAATGAGATCAAGGGTATAGCCGACTTTACGGACGAGGAAACCGCATACGTCGAGACCGTCGTCGAATTGGCGATGCGACCGATTGAACGGATGCCGGAGTACGGGCCGATGAACCGCAGTATGCTGCGTGCCCTTAACCTAGCGGCGGCCGGTTCGTCGTTTCCCGAGCACGAGGAAGCCGCGAAATGGCTGAAGATGGGGCGCCATATTTTCGCAGACAGCTTGGATAAGTGGTCGATGGAGGATTCCGGGGCGTATCAGGGCATTTGGCTATACAGCTTTATTGCGTATAACGAGTATGTTCCCACGGTCAGTATAGAAGATAACTACGTCGTTAAACACTATGCCGATTTGTGGGCGAGACTGGTCACACCGCTCGGATTCATTCCCGACTACGGAGACTGGGACCTGGCTGAGGACTGGGTTCATATCGCGGCTGTCATGGAAAAGTGCGCGACCCTTTATCATTCCGCCACGCTCAAGTACGCTGTTAACCGCTTCACGGAAGCGCAGGTTGGACACGCCTCGGGACTTTCGGGTGGGATAGACCGTTTTCTGCGGCAGTTGGTCTCCGCCTACGACTGGTCGGATGATGATCTGGCAGAACAGAAGCCTCCACCGCATTCTCAAGAAGCATGTGATGACACAATTGGCAAGAAATGCGTCTTCCGCAACGGCTGGGATCGCGATAGTACATACCTGTTACTCAACTATCGAGATGAGCCGGAGACCAACGAGATCTATCGAAAAAACCTGACGCTTACCATTCCAGTCAAAGCGGAAAAAACGCATCACGGCCACAGCGACGAAAACGCCCTCTGTATGCTCATTGCACAAGGGCGCATGCTGCTTACCGAAAGTGGCTATCGAAAGGGATTTGAACGAGGCTGCACGTATCGGAGCGACTACTACCACAATAAACTCATCGTCCGCAAGGGCGTCACCAAGGCGTATTCGTTCTTTGATCACATTATTGACTTCGGCGAATACAATCCCGTGCAGACGGAGCGCATTTATTTTTACCGTTTCGACGAAGTAGACTGTTCGAGAACGCGCTTATACGACACCCGCAACGCAGCGGTGTGCGACCGAGTCGTCTATTATCTGAAGAACGAAGACTGCTTTATCGTCAATGACGTTGTCTTGCCCGGGGAAGACGGCAGTTATACGCTCGGGCCTGTCTACCACGCACAGGATATCAAACCGGCCGGCAGTAGAAGTTATGTTCTAAGCCAGATGGAAATCAGCAGGGGACAGGAGTTGACGTATACACAGCCAGGTGATGTGAAGCTCTATTTACACTTCCCGATGGATGAACACAATGTCGAGTTGCAGGCGATAGACCGAGCCTATCGGAACCAAATGGCGGTGAGTCAGTTTTTTGCGGGATACGCGAACGGGCAGTTTCCGCTCTTTTTTTCTTCGGTGCTATACCCGAGTCGACACGGTGCGCCGTCTTTCTTCGACTCATTTAGCTACCAGAAGAAGCCCAAAGGAGTGGGCCTTCAGTTTTCTATCGGTGAACGGTGCTACACTCTGTTCGATCGCTACTGCTATGAGTCCAAGATAGAAGACCTCAACAAACGCCCCGCGTATTCCTTTGCAGCAGGGCGAGAGCACGTTTTCGGAATCGAAACAGACGCGTATTCTGCCGTGACCATTCAAGACGACGAATCCACGTACTTTTGCTGCGTCGACTTTAGCACGTTGATCTACGAGGGTAAATCGCTCTTCGAGATGGAGGCGATGGAACAGCTGCAGCTGGATTTCAACGATCCCCTCAAGCGAACAACGAGCTGGAGCAATTGGGATGACCGAGTTTATATGTAGGACGTTTGCGGCGTCGCTCTAGAACCGTTTATCTAACGTGCTTTTCGGCAAACTCGCAGGCGTGATCAAGGTTGTTCCAACGCCCAAACAAGCGCACTCGGGTAGGGAAGGGTCTACGGCGTGAAGGGCTCGCCCGTGCGGCGCAATTCTTTGGTGATGGCGATCTGGCAGGTGGCGTAGGTGCCCATATAGCCGGTGGCAAAGCCGGGTCGCGCATCGCCGATGGTGCCGACAATCATATTGGCGTACTCGTAGGTCGTGTCGTAGCGGTCGATGAGTAGGGCAACCATTTCCAGCCAGGCGTGGCGCAGCGCCTCGCCCCAGGTCTCGGCTCGGGCACTCGTCAGCCATTCCTCGGCATGTTCGACGACGCGCGTTTTTTCCACGACAGGAGCGCTGCAGGGAAAGCCGGGCGAGCGGCTGACCTTCAGGGTGATGGCTGCGTCGATCTCGACACCGGCGCCGGTGAGCTCGCCGTCCCCCATGCGTGCGTGCACGTCGCCCAGCGAGAGCTCGCCGCCGGGCTTTTGTGCGCGGATGTGCACCGTGCTGCCGGATTGGATGGCGTTGAAGTCCATATTGCCGCCGTGGTCAATGGCGTTGGGTGCCCACGACGCTAGCTGAATCACGCCGATCATCGGTCGAATGGGCACGATAAAGTCGGGCGGAAAATGCACCAACCCATCGCGCACGGGGGCTAGGCAGCGCCAGTTGCCCCAGTTGGGACCGCCGTTGCGATAGAAGCCATAAGGCCCTACTTCGATATCGACGATTTCGATGGCTACCCAGTCGTCGGGTTCGATGCCCTCGATCAGAAAGGGGCCGCCCGGTCGGGCGTAGCGCCGATGGCTGGCTCCAGATATGATCTGTCCTGCCTTGAGAAAGCCGGCCGCTTCGTAGTCATTGTCGGCTCCCCCCAGGGTCTCGATAACCACCGTTTCACCCAATTCGAGCGTGCCGCGTACTTCGCCTATAGCAGGATCGTCTGGACCACTGTAGTGGGGGGTTCGGTTAAAGCGTCGCATGGGCAACCGGTTATGGACTGGGGGGTCCCTATATGACCAGCGTCTTGCAGGCGAGCTGTTGAAACGCGGTTTCAAGACCGCTGGCAGTGGCGCTGCGCGTGCGGTCGAGCAGCAAATTCTCGATCAATTCTCCCGGTTCTATTCCCTCGGCCGTGCAATAATCGCGCAGTGCGCGCAGGACGCCTTGATCGATGTCAAAGTGCGCGGACTCTTTCACTCCGCTCTTCTGAGCCTGAGCCATTGCCTCGCGTGCGCGCTCGCGTTCGACGAGTCGCGCAAGGACTTCGGTGTCTGCAGCCGGTAGCGAATGGAGAGTCGAAAAGTCTATTTTTTCCATCGGCGACCTCCCCTGGTATGCGATGTGAGACAAAGATACAACCGTATGCATTTTTCAGCCCGCCTATTTTATAGAATGGTATTAAATATTGTTCTGTTGGGTCGCTATGTGTTAACGCGCTACATCCGCAGCTCGCGCCCAGATATGAGCGCAGAAAAAACTTGTGCCGGGTAATGTCTTTTAGTCCGGCGAACTCCTAAATTATCTGAGCATTTGGCGCCGCGGTTGGGCGATGACTTGCAGTGCCAACAGAACGGCGTTTGTGCTGCTTTTATCAGAGAAATGGATCATGTCCAATCTAGCTAAAGTTCGGGCCGGCTATCGGCGCTTGCGCGAGCGCATATATGAGGCGATGGAAGTTGCCATGCCCGGCGATGTGCTGAGCCGCGTGCTCAATCTGGGCATTACGGCGCTTATACTCATTAGTATTGCAGCCTTTGCACTCGGCTTTGTCGCTCGACTGGCGCCCTACAGAGCCTACTTAGACCTAGTCGAAACAGTCTCCGTTGCTCTATTTACAGCAGAGTATCTGCTGCGACTGTGGTCGTGTGTAGCCTCGGCGCGCCACACGCGCCCATTGATCGGTCGCTTGCGCTTTGCCATGCGCCCGATGATGCTCATTGATCTGCTCGCCGTACTGCCCTACTATCTGCCATTTTTCTTTTCCCTGGATTTGCGTCTGCTGCGATTGCTGCGTCTGACGCGCCTGCTGCGCCTGCTTAAACTGGCCCGCTATCTGAAAGAGTCGCCGCCCGACGAGTCGGCCGTTGGTGACCTACTCAACGAATATCAGCGGAGCATGGCGCAGCAGCGCGGCCAGCTGACGGCGCTGCGCGACGAAAATATGGCGCTGCGCCGCCAGCAAATAGACGGCGCCATTGCCGATATGCGCCGCGCGCAGCAGCTGTGGCAGGTGCGCCGCCGCCGCAGCACCGTCGAGGGAAGCGAGCGCGAGGCGATTGAAGCGCCCATTGACGTGCTCGCGGCCGCGCTGGCTGAGCAGCAGTGGCTGGAGCAGGTAGCTCAGCAAAACGGAGCGATCTACGGCCGAGCGGCCGCGCTGTTTGACGAGGCGCCGCACGCAGCTACGCTGGGCGTCGATATAGGCTGGAAGAACATTCGCAGCTTTACGCGCGTGCCCCTGCAGCGCATTGGCACGCACCACTTTCGCGGGTTGGACGCGCTGCACGGAGCGGCCTTTGCGCGCTTTAGTCGCTCCTATGCGGAAGAGACGCGTCGCCGACTCGAAGCGGTGCGCACGGCTGTCAGCTACGCGCTGGATCAGGGCGAGCGAGAAATGGGCGGCAGCTTTTCGCAGGAGATGCGCGTGAGTTTGAATCGCGCGACCAACCGACTGCGAGACTTGGGCGACCCGGTGCGCGCTGCCTGGGATGGACTGATTTGGGAGCTGCAAGACGAACAGCAAAATCGCATTGAACGCGTGCAGGTAGATATTGCCCGCTACGGCAGCGCGATGTTTTATGTCGGGCGCGCGTGGCGTTCAGTCGACGTGGGTTCGCGCCGCCTGCGCGAGCGCGCCATTGATCTATTCTACGAATTTCTGCCGCGCGTCCGCGCCGCGCTGCGCACTGCCTATCGGCGGGCTAGCAGTCAGATTGAACCGGTTCTCTACTGGCTGGGCCTAGTTAAAGCCGAGGCGCGCGAGGTGCTCGAGGCCATCGACCAGGCGCAAATGACGCCGCGTCAGGATCTGGCCGAGGACTATCGTAGGCACTTCACGTTTGCGCCGTTGGAAAGCGACGAGCTCTTCGTGGGATTTGACGAGGAACTCGCTCTCATCGACCAGGCCATACAGCGTTGGGAGGATGGATTGACCACGTCGTTTATCGTGCACGGTCAGCGCGGTTCGGGAAAGACGACGCTGCTCAATATTGCGCAGGAGCGTCTGTTTGAAGATGACCAGATTGTCGTGCGCGCTTCCGTCGAAGAGAAGATCATCGGTGTAGATGCGTTGGTCCATTATCTCAGCAGCCTGCTTCAGCTAGGCTCAGTCGGTGATGTGGAAGAGTTGGCCCAGCGCCTGCTGCAGGAGCCGCCCAAAGCCATTCTGCTCGAGAGCTGCCACAATCTATTTCTGCGTAAAATCGGCGGGTTAGAAGCGATGCGTCACCTGCTGTGGCTCATCGCCCGCACCAACCACCACGTTCTGTGGGGTATATGCATGGGGCGCCATGCGCGCGATTACTTGACCAAGTTTCTCGCGCTCGACCAGCTATTTCACTTCGAGGTGCGGATCAGTGCGTGGGAGCCGAACGAGCTGCGGCAGCTGCTGCTTTTGCGCCACGACCAGAGCGGCTATAGCCACAGCTTTCTGCTCGATAAGAGCCTAGAGCGCGTGCTGCGCCGTCGGCTGCGCCACTGGCGTAGGGTAGAAGAGCCGGCCGTACAGGAAGCCCTCGAGCGGATCTTTTTTGAAGAATTGGCAGAAATTAGCGGCGATAATATCCTCGTCGCGCTCTACTATTGGCTGCGAGCCCTGCAGGCAAGCGGCCGCGATCACTACGCCGTGCGACCGCTGCGCGAGCTAGACCTTGATCTGGTAAAGTCAATTACCCTTGAACAGGCTTTTATCCTAGCGGCTGTGTTTCATCACGACAACCTAAGTGCGCAGGAAACGGCGGATATTCTCGATGCCAATGCGATACAGACGCGGCTCATGCTGGAGATATTGGACAACTTTAATATTCTGGACTTCGACCAGCAAACGCGGCGCTATCGCGTCAACCCAGTGGTGTTGCACTCCGTGAGCGAAACGCTGCGCGAGCGCAACCTGCTTTACTAAAACGAGATTGCTCATGGAGACGTCCGTGTTGGAGGCGGGAACCGGCGGGCCCATTAATATCACCGTTGGCAAGGTGCTATTGCTGGCCTTTGTGGTGCTCTGTGCCTACGGGATAAATAGCGGAATAAATTTTCTGCTCGAGCGGCTTGCCGAGCGCCTGCCGGCGCAGCGACTGCTTTTCAAGCGCCTGATTCCCATTCTGCGGCTCTGCGTCTACGCGTTCACCATATATCTCGGTGTAACGGTTGTCAGTCCACAGCGTGAATCGCTCTACGCTATGCTTGGTTCGATGGCCCTTGCGCTGGGCCTGGCAGCCAAGGATCTGCTGACGGATATCATCGGTGGTATTGTCGTACTATTTGACCGCTCTTTTCAGGTGGGGGACCGCGTTGCCGTCGGCGGCTACTACGGCGAAGTCGTTTCTATCGGTTTGCGTTCGACAAAAATTGTTACCGTAGACGATTCGCTTGTTACCGTACCAAACTCAACGGTGCTCTCTTCGGCTGTATCCAATACCAACGCTGGGGCGATAGACTGCCAGGTCGTAGTCGATATGTATCTCCCGGCAGACTGTGACCTGACACAGGTGGAAACCATTGCGCGTGAGGCCGTGCTGACTTCCAAGCTGGCCTATTTGAACAAGCCCGTGGTAGTCAACGTGAAGGACGAGTTCAAAGAGACCTACCTGACGCACCTCGTCGTTAAAGCCTACGTATTTGACACGCGCTACGAGAATGCCTTTGCCGCCGATTTGACGCGCCGTATCAAAAAAGAGTTGGCGCGCCGCGCGCTCGTGCCGAGCGATGGGCGTTTTGCCTCGAGTTCAACGTCGGGCATGTAGAGGGTGAATATCTCGTAAAGGGAGCGAGCCTCGATCGCGCTGTGGGGTGCGCCGTTTCGGCTGCTCTACTCTGCGTCGTATGGCGTGAATTCGGCGGGGTTAATGCCCGTTGTATAGGTGGCAAGCATAATGACTTCGCCGTCGTCTCCCAGATCCCAGTGCTGCCCTTTGTCTGGGTTGAGAAAGGTGCTGTTGTCGAGACGCAGCCCCAGAGCCGTCTGGCCGCGCGCCTGGGCGGCCGCCTGCACCTGGTCAAAGCGCACCGGCCCTTGCAGGCCGCAGTCGGACGCCTTGCAAAAGCAAATCTCTGCTCCACCCGGCCCGAATAGTTCGTCAAAGACCGCGCGCAGTTCACGGCGCAGCGCCACCTGTGCCAGCATGTGGCTGATGATCTGTGGGCTGACGAGAACTTCCGAGGGGGAGTCGTCAAAAAGCGCCGTATTTTCCGATTCCATCAGTTCGACGATGATCGGGGGACCGTCTTCGCCAATCAACTCGCGCAGCAGCAGGTGGCCGAGCGTCGTGCGCGCGTCGGACTCGCCTTCCGACTCTAGCCAATCGCTGCCGAGTAGGACGATGCCGTCATAGGTGTGCGGCCTCAGACGCGCCAGTTCGTTGGGCGCGGTAAAGTCGCCTTCGTAGTGATGGACGCGAACGGATTGGGGGTGCACCTCGTGGCGCTCGAGCAGGCGCTGGCGCTCTTCGATGCCGACGTAGGCGAAAATGTCGATGGCGAACTGCTCGCCGGCGTAGCGATCGAATTCGCTGAGCAGTGCCGGTGCGCGATGGCTCCATCCTAGCACCAGCAAGCGGCGCTCGTCTCTGCGCTCCTGCTGCGGCGCTGCGGCCGAGACCTCCTGTGAATGCGGCGTAAAGGTCTGCAGTGCCGTCGTATCGGAAAAAGTGCGCGCGATGAATACCAGTCGATCGCCCTGTTGCACTTCGGTTTCTGGGGGCGGGTTGAGCAGGGGAGCGAACCCGCCTCCGGCTTCGGGGCGCAGGGCACCTAAAAGCACGGCATCCGGAAAGGCCGGTCCGAGACCGCCCATGCGCTGCCCGACCAGTGCGTCGCCGCTGCGCACATACACTTCGTTGGTGCGGTCGCCGCTAAGCAATTCGTTAAAGACCTTTGACAGACCTGGATGACGCAGAGTCTGCACAATGAGTCGGCTTATAAAGAGGTCGCTGCTAATAATTTCCACGGGGCCAGTATAGGCGCGCACGCCTACCATGACTTTGCGGGGGTCGAATATTTCGGCAACGATAAGCGGAATGCGCTCTGCACCGTTGTGTGCGGCGTGACGCGATATTGAGAGCAATGTTTTGATCGTGCGTGCATCGGCTTGCATTGCTCCGTCATAAAACGAACCGGGCAGGATGACAGCCGCTGCGTTGGCAAAGTCGACGCGGTGCAGGTGGTCTATATCGAGCGGCGTGCCAGTGCGAAATACGATGTGCTGACTGTCCCACAGCGGACCGAGGTGGTCGCGCAGTTCCTGCACCCGCTCGGCATTTACCTCTTCGGCGAGCACGGCGATGTTGAGGCGGCGTGCTCCGTAGCGGCGCAGAAAGCGGTGCAGGCGTTCCTCAGACGACGACAGCAGTTCTTCGATAATGGGGGCCGTGCGGTTGGTCCAACCCAACACCAATACGTGATCGCTCTGAGTAATGGGGGTCAGCCCGCTTTCCAAGCGTCGCATCGTCTGCGCTAACCACTGCGACATGATGGCGATGAGTGCACCCATAAAGAGCACATAGCCCGAGATGGTAACAGCGGTCGATACGGTCCGACGCACCAGCCCTTCGTCATCGCCGAGGTAGCCGGGATCGGTGAGGCGTAAAAAGGCCCACCACATCGCTTCGCCTGCGCTAGAAAACCCGCCCGCAAATTCCATGACGAGCGCGCCGCCGACAGCGGCTATGATCCCGAGCAGCGCGGCGATGAAGAGCAGGCGATAGTGCGCGCCGCGCAGCAGCATGCGTTCGACGAGAAAGGTAAAGCGGTCTTTCGCTCTCTTTATCATGGTTGCACCTTAAAGGCAATGGGCTGAATACGCGCGCGTTTGCCATACGCCCAGGCGCAGTACCTGACTAAAACCACTTGTCTTTTCGAGCATATCCCAAGCCGAGCTGTAGCTCAGATTTGATCCCCGTCGAGCCGACGGCGCTGCTGCGGTGCGCGAAAAAGTTGGCGTCGATTGATAGGTTGAGGTCGCTGCCGAGTCGGACAGTGAGCGAGTTGTACTGCTGCAGCGATAGCGTGCGCGCTTTGGACGCTCCGACAAATAGCTTGCACGAGGAGCTGAAGCCGTTGCCTTTCCACTGCGCCTTATATTCGGGCAGCAACTCGATACCCAGGTCGCTTTCGCCGGTGGCTACATCGCGCTCCCAGCCCAGCCCGACGCGCACGTTTCCACGCTGGCCGAGCGAGCGCTGCAGGCCGGCACTGGCGCGCAGCGTTAGCGGCCGCGGATGCCCCTGCTGCGTGGTCCATACGCTATTGGCTGCCAGCGCGGCAAAGGGTGCCGGACTGCGCGTCTGGCGCGTGTAGGTCATATCGACCTGCAGTCGATCGCTCGACTCGCGAAAGCGACCATCGTTGCGCACTTGCCCGTAGTTAGAGCGCACCTGATGTTCGAGGCGTCCGCTGGGCACCTCGCTGCTCAAGCGCCCGTCAAAGAGGCCGTTCCACGCTAAGGCGCTGCGACCGCTGAGAAAAGATACGTCTTGGTAAGCGGCACCGCCGTCGCCAATTCCGGTCCAGCTAAGCGCGCCGCTTAGTTTGAAAGAGCTCTTCCAAACCCGCGCACTGTGTTCCCCATGTTCTTTGGCTGGCCCAGTTAGGTGGTCGATGATAAGCTCTTTGAGGGTGGGGTGTGCGCCGCTGGCATAGACGAGTTCGCGCGGCTTTAGATAGGCGTCACCACCTTCGGCTAAATAGGCGGTCGTGCTAACGCGGTATTGTTCGTCTGGGATAAGCTTGCGCCCATTAACCGTTTTGGCGGATGGGTCGTATCCAGCAAAGACGAGGCGCTGGCTCTGCTTGTCGCGCACCGAGCTCTGCGCACCGAGCTCGACTAGCTGATCGCCGCTGAGGTCTAGTATAACGACGAAGTCGTCGTAGCGAACGAGGCGCCGAACTTCCCCCACGGTAATGCTATCCTCTAGGGCAAATGCGTTCACGGCACCGCGGTTTATAACGCTGACCTCGCTATGCGCACCGCTACGCATTAGGGACGCAATCCAGGCCGGCGCGTCGTCGACGCGTTCGAGTAAACTGCCCACTACAAGGCGACCGGACTCGGCAAAGCGCTGCTGCAGACCGGCAATGGCATCGCCGGTTTCGGGATCAGGGCCGCTGCTGCCGTCTATGGGCAGCAGCTGGGCGACAAATGTTGTCTCGACTAGCTGATCGCCGCGTCGCACCCACTGCAGCGCAATGCGGCCGACGTGCGTGCCGCCAGCGGGGGTAGATATCAGGCGCGTCCCCCCGGCTAGCTGCACCTGGTGTAGGGAAGATGCCCGGCTGTCGGCGCGACGAAAACCGCCGGTTATGCACAGGTCGATGGCGGGAAAGCGCTGGGCCAGTGCCACGGCTTCTTCTTCCTCCATGTGCAAGAGGGCAATGGTATAATCGGCTGAATCGCTCAGTGCGGGCAGCAATGTGTCCAGCGCGGCGAAGGGATCGCCCACTTGTAATCCGGAATTGTGCAGTGGGTTGATCAGCTTGGCAGTGGCCGGAGACAGCAGGCCGACGATCGCAATGCGCAGCCCGTTGCGCTCGATAAGAGTCCAGGGCTGCAGCGGATTGTCGTTGGCCGTTTGCACGTTGGCTGCCAGCAGGGGAAAGGGCAGCTGGCGCGCGCGCGCGCGCAGCGTATCGAGTCCGTAGTCGAACTCGTGGTTGCCGACGACCATGGCATCGTAGCCGGCATCCGCCATGAGCCGCGCGACTAGTGCGCCGCGGTCAAAGCGCGCTAGCGAGGAGGCGCCCAGCGCATCGCCGCCGTCGAGCATAAGCGCGCTGGCATTGGCTCTGCGCTCCCGTTTGAGCAGGGCCAGCAAATGGGCAAAGCCGCCGGAGATCGCGTCTCCACCGCTGCGCGGGAGCAGCTGACCCTCCAAGTCGTTTGTGTGCAAAATAGTCAGCTGGTGAATGTGCTGTTTGTCGTCGCCATATGCGGTATGGAGTAGCAAAGCCCAAAAAAACACTGTGGCGAACGCGCGCATGATCAACGGGCGCTAGTAGGTGATATGGGTGCGGGCTTCCGCCCAGTGCACATCCATGTCGAGGACGGCGCGGTGCACAGAAGCCGATCTGCTTAGATCTGCGTTGGCCGCGGGCACGGGGTCCTCTCGGGTGCCGGCGATCCACGGGCGTAGCGCGTCGCCCGACCATACGGCATGCGCTGTTCGATAGCCCAGATAGCCATCGCCGCAGTGACTGCAGCCCCGCGGTTCGGCCAGCACGGCGCCCTCGCCAAAGAGAGCTTCTGCTTCGCCGGCTGTCGGGCTAGCTTGGCGGCAGTGTTGGCAGAGCTGGCGCATAGAAGTGAATTCGACGGCGCCGAGCAGTACGCGTGCAAGGTCCGCCGCGATCACTTCGCTACTCAGCAGGCGCAGCAGGGCATCGCGGATGCCGCTGGCGCTGACAAAGGCGATGACCAGAGCGCCGGCGCCGGCCCCTTGGATCAGTGAGCGCACCTGTGTGGGGTCGAGCACGTCTTCGACGAGTATGGCGTTGGGGCGCATATCGAGCGCGGTGCGCCACAGCGCAGAGAAATCGCCTTCGCTACCCATGTCCAACTGGACGAGCGAATCGTCGCGATACTGAACGGGGCGCTGTAGGCATACGACTAGGCGGCCCTCGTCGGCAAGGTGCTGGGCAAGGCCCAACTGTTGGCGTTCGGCGTTGGGGCCGGGTGAACCGGCCAAAATGACCAGACCCGGTCGACCAGATAGAATGGGCTTGAGCGCGTTGGCCTGCGCGGGTAGGTAACCGAGGCCCTCCAATCCGCGGTTCTCCACATCCAGGAAGAAGTGCAGGTGTATCAGCTGGCCCAATAGGGTGGGCACGGCCGCTAGGCGCAGCTGGTAGCTGACGCCATTGCAGGCGTGTTGGCCGAGCGCTTGACCAATGCCGCCCTCGTTCGGTATGGGAGCTAGACTGATGACCCATTCGACGAGCTTGTTGGCCAGGACAGCCGGAAAGCGGGCGCGTTCGCGCCGATTACCCTCCTGTCCGGCCAGCAGGCGCATGCCATCGTGCAGCGGGTCGAAATACAGGTCGGGGATTGAGTCTAGCAGGGCATCGCGCAAGATGAGGCGTCCGAGTTCTGCTACTAGTGCGTCGGTATTGGCTGCGTCGATCGTGGGTAGTTCGCCGAGCTGTCCGCGTGCAGTCAGGCGTTCGGTGAAATGCGCTGTGGCTTCTTGGAGGGCGCTGCGCAGCTGCTGGCCCTCGTCGGCGACGGTGCGCTGATAGCGCTCCAGTTCGGCAGCGGCAAAAAACAGGTGCCGATCGCGCTTTTCGCTCTTGAGCGCCCCGTCCACGACGCGGCGGTAGACTTCGGCGCGCTGCAGCTGGAGGCGTTTGGCCGCCTCGTCTAGGTCGTAAAATACCTCGCTCTGTGCGGTATCGCCATCGGGCGCCGCTGCGCTTGTATCGCTTGTTTCCGCTGCAGACACGTCGTTATTCCTCGCGTTTTAGGTCGATGTCTTTGGCGGGCACGACGACGGCCAAACCGGCTGTCTCAAACTCCTTGCGCATCTGCGAGATGACGTCGCCAAATATGTTCATCGTGTCGACCGCACTCCACGCTTCCAGCATTACTAACACGCTATCGCCGGTTACATCCGATACGGTAAATGTGGGAGCTGGCTCATTGAGCACGGCCTCGTGGCGTTGCAGCACGCCGAGTGCCAGGTCTTCTACCCAGTCGATATCCAATTCGTAGGACAGGCGCATGGGAACGCGTATGGCGCGCGTATCAAAGGTGGAAAAATTGACTATTTTGTTGCGCCACATCACCGAGTTGGGCACGATAATGTTGACGTTGTCCAGCGTCACCATGCCGGTATAGGTCATCTTTACTTCCGTGACTCGGCCAATTTGCGCCGGTGGGCCAAACTCGATGAGGTCGCCCTGTTTAAAGGGACGTGCGGCAAGCATCATAATGCCGGCAAAATAATTGGCGATCGACGTGCGTGCGCCCAGACCGATGATGACGCCGCTAATGCCAAAAGTGGTCAGTAGCGCATCAACGGGAAAATGTGCCTGCTTGAGAGCGGTTACGTAGCCGACGATCATCACGCCGTAGCGCAGCACCGTGCTCAGGTAGTTCCACAGTATTTCGTCGCCGCCAAGGCGCTGCATGGCGCGCAGGACGGCGCGTTTGCTCCACAGGCCTGCCCACCAGCTGGCGATGGCGATCAGCGCGCCCAGCATCAGGTCGGGCAGCCAGCCTAGCAAAGCCGTGGCGTACTCTTCCATGCGCGTAATGACGATGTCGTTGAGACGTTCCATTCCCCGCTCCTACCGCCTTTTATTCGCTATGCGCTCTCGCCCATCGCACGAAGGGGCACTCCCTCGGGGTGGTGGTAGATGGTTCGGTGCGGGTAGGCGAATTCGACGGCCCTGCTGTGCGCCACTTCGCGCAGCAGAATGCGCACGATATCGCTGGAGACGCGCTGGCGATCCTTGGCTAGCGTCTGGTAGCGCAGGCGCGCCATAATACCCGATTCAAACAGCTCGGCGCGCACGAACGGTGCCTGGCCAGTATGCTGTATAATGTCTGACGTTACTTGGCGGGCGGCTTCGAGAAAAATGCGCTCGGCTTCGTCAAAATCAGAGGCGTAGGTAATGCGAATGGGGACTTCGTCAAGGATGTAGTTCGAGATGTTTGCGTCGCTGTCTTTATCGACCCCTTCCAGCGTGTAGTTGTATATGATCTGGCCGAAAAGGGTGGCGTTGGGAATGAGCACGGCGCGTCCCGACTTTTCTTCGCCGCCAATGGTGCCGCCGACCTGGTTGAGCAGCACGTGCGTCAGATTGATGTCGACCACATCGCCGATAATGCCAGAGATAATGATGCGGTCGCCAATTTTGAAAGGGCGCTTCAGGATAATCATTAGCCAGGCGGCAATGCCCGTTACAGGTGCCTGCAGCGACCATCCCAATACCATGCCGAGGAAAGCAGCCGATAGCCCTAGCGTTGCTAGGGAGCCGGAAAAGCTGATAATGCCAAAGATGAAGCCAACGGCCATCCACACGTAGCGATAGATGAATAGAAAGTGCTGGACGTTGTCTTCTTTATAGGCTTTGGTAAGCAGGTAGCGCCGCAGCAGCCGGCGCGAAACTTGGTAGCCAACCCACAGAAAGACCAGTGTAAAAACGCCGAGCACGGGCGCATCTAACTCGACGTACTCTCCAGCAACGCGGGCGAATTCTTCGTACATGACGGCTATTTCTTCGTACATGACGGCTATGGACCTTCTCTTCCTATGCTGATGTGCCGCAACTCAGTTGGGCGATGCTTGGGCGTTTCCCGATGCTAAGCTTTCACTAAAATATGCCAAATAGTGAACTCTTGCGACGGCAGAATGGCTTTTTGGGAAAAAATCGAAAAAAATATGCCACGCACTCGCGGAGGTCAGGCCGTCTAGGATTAGGGTGTATAGGGCGCGGTCATCGGCGGGTTGGATGCCCCCGATTAGGGAGGTGATGGAGGGTTGAGCTCGGGAGAGCCGCCTGCGGCTGATAGCCGTTTGCCGGGGGTGCAATGCGGCGCGGTTTAAGCGCTCGATGGTTCGAGGACCGCTAGGTGAATAACGGCATCGCCGCGGTGCACCAGCGGATCGATGGCTTGGCCGACGACCAGGCCACCCATGGGCGCCTTAATTTGGACCGTTTCGTCGCCGAACGGATCGCTGACCTCTCCGAGGATTTGTCCCGTGCGCACCTTCTCGCCCAGGCCTACGCGCAGGCGCAGAATGCCGCTTTGCCTGGTTCGCACCCAGGTTGCTTGGTGCGAAAGGGCTGCCTCACCGCGCCGGCGCTGGGGTGCCCGCTTAATCATGCCTAGGTGCGACATGACGCGCAGCACGCCGTCGACCCCTGCGACAATGGCGTCTTCGTTGAAGCGGTGTGGCTCGCCTGCTTCGTAGAGCAAAATGGGAATGCCGCGTCGGTTGACCTCGCTGCGCAGCGAGCCGCGCGGGGCCGTGCCGTGCATGATAACCGGGGGGGCAAAGGCCTCGGCCATGGTCAGCGCTTGTGGGTTGTCTAGGTTGCAGCGAATCTGCGGCAGGTTGACGCGCGGTGGTGCGGCCGTATGCAGGTCAATGGCGTGCGTGCATTTGCCAACGACTTCTGTCATAAATAGATGCGCCAGACGCCCGGCCAGCGAACCGCGCGCCGAACCGGGGAAAGAGCGGTTTAAATCGCGGCGGTCGGGTAGGTAGCGCGACTGGTACACAAAGCCGAAAACGTTGATAATCGGCACGGCGATGAGCGTCCCATCTATTTTGTCGGGCTGCAGTTTTGCCAGTATGCGGCGCACGATTTCAATGCCGTTGATTTCGTCGCCGTGCAGCGCCGCGCTTACAAAGAGGCGCGGGCCGGGTTTTTTACCGCGCAGGACCTCGACGGGCATAGAAAGCTGGTCGTGCGTGTAAAGGCGACCGACGGGCAGGTTGATTTTAACCCGTTCGCCTGGCTCAATCGTGGTGCCGCCTATACACAGGCGTTGGTGCGCAGAGTCCATATCGTTGCGTTTTTATCCCTTGCCGCGCGTTCGGGTCTTGCCTGGTTGGGCATTCTTTTCGATAAAGTCGATGATATTACCCGCTACATCCAAGCCGGTCGTCTGCTCAATGCCCTCCAGCCCAGGCGAAGAGTTAACCTCCATTACGACGGGTCCGTGATTCGAGCGCAAAATGTCGACACCGGCTACGTTGAGGCCCATCGTTTTTGCCGCGCGCACGGCGGTGGAACGCTCTTCGGGGGTGAGTCTGATTTTCGTCGCTGTGCCGCCGCGGTGCAGGTTGGAGCGAAACTCGCCCTGAGCACCCTGGCGCATCATCGCGGCGACGACGCGGCCACCCACGACAAAGCAGCGGATATCGGCCCCGCCCGCTTCCTTGATGAACTCCTGTACGAGTATGTTGGCGTCGAGGCCGCGAAACGCATCGATGACCGATTCAGCGGCCTTTTTGGTTTCGGCCAGCACCACGCCAATGCCCTGTGTGCCTTCCAGTAGCTTGATGACCAGCGGCGCGCCACCCACCAGGTTGATGACGCCCTGGGTATCTTTAGTCGACCGGGCGAAGGCCGTAACTGGCAGGCCGATGCCGTCGCGCGCCAGCAGCTGCAGCGAGCGCAGCTTGTCGCGCGCGCGCGTTATGGCAACGGACTCGTTTACAGAGAACACGCCCATCATCTCAAATTGGCGGACTACAGCCGTGCCGTAAAACGTATACGATGCGGCGATGCGGGGTATGATGGCCTCAAAACCCTCCAGCGATTCACCTTGAAAGAGCACGGCGGGGCGGTGGGAGGTAATGTTCATATAGCAGCGTCGATAGTCGACGACCTGCACTTCGTGTCCACGCTCTTCGCCCGCCTCTTTTAATCTGGTTGTCGAATAGAGAGATCCCTTGGAAGAGAGTATGGCAATTTTCATTGCTGCTTCCTTTCATTGCGAAGCGCTGGATCGGTTTTCTAGCGATCGTAGCCTTACGAGCACTCGACGCTCGGATGAGGCCACACAAATATAGAGAAAAACGACTATTTTATGAGTGGGGCCAGCACATTTGTTGGCCGCCCACGTTATCACATATTTTTGTGGCGTGCGCACGAAAGTCGTATTTGTTGGGCCGACGGGTTATGCGGCTTTTGCCGTCCGATGCAATAGCACGGAACGAGAGCCGCCCACGCGCGGCGTTTACGTGGAGGGGAGCCATTGCAAACAGTGCTGCAGCTGATGGATCGCTATCAGGGTTTGGACAACGCGCTGGCCAGCGCGCTGCTCCTGCTCGGCGTGTTGTTACTTCGTCAGGTGTTGGTCCGTTGGGTGCGGCGATCAGCCATCTACTCGTCCGATCTGCGCCGGCGCTGGGTAGTGCAGATTCGCAACGGCTGCTTCTTGCTGCTCGTTCTGGGGCTGGTCTTTGTATGGGCGACCGAACTGCGCACGTTTGCCCTGTCGCTGGCTGCTTTTATCGTCGCGTTCGTGCTGTCGACCAAGGAGCTTATCTCCTGTCTGACGGGTAGCTTTCTGAAGATTAGCTCGCGCGCCTTTGCCGTGGGCGATCGCATTGAGGTTGGAGGAATGCGCGGCGACGTCGTCGACCAGACGCTGCTGGTGACGCGCATTATGGAAGTCGGTCCAGCGCCGCACGCCCACTTTTACACGGGTAAAATTATCGCCCTGCCCAATAGCCTGTTTCTCACCGCTCCGATTATCAACTTTAGCCTGACGTCCAACTATGTGCTGCACGCCTTTTGCGTTCCACTAGCCGATTCCACCGATTGGCAGCGTGCCGAAGAGCATATGCAGAGCGCCTGTGCAGAGGTCTGTGCCCCGTTTCTCGACGCGGCGCGCCAGACCTTAAACCGCCAGGCTCAACTAGAGGAGCTCGGTGTGAAGGCAGTAGAACCGAGCACCGCGCTCGTTGTGCAGGAAGCAGGTAGGATTGACTTAGCCGTACGGGTGCCGCTTCCGGGCGAGCAGGTCGGTCGCTGCGAGCAGGATATAATCCGTCGTTTTTTACAGCTGCAGGCCGCTGCTGCTGCGCGCGCTGGTGCAAGGGAAGGAGCGTGATGTATGGAATGGCGTAGCCGGTTCAAAAGTGGCGTCCCGTACGCGGTAGCAACCGTCGTCTTGCTCAACGGTTTTCTCGCGCTGGCAGCAGGACTGTCGCGCTTTTTTCAGCTTGATTTATACTTCGAAAAAGAGCTGGAAGAAGTCGGCGAACTCATCGATGTGACGCCGGACTTGCAGGCAGAAGGATTCGTATCCATTCTGCTCGGGGCCCTGTTTATAGCGCTGGGCAAGGGGTTATTTGAGCGGCGGCGTTCCTCCTGGCAAAAGAGCATCGCCGTGCTGGCCGTGCAGTTGCTCAACGCATTGGTGCAGGGCATGCCGCTCCGCACCGTTGGTCTTTCGGTCGTCCTGTTGGTCGTGCTGCTGCTGCTGCGTCGCGACTTTACCAACGTGCCCGTGCGCCGCAGAATGGGGTACGGGGAAGTGGTCGCCGCGCTCTCGGTCATTTTTGCCCTCACATACGGCATCGTTGGCTCGTACTTGATGCGCGGCGAATTTAGCGGAATCGAGGGTTGGCTGGATGCGGCCTACTTTACCTTTGTGACGTTTAGCACCGTCGGCTACGGCGATCTGCTGCCGCAGTCGACGAATGCGCGCATATTTACCATGTCGATGATCCTGATCGGACTGAGCGCTTTTGCCACATCGGTGACGGTTTTTTTGGGGCCGTTGCTCGAGGAGCGCATGAAAGGAGTTTTTTCGGTTATGAGCAAGTTCCAGAAAACGGTGGATCACGTCGTCGTCTGCGGCTTTACCAGTGTTTCCGAAAGTATTTTTGACGAGCTGCGCGCGCGCAACACGCCTTTTTTGGTCATCGAAGAAGACGAGAACAAGGTCATGCTTTTAAAGGGGTTAGACTATGATGTGCTGCACGGAGATGCGACCAACAAGCTAACCTTAGAGCGCTCTAATTTGCCGCACGCTGCTGCGGTCATTGCCGCTACCGATTCCGATGCGACCAATACGCTTATTGCGCTGACGGCTAGAGCACTGCGCGACGGGGATGGAGGACACTCTTTCCGCATCATCGTGCGCGTCGAAGACGAAGAGAATATCGACAAGGTTCAGCGCATTGGAGTTGATGAGGTGATCTCTCCGTCGACGCTGGGTGGGCGCATGATGGCGGAGAGGGCGCTAGGCTGAAAGCCCCTGTTTAGCCGTAGTGGTTGCATTTGTAAATGCGTCACAGCCACCGTATGTTTGCTCGAAATAACCGGTTATTTAATCGTTCCAAAGCGAGGCAGCCCCATGCAGGCTACAGGCGATTTTTCGGAAGACTTGCAGCATCTAAATGAGCAGGGTTTTCTGCTGATTAAAGGCGCGTTAGACGCTGAGCGGGTGGCGCGATGGCAGGATGTGCTCTACGGCATGTACGAGCGCGGCGAATACGAAATAGACAACAGCGTTGGTAATGTGGCCTTTGAGAAACTGCTCGCCCTGCAGCCGGAATTGGCCGGCGAACTGATCGGCCACGATTCCGTTGCCACCTATTTGAAGGCCGTGCTCGGCAAGCAGTGCCAGCTGCGCTCGCTGCGCGCCCACGTCAATCCGCGCGCCTACCTGCAGGAATGGCATATGGACTTCTACGACTACTACTATCAGCGAGAAAAGGCCGAAGGTGCGCAGTCGCTGGTGGGCGTGTGCATGAATACGACGTTCTACTTGACCGACAATCCGCCCGAACGCGGTCGCCTGACCTTTCTAAAAGACTACTTCAAACAGCCCATTCCCAATGAAATGATTCAACACATGGGCTATACGGATGACCGCAGCAATCCCTTTCAGGCCTGGTGCGATGGCCAGGAGCACGTCGACTTGCACCCCGAGGCCGGCGATGCCGTGCTGTTTTACAGCCACGTGCCGCACCAGGGAGCCAAGGTCGGCGAAGATCCCGTGGGGCGGCCGCGGGCCAACATCGTGCTGCACTACCAGCAGAATCCCATGTTTCCCGGTATCCACTTTGTCAGCAATCCACAGTTTACGCTGGATACGCTGGGCTATGCTGCCACGTTTCCCTTTGCCAACTGAGGTTGCATGAAAGCCGAACAGAAACAGTTTTTTCGCGATCACGGATTTGTCAATCTCGGCAAGCTGCTGACCGACCAGGAGGTGGCCTATTTCGACGGCCTATTTAACGCGGATCGCCAGGCCTATCCCTACTTCTGGCACCCGTATGGTCATCACCAGCGGGCCAACTACGATGCCCTGCTAACGACGCCGGAGTTTGACGAACTGATACGCCACCCGCGCATCTATCCGACTATCGAGGAACTGATGGGTGGTCCGCTGTGCTTTGGTGAGATCGGCCTGCGTTCAATGGGTGAGTATGACGGTCCGTTTCATCAGGGCTGGCACCGCGACAAGCCGCACTGGGACGAACATCCCCTGCGCATGGACTACATCCAGCTAATTGCCTACTTCGCCGATGTCGATGAGGATACGCACTGTTTTTCCATTTCGCCTGAATCGCTCGATGAGCCGGTGCTGGCCGACCGCGATGAGCAGCTGGCGCGCGGCGGTGCGTACGACCTACACGGCCCGGCTGGCACCTGCGCCCTGTTTAACGTGGCTGTGCTGCACACGGCGACGACGCGGCCCACGCGCGCCGAGCGCCGCACGGCGCAGATTTATTACGGGCATCGCGATCGCGCACCGCTGGCCAACGACTCGGGCATTCCTGCAACGCTGTGGCGCGACCACCAGGACGCCGAAACGCGCGCTTTTTACGGCGTGCTTAACGAGCGCACACAGGTCTATATGCGCGCCTTTGGCAGCGGCCAGTAATGCGCGTAGCGCTGGCGCAGATGGCCGTCGGGACGGACGTGTCTGAAAATGTGCAAACGCTGCATCGCGCCGTTGACTTTGCCATAGCTCAGCGGGCCGACGTTTTGCTGACGCCCGAAGGATCGCTCAGCGGCTATACGCATCGCTTTGATGCGAAAGCGGTTGAAAAGGGGCTTGCCGACGTTGTAGCGCACGCTCGAGAGGGACAGTTGGCATTGGCGCTGGGTACGTGCTTTATCGAAGGCGACGGCGATTGCTACAACCAGCTTCGTTTTTACGAGGGCGACGGCACTTTTCGCGGCTTTCACAGCAAGACGCTGTGCTGCGGCACGCTGGAAAAGCCCTCGCGTGGGGAAATTGAACACTATGCGGTTGCGCCGCTGGCCACCTACGACTTGTGCGGTGTGCCAGTCGGCGGGCTGATTTGCAACGATCTGTGGGCCAACCCCTGTTGCACGCCCATGCCGGACCCCCATCTTACACAGCAGCTGCGCCAAATGGGCGCTCGCGCCGTTTTTCACGCGGTTAACGGCGGTCGCAGCAGCGACCCATGGTCGCAGGTGAACTGGCATTTTCACGAGGCCAATTTGCGGATGCGCGCCCGCGCTTCCGCGCTGTATATCGCCACCGTAGACAGCTGTTTTCCCGTCGACCTGCGCTGCTCATCGCCTTCTGGAGTTATTGGCCCGCAGGGTGAGTGGATGTGTCGCAGCGAAGAGTGCGGCGAGCAGTTTTTATGCTGTGATATAGACCCGTAACGTGGGTTTGGTCCAACGGACGCCATTTGCCGCCGTGCGCGAACTTTGCCATTTTAGACGGGTTACACTGCTGGCTACACTCACTTCAAGGACACTTCCACTATGGAAAACGGCATCGTTCGCGTCGCAATCGGCGGTCAGGGCCGCAGCGGCTATAGCATCCACGCGCGCCACTTGGAAAAAGACTACGAGCGCTACCAGATCGTCGCCGTAGCCGATGAGATACAGGATCGCCGCAAAGACGCGCGCAACCAATTTGGCGCGCGCACGTACAAAGATTGGACCAAAATGATCGAAGCCGGCGATTTCGATCTCTTTGTGAACGCATTGCCCTCGCCGCTCCATACCCCAGCTACCATTGCTGCTCTCAACGCCGGCGCGCACGTTCTTTGCGAAAAACCGATGGCCAAAAACCTGCAGGA